>CBFGOJ010000013.1:0-95692 GCA_965650365.1 uncultured Fluviicola sp. | reverse complement strand
TGGAGATTCCACAACGGGAAAGAAAAAATAATTCTACCAAAAAGGCAGCTTACAACTGCCTTTTTTTTGGCTGAAACTGGTTTTTTAACAATTGTCGGGCGTGCGTGTTGAAGCGACTTCCGTAACTTTGTATATGCCCAAACTTTATTTCGATTCCCGGCGTTATGCCGATCTTCCGCTGCACTACGGAAAAGTACCACCGTGGCTGGCTGAACGCATGCGTTTACTTGGTGGAGCTATCGTGGAATCAATTGTTCAGGAATACGGAAAATCAGCAGTGTTGAGCCGCTTGAGTGATCCGTTTTGGTTCCAGGCATTTGGTTGTGTTCTGGGCATGGATTGGCATTCATCCGGTATTACAACTTCTGTGATGGGAGCTTTGAAAGGAGCAGTGAATTACCGTTCTAATGAATTGGGAATTTACATTGCCGGAGGAAAAGGAAAACATTCGCGGAATACACCCGCAGAATTGCTTCGATATTCGGACAAAACCGGTCTTGACGGCAATGAATTGGTGCGATCAAGCAGGCTTACTGCCAAGGTAGATAATAATGCCATTCAGGATGGTTTCCAGATTTACATGCACAGCTTTGTGGTCACAAATGAAGGCGAGTGGACTGTCATTCAACAGGGAATGGATGATTCCTCAGGAATGGCCCGCCGTTATCATTGGCATTCGGAAAGTATTAAATCATTTATCGAAACACCACATAGCTTCATTTATGGAAAAAACCAGGGCGAGATCCTGAATTTGACGGACAAGGAAGCGGATTCGGCCAAAACAGGAATATTGGAGTTAGTTGCAGAAAAACCGTCGGTAATTATTCCGGAAGTGCAAAGACTCATTCTTCCCCGACATCATGAATTAAGAGCGGAAGATGTGAATTTGAAACGGCTCGGAAGTGTTTTGGCGATGGCTCATGATAAAGGATTACGTGATTTTGAATCGCTGCTCTTGTTGGAAGGAGTAGGCCCGAGAACCATTCAATCATTGGCTTTGGTAAGTGAAGTTATCCACGGTACGCCTTCCCGGTTTACCGATCCCGGACGATTCTCATTTGCTCATGGTGGAAAAGATGGTCATCCGTTCCCGGTGCCAACGACTGTTTACGATGAAACGATCCAAATTCTCCAAACAGCTGTTGAGAAAGCTAAAATTGGAAATTCCGACAAGAGCCAGGCTATTAAAAACCTGCATTTGGTGAGCAGGATAGTTGAACAACAATTTGTTCCGGATGAAGGACTATTCGACAAAGCGATTGCAAAAGAAAGGGCTGAATCTCATCTCTACGGCGGGAGAACTATTTTTGGAAAAGCTCAGCCGCCCAAAGATGACGGACAGCTGAGTTTGTTCTAATTGTTATTCTTTGGAACTTTCGCGCCCCGGGCTATTTATCGGAAGGCCTTTTTTGGGATTCCGGCGATCCGTTTTTTTAGCCGTTTCTTTGATTCCTGAAACGTTGTCTTGCTTCAATTGTTCTTCCTCGTTTTTTTTTGCTTCTCGTGTCATAACTTCTGATTTACTGAATACTATATCCCGGTGGAAGTGTTTCTCTAAGTTAAGATATTGAATCGGCGATTAAAAATCGTTTGTGTTGTATTTTGTTAAGGAATTCTGTGTATGTCCGTAGGAAATAAAAAAGATTTAAATATGAGTAAAAATCAATACATCGGTTGTTCGGGATATTACTATCCGGCATGGAAGAAGAAATTCTACCCGGAGGACATAAAGCCAAAAGACTGGCTGGCATATTTCAGCACGGTCTTTAATACGGTGGAACTCAATGGAACTTTCTATCGCACACCAAAGCTTTCGGACCTGGAAAAATACTACGCTGCTACTCCGGCAAATTTTCGTTTTTCGGTCAAAATGAGCAAACAGATCACACATCTTTTAAAACTCAAAGAATCTGCGTTATTGATTACTGATTTTCAGGCGCTGATCCGGGAAGGCTTAAAAGAGAAATGCATACATTTTTTGTTTCAACTGCCGCCTTCTTTTCAATATTCGGAAGAGAACCTGAATTTGGTGTTTGAGATGATCCCGCATCTTCCGGAAAATGTGGTAGAATTCCGGCATATTTCCTGGTGGAATCCAACCGTTCAACAAAAAATGGAAGAAGCAAACATCACTTTTTGCAACGTGGATTTTCCGGGAATGGAAACCTTCTTCATGCATACGAGTGAGGAGTTTTACCTGAGATTGCATGGAAATCCTGTTTTGTTCAAATCATCCTATGAAACCGGTCAGCTGGAGCAATTTTATAAAGAGATCCCGGGTGAATCTAAAAGGTGCTGCATCTATTTCAATAATACTTATTATGAAGCAGGATATGAAAATGCAAAACAGCTGCAGAAAATAGCGGTACGCAGTTAGAAAACAGATCTCTGAAAAGGGGAGTAATCCTGATTCTTAACAATTCTAAGAATTATGTAAATCGCTATTGGCAATGTGTAAACAGTTCTCTTTCCATGGTGCTTATTTTTGATAAAAGATTTAAGTAGTCCATGTGTGGTAGTGTGGGTTAAGTAGCAAAAGGGAGAGTTTGAGATGAAGGTTAGACTCTCCCTTTTCTATACTAAAAAATTTAAATCCGGAAGAAATGAGCGAAGAACATGCAATGAATCGCCGCAAGGCGCTTGGAAGTATTGGAGCAGTTTTGGCAACTGTTGCAGTAACGCCGGTTTTGGCAAAAGGAGAAACACCTTCTTTGGTTGTACCCAAAGCATTAGAAGATCCAACTAAAAAGTATCCGAAACCTCCGTTTAAGAAACAATCACAGCCCTGGCCTGGCCTTGCCGGTAAAATGGACCCGCGCCCGGATCACGGCGAAACAAGTTATAAAGGTTCCGGGCGGTTGAACGGACGCAAAGCATTGATTACAGGCGGTGATTCAGGAATGGGGCGCGCTGCTGCAATTGCTTATGCACGGGAAGGTGCTGATGTGGCAATCAATTATCTCCCTGATGAAGAAGAAGATGCCGTTGAAGTCATTAAACTGATTAAAGCGGAGGGCCGAAAAGCAATTGCGCTTCCCGGTGATTTACGAAATGAAGAATTTTGCAAAAAATTGATCTCCGATGCAGTAGCTGCACTTGGCGGACTTGATATTTTGGTGAACAATGCTGCCAGACAACAAACCCGTCCTTCTGTTTTGGATATTTCCTCCGAAGACTTCGATGCAACGATGAAAACAAATATTTATGCGCCGTTTTGGCTTATAAAAGCTGCTTTACCTCATTTAAAACCGGGTTCAGCGATTATTGGGACATCTTCAGTTCAGGCTTATGATCCGTCAGAAGATTTGTATGATTATGCCCAAACGAAAGCTGCTACAACCAATTACATCAAATCACTTGCAAAACAACTTGGACCGAAAGGAATCCGCGTCAATGGCGTAGCACCCGGACCAATTTGGACCCCTTTGCAGGTAAGTGGCGGTGCAACCCAGGAAAAATTAATGGAATTTGGCGCGAAGACCCCTATGGGAAGGCCCGGACAGCCTGCAGAACTTGCGTCTATTTACGTACAACTTGCCGCAGCTGATGCCAGTTATGCGACCGGTCAGATTTATGGGGCCAGCGGAGGAGAAGGGAATCCATAATTTAAAAGGAACATGAAAAAAAAAGGTTTTCTTAAACGAAATGTTCTTTCCATTATTTTCCTGCTATTAATGATCTTTTCGCTGGCAGGACAAATTTATACCGGATGGCACGAGCACAATGATTTTTTAGAAACCTACGAACGGCCACCTACCGGCTTGGGTAGTTACCTCAAAAGCGGACATTTCCTTCAGGCAACATTTGAAAATTGGGAAAGTGAATTCTTCCAAATGGCTTTGTTCGTAATCCTGACTATTTACATGAGGCAGGAGGGTTCATCAGAATCACGCCCAATGGAAGATCCGCCAAGGGATAAGGATGGTGAATGCAAACCTTTGGAAGATTCCCCGTGGCCGGTGAAAAAAGGTGGAATAGCCTTGCTTTTTTATAAGCATTCTTTATCAATTGTTTTATTCCTGCTATTCCTGCTTTCATTTTGTTTGCACTGGTACGGTAGTTTCCTGGATTATAACGAGCAGCAATATTTGGAAGGAAAGCCGCTAACGGCTCCCCTCGCATATTTGGGATATTCAAAATTCTGGTTCGAGTCTTTTCAAAACTGGCAAAGTGAATTCCTGTCCATCTTTGCAATCATTTATCTTTCCATTTACCTGCGCCAGGCTGGTTCTTCGCAATCCAAAAAGGTCAATGCACCACATGAGGAAACAGGCGAATGAAACCGCTTCAAAAGTGCGATTTATACAATAGATATGCATTATTTTGTAATGCTTTTTTTTGGCCAAAAACGCACCTTTAATAGAACGATTAATTGTTCATTTAAAAAAGAACTTTGGACACGAAATTGAATGAACAGGTACATTTTTAAAGTTTATCATCAATAAATTAATGAGTATGAAATCAGCAACAGATGTAGCAAAAACGGGGGGATCTCGTTTTTCTTCGACAACAATTATGTCATTGGCTGCAGGTGCAGCAGTAGGTGTGGCAGCAGGTATCTTACTTGCACCTGCAAAAGGAAAAGATACAAGGGCAAAACTCATGGGAGGAGCAAAAGATTTTGCCGGTGAAGTAAAGAATAAAGCGGAGGATGTAGTGTCTGGCGTCACAGGAGGATACACTACAGGATAGTAAACGACATCAAGATTTGTAAGGGCATTCAGGCTAAGCCGGAATGCCCTTATTTTTTTACCGGTTTAATTCCCACAGAACTTCCGCGAAATACTTTCCGGTAGTGTCGCAGCAGCTGGTTCGAGAGTTACGTTCTTGCTAGCTGTTTTCTTGTTTTACCAGTTTCAAAATAAGATCGTACAAATAAACCGCTGCCTTTGTTTTGATTTCCAACGGACTCCCGCGAAATACTTTCCGGTAATCGGTTGTTTTTTGTTTGTAGCGGATGGCATAAAAAGTAGTCCCAACCGGTTTTTCACTGGTTTCACTCCCGTCTGACGAAGCAAGTCCGGTGATTGCGGCATAAATATCAGCTTTTACCAGTTTGGATAAGTTATCCGCCATTTGCCTGGTCACTTCGTGCGACTCGCAGGTGTATTTTTGAATGTCCGCCTGCTTCACTTGTAAAAGCTGTATCTTAGCCTTAGGTGTATAACATACAAGCGAAGCAAGCAGCACATTCGAAACACCGATACAGGAGGAAAGTTTGGTAGCTGCTAATCCGCAAGTCATACTTTCAGCCAAAACAAGTGTCAGACCTTCAGTTTGCATGCGTTTAACGAGTTCATTCGCTTTCTTCTGCATCTAATTTCAATTCGTTTCTTTATCTACCAGATATAGTTTCTTTTTAGACTGAGACATACTGGATTTTTGTTGTTGTTCGATTGTCATTCGAGCGATCAGGTAACTTACCGTTGATTCGGCACCCTGGTTCAGATTCACGTGTTCCCGCTCCAAACCGTCATAACAGCCACCCGTTCCCGGATTGTAAATAATTCTTGACAAGTGATTGTTTCCAAGGAACCAGCTGAATGCTAATCTGGATTTTTCCAGGTAAGAATCAATACCAAAAACTTCGTAAAACTGATCAAGGGCTAAAATAGTATAAGCCACATCGATTGGTTGCTCACCGAATTCTTCCGGTTCATGACCTTTTTGCAGCCAGCTTTTATTGGAAATTAGCTTAATGCCTGTCTTAGTGAATGTCAATGAAAGCAGAAAATCAAAGGTTTTCTTCGCAACAACCTTGTAGAAATGATCTCCCGTTTCTTTCCATGCAAAAAGCAAAGCTTCCGGTAAAACACTATTCGCATAAGTCAGGTAGCTTTCAAACCACGGCCAGTTCTCTTCCGATTCATGCCGGTAAATAGCCAATAATCGGTCTGCCAATAATTTGATATATGCAGTAATGCGTGGAGATCGTTCTTGCTGGTTGCTGAAATACAATCCTTTGATCGTGAAAGCAATGGAACGGGGAGAATGCATCTCATTGATATTATTGAGCGCTTTCTCTAAAATAGATCTTGCCAGTGTTCCAAAACCTTCCGGGAGAATATGCTGTTTGGATATCAAATAACCCAAAGCCCAGATGGCTCTTCCGTTTGAGTCTGAAAGGTTTGTTTCCTTGTTGTGATCTGAAAATAATTGGTCCTGGTCTACATAATTGAGGAAACCACCACCGGGCTGCTGACAGAATGAAATAAATTTCAGGTACGTTTGAATAGAAACCAAACTTGCTCCGTCGAGTGTTGCTTCGTAATACATGCAGCTGGCGATCATTGCCCGTGCATTGTCATCAAGTGTATAACCTGAATCCAAATCGGGTTGATTGATCTTTGAAAACTGGATCATTCCGAAACGATCCGTCAAACGGCTGAAATGTGCCAGGTTGATTTCCGGAAGTGCGTATTGTAATTCGATTTTATTGCTCGTCATTCTTTGGAACAGGCGAGCATGAGCGATCGAAGAGTTTTCCCAGGATGTTGGAGCAATGCGTTCCAATCCGTTTGAAGTAAACAGATCTCTTAATTCTTTATCTTCCAGCAACTGTTTAACCGCTTCAGCTAATTGTTGTGCCTGATTAAAATCAACAATAATCCCCGTTTCGGAATCCAGGAATTCTTTTGCATGTGGAATCGGAGTTGAAATGATCGGACAACCGCAGCTCATGGCATAAGAGAATGTTCCGCTTACGCTTTGATTCGGATCTTTGGAAGTAAACAGGTAAATATCTGTCAACTGGAGGTATTCCAACAATTCTTTCAGTGATAAATACTTGTTTACAAAAATGACATGATCTTCCAGTTTCAGGTTAGTAACCTTTGCTTTTAATGAATCTCTGTAAGCCTCACCCTCAGATGCAATTACTCCGGGATGCGTTTTCCCCATGATCAAAAAGACAACATTCGGATGTTGATTAACAATCTGTGGAAGTGCTTCCAAAGTAGTTTCAATGCCTTTTCCGGAACTCAACAAACCAAAAGTTGACAGGATTTTCTTCCCCTTCAGACCAAACTTCTGTTTCAATTGCTCTTTGTCGTGATGAGGTACCAGGTGCGTTCCGTGCGCTATTACGTTAATCTTTTTTGCAGGAATCGCATATTGGCTTTTTAAAATCTCCGCAGCATTATTGGTCATTACAATCAGTGAATCCGAGAACAAACCAATGTTTCGAACATGTACTTTCCGATTTTCATCCGGATTTGGCAGCACCGTATGAAATACTGTAACAACCGGTTTATCTATATCCTGGATGAACTTTAAAAAAGTATTCTCCTCGTCCATGTGGAATAACCCGAATTCATGCTGGATCAAAACCATACTGATGCGTTTGTCCAGGTTGATTTGACCAGCTAATTCAATATATTCTATTGGTCTGTCTGTTTGTAAGGTATGTGTCACTTCTTTTGGATACTGGTTATCCATAAAACTCGTTTCAAGTGCACACACCTGTAACTCAAAAGAATGGCCGAACTGCTGTTTCAAAGCTTCCAATAAATCCTGTGAATAGGTTGCAATTCCGCATTCTCTCGGAGGATAAGAAGTCACGAGAAGAACCACGGGAACTTCCAGTTTGGAGAGCTTAAAATCGGGCTCTGTAAATTGACTCAGGAATAGGGGTTGAGCGAATCGATTGTTGTTAACAGGATACTTCATGTTCAATTGTATTAAGTTTGAGTTCTGCAATGAGTTCTGAAAGACTCAGGGATGCATAGGCGATTTGTTTGTCGGCTGCGCCGTAATAGATATATAAAGTGTCGCCGAACAAAGCTGTTCCGCAAGGGAAGCAGACATTGTTGACTTCTCCTTGCAATTCCCAGGGTTGATCGGGTTCAAACAAAGGATATGGTAAACGTGCAAGTTCTTTTTTCGGGTCGTTAAGATCAAGCAGTGAAGCACAGGCAGAATAGATGTTTCCTTCAGTTGTGCATTTCACTCCGTGATAAATCACCAACCATCCGGCATCTGTTTCAACAGGAGGAGCTCCGCCACCGATATAGCTTATTTCATGATCATATTTGGGAAAGAGGAGGGTGTTTTCCTTCAAGCGCGAAACATAATCTTCCCAGAATTCGGGAGTCAGGTCCTCAAGTTCATAGACTGCAACCAATTGGATATCCGGTTTGATCCGGTGCAGGAAATACAATTTCCCGTTAATTCGCCGCGGAAAAAACAGCACGTCCTTGTCCCAGACGAAGTTATCCCGATTAGTTTCGAGTATAAACGGATCTGAATTGCAATATCCCAGGTAACGGTCTCCCATTTCCCAGCCGCCTTTAGTCAGTGATTCAAATTGGGTGTAAGAGAATTGAGGAACAATCACTCCGTGTTTCTCAAAATGCTTCAAATCACGGGAAGTTGCCAAAGCTCCCAAAGCGTTAATTCCGTCATAAGCAGTATAAGTAAGGTAATAAACCCCATCAATGCGACAGATTCTCGGATCTTCAACTCCCAAAGATTCATAATCGAATTCGGGAGAAATGACAGGTTCTGCTTCACGGCTTATAATTTCATGCGGACCGTCCAATTTGCTATGTCCTATTGTTGAATGATTTCCGGGTTTTACCGCTCTGTAAAAGAGATGCACGATGTTTCCTTCCCGGATAACACCCGGATTGAGCACTCCCTGACTTTCAAAGTCAAGAGAAGTTCGTTCCAATAGCACACCTTCTTTTGTGATCTGAATCATAGCTGCGGTTCTCGTAGATTCTAAATAATCTGAGGCTGTAAAGGTCACTTTAGATAGCCCGGGATGTGTTATAGATAATTTTGCAGAACTTACAAAATCCACACATTTCACAAATATTGGCAACTGTGCTTGTGCAAAAAACTGATCCTGCGGTAGTGAAGTTTACCTGCAGGTATTCGAATTTTGGATCACTGCAATTTCCATTCGCGATAAAGAATTGCAGCATATCATTCACTTAAAAATACACCATGAAAAAAATCACATTTAAAACTGCAGCGTTGACTGCAGGAATTTTAACGCTGGGATTAACAGCTTGTAAAAAAGAAGAACTTATTCCTAATGGAACGGGGAAGAAGAAACCCGGTATTGAGAAACCCACTGAAAAATCTTATTTGCACAGTGAGGGAATAATGTCGAATGATGGCTATTCCGGTACAACTGATGTAATAACGGGTTATTATGGGATTTCAGGTGGTTTTATGGGGCAGCAGCCAACAGGTTTGTATCCTACTTCAAGTAACACGGGAACAGGAACGGTAATTGGGTGCGGAGCTACAACCAACTACTATATTTATGCCTATCAAAACAGCTCGGGTACACAATACCTGGAAGGTAATTTAGGCACAACACCCATTATGGATGGTTATTCCGGAAATACATTTACAAGAGCTATTGAAGAAATAGAGATCCATCCGCAGACATTGCAGGTTTATGCTTTAGTTAGCTACGGAAATTCCAAACGGATTTATGTAATTGATCCAAGTACAGGTATTGCCCTGCCTATTACTGTTGGGGGTAGCAGCCCTGTGATTTTTAATAATCCGATTGGAAATGGATACCAAGGCGGTTCTATTACTTTTGTTCCGGATGGTTTTGGTAACTATGATTTTGTGTTTTCACACGAATCTACCATTTACTCATCCTCAGGAGTCGCTTCCTGGCATTACACACTCATAGGAACGAACCTGACTAGCATTCCTGGAGACAATCATGCTTATACCGGGATCCCAGGAACATTTGGTACAGGAATTAATACCACTTATGGAAATGGGAAGTTATATTTTGCCAGACATGGAAGTTCAAATGCTGTATACTCACTAACCTTGATGCCTTCATTCAATACAGTTACTTCTGAAGGATTTTCAGTCACCAATAACAACGATTTCGGATATTGGAAAAATTAAATATCCGGCTGACACCTAATTTCTTAGGCCTTCTTCTGTTACCACGGGAGAAGGTTTTTTCGTTTCTTTTACCTTTGCAATGGCTTGATCCGTTGATTCTATGGTAATCAAAACCTTTTTGATTATCACTATTTTTACTTCGTGCTGAATAGAACGATCATTCTTTGTCTGCTCTTTTTGATGAGCATTTCAATTGCTTATTCTCAAAAGCTGGTTTTCCATAATATAGGTGTCAAACAAGGTCTTCCGGCAATGGAAGTTTATAACCTGCACCAGGATTCCAAAGGCTATATATGGGTATTTACCGAATATGGAATTGTGAAACACAATGGAAGTATGTTTATACCCGTTTGTGAGAATCTTCCTTTGAAGGAAAGTGCGGTTTATGCTATTGCGACTTCCGGATCGGGAGAACTCTTTATTGCAAATTCTCAAGGTCGGGTTTACCAGATCATGAATGACAAAGCAATTTTAGTGAAAGGCCTGCAAAAGTATTCGGAGGAAATTCGCCGCAGGAAACTGCCGATTTTTAATTTATACTTTGATAAACAGGAGAAACTCTATTTCACCACTTTTCAAAAGACATACATTGTCCCAAAAGGGCGTTATCAGATTCGAAAAATCAGGAAGAATAGCAAATCTTCCGGACTTGTTTCTAAAATCAAACCCTTAATTTCCATTCGAACAGGTGATTACCCAAGTGGACAAATGTCATTGGCAGTTAAAGACCAATCCGGTCATTTGAAACGAGTAATTCGTCGGGATTCGATTTTTATTGCTAAAACATTTGGCTACGAATTCAATGGAAACAGTTATTTCTCTTTTTTTAATGATATCAGGCTTGATAAAAAAAACGGGATTGTAAAGTCTTATAGTTGTGGCAAAGGAATTATCAATTTTAAGATAGGGCCTAACGGCCATGTCTGGCTGGCACTTTCAAACGGAGGTTTGGTTGAATTGGATGAAGACTTGAATCTTTTGGAGCATTATTTGGGAAATGTAGCTGTTTCGGATGTTCTTTTTGACGATCAATCGGGGTTATGGGTGTCAACTATCGGTGAAGGCCTTTATTATTGCCGGAATACAGATAATCGTTCTTATCAGAATGAATCGGGATTGAAAGG
This sequence comes from uncultured Fluviicola sp., assembly GCA_965650365.1. Taxonomy (GTDB): domain Bacteria; phylum Bacteroidota; class Bacteroidia; order Flavobacteriales_D; family Crocinitomicaceae; genus Fluviicola. The sequence continues at coordinate 84,683 of CBFGOJ010000013.1, read as the reverse complement.
ACAAATCACTGCATTAGATGTTATCGGGGAAAAGCTGTTTATCGGAACGGCGAGTGGTAAACTGTTCTTTCGGGAAAATAAAATTCTTCGGGAAATTGAATTAAAAGGAAACTCAACAAGTATCAACGATATCATTGAATTTGAAAACCGGCTTTATGTCGGAACAAAAGGTGGAGTATATACTTTGAACACTGATTTCAAATTGGTTGATTTAGTGAGAACAACAAATGCATATGCCTTCTGTCTTGCAAAAGATGGCTCACTGATGATGATTACCGGATCTTCTATTTCCAGGTTAGAAAAAAATGGAAGATCTTTTAGAGTAATCAGGCAAAACACTTGGAATCGTGGTGTTGTTGAGCGTTCTTCGGGAGAATTTTTTGTCATTCTACCAGCTGGAATTTACCGGCTGACTTCTACTTTTTCCTCACCGGATTATCTCAGTGATCTAAAAGGCAAAAATATTTCCAGTATAAAAATAGATCCCGGAAAGAATATCTGGTTGTGCACAAAGGGGAATGGACTTTATCAATTGACACCAAAAAACAAATTGATTCAGTATACACGTCTTCCTTCTCAGATCATTAACGATGTTAGTTTTTTATCCGATCGGGTGATTTTACTATCCACGAATAAAGGGGCATTTGTAAAGAGATTGGATCAACTTCACAATGAGTCACCCTGGAAACAATTATTGGATGAAGAGGTGTTGAGAATGGTTCCTGTTAGTAAAGAAGTATTTATCGGTTCTTCTTCAGGTCTGAGTTCTGTAAACATTCAAAAATTATTTCGGCCTACGAATTACAAACTGTATTTATCTTCGGTTGAAACAGCAAATAAAAAACTCCCGATAAATAAGCTTCAAAGATTGAATCACCGGCAAAATGACCTGTATTTCAATTTTGATTTTATAGCTTATGAAGAATGGTTTAAGCGATTAAACTATGACTTGCAGGGACCTTCATCATCGAAAGGAAAAGTAGAAGGAACCCAAATCCATTTGCAGAATTTAAGCCCCGGAAAATATACTTTATTGGTTTACCCGGAAGTAAATTTGGCGCATAAGAATAATTTGTCTTTGGTCACCACGTTTTATATAGAACCGGCTTTTTGGCAAACTTCTTTTTTTAAGGTTTCCATGCTGATTCTTGGATTAGTACTGACCATTTTATGCAGCTGGTTGATCATGCATTCCCGTCGGAAAAAGGAAATGCGTCGTATTCAATTGGAAAAACTTTTGGCGGAATACAGGCTCACAGCTTTGAAAGCACAGGTCAATCCACATTTCATGTCAAATTCACTGGTTGCAATCCAGGAATTAATCATTCGAAATCAAACTTCAAAAGCAAATCAATACCTGGCCAAGTTCAGTGCCTTGCTGCGCAATCTGCTTAATTATTCGGATCAGTCTGTAATCAGCCTGTACAATGAGTTGAAAATTATTGATCTGTATATTGACCTGGAACAGCTTCGTTTCAGTAACCGTTTTGCTTTTATCAGGGAAATCGATGAGACGATCCAATTGGATCAGTTATTCATACCGGCATTGATTACACAACCGCTGATTGAGAATGCAATTTGGCACGGGCTTTTACCTTTGCCGGAAGAAGCTTCTCCAATACTGACGCTTTCCATTGAAATGGATAAGGATAAACTTTGTATTTCAATTCGGGATAATGGGGTGGGTAGAATTCCAAAAGATCCGAAGGTGTTAAAAGCAGTGGCGTTTAAGGAATCAAAAGGAATGAAGCTGATCGAAAAAAGAATCGAGAATCTCAATAAACTTTATACACCGGCAGAAGGCTCCATTGAATTCATTGATTTGAAAGATGAGGCAGGAAAACCATGCGGATCGACAGTCCGGATTTTCTTTTCACTAGAGATGCTAAACAAATTATACGATGAGAGGAATCAGGAGCGTAATTATTGATGATGAAGCAGCAAATCGAAATGTCCTGAGCACGATGCTGAAAGAACATTGCCCGTCAATAGAATTAATAGGCGATGGTGCTTCCGTGGAAGAAGGGTATGAACTCATTTGCCGTACAAAGCCCGATTTGGTTTTCCTGGATATTCAAATGCTTACACGAACGGGATTTGATCTGCTGCGCATGTTTGAAAAAATTTTCTTCCAGGTCATTTTTGTCACTGCTTTTGATGAGTTTGCATTACAGGCATTTGATTTCAATGCAATAGATTACATCCTAAAGCCGGTAGATCATTCCAAACTGACCCGCGCTGTGGAAAAAGTGGAACGCTCCATCAATTTCGGTGATAATTCCAATATCATCCATTTTGTTCAGTCTGTAGACGAACACAATCACGTGATTAAACGAATTCCTTTTCACTTGAAAAACAAGGTATTGATCGTTGATTTGGATAAGATTTGCTACATTCAGGCAGTTCGAAACTATTGTGAAGTAATCACGGATGAAAACCAGCAGATTCTTTCCAGTAAAACCCTGTCGGACTATGAAGTTCTGCTTCACGCTCACCCGAATTTCATTCGAATCAACAAAAGTGTAGTTGTTAATATTGATCATATTCTTCATTATTCCAAAGGTGTAGATTGTGTTATTGCGATGAAAAACGGCAAGGAGGATTTTGAAGTTTCCCGGAGAAAAAAAACGGAGATATTGAGTTATTTGAAGGATCAGTAAATTTTAAACTAAAAAGAGCCGGAAGAATCATCAACCGGCTTTTTTAACCAAACCAGAAAGAATCCGCGCCGTTATTCCTTCACAATTTTAACTGTTCCAATAGACTGAGTATTTTTTTCAAAATTCAGCATGTAGAAACCTTTGTTTAGCGAAGAAAGATCAATGACAGTTGATTCCGCTCCGAGATTTGCCTGCATAACCAATTTTCCGAGAGCATTGTAAATTCGAACCGAAACAGCTTCCTGTGCGTTTAGATTTCCGATTTGAAGCAGGTCTTTCACCGGATTTGGGTAAACCGAAAATTCGTTCGGGTCGATTTCACTAATTGCGGCAGATGCGTCCACCGAAAGCTTTACCAAATAAGCGTCCTGGAATTGATGACACACTGTTTGATGCCCATTGGGTGTGACGATCTGAAATTGACCGGAATACATATCCGTTGAACCGCTCAGGTAAAAATTTCCCAGGTTGTCAGCAGCACAATATCCAGTATTTTCATAAGATTGACCGCCGTAAAAGGTTCCCCACAACCGCTGACCGTTTGGATTAAATCCCACCAAAAAATTATCAGTTGCATCACACGTTGATTTAAAAGCTCCGCTTGTTGCAATTGCTGGTCCGTCATCAGCATTAGCCATGCCGGACATATAAACGTTTTGGGCTTGATCAAGAGAACATGAGTAGGCCTGTGAAACGCCGCTTCCGCCGTAATAAGTTCCCCATTGCCTTACTCCCGCATTATTGAATTTTACCAGGAAAGCATCCTGGATTCCTCCATAATTCGGTTGATGGCCGGTTGAAGTAGCGATCACATTTGGTTCGGAACTCTCTGTTACTCCGCCCATGTAAACATTCCCTGAAGCATCACAAATACAAGAATATCCTTCAAAACCATATCCGCCATCTTCTGATCCTGCACCACCGTAAAAAGTTGCCCAGATCCTGCTTCCTGTTGGGGAGAATTTTGCCAGGAAAGCATCCGAAAGACCACCTCTTGTTGGTTGATGAGAACCCGCAGTTGCAATTTCAGTTCCATCGCTGCTGGAGTAACCGGCGATGTAAAGATCTCCGTTTGGATCAATAGCGCAGGATTTACTCAAGTCGTAATCCGGACCACCGTAATAAGTTCCCCATAAAAGCGTTCCGGATGCGTTGAATTTTGCAATGAATGCATCTGCAATTCCTCCGTCAAAAGTCTGCTGAAAGCCTCCCGGTACAGCAAGGTTGGTACTATTCGACTGGCCGGTGATGTAAACATTCCCTGCTGCATCTGTTTGACAGGAAAAACCTGCGTCCCATTCGTTGCCGCCGTATAAGGTTGACCAGATCAACTGTCCGGAAGGAGAGAATTTGGAAAGAAGCACATCATAATTTCCGCCGCCGTAAACGCTTTGATGGCAGCCGGAAGTTGTCAGGGCCGCATTATCGTTGTTATTGGTGGAGCCAACCAGGTAAATATTTCCGTTTAAGTCAACCGTTATATCATTACCATATTCAACTCCCGGACCACCCAGGTAAGTTCCCCATAATCTGGTTCCGTTTTCATTGAATTTTACCAGGAATGCATCAAAATCGCCTGCAATAGAATCCTGGTGCGCACCTGAAGTTGCGATTGATAAGGAAGAATTGCTGGCTGAACGACCACAGAGAAGCACTTGGTTGTTTGCGTCCACAAGTACTTTTGAAGAAGCGTCCCAGCCATTTCCGCCGTAATAAGTTCCCCATTCCCGAACGATCGGATCGATAGTGCAGGCATACTTCGGATTGTAATCGTCCAGCTCAAAACTCAGTCGATTTCCTTGCAGTTTCCAGCGAGAATGAATGATTTTGTTTTTTTGATAGACGATCGGTGCCTGTTCGACAATACTTCCATATGGCGTTTGGATTAAAACAGATCCGTCTTTTTGAAGGCTGATTTGTTCAGCTCCTTCAATTTCGAAAATAATCTGGCGATAATCGGCATAAGGTTTCATTTCAAAATCGTATTTCAAATGCCCCTCCGAGTGGTAGTAGTGTAAATCAATAAGGGCGTAAACTTCCCGGTAATAAACTTCTTTATATTCTTTAGTGTTCGAATTCATAGGAAAGTCAGAACGGTTTTCAACGGGATTAATCGCATTTACTTGCACCTGTTTATTAGCGTTCAGCCAGTTTATATCCAGGCGGTAAACCGGTATTTTATAAGGGGTGGAAGTGCCGCTCTTTGGAATAATAGCGCTGATTTTTTGATCAAAGTCGGGTTTCACAAATTGATAACTGATTCCGTTATTCTTTAAATGGAATACACCGTTATCCATCATCCCGCTATAAAGAACATCCTTTCTGGGGTTTTTAGCCTGATCCGAAACCTGGCCTTCGTTTTTAATGAACACCAGCTGGTTAGATTGTCCAAAAGCAAGAGTGAATGAAGAGATTAGGATTAAATTGCATGCCAGGATGCGTTCAAATGTAATAAATGGAATTTTCATCTTTTGAGTAAAAAATTGGTTTTTATAGGGGAATTGAACCGGTTACAGGAACATTACAACCGGGAAAATGAAAGGTTGTCAAAAAGTAATTTTATTTCACATCCCACTTGTTTTTCCTAACTTAGGAAACTGATCACGAATTGATCTCTGCAGCTAAACTCCAACTTTATAAAGCAAGCGTTGGGTCCGTTTGATTACTCAAACGGTTGGTTTAATCATTATTCAAAACAAAGACTATGAAGAAATTAGTACTTGGAATCAGCACAATCTTTAGCTTCACCTTTCTTTCATTTTCGCAAAGTGCGTTTTGGAATTCACCGATTAATGTAGCTGTGGGAACAACTTACAGCAATATTTATCCGCGCATTGCCCTCACCTCAGGAGATAATCCGCAGGTAATCTGGGGAAGCGGCGGGATCGATAAAATTTATACTTCCCGTTGGAACGGATCCGCATTTACAACTCCTTTAGCATTAAATCCTGCGGGAGTTATTCCATACCTTGCAACCTGGACAGGTGCAGAAATTGTGGCATCACAGGATATGGTTTTTGTGGTCTTCAGTACAGAACCAACAGCTTCGGGTGCACAGGTGTATACCGTTCGGTCAACAGACGGCGGATCAACTTTTCAGGACACAGTTCGGGTAGATCACATTGGAACGGACATCCCGCGTTTTCCTTCAGTTGCGTACGGAACGAGTGGAAATGTGGTAGTCAATTTCATGCGTTTCAATGCGGCGATGGAAGATCCGGAATATGCCATTGCACGATCAACAGATTTTGGGGTTTCCTACCAAACTCCGATCAATCCAACTGCAGCCGTTACCGGATTTGTTTGTGATTGCTGTCCTGCCAAAGTGGTGGCTTCCGGTGATGAACATGTTTTGTTATTCCGCAATGACGACAATAATATCCGTGAAATGTGGGGCTGTTATTCTACGGACGGAAGTGCGAGCTTTACTGCTGCCGAAGAAGTGGACCAAACGAATTGGTCTGTTTCATCCTGTCCTTCCAGTGGGCCTTCAGGAGTAATTATGGGAGATTCACTGGTTTCAACCTGGATGAGTGCCGGAGATGTTTATATCAGTTCTACAAGCCTGGCAACCCAACAGATTGGTATTCACCGCCAACTTTTCCCGATGGGAACCGGGGTTCAAAATTACCCGATCATTGCCGGGAAAGGAGATACACTTGCCGTTATTTGGCAGGGAAATAATGGCGCGGCAACAGACATTTTCTTTACTTACTCCGTAACCGGAACAGCAGGTTTGGGTGTGAATATCGATACGCTGACTGCCGGTACATCCGGATCGCAAACCCGCCCGGATATTGAATACTCAAACGGGAAATTCCACATTGTATACTGCGATAATATTGGGACAAACGTTAAATACCTGCAAGGTACGATCGATCCGGCATCACTATACGTAAACGAATCTGATAAAGCTTCTGAACTGGCAATTTTCACCACACAATCCGATGGAAAAACAAACCTCCGGGTAAAATCTGAGTTTGATACGGAAGCAGCGATTCAATTGATTAATACTGCCGGGCAACAAGTTGCGGCAAGCAAACAGCAAATTACCAAAGGAGTTTCAATCATTTCTATCCCGGAAGGAATTCAGAAAGGGATTTATTACGTGGTATTGGAAACTAAAGCGGGGAGAGTTTATAAGCAGAAGGTGATTTTGTGATGCATTCTTTCTCATAAACCCAATAAATTAAAACTAAAAAAGCGCAGGATCTTAAACTCTGCGCTTTTTTAGTTCGTAAATAAAAGACTATTCAACAATTATCTGTGTTGTTGATGAATGCCCGTTAATCGTATAATTGATCAAATAGAGCCCCTGTTGAAGTGATGGAGTATCTATCTGGAATAAATTACTTCCGATTTCGGTTTCTTTTTGCTGATTATAAACTTGTTTTCCTGTAATATCTGTCAGGCTTATTTCAGCTTTCGTTCCGTCACCTAAAGCCATTAGTGTAAATGCTGCTTTAGCAGGATTCGGATAAACCAATAAATTTTGCATTGCATCAAGCTCATCCAAACTTAACTGGCAGATCTGATTGTTCCGTTCGCACCATCTTCCCATAAATTCCTGATAATATTGATTTGTGAGAGAAGCATCGTGAACAATAACTGTATTTTCATCGTTCTTTTGATCTGCTCCGTTACTCCAGTTATGTGAACCGGTAAGAATGATCGGATCAGAAGCCGTATTCGATGCATCAACGATCAGGTATTTGTGGTGAAAGATCCAATTGTGTCCGTTTACTGCCAGATTTGCACCCATATCCGGAGAAAGAATTCCATAAGGCGTTGCAGATGTGGATGCATCGTCAATAATTCCTTTTGCCGTTAATGTTTGCTGCTGAATTCTGTCACGGATAGCATAGGCAATATCCGAGCGTGTTACAACCATGATTGCAAAATACAAGTCATCATCAGCAGTTGCAATGGTATTCAGAATTTGCATGTTTACCTGGTCTGAAGGACTGAAATAAGATTCCACACGTTTTCCGCCAATGATATACTCGTGAGGAGTATTATCGGTTTTAAACTGTCCAAATTTGGATAAAGTCATGTTTGGCTGGGAAATCTGGCTGCTATCTCCCCACATTTCATCAAATTCCATTTTATATCCACGAGCTAAACTCTGGTCCTGGAAAATAATCACATTGTTCGCATCTTCATCTAATTGTCCTTCGGTAAAGTTAGTAGATCCTGTCCAAACTACCGGATGATCAGGATTACTAACATGAGCATCCATGATCACAAATTTGTTGTGCATAATCGTATAATCACTTCCCTGCGGAGTTGTCAAAACAGGAATACCGTTATTCAAACCATCAACCCCGGAGTTTATCGTACTACCGTCACCAATCACGCGAACCTTTACTCCTCGTGCATAGGCATTATTTACAGCCGTAATAATTTTCATTGCACTCAAAGAATGGTCCCAGTTATAAATAGCGATGTCGAGTGAATAGTGCGTTCTGTCAATGTATGCAGCAAGTGTGTCCGCAATTCTGTGATTCAGGTAAATTGCGTTCGTTCCGTTGGAATAACTCACATCCGGTATGCGGTTAAAATAAGCCTTGATCTGTCCGGAAGAAAGTGATTGTGTTGCAAAAGTGCGTTCCAATGTAATAGCACTATCAGCTCCATTAAAAGAATAAGCACGGACGTAATAAATCGTTGCAGGGGTTAATCCGGTCAAAGTAGCAACGTGGTTCAATGTATTACCTGAAGAAACGGTCCCTAATTCCAGTGCCGGAGTTATTCCGTATTTGATATAAGAGTTTGTTCCGCCAAGATTGGTAGACCAGTCAATGTCAAAACCGGTAGTGGTAATCGATGAAGTACCAATTGCCTGTGTAATGTGAATGGATGACGTGGTTTCAATGTCGCTCAGTGTTCTTAGGAGCAGCTGATAACCGGAAGTACAGCCTGTAGTTGGGGAAAAACAGAATTGAGACATAATTCCGGTAAGGTTTACAGTTCCGCTAGGAATGATCTGACCGATCAACGGATTTCCATTCAGAATTCGAACTTGAAGTGTTTGACCGCCAATCGTTACATTGTAATTGGTGTTTCCTGCAAACGTTGCTCCCCCGTTGGCAAAAACACATCCGTTAAAACGAATTAATTCGCCTTCATATTGATCATCAATCGTTGAAACGTTCGTGATTACCTGAACTGCAGGAAGAGGAACATTGGCAAGTACAGTCATGGATGTAACCGGAGTTACTTCTGCAAGATTATTGTAATTGGTCATTGTTCCCGTGATAAGAACAGAATCACCTTCAATGATTGAACTTACGGCAGAACCGTAGATTGCAATTCCTCCTGTGGCATCCTGGATATAACGGATATTTGAAAGTTCCGCTCCATTCAAAGAAACTCCTCTGAAGGTTACTGTTGCTCCAACGGCTGCGTTACGGGCAGTTGCAATATCCTGAGCTTTTGCGGAAATAGCTGTTAAAAAACAACTGATAACCAGTAAGAAATGTTTTGTCATAATCTTTAACTAAATATTCAGCCACAAATTTCGGATTCAGTTGTTATGCAATTATTACCGGGGAATGGTATTTGTGCTCACTAAATGGATTTACTTGAGATCTACAAAACAAAAAAACGCCCTGACGATGAATGTCAGGGCGTTCCTTTTGGTTATTGGTGTTAATTATGATCGTACTCGTGCCCTAGTGCGACCACATCAACTTCTTTTAGCAAGGCTTTTGCCTTTTTGTTTGAAATTTGGCGTTTGAAAATATCGAAGATCAGGTAAACACATGGAACCACGATCAGCGTCAGTAACATCGAACTGGTCAAACCACCGATCAATACCCAGGCCAATCCTGCTTTCCATTCAGCTCCCGCTCCGTGAGCAAATGCAATCGGCATCATCCCGAAAACCATTGCCAGTGTTGTCATTAAGATAGGGCGTAAACGCGCCTGGCCTGCAATGATCAATGCTTCAACCGTATTGTGTCCGTCGGCTTTCTTCTGGTTTGCAAAATCTACGATCAAAATCGCGTTCTTAGCTACCAATCCGATCAGCATGATCATCCCCAGCATCGAGAAGATACTGATTGGTTCTGCTGCCAGTGCCAATCCAAGCAAAGCCCCGATGATCGCTAATGGAATGGAGAACAATACCACGAGTGGATAAACATAAGAATCGTACAAGGCAACCATGATCAGGTAAACAAACACAATAGAAGCCAGGATTGCCAATAACAGGTTTCCGAATGCTTCCGCCATGTTTTTCGCATCTCCCTCAAAAGTGTAAACCGTATTCGAAGGAAGCGGATCCTTTTCAATCAGTTTTGCAAACTCATCCGTTACCTGTTGACTGGATGTTCCCAATACTTGGGAAGTAATTGTGATGGAAGGAATGCGGTTTTTACGCTCCAGTTTGGACGGGCCGCTTGCCTTGCCGATACTTGCAAACTGGCTCAGCTTGATCTGTTCTCCTTTGTCATTGATGAAATAAACTTCTTTCACATCGGATGTGCTCTTTCTGTCGAAGTCATCGTAATTCACCAGGATGTCAAAATCTTTTCCACCTTCTGTATATTTCGCATTATCGTCCCCGTTGAATGACATCTGCAATGTTGAACCAACCGTGCTCATGGTCAATCCCAGTTCAGCCATTTTATCGCGGTCGATATTTACTGTAATTTCCGGGTTCCCGGATTCAACGGATACTTTTACCTCAGCAGTTCCTTTGATGGATTTTAAGGTCTCGATTACTTTAGTAGCTGCTACATAGTTCGAATCCATATTGTTTCCGGCAACGGCGATCTGGATCGGTGCATCATCGGCTCCACCCATAATACCCACTGAAGCAGAGTTCACTTTGACGTCCGGGAGCATTTTCTCCAGGTCTTTTTTCATCAGCTGTGCAACAATTGCAGCAGATTGGTCGCGTTTTTCTTTGTCAATGATCTTCACAGTAAGCTGCGCTTTATTATTGGCGTTGCTTTGAGAACCCATATTTCCGCTGGCAGTTCCTACACTGGTAAATACATTTACAACCCGTTTGTCATGGAAGAGGTAATCTTCCACCTTTTGCACCGTTGCGTTCGTTTGCTGGATGGTTGCGTCCTGTGGTAATTCCAGGGAGATTACGAATTCTCCGCGGTCGCCCTGGCTTACAAATTCCCCACCGATGTATGGTCCGAGCATGACAGGAATAATAATAATCCCTAAAAATGCGGCTACCGTAATGTAGCGTTTTCTGCGCAGGGCAACAGTCAGCATCCGGCCATAAGAAGTGGTGATGTTTTTCAGGATTTTTTCAAAGCCCATCACGATTCTGCCACCCAGCGTTTTGTTAGTCAAAACAGTTTCTTTCGCAAAACGTGAAGCTAATAAAGGAGTCAGTGTAAAGGATACGAATAATGACATCAAGGTCGAAATAACAATCACCAATGAGAATTGGGAAAGCAGGTTCGAGATCAAACCACCAACCATAGTCAGCGGAAGGAATACCACAACGTCTACCAGCGTAATTCCCATTGCCGTAAATCCAATTTCATTACGTCCTTCCAAAGCCGCTTTTTTGCGGTCTTTCCCCATTTCAAGGTGGCGGTAGATGTTCTCCAATACCACAATCGAGTCATCGACCAAAATCCCGACTACCAATGAAATTGCGAGCATCGTCATGAGATTCATCGTAAATCCAAGCAGGTACATGGCAATGAAAACCGAGATCAATGATGCCGGAATGGAAATCATGATAATGAATGCATTTCGCACGCTGTGAAGGAATAACAACATCACCAATGCTACGATGAAGATTGCCAGACCAAGGTCCGTTACAACCGCGTCTGCCGCTGCAATCGTAAAGTCGGATGAGTCGGAAGCAATTTCGAATTTCATTCCCTGCTTCTTGTACTGAGCTTCCAGTTTTTTGAATTCCTCTTTTACTTTTTTACTTAATACCACCGAGTTTGCATCGGTTTGTTTTTGGATCAACAATCCCAAAGAGTTTGTTCCGTTGATACGGTTAAAGGTTTTAATCTCTTTGGAAGCATCTGTAACACTTGCTACTTCGTTCAATCTTACCGGAGAACCCGTTTTCGGATCGTTTAAGATCACCAGGTTGTTCAGTTCATTCAGGTCCTTGTATTTACCACGTAAACGAACCAAGGCCTGGCTTTCATCGCTTTTTACTTTTCCGGTAGGTAATTCGAGGTTCGCACTGCGAATTGCGTTGGTGATCTGCAGGATTGAAATTCCATAGTTGGAACATGCTTCCCGGTCAACCTGAACTTTAATCTCGCGTTCTTCACCACCAACCATGGTTACCTGTGCCATACCTTCCATTTTTGCAAGGGAAGGGGAGATGTCGTCTTTTACCAATGAATACAATTCTGTTGGCGGCATATTGGCTGTTACACCAATGTTCATGATCGGAGCTTCATCGAAGGAGAATTTTCCCAATGAAGGAGAAAGAACCTCTTCCGGCAAAGTTGAAAGAATGGCGTTGATTTTTCGCTGAGCTTCCTGCAATGCTTTATCCGGATCGGAATCGTTTTTCAGCATCAATACCACTGAAGAAATTCCTTCCATGGATGTAGATTGAATATCGTCCAGGTTTTCCACGCCTGAAAGTGCGTCCTCTATTTTCTTGGTCACTGAGTTTTCAACCTCGGAAGGAGATGCTCCCGGGTAAACCGTTGTAACAGTTACAACCGGAATAGAGAACTTCGGCATTAACTCGTAGTTCAGTTTCGAATAACTGATAATTCCGAGGAATCCCAGGACTGCGAAGATCACAACGATCAACGACGGTCTCTTTATGGCTAATTCTGTAATTGACATATTTTTATTTTTTGAGCAAATAGTAACTAGCTCCTAGTGAATAGAAGGTTTTTTTCTTCACTGTAAACTATTGCCTACTGCCTAATGATTACTAGTGCCTTACTTGATGATTTTAACTTTAGATCCGTTGTCGATATTCAACTGACCTGTTTTTACCACCTTCATTCCCTGCGTTAAACCGGATACGATTTCAATCTTGTCGTCGTCCACAGCACCAATCTCGATTTTTGTCAACTTGGATTTTCCGCCCTGGATCACGAAAACTTTCGGGTCTTTGATACTTCCAACCAAACATTTCAATGGAATGGTCAAAGCTTCTTTTGTACCGCCGAAAGTGAATTTCACTTTTCCGGTCATTCCGGATTTCAAAGGAGTTTTTGCCGGGTTTGTGAAACGGATTTCTGTGTCAAATTTCTTTGATCCGTCTGCCTGTGGCGAAACAGAAGCAATTTTTCCTGCAATTGTCGTATTTTCATACAAATCCGGAACGATGTTTACTGCTTGTCCTGCTTTCACGCGAACCACCTGTACATCTAACAATTTCACACTCATTTTAAGTGATTTGATATCTACGATGTCTGCAATAGCAGTTCCCGGTGCCAAATAACTTCCTTTTTCAATGGAAACATTTGAAACAACCCCTGAAATCGGGGAAACAATGGTTGTTAGTTTCAAACTGTGCTGTAAAGTTCTCACTTTGGCATCTGCAGTATTCACCTCCAGGCGTTTATCTTCTACCTGTTGTTTGTTAACTGCACCACTTGTAACCATGCGCTCGAATTTCTCCAGGTCCAGTTTTGCTTTGTCTAAAGTCGTTTTCGCCAAGGAAAGATCTATGCGAATTTGCTCGTTGTCCAGTGTTGCGATTACTTTTCCTGCATTAACGTAATCCCCGTTTTCGACACTCAATGTTCTCACTCTACCTGAAACTTCAGAAACAAAACTCAACTGGTGATCCGGAATGAAATTCCCGTTCAGTTCGAAATCCTGGGTAACAGTTTCCATCTTCGGTTCTGCAACTGTTACCGGGAAAACGGTCATTTTTTGCTCGGTAATAGAAGCGTTTGCATCCATTTTTGCTTTGTTGCTTCCCAGTTTCATAATGATAACAAGAAGAATTACGATCCCGATCAGGATGGGTAGAATAATGCGTCTGAATACGCTTTTCTTTTTTGGCTGCTGGCCGGATGTTTTATATTGGTCTTGATTTTCCATGTCTCTCTTTTGTTTATGTTCAAATGTTTAAATTGAACTTTCTTGGTTACTTAATATTTCCGATGTTTCCTGTTGATTTGATCAGGTCGAGCTCGCCCAATTTCACTTGTACCAATGCTTTCAGGTAATTTGTCTGAGCATCTCTCAAAGAATTTTCTGCATTTACCAGGTCTGTGATAGTTGCAATTCCACCCACAAATTGTGCTTGCGTAATCCCATATACTTTTTGTGCCAATTCAATATTACTTTGCTGACTTGTCAATGCTGATTGATTTGCCTTCAAGGTATTGTTTGCGTTTTCGCGCTGCATTTTCAGCTTTTCAGTTAGGTATTCTTCTTCCAGAACTGATTGCTCCAATTGGATCTTGGTCTGTTTCACACGGGAATTTTTGGCAAGTCCGTCGAAAATTGGAATCGATAAATTCAAACCGACGTATGAATTTGGGAACCATTGCGCATCCTTTTGGAAAATACGCAGGTTGTTCTGTTGGTTTTGTACCGAGGACTGAAAGCTCAGTGAAAGTGAAGGCAAATAACCTGCTCTGATCTGCTGTAAAGTCACCGAATAGATTTCGCGCTGTGTCTGAACCAATTCAAGGTCCGTATTATCCAGCGATTCGGTATTGATTAAGGAGGAAGATTGCCCGCTCATGTCGACTTCAGAAATTTCAATCGCATCAGTCAAAGGCATTCCCATATAATACTTTAGCAACATCAATTGTTGTTCGTAACTCGTGGTGCTTGTGATTAATTCCGTTTGAAGATTGGTCTTGTTAACCGTCAGTTTATCCAGGTCCAACTGCTTTGCGGCGTCATTTTCGAACTGAATTTGAGTGATTTTGTACAAAGAATCTATCTGTGCCAGGTTTGATTCAACCAATTTCTTTTGAGTCAATGAAATCTGTGCCGAATAATAAGCGCTTGCGATGTCGTAAATCAATTGTTCTTCTGTCTTTTTGGCATTGATCTCCGAAACTTTGGTACTTTGTTTCGTCAATTTCATGGAATAGATCAGCGATTGGTTGTAAATCACCTGCTTTGCATCAATTCCTGCGCTTGTATTGTATTTCGTACCAAACTGAACAGGAACTTGTGTTCCGGGTTGTCCGATCAATTCTCCGGGAAGGATCGAAGTCTGCAATTTGAGATTATCCTGGAAAGTTATTGATCCGTTTACCTGTGGTAAATACTCAGAACGTGTTTCTGCTCTCTTTTCGTTGGCGCGGTCGATCTCTAATTTCGACTTAAGCACGCCTTTGTTTTTTGCCAGGCCATACTGTACGCACTGCTGCAGCGACAGTTGACCGGATTGCGCCCTGGCAAAGCTCATGCTTCCGGCCAAAAGGGCAAGCAGCATCAGTAAGCTCAGGTGACGGTTCTGTGTTTTTTCCTTCATACTGGTTTGTTATTTATTATTTGGTGTATTACGATTCGTCCATTCCAAATAAATTCGTGGAAATTCGACGCTTATGTATTCTGTAAATTCAATGAATTCCGCCATCTGCTGGTTGAATTCCGGAGTTTTTGATGTTCGCTGAGCCAATGCTTCTTTCATGATCTTGATGACTTCAAAGAACTTTTGAAAGTTTTCCGTAAAGCCTTCCTGCCATTTAACAATGTTGCTCGCGAAGTAACGTTTTCGATCCCCGGGTTTTGTTCGGTAAACCACTCGCTGTGTTTTCAATAACATATTCAGCGCCGAACTGGTTGTACTCTTGCTTATTCCGAGCAGTTCGCGAATCTGATCGAAAGTCAATTCCGGTTCATCGCAAACAACCAGCAGGGACATAATACGCGCCTCCATGGGCGGAACTCCATGTTGCTCATAAAAAACCCCCATTCTCTCAATGAGTTCTTTTTGGTCTTGAGTCAATTGAACGTCTGTCATATTTGTTTCGTTATTCCGGGTTTTTACCAACCGGATTTAGTCCCGCAAAATTAACTGGTTTTTTTGGTTCTGAAAATACCGAACTAAAAAAACTGTAACTTTTAACATTTGTTTGCTGAATCAAAAGTAGGTGTGGGATTTGAAGTCGGGAACATGAAATCGGTGAGTGGTAGAGAGGAATCGGTATGTGGATTCAAACAGGGTGTCTTCATGAATTTTTTAAAAATAAACGGGAAGAAAAAAAAATAATCATCCGTTAAAAATCTAAAATACAATTCCGGGCGTATGTATCGCGTCTCTAATTCCATTTAGGAGATAATGTCTATTTACTAATTAATTATGAAAAGGATGAAAAAAATTCTATTCTCGTTTATCTTAGCTGGAAGCATGGCTTCGCTAAGCTACGGTTCGAGTCACAGAGAAGCACCTTTGATTGCAAATGACCCATTGGCGGATAACACCGATGTGTATGCATTCAAAAGCCCTGATGATCCGAATTCTATTACGATCATTGCCAATTACATTCCGACTGAGTTTCGAAATGGCGGACCAAACTACTACAGTTTCGGGGAGAACATTCGTTATGAGATCCATGTAGACAATGATGCATCAACGCCGGGAGACGATATTACTTATCGTTTTACATTCTCTAAGGTGAATCAGGATCCGTCGACTTTCTTTGCCATTCGTTTAGGTGCGGAAAATGCGAAAACCACCTACATGATCGAAAAAAGTACGGATGGTGGAGCAACGTTTGCTCCGTTCATGTCCGGTTTGGCAGTGCCGCCTCCGAATATTGGTGATCGTTCGATCGGCAATGCTCCGGTTGGTTTAGGTGCCCCTAATTACGATGCACTGATTGCAAGTTCTATCTACTCGACTCCTGAAGGCGGGCAGGTTTTCTGTGGTCCGTCTGACGATCCGTTCTTTGTGGATTTAGGAGGAATCTTCGATTTGGGAGATGCTCCGCGTCAAAATAACGGCGGTGTCGTTCGTGATGGATTGGCAAAATTCAATACGCATTCAATTGCTATTAAAATTCCGGTATCCGTTTTACAAAAAGACGGTTTGGGGGTTTCTTCTGCAGCAAACATTTTGGACCCGAATTATGTGATCGGAGTGTGGGCTTCAGCAAGTCGTCAGACAACTCGCACACTGACTGCCGGTAACCAGGGTTATGCAGGAAGCTGGGTTCAGGTTTCTCGTTTGGGAATGCCTTTGACAAACGAAGCGGTAATTCCGGTTGGTAAAAAAGATTTCTGGAATTCATTAACTCCTTACCAGGAATTGGCTGAAACAACTTTGGATGAATATTTCTACAATCCGGAATTGGCTTTGTACATGGATGACAGCATCTATGGAGGAGCAGTTCCTGCTTTTGCAGGATTACGGATTCAACGTAATTCATTGCAGGGATTTGATTTTGGGAATACACAAGATGGTTTATGGCCATTGAAAGGTTCGGCAGCAGTTGCAGGAACGGCATTGGATGATGCAGTTTTCGGAACGTTGTTATTACCTGCAGCAGGAAAACCAAGATCAGTAGATTTATGGCCGATCTTCCATACGGGAGTTCCAAATATGGCTCCTTACCAGTTAGCAACAGGGAAAAATGGAAACCCTTTAGCTGCCGGAAAACCATTCATTAGTAACTTTTTGCCAAATGGAGGCGACATGTTGCGTTTGAACATGGCAGTACCTGCAACCGCAAGAAACAGTGCATCATTCAGTTCTTTAGGATTGATAAATGCGGCTGTACTAGGGTTAACGGATCCAACTTACAATACAACGACAACGATTCAATTTATTCCGAATATGGACGGATTCCCGAATGGACGACGTTTGGAAGACGATGTAACACGTATCGAGTTACAGGCAGTAAGTGGAGTAGTGTTGGCAGCAATTGGATTGTGGTTTGATGATTACAATGCATCTTCTTCTGCTCAATCACCGGTTACAAACAGGTTGTTGAACGTGTTGAATTATTCTACCGGAGTGGAACAGAATGATGTGGCATTTAAAACTTCATTCCCTTATGTAGCTTCACCTTGGGTAGGTAAAGACTAATCGAAGTTTCACATAAAATTTTAAAAGATGAAAAATTTAATTAAATATTTATTTGTGGTGCTTCCGTTTGGAACGGTCTTCGCTTCAAGTCACAGAGAAGCGCCGCTTATTGCAAACGATCCGCTGGCGGATAATACGGATTTGTATGCTTTCAAAAGCCCGAATGATCCGAATTCAATTACCATTATTGCGAATTATGTTCCCCTGCAGGTACCGCACGGAGGACCGAATTACTACAGTTTCGGTGAGAACATTCGTT
Source organism: uncultured Fluviicola sp. (assembly GCA_965650365.1). Classification (GTDB taxonomy): domain Bacteria; phylum Bacteroidota; class Bacteroidia; order Flavobacteriales_D; family Crocinitomicaceae; genus Fluviicola. The sequence continues at coordinate 66,790 of CBFGOJ010000013.1, read as the reverse complement.
ACGAGATCCACATTGAAAATGATGGAACTGCCGGTGATGATATCACTTACCGATTTACTTTCTCTCAAACAAATGAAGATCCTAATACGTTCTTCGATATTCGTTTGGGAGCTGAAAATCACAAAACAACGTACCTGATGGAACGCAGTATCAATGGTGGTGCATTTACTACGGTAATTGCAGCTGGAGTTGTTCCTCCGCCAAATATCGGTCCGCGTTCCATTGAAAATCCGGTTCTTGGTGTTGGCGACAGTTACCAAAACCTGATGGATGACGCAATTGAAACTACCGGAATGAACGAAAAAGTGTTCTGTGGACCTTCAGATGATCCGTTCTTTGTGGATTTAGGAGGAATCTTCGATTTGGGGGATGCTCCGCGTCAAAATGGTGGTACACCGCAAGATGGATTGCAGTGTTTGAATGTAAGTACTATTGCTATCCAGGTACCGGTTTCTGTCTTGCAGAAAAACGGTCAGCCGGTAAGTGCAGCTGCTAATATTTTGGACAGCGACTACGTAATTGGTGTTTGGGCATCTGCAAGTCGTCAGGAAACGCGTACATTGAATCCTGCAACAGGTGCATTTGCGGAATCAGGAAACTGGATCCAGGTATCTCGTTTGGGAATGCCTTTAACCAATGAAGCAGTCATTCCGGTTGGACAAAAAGATGAGTGGAATTCAAGAACTCCATACAACGAGAACCCTGTTATGGAAGACAATTTCTGTAACCCGGAATTGGCTTTGTACATGGATGATGATTTGTTTGGAGGAGCAGTACCTGCTTTTGCACCATTGAGAATCCAAAGAAATACATTGCAGTCATTTGATTTCGGAAACACAAATGATGGTTTATGGCCTATTCGTGCTACAAATGGTGGTGCAGGAACAGCTTTGGACACTTTGCTGTTTGGAAATTACCTGCTTCGTCAGGGAAAACCACGTTCGGTAGATATCTTGCCGATCTTCTATACAGGAGTTCCAAATTTAGCGCCTTATCAATTGGCTACCGGGAAAAATGGAAATCCCCTGGCAAATGGAAAACCTTTCATTAACAACTTCTTGCCAACATTTGGTGATATGCTGCGTTTGAATATGGCGGTTCCGGCAACTCCACGAAACTCTCCGGCTTTCAGTTCTTTAGGATTGGTACAGGCAGCAGTTTTAGGCTTGACTCAGGCTCCTTACAACACGACTACAAACCTGGAGTTCATTCCAAACATGGATGGATTCCCGAACGGACGCCGTTTGGAAGATGATGTAACGCGAATTGAGTTGCAGGCTGTTGGCGGAGTTGTTTTGGCAGCTATTGGATTGTGGTATGATGATTATACTGCAGGTGGACCAAATCCGGTTACAACAGACTTGTTAGATGTTTTGACGTATTCAACAGGTGTTGAGGCAAATGATGTTCCGTTTACAACGGCATTCCCTTATGTAGCAGCACCTCATCGCGGAACTGATAACTGTTTGGGTAAACCTTACAACTATACACAACCGGCAATTCTTCCGCCTTCTACAACAGCAGGATTGGCTGAGAATGAGGTAAGCGCTGAAAAATATGCGATCAAAGCATATCCGAATCCGTTTACAAGTTCCGTGAGTTTTGAATACAACTTAGATGCCGATGCACAAGTTGAGATTCGTTTGTTTACATTATCAGGTCAGCAGGTTGGAACGGTTATGCCGAATACCAAACAATCGTCCGGTAAGCACACGCAGGAATTCAATACTTCAAGCCTGGTAGATGGTGTTTATTACGCACGTGTAAACATCAAAAGCCAGAAAGGAAAAGCAAGTAAATTGGTGAAGGTTGTAAAATTGTAAATCAATCAACATGTAATACATAGGGGGCGGAAAATTTTCCGCCCCTTTTTTGTTTTTGGGAATTCATATTCTACCACCTAGTTGACCAATTCAGTTAAATAATGAAATCTGGAACAAACATTTAATTAGTTAGCTGTTTCTAAGTCAAAGCTTGGGGTTTTAGTGAATTTCTGTGAAAGCCAATTAGAATATAAACGAGTGATCCGTTAGCTATAAACAACGTTTACAGTATGCGTTTTCATTGAACATAGTTTGTCATTCGTTTCTTCCTGGGAAGAAAAACCCCGGTTTCTAAAATCCAAAACGTGCTTAGCTACGTATCTCTTCCAGTTCTGCTAATGATTTAAAAATATTTAAAACTACATTATGAAAAACAAATACCCATTTTACGTACTTTCTATTGTTGCTTTGTTACTAAGCACTTCACTGGTTTCCTCCTGCGACTCTTCAAAAGAAGAAGAGGAAGTGGTTGCTGTGAAAAAAGGTTTCCAAATTCCGGAGTTGTTGGAACGTGAGAAAGATTTATCCTATGATGAGTTTTTGAAGATCCGGGAAAAATTCAACAAGCTTTCCTTTGAGGCTGAAAATGATAAAACAAAGATCGAAAGTTTGATCAAACTATCAGAGATCTACATCTACGAAGCACGTGTAACAGGCGAGCACCCGTATTATTACAATGCTGCTTTGGTTACTTTGAACGAAACCTTAAAGGATACTGCAAAGATGACAACTGATCAGCATTTTACCGCGTTGTTCTATAAATCAACTGTTCAGCTGTCGCAGCACAAATTCAATGAAGCTTTAAAAACAGGTGAAAAAGCATTGGCTTTAAACAATACGAATTCAGGAATATACGGAGTTTTAGTAGATGCAAATGTAGAAATCGGGAATTACGAGGAAGCAGTAAAAAATTGTGATAAAATGATTTCCATTCGCCCGGATTTACGTTCATACAGCCGGATTTCCTACCTGCGTGAAATATACGGAGATATGAAAGGAAGTATCAAATCCATGGAACAGGCTATTGAAGCAGGAGCACCTTATTCGGAATACAAATGCTGGACGATTGTGACGATGGGAAAAATGCTTGAAAACCACAATCAATTGGATTCGGCAATGGCTTATTACCAGTTTTCTGCCAAGGAACGTGCAAATTATCCATTCGGAATTGCTGGAATGGCAAGTGTTGAAGGAAAATTAGGGAATTACAAAAAAGCAGATTCATTATATACCATCGCTTTGAATGCCGTTCCGGAAATCAGTTTCATTATGGACCAGGCTAAACTATACAAAAAACAAGGGAAGAATGGGGAAGTGAAAAGATTGATCCCCAGAATTGAGTCCATGTTCCAGGAAGATATCGAATCCGGGCACAATGTTAACATGGAATTTGCTTTCTTCTTGTTGGATTTCAAAAAGGATTTCAAACGAGCACTTGATTTGGGCTTGAAAGAATACAAGCTGCGGCCAAATAATATTGATGTGAACCGCCTGCTGGCATTTGCATATTATGCGAACGGAGATAAAGAGAATGCTGCAAAACATGCTAAGATCGCTATGAAGACCAATAAGCAGGAAGGTGATTTGTACTGCATCAGCGGCTTAATCAATAACGACAAAAAGCAGATCAAAAAAGCATTTTCAATTGATCCGTACCAGGACCATTTATTTGCTGATCGCGCAAAAAAGATGATTTAATCGCACCTCATTTTTAATCTGCAGATGATCGGTCACGACTGATCTCTGCGGATCTCATTTTCGTTCTCATTTAAGCCTACGCTATGAAAAATAACGACCTCTTTGCCAAAATTGGAAAGCGTTTGATGTGTCTGTTAAGCATCCTTTTGCTTTCAAATTCGGGTTTTTCTCATGGAATTAATGGAATCGTCATTGATGATCAGTCCCAGGGAATTCAAAGCGCGAAAGTTTCGCTGATCGGTTCTGTAAAATACAGTATGACAAACGGATTGGGAGAATTTGTTCTGACAGATGTGCATTTGGGTGATTCTATTTTGATCGAAAGTCAGGGATATCAAAAACGCACTTTCCTGATCGATAACGAAAGTTATTTTGAGAAAAACGTCTTGTTCCAGTTGTTTGAGAATGTTACGGAATTGAGTGAAGTCAAAGTTACCGGGAACAGGACCCAATTAACTCAAACCGCCAATATCAATTTGACTTTACAGCCCGTTCGTTCAGCCCAGGAATTATTGACGCTGGTTCCGGGATTGTTTGTCGCTCAGCACGCCGGTGGTGGAAAGGCAGAACAATTGTTCCTGCGTGGATTTGATATCGATCACGGAACAGACGTAGCACTTTCATTAGACGGAATGCCGGTCAATATGGTTTCTCATGCTCATGGTCAGGGATATGCGGATTTTCATTTCGTGATGCCGGAAGTAATCGACAAGATCAACTTCGAAAAAGGACCTTATGATGTTACAAAAGGAAATTTAGCAACTGCAGGATCGGTCGATTTTCAAACCAGGGAACAATTGACTAAAAGTTTTGTTTCCGGAGAATACGGGATGTTCGATCACAAAAAGATCACGGCAGGAGTAAAAGTTTTGGAAAACCAACGCAACAATGCCTATTTCGCAGCGGATTATTTGCAGACAGACAACTATTTCGAATCTCCGCAGGATTTTAAACGTATCAATTTCTACGGAAAATATACCGGGATCATTTCCCCGAATTTTAAGATCACTGTTTCTGCATCCACCTTTCAAAGCAGTTGGAATGCATCCGGGCAAATACCGGAAAGAGCTGTTGCAAATGGTACAATTTCGCGTTTTGGTGCAATCGACAATACGGAAGGAGGAAATACTTCCCGGACAAATGTGCAATTGGGAGTAATCCAGAAGATCAATTCCTCCTCCTCATTGAAAAGCGATTTTTTTGTTTCGATGTATGATTTTTCCCTCTTCTCGAACTTTACCTTTTTCTTAGAAGATTCGATTAATGGAGATCAAATTCACCAATACGAAAGCAGAAAGATTTACGGTGGGAAAACAGAATACAAAAAGACCATTTCTTTCAATGAACACACAACTTTCAGTTTCACTGGCGGCGGCGGATTCCGCTACGATGATATTAACAATATTGGTTTGGCCCAAACAACTGGCCGTACCCAATTGAGAAACCAGATTCAACTGGGAAATATCAATGAGTCAAATCTTTTCGGATATGTTTCGGGTAAACTGGAAGTGAATCGCTTTGTTATCAGTGCTGCTTTGCGTGCAGATAATGTAAACTTTTATTACAACAACCTGAAAGACACTATTTATCAGCCTAAAAGCAAATCTCAAACCGTTTTACTTCCTAAACTGTCACTGTTGTATAATGCGACAGATAACGTGCAGCTCTATTTGAAATCGGGAATCGGTTATCACTCCAATGATGCCCGCGTGCTACTTTCATCCGATAATTTGAATAAAAAAGCTTTGCCTTTGGCTTTAGGAACAGATTTGGGAACTACCTGGAAACTCACTAAAAATCTCCTGTTCAACGGAGCTTTATGGTACTTGCTTTCCGAGCAGGAATTTGTATATGTGGGAGATGCCGGAGTAGTAGAGCCGAGCGGTCGTTCCCAGCGATTGGGATTTGATGTTGGGTTGACTTTTCAACCGGCTAAATGGTTGTTTTTGTATTCCAACCTGAACTACTCACATGCACGAGCGGTGGGTGAGCCAAAAGGCCAGGATTACATTCCTTTAGCTCCTGTTTTTACTTCGGACGGAAAAGTGCAGTTCAATTTCAAAAAAGGAATATTCGCCACACTTTCTTACCGGTATATGGGAGACAGAGCTGCCAATGAAGACCGAAGCGTTTTGGCTAAAGGCTATTTTGTGAACGACTTTACTTTGGGGTACCAGCATAAATCATTCGTGATTACCGGAATTGTTAATAACCTGTTCAATGTAAACTGGAACGAAACCCAGTTTTTAACCGAATCAAGGCTAAAGGACGAATCTCAGCCTGTGAGTGAAATTCACTATACACCCGGAACTCCATTTTCATGCAGGCTCCAGGTGAAATTTATGTTTTGATTTTTTTTTGAATGTGACAATTGTGTAACAATGGCATTTTACTCTGTAATGATTCGGGAGTGATTAAAGATCACCTTTGACGCACAATGGAAATAAGATTGAATAAAAAACGCGAAGAGGTGATTAACATCATCCATAAATGTGAAGTTTAATCTTCCTTTTTTGAGTTAGTTCAAAATTACCGCCTTCATGTGTATCAAATTCTGCGAAAGGAAATCTTTGCCGGAAATTATGAAATGCTCCATGAATACCGGTGAAGAACTTGATAAAGAAAAGTAAGGACCATGAAATAAGAGAATCCGCCGCGACGGATCGATAAATGAACTGCGTCAGCAGATCTAAAAACAATAAACAATTCCCATGGACAAATATCCTTTATTGCTAAAATCAATATTAGAGTGGTTATCCTGAGAATTTTTTAGTGAAGGGGTTTGCATAAGCGAATCCCTTTTTTATACAGATAAGTATGGAAAATCAAGTCAACAAATCAGCACCGTGGAGTTTTCAAAACTTCTTTCATTACTTCCTCGGATTAATAAGTTTCAAACACAGAAAGCAGAGAGTGCATCAACTGGAAACGAAACGGATTATGGATCGGATTATGGAAATTAAGAACAGACATCCCGAACTTTCAAAGTACCTGAACAAAATGCCGGAATTTCGTACAAGTGTGAACGATTCTGAAAACAGGCTTGCGGATATCAGGAAATACAATATCAGTTTGCTGGATCTGCTTGATAAGTACGAAGTGGAGGTAAGTAAAGAATCCTGGTTTATCTGAGCTTTAAAGCAAAATCTGTGATTGATGTAAGCTTTCGATTTTAGTCTATAACTTCTAAGCTCGAAATGAGACCACCTTTACACCGTGGAAATACTTCCACGTTTTATACCATAAGATGAAAAAAATAGGATCATTCGTATTCGCACTAATCGGATTAGGAATTACAGCAACAGCTCAGGAATCAGAAAAATATGACCGTCGTGAAAAATTTACTGTTGGCTTGCGTGTGGGAGCTAATCTATCAAATGTTTGGGATTCAGAAGGAGAAGATTTCGATGCAGATGCTAAACTGGGATTTGCGGGAGGTGTTTTTGTAGGAATTCCGATCGGAAGATATATAGGGATTCAACCCGAAGTGCTTTTCTCTCAAAAAGGATTCCAGGCGTCCGGGACATTACTTGGAACTTCTTATTCTTATAAGAAAACAACGAACTGGATCGATATTCCCATTCAGTTTCAACTCAAGCCGCTTCCTTTTCTGACCGTTTTGGTTGGCCCTCAGATCTCCTTTCAGGTAAGCGAACGGAATGAATATTCCTTCGGGAATAACAGTTCAGCACAGGAAGAGCAATTTGATAATGACAATATTCGGAAGAATATGCTCGGAATCGCTACCGGGTTTGATATCAATATCTATCACGTAGTTGTTTCAGGAAGAGCATGTTGGGATTTTCAAAGTAACAGAGGCGACGGAACATCTTCAACGCCGCGTTATAGAAATCAGTTCGTCCAATTGACGATTGGTTTTAAGATTTAAGCGATACCCGAAATTTCAACGATCATGAATAGCATTTTGACCGGTTTAGCAATCTTCGTGATTAGTGGTTGGGGGATAGGACATTTTCGCTATCACGAAGGAGGGTTCTTTCACTTGATATTAGTTGTGGGGCTCATTGCAATCATCAGACAGTTATTACCAATCAGAAAACACAAAAGAAAATGGATGCAGGAATCAAATTAGCAGGGCGTTTAGCTAAGTTCATCATTAAAAAATCATTAAATATGAAAGCAGAAGAAGAGAAGAAAAAGAAGAAATCCGGTAACGCGTCAAAGATCGTTGGATCTTTAGTTGCAGGAGCAGCAGTGGGTTTAGCCGCAGGAATTTTATTAGCTCCCGATAAAGGGAAGAATACCCGGGCAAAGCTTTTGAAAGATGCGGAAGATCTGAAAGATAAGTTGAAGGATAAAGCCAGTGATGGTTTGGACTTAATAACCGACAAAGTATAACTGCCTCGGTTACAGGATTCTGAAATTGATTAACGGGATACAAGTCATGTGATAAGTTTTATCGGATGACTTGTGTTTTGTATAAGAAGTCGTTTCAAGTACTTTTAAACCATGCATTAATTTGCATTTGGTTAATGAAATAAATTGCTGTACTTTCACGAGCATTCAAATACAACCAATTTTGAAAATATATATCAAATACATGGTCAGCCTGCGCTGCAAGAAATTGGTTGGGATCGAACTGAAAAAACTGGGTGTCGTAATGCCCAGAATTACTTTGGGGCTGGTTGAATTCCAGGAAAAACTCTCAGAGGAACAGCAAAACCAATTCGAAAAACGGATCCTGAAATTAGGGTTCGAAGTGCTGGATGAAGCAAACACGAAGCTAATGGACCGTATTTCAGCAGCAATTACCGACTTGATTTATAAACATCCTGAAATGCCAACGAAGGAATATCCTGATTATCTGATCGAAAAATTAAAGTTTGACTATTCAGAGATTACACACTTGTTTTCAGAGGTACATGGAATTAACTTACCACAATATATTCTAATACAGCAAGTAGAACGCATCAAGGAAATGCTCCTATACGAGGACATGAAGGTGAGTGAAATTGCTAAAGCTCTCTACTTTAAAAATGCAGCACAATTGACACGTGTATTTAAGAAAGTAACGGATTTAACTCCTGTCTATTATAAAAAACTCAAAGAAAAACGCCTCGAAGTACAGAATGAAAATACATAAATTTGAAGCCAAACGATTCGTTATGAACAGAATTACGAGTCAATACCACTTCCCGCTAAAACCAGATTTAAAAAAAGCTTGCGGAGATAAAGACCAATTTGAACGATTGTTTTACACCCTATTTATTTAATCTTCCATAATTTGAAACTGTATATAAAATACATGGTTAGTCATCGATGCAAAATGGTTGTAGAGCAAGAATTGCAAAAAATCGGAATACATGCTGAGGACATTAATTTAGGGGTGGTGGAGATTGAGGATGAGATTTCAAACGAAGACCGTGAAAAATTGAGAGTGAGTTTAAAGCTTTCCGGTTTGGAATTAATGGAGGATAAAAAGAGTATTTTGATTGAGCAGATTAAAAGTGTCATTGTTGAAATGATCCATTACTCGGAGGAAGCAATCACTGTCAATTATTCAGACCACATCAGTGAAAAACTGAATTATGATTACACCTATCTTTCCAATATTTTTTCTGAAGTGAAAGGAATGACCATTCAGCAATTTATTATTGTAAATAAGATCGAACGGGTCAAAGAACTGTTACTGTATGACGAACTGAATTTGACTGAAATATCCTACAAGCTCAATTACAGCAGCGTTGCCCATTTATCCAACCAATTTAAAAAAGTAACAGGCCTTTCGCCTTCTTTTTACAAGCAGTTAAAACAGAAGAGGGACAATAACCTGGAGAATATGTGAATACAATTGTTTCCTTTTTTTGTTCCGGATAGTTGATTATCTTCGGGGCAAGAAACTGCCATTTATGAGAACATTTTTCTTCCTGTCTGTAATCCTCGTCTTTTTCATCCTTGGTTGCAGTGAAAAGAAAAAGCGCAAATTTGTCTGTAAGGAGGAATATTTACAAAATTGCGTCATTATTAAAATCAAGAAGATCAAAACAACTATTCAAATTGATTTGGACAGGGAAAAGTTTGCGGAGGCAGGAATTTCAACAAGTACGCTTCAGTATAAACTTCGATTGGCTGATAAGAATCAAAAACTAAAAACCGTAAAAGCGGCCGAACAATTGGTGATCGCAGGAAGGAACGGAAAGAAACACCGGCTTTCCGAATTTGCAAAGATCCGCCTGGGAATAATAGTGAGTTATGAATACCCCTGGAGTGCCGAATCCTTTTCATATCTTTAAAATGCGTATTACAGCTTGAATTCCTAAAACCTTAACAAAACGTTAAATCCGCTTTTGTTAGCTAAATAAGCCCTATTTTCACCATGCAAAATTAAATCAATATGAAAATGAACATGACAAACAAGGCAGTTTTATTCCTGGCATTCGGAATGCTTTCTTTAGGAGCAGCTGCACAAAAGATCACCGTACCGGCACCAAGTCCATTACAAACAGTTACACAAAAATTCGGTTTGGGAGAAGTAACCATTGAGTATTCCCGACCAGCAGTAAAAGGCCGCAAAATTTTCGGAGATGTTGTTCCTTTCGGGAAAATCTGGAGAACAGGAGCAAATGCTACCACAAAAGTCACTTTCACAGATGAAGTGAAGTTGGAAGGAAATGTTGTAAAGCCCGGAACTTACGGTTTATACACGATTCCAAACAAAGACAGCTGGGAGATCATGTTGTACAAAGACCTTACTTTGAACGGAAATGTAGGAGATTACAAAACGGAGAACGAAGTATTGCGTTTCAAAGTAAAAGCAATCAGCATCCCAATGAAAATGGAAACGTTGATGATCAACATCGGGGATATTTCTGCAACGGAAGGAAAATTGATGTTGTTGTGGGAAAACACGGTTGTTGCAATCAAAATGACTACAGATATCGACGCTCGTGTCATTGAAAGCATCGAAGCATCCATGAAATCCGAGAAACCGGAATACTTCAGAGCAGCGGGTTACTATTTTGACAACGGGAAAGATATGAAACAAGCTTTGGCTTGGGCTACAAAAGCGACAGAGGAGAATCCAACAGCATTTTACATGTTCAATCTGAAAGCTCGCATCGAGTACAAATTGGGTGATAAAGCAGCAGGTAAAGCAAGTGCAGAGAAATCAATCGCTTTGGCAAAAGAGGCTAAGAACGATGATTACATTGCTTTAGGCGAGAAATTATTGGCTGAGAATAAGTAATCCCATTTAAAGAATTTGAAAGTCCTTTCGCTTCGGTGGAAGGACTTTTTGTTTTTCCTCCCCCTTGCGTCCCCCTCCAAAGGGGGAGATTTTGAAATCCCTCTTATTTAAAGATCGGAAATTCAAAAACTGATTATTTTAGTTGTACAAAACGTTTCAATCGAAGCCCGATCCAGTTCCCCCTTTGGAGGGGGACTAAGGGGGAGGACCTGGTCAATTGCTTGGCAGATCCCGATTGCCGATTGATTTGGCTTCTTCTTCGATTCGTTTTTCCGGCCGAAGGAACAACTGAATAATCCCTGCAATAAGCAACACCAGTAAACACCCGATCACATTCAGCCACAGGAAAGAAATTACATCGATGGCATAAATCCCAATCACCAGTATTTCTGTAATAATCGCTCCCCAGAAAACTGCTTTTCCACCAATTCTTTTCAGGTAAAATGCTACTAAAAAGATTCCGAGGATTGTTCCATAGAACAAAGAGCCCAATACATTCACCGCTTCGATCAAACTTCCCAGTTTACTGGCAAACATAGCTGTTGCAATGGCGAAAAGTCCCCAGCCGAATGTAAACCACTTGGATGCTTTGTAATAATGGAGTTCTGTTTTGTCTTTTACCCACATGCGTTTGTAAAGATCAATGACTGTTGTGGAAGACAATGAATTCAAAGCAGCGGCAATACTTCCCCAGGCGGCCAGGAAAATCATCGCAATCAATAAACCGATCAACCCTTTCGGCAGGTTTTCCACTACGAAATAGAGGAAAATATAATTCGTATCGTTGGTATCCGCGGTTTTATCCGCTTTTTTCATCACTGCCAAAGCATCTTCCCGAACTACTTTTGTTTGTGATTCGATCTGCAGCAGGTCTTTTTGCAAACCGTCGATCCTGGCTGCATCTTTTCCCTTCAGGGCATTTGCCAACAGGGTTGTCTGCGTCTGACGAATGGTGTTCAAAGAATCATTCTTTATCTGTAACGATTGGAATTCTGTCTTGTATTCGGAAGCAAGTACTTTATCCACTTCTTTCTGATTAAAGAAGATCGGTGACTGGAAGAACATGTAAAACACGAAGACCAAACTTCCTACCAGCAAAATCAGGAATTGCATCGGCACTTTTACCAAGCCATTCATCAACAAACCGGTTCGGCTTTCTTTGGTGTTTTTGGCCGACAAATAACGTCCAACCTGCGACTGATCTGTTCCAAAATAGGAGAGTGCCAAAAAGAATCCACCGATCAATCCGCTCCAGATATTGTACTTGTCTTTCCACCATTCTGAATCAGTCACGTCGATCTTTGTTTCAATCACATTCAGTTTTCCCATTTTACCTGCTACGTGCAAAGCATCGGTGAAACTTACATTTTTGGGAAGCATTTGGACCACCAGGTAGCCCGCCAGGAACATCCCGATAAATACCACGATCAATTGCTGCATCTGCGTATATGTCACGGCTTTCGTTCCACCGGTTACTGTATAAATGATCAGGAATCCGCCCATGACCAGGTTGGTGTAATAGATATTCCATCCCAGTAAAGAAGCAAGGATAATGGATGGTGCGTAAATACTGATCCCGGTAGAAAGTGCACGCTGCACCAAAAACAAAACGGAAGCCAGTGAGCGTGTTTTCAGGTCGAAACGCTGTTCCAGGTATTCATAGGCTGTAAAAACCTTAAGTTTATGGTAGATCGGAATGAAAGTCACGCATAAAACCACCATTGCCAGCGGTAGACCGAAATAGTACTGCACGAAGCGCATTCCGTCTGTGTAAGCCTGTCCTGGTGCTGAAAGAAACGTAATAGCACTCGCCTGGGTTCCCATGATAGAAAGCAGGATCAGGATCCAGCTCATGGAATTGCTGCTTTTGAAATAACCGTCTAAGGTTTTTTCGCTCTTGCTTTTATACAATCCATAACCGATTACAGCCAGTAAAGTAATGATCAGTACAATCCAGTCTATTGCGCTCATGAGAAATGCTGTGTAAAAAAGTAAAAGAAGACAATCAAAGCCGCTAATGCTCCAATCACTCCGGCATACGCCCAATTCCAGTTTTTATGATCCTGATCTTCTTCCATTATTTTTTTTTCTTGTCTTAAAACCGCAGGGGTAAGTCGCGACTTACCCCTGCGGTTTTCGATTTTTATCTATTCTGAGGCAGACTCAACAAATTCACGAACAAACGGTAAGCTCCCGGAATACCTGCCGGCAACTCGCGGAAAAATACCAGTCCGGTATAAACAAAATTTCCTTTTCCGTGTTTTGCAATGATCAAACTTCCGGCACTTGGTTTTTCATTCGGATCGTGCATCGAAAATACTGTTTCATAGTGCGAATCCATTTCAGTAGCGAAATAAATTCCACGCTCCTGCACCCAGCCTTCAAAATCGGTTTGTGTGATAACATTCGGTGTGTTCAAAACCGGGTGTTTCGGATTGGTAAATTCTACTGCGGCGTTATCATCCGTTACACGGTCCCTGGAAATCGTAAAAGGAAAAGGTCCGATCTTTGTTTCCATCGGTGCAATGCGGTTGTTGGTATTGTATTGAACGATCAAGTTTCCGCCCTGCTGCACGTAAGCCATCAATTTATCGTAATAGATGGGCATGCGATCATTGGTGTTATAAGCGCGGACACCCGTCACAATACTGGAATAAACGCTTAAATCTTCTTTTGCAAGCAATTCATCCGTCAGCAAAGTCACATCGTAACCAATTTGTGTCAAACAAGCTACCACGTTATCTCCTGCTCCGGGAATGTAAGCAATCTTATTTTTGGTCTTCTTCAAATCCAGGAATACGATTTTCGCTTCTGCTTCGCTTAGGAAAAACTGGTAAGGAATGTGATCGTATTCGATGCGTGTGATGCTTTTGGTGTATTCACTTCCATCTACTAAAACCGAAGCGCGCAACTGTCCGTCTTTTCCGTTTTTATCGGGAGTAAGGGTTGCCTTTACAATTTGTTCGTCGCCTTTTTTCTCCAGGTTCACTTCCGGATTTTTGATCTCGATCTTCCAACCGGCAGGCACGGCAATTTTCACGGTTCCTTTTAATTTCGCCTGGTTAGCTTTTACTACGAATGAAACTTCTTTCGAAGTAATAGCGCTGAAAACAAAAACCTGGTCGGTAATATTGATAGTTGCCGGAGGCAGAATTTCAAACGGACGATAAACTTCACCTTTTACCGGATCTGTTGATTTGAAAACCAATCCGCGCTCAACGTCGAAATCCATACCATCTATACTGATATGGTAAATAACACTTTTTGCAGCTTGGTTTTCCGGTGTCCCGATCAGTTCAGTATTAGTTACAGAGTACATTCCGACGGTATGTTTTTCTGCTAACCAATAGGGTGTTGAATAAAAACCTGTCTTTGGCAAAATTTGTTTCTTCTCAATAGTTTCCAATTTGTTCTTATTCAATGTAAGTGCTGTGATTTCATCTGTCTGACCAATTAAATACAACCCTTTCAGTATCACATTCCCGGTATTTCGTGCAATGATCTGGTTCGAAATAGTGATCTCGCCTCCGGGAACTGCGCTGAAATCAGAAACAGTTGATTCCATCCACAATCCGGCACACTGAATGATCAAATCCTGGCAGGCCGCCAGCTTTTGTTTCTTCCAGTAACGAACATTCGGATCTTTTTCATCGAGTTGTTTGATTTTGGTGTAAACACTTTCTAAGCTGGGAAGAGAAGCTTCCGGATGCTCCGGATTGAAATTCGAAATGCAGGTATTCAATAAATTTTCAATCTCCATTGAAGCAGGAATGCGTTTCCAGGATGCGTTGACTCCTTCAAAAACGTCCTTTTCAGCCGGTTCACCTTTCAGGAATTTGAAGTATTCGATGCTTTCTCCGCGTTGTTTCGCCGAACCAAATCCCTGGCTTTTGTGCATAGAACGACTGTTTGAGGCAACTTCGCCATAGCTGATTCCCAACAATGGATTATAAATCCCTACATCCAGTTTCAATTGATCTTCGGAAGTGGTATTGTTCCCCCCAAAATTGAAAGTGTTCCAAAAAATGCGTTTTGCCTGCCAAACTTCCACTTCCTTCAATTGTTCCGGAAATTTAGTTGGATCAGCTGCCAGGTCAAAAGCTTCCATGGCCAAAATAGCAGAAGCGGTGTGATGTCCATGCCCGCCTTCGCCCGTTGTGGGGAAACGGCAGATGATCACATCCGGCTTGAAACGGCGAATGGCCAATACCACGTCGGCAAGGATCTGTTCTTTTTCCCAAATAGTAAATGTTTCTTCCGGATTTTTTGAAAACCCAAAGTCATTGGCGCGTGTAAAGAATTGTTCTGCTCCGTCTGTTCTGCGGGCAGCTAAAAGTTCTTGTGTACGGATAAGTCCCAATGCCTCACCCTGTTCTTTCCCGATGAGGTTTTGTCCGCCGTCACCCCGAGTTAGTGATAAATAACCGGTGCGGAAGTTCTTCTCTTTGGCAAGATAACCAAGCAGTCGTGTGTTTTCGTCATCCGGATGAGCAGCAACATAAAGTACCGAACCAACGGTATTTAATTTTTTGATGCCCAGAAGGATTTCTGCTGAATTGAGTTCCGGTGATGTCTGAGCTATTAAGTGTTGTCCCACTAAAAGTGTAAGACCGAGTGTGAATTGTTTTATCATCGTGTTTGTGTGTGCTTTCACTGAAGCTTTAGTATAATCGTTGTGTATTATCGTGCGCAATAATACAGGAAATCTGCCAGTGACCGTTCAAATCCATGGCCTTTAACAATTCTTTAAAGAAGTTTGATTATGTTTATCCGCTAAATCAAAATCAATCAATGGGACTTTACTACACCGCATATAAAGTAGATTTTTCAGAACTCATAGTTGATCTGGATGTTTTAAAGGAAGATATATCCCCTCTCTATCAACAATTCGGAGAATCGGTGTACAGTATCAAATCTAACGTATTGTATAAAGTGTGGCCCCTGGAATATGCGATGAAATTTATGAGCGACAAAGGCAGACTGAAAGCACTTCCTTTTTTTATTCATACAGTTTGGTTCAATTATGATAACGAGTATGATGAAGCAGTGGATTTCAAACGTTATTCTCCTGCAGTTTTTGATGATTTTGGATTTCTTGAAAAAGATCATGAACTTTATTATCGTTCTTATTCGTGTGAAACGCTTCGTAAAATCCTTGAAGATTTTGATAAAAATATTGATATGGATGAAATTCAACAAGCATACATTCGTTCACGTGAATCGGATATACACGAGTTTGTACCGGAATACCGCACCAAATTAGAGTACGGTAAATTAACGGAGAGTTTCTTCAAAGAATTTGTGGAGATACTCTCATTAGTTATAAGAACTTACAGGGATTGTGTGGCTGATAAGAAGGACTTGATTATTCATTTCGGATAAATCATCTTAACATTTCTTACAAACGGTTTTTTAAGGAGTTTCTTCCGTTTTTTGTACCTTGAAAAAACATTTTTGCACTTTCGCAAAGGTGAAAACGGATGGTTTTATGATTTTGAGAATAATCCTTTTTTTAGTTATCAATTTTGCAGCCTTGGGAATAGGTTCACTGTTCACCAATTCCGGAGTTTCCTCCGAATGGTATTTATCCCTCAATAAAGCTCCGTGGACTCCACCAGGCTGGGTTTTCGGCGCTGCCTGGACAACCATTATGATCTGTTTTGCGGTTTACATGGCATTCATTTATCAAATTACTCACAACCGGAAAGTTTTGATTACCCTTTTCAGTATTCAATGGGTTCTGAATGTGCTCTGGAATCCCGTTTTCTTCTACTTTCACCAGGTTGGTGCAGGATTGATCATTATTACCGCACTGACAATCGTTGTGGGAGCCTTTTTATTCCGTTACGGGGCAGCTATGAGAATGAAATCACTTCTTGTTCTTCCTTATTTGTTGTGGCTGCTTATTGCAACTTCCCTTAATGCATATATTCTGCTCTTAAATTGAATGGGTTAATGCAGTAGGACGGTCCGCGACGGATTGTTCCCTTACTTCAAATCTTCATTTATCCTGGAATTCTTCTTGGTGTCTTTCATAAATAAGTAAATAAGCAGCGAAATAAAAATACATCCTGTTACATACCAGTAGAAATAAGATTCATGTCCGATATCCTTGAACCACAAAGCAATGTATTCTGCGGTTCCGCCAAAAAGAGCAACTGTTAATGCATAAGGAAGCCCAACTCCCAGCGCACGCACTTCGGCCGGGAATAATTCGGCTTTTACAATTGCATTGATACTTGTATATCCGCTTACGATGATTAAGCACGCCATCAATAGGAAAAAATAAGTCCAGGTAGAATGGTTACCGCTAAGGGCTGTAAGTAAAGGAACGGTGAAAATCGTCCCAAGGATTCCAAAGCTTATTAATAGGGGCTTTCTCCCTATTCGGTCAGACAAAGCGCCGAACAGTGGCTGCAGAATTACAAAAATCAATAAGCTCATAAAGGAGATTAGCGTCGAAACATCTTTGTCTAATTTGACGGTGTTGACCAAAAACTTTTGCATGTAAGTGGTATAAGTGTAAAATGCCAGTGTTCCACCAAGTGTTAAGCCAACAACCGTTAGCACCGCTTTCGGATGTTTCAGTAATTCGCCGATTGTACCCTTACTTTTTTTCTTTTCTTTCAACGATTCAAAGGCTTCCGTTTCATTGAGATTACGACGGAGATATAAAGCAATAATAGCCAGTAGAGCACCAATCATAAAAGGAATTCGCCATCCCCAATCCATTAATTGGTCTTCCGTAAGCACTAATTTCTGAAGCAGAATTTGGATTCCCAGTGCAATCAATTGACCGCCAACCAACGTCACATATTGAAAGCTGGAATAAAATCCGCGTCGGTTCTCAGTAGCCATTTCACTCAGGTAAGTAGCCGAAACACCATATTCACCGCCAACGCTGAGTCCTTGTAATAATCTTGCAAGCAGGAGTAGGATAGGAGCCAAAACCCCGATTGACGAATAAGAAGGGGTTAAAGCAATCACTAAAGATCCGAAAGACATCAACAGAACGGAAAGCGTCATCGCTTGTTTTCTTCCGATTCGGTCAGCAATCCCTCCAAACATCCAACCGCCAATCGGCCGCATTAAGAAACCAACCGCAAAGATTCCTGCAGTGTTCAGTAGTTGTGCGGTTTCACTAGCACTCGGGAAAAAAGCCCCGGAAAAATAAAGTGAAAAAGCCGAGTAAGCATACCAGTCGTACCATTCCACCAGGTTCCCGATTGATCCGCCGATAATGGATTTTAAACGTTGGGCCGATATTTTTTCACTGCTTCCCATAATTGCTAAAAATAGAAAAATGTGGGTGATCAAGAGCGTTTTGGATCATTAATTCTTTTTAGGGATAAGTGTCCGCCGCGGCGGATCCACCTGTTACCGCGGTAATTAATTTTTAGATACTTGAACTCTTTGAACATTTGAGCAATGAAATGCCCAACCATTTTCCCACTTCCCTCGTTGAGGTTTATTGAAAACTCAATAAAATACCTGCTATGAACAAAATACTACTCACTTCAGCATTTACTTTTCTGCTTGGTATCCAGAGCCTTTTTGCCCAATGGTCCGTGGTTTGCGGCACCGGAAACGGATTCGTGGACAACTTTGAGGTGTTTAACAGCGAACTTTACGGAACCGGCTTCTTTACCAATTTATGCGGAACCTCCAATAATCACATTGTAAAATGGGACGGAAATGCCTGGCAGCCGGTTGGGACAGGTTATCCAAATGCCGGACATCAATTGAAGGGACTTGGTTCTCATTTGTACTTTGTTGGTTATCAGCCCGCAATCGATTCAAACTGGGTGTATCGTTTTGACGGCGCCAATTTTAACAGGTTGGGAGAAGGTGTTTATCTGACCAATGCAGTAAGCGGATTTTCTCAAACTGCCAATTTGTATGCTTTGGAAGAATACAACGGGAATGTGATTGCATGCGGAGAATTCGATCGCGTGGGCAATAAATCCATTTCAGGAATCATGGAATGGGACGGTTCTTCGTGGGATTCACTCGGTAGTGGATTAAGCGGAAATATTGCTGGAACAGCAGCTATTATGTATCCGCACGATATGTGCAAATTCGGGACAGACCTGGTAGTTGCTGGAAACTTTCTGAAAGCCGGGGGTATTACTGTAAACGGAATTGCCCGCTGGGATGGAACCCAATGGCATAACCTTGGAGCCGGATTCAATGGAACAGTTTATGGCGTTTGTGTCTTTAATGGTGAATTGTACGTCGGTGGAGAATTTACACTTAGCGGTTCAACTGCTTTGAAGTGCATGGCAAAATGGAATGGAACAAGCTGGGTTGACCCCGGATTTCGCGTGTATTATAACAATTCGAACTATTATTCCTTTGTACACACACTGAAGGTCTTCAATTCGAAAATGTACATTGCAGGAGGTTTTGATCGTGTTGTGGACGGAACTACTGTTCATTCGGGCCAGGGAATTTGTGCTTTTAACGGAACAGCTGTCGATACCTTAAGCGGCGGAACCATCAATCGTGAAATAGAAGCGCTTGCCTGGTATGATGGCGATTTGTATGTTGGTGGAGGAATGAATAATACTAACAGCTACATTGCGAAATACGACGGCACAGCTTCCTTGAATGAATTGGAAACAGAAATCACATGGACGATCCGGCCAAATCCAACAGAGAACGGTTGTTTTCTTTCCGGAACTAAAAAAGAACAGCTCATTTCAATTTTAACTTTGGAAGGGAAAATCTGTAAAACAATTTTAGGACAGGAAACAGAGACTCAAATCGACTTTTCCGAACTGCCTTCCGGGGTTTATTTCGTGAAAATCGGCCACCAGCAACGGCGTATCGTAAAGCGCTAAAAAAAGGGGCAGAAATCAGTTCTTTTTTCTTACATTTATTTTTCCTGAAAGTACTGATTTTACTGGGTTTTCAAACTTTTTTCAATATCCGGAACAGGACGTAAATACCCTACGTTCTGCCCCCGTATCTTTGTCTTATAAATAAATAAACAATGAGACAATTTTTAAGGAAAATGAATCAAGTCTTCATTCACTAATCAACGGAACCTAAATCACCACACCTGACCCGATCACTATTCACCAGACCACCTGCCACTTTTAGATAAACC
Source organism: uncultured Fluviicola sp. (assembly GCA_965650365.1). Taxonomy (GTDB): domain Bacteria; phylum Bacteroidota; class Bacteroidia; order Flavobacteriales_D; family Crocinitomicaceae; genus Fluviicola. The sequence continues at coordinate 46,950 of CBFGOJ010000013.1, read as the reverse complement.
TAACCACTATTCTCCGCTTCGGCGGATTAACCAACCACTTCTACCTAAAAATTGCCGTGACTACCTAACCACTAGTTCACGGCAATTTTGTTTATCGTAATTCCAATTTTTAGGTATCTTCATCCTTAAAATAATTCAGGTTTTGAATTTTGACTTTTGCATTTAAATGAATAATCCATGATTTACCTGCAGTATTTTCATACGCCTTACGGAGAGTTAGTCCTCGGAGAATCCGGAGGTGAGCTGTGTTTGTGCGACTGGAAGTACCGTAAAATGCGTGATCAGATTGATAATCGCATTCAAACAGGTTTACAGGCAGAGTTTAAACTGGAAGAGACAGAATTCCTAGATGAAGTGAAATCTCAACTCAACGAGTATTTTTCAAAGGAACGTACCACTTTCGATCTGCCTTTGCTATTCGTTGGAAGTGATTTCCAGAAATCTGTTTGGGAAAAATTGCTAGCGATTCCTTATGGGAAAACAAACAGCTACCTGGAATTGTCCCGCATTTTAGGAGATGAGAAAGCCATTCGTGCTGTTGCAACGGCAAATGGAGCAAATGCCATTTCGATTATTGTGCCTTGTCACCGGGTGATAGGAAGTGACGGAAGCCTTACCGGTTACGCAGGCGGGCTGAACGCCAAACAAAAACTCCTGCAGTTGGAAGGAATGAACTTCGGAGAGCAGTTGGAGTTGTTTTGATTCATGTATAATCCCGAATTATTGGGATAAATTGTTAAATATTCATTAAAAAACAGGTTTCAATTCACTTCAATCGCCCTAGATTCAATTGGTTTCAAAAAGTATACTGGTTTATAAAAGAAATTAATTTGCCTACAATGGAAATATTTACCTAGGTTTGTATTTCTAAAAACAGGACATGAATTTCAAAAAAGGAATCTTGCTGGGAATCACCAGCGGAATAGTAGCAGGAGGAGTAGGAACCTTGTATAATGCAATTTATAACGAGGCTTTTTATACCGATTTCAGTTCGGTTTTGAATCCGATGGGAATATTTATAGCAAGCATTGTTGGGTGTTTATTGATGGGATTGGGCTATGTAGTAGCTGCCCGTTTAAAAAGACCACTTTTGATCCCAATTCTGAATGTCTTATATTGCATCCTTAGTTTTGCAAGTATCATTGGAGTATTGGACTACAAGTTCCCGTTGACAATGGATGCAGATATGATCGTTGCATTCCCGGGGCTGGCAATTCCAATGCATTTCTTCCCTACTTTGAGCTTTTTAGCCCTGGTTCCATTTTTTTGGAAACACGAAACACGTAATTAACAATCAGTATAAATAAAAACAAACAAACAAACATGAATCGTTCAGTAACAATTATCGCAGCTGCATTTGCAGGTTTAGCACTGTCTTTTACAGTTGCAACATCATCTATCTGGTCTTCTGACGGATCTCACTCAAGACTTGGGTTTACAGTAAAACACATGGGAATCTCCGATTTCAACGGAAGCTTTAATACTTACGAAGTGAAAATGACTGCTACGAAAGAAGATTTTTCGGATGCAAAAGTTGAATTGACAGGTGATATCGCAAGTATCAATACTTCAAACGAAATGCGTGATGGTCACTTGAAAAGTGCAGATTTCTTCGACGCTGAGAAATTCCCGAAATTCACTTTCGTAAGCAAATCATTTACGAAAGATGCAAAATCTAAAAACGCTTACAAAGTAGTTGGTGATTTGACTTTACATGGAATTACGAAAGAAGTTACCATGACTGCAGTTCACAACGGAACAATTACACATCCACAAAACAAAAAAGAAATCAGTGGTTTCAAAATGACAGGAACTATCAACCGATTAGATTTCAAAGTTGGTGGAGAAAATCCTGGATTGAGCAATGATGTAAACATTACTGCTGACTTGGAATTGGTTAAAGAATAATCATGAAAAGAAATCTCTTTTTTATGGCGATGCTCCTTCTTGTTGGGGGAGTATTTGCGTTCACTCAGGTGAAAACATGGAAAATCGGAAAAGATTACAACGTTGATTTCTCTGCAAAGGGAGTAAACGGGATCTTTCAAAAACTTAGCGGTACTGTCAATTTTGACGAAGCGAAGTTGTCCGAATCCAAACTTGTTTTTACCATTGATGTGAATTCGATCAATACCGGTAACGGATTGCAAAACAAACACGCTTTGGGTGCCGAGTGGTTCAATGCAGATAAATACCCGAACATCAAGTTCACTTCTTCTTCTATTGAAAAGAAAGATGGCAGTTATGCTGCAAAAGGGAAACTAACTGTGAAAGATGTAACGAAGGATATTACAATCCCATTCAGTTTCACAAAATCAGGAAGTAAAGCGAAGATCACCTCTTCTTTCTCCATTGACCGCGCAACTTACAACGTAGGGAAGGCCGGCGGAGATGTTGGAAGCTCTATTAAAATCAACGTTACGATTCCTGTAACGAAATAATAAAAAAGTCTCGCTCCGGCGGGACTTTTTCTTTTAAAGGCAGCTAAGCGGAGTCGAAGTCAAAGTATCATAACCACTTTTTCCGCTTAAAATAAAGCAGCGTCAGAGCTGAAGATCCGATCATCAATACAACCGCTATCGGATAACCGAATGAGAAACTCAGTTCCGGCATGACTCTGAAATTCATCCCGTAAATACTTGCAATCAAGGTAGGAGGCATGAAAATGACCGATACTACGGTAAAGATCTTAATGATCTTATTTTGTTCGATATTCACCAAACCCATTAAAGTATCCTGGAGATATTCCAGGCGTTCGAAGCTGAATTGAGTATGCTGCAGCAGGGACGTGATATCTTTCATAATCACCCGCAAACGTTCTCCGGTTTCGGGATCAATGAATGGAGAACGTGTCAAAGCAGAAATCAAACGCTGCTTGTCCGTAATACTTTCCCGGATTAAAATGGTATTCTCCTGCAATTCCGCAATTTTGCGAAGTGTTTTTTCCTCCGGATCTGATAAGCTCTGCACTTTCCGGCTGATAATATTGGTAGTTCGGGTAAGATTTTCAATGTAATCCGCATCCAGGTCGATCCGTGTTTCCAAAAGCAATACCCAGATCTGTGAACCGGAACGAATGAAATCCTGCCGGGCCACTTTGATTTTTTTGACAACCTCTGCAAAAGACTGCAATTCAGCATTGCGGACAGTGAACAAAACATTCTCCTTCAGAAGAAAGGAAACCTGGTGAATTTTAGGTGTTTCACCATCTTTCAGAAACCCACTGTTGGCCTTAATCGAGATGTGATCTTCCGAATAGCGCGAACTGCTTTCAATTTCCACAGCTTCCTTGTAGGTTGGCAATTTCACTTTAAAGAAGTCACACACTTGATCTTTCTCCTCCTGACTGGCGTGAAGCAGATCAATCCACAGGTATTTTCTTTTGGGATCAAGGACTGCTTTTTCAGGATATTTTTCCCAAACCAGCTCATTTTCGTGTGTGTAAAAAACGCGGATCATACCGATAAATGTTGAGTGAACGACTAAATATTTGCGTTACAAAGATGTCCTTTTTCGGTTAAAACCCCGCTAAAACGAACCGGTTATTTTGAGTTGTTTATTTGTTAGTTCATGTATCCCACATAACCGTTCTCAATAAGTCAGACTGAAATGTCCGGCACTCGAACCAGCATTTGCAGGATGTATTGAGAACGAAAAAAAAAGAGAGTGGTGAACTAGAAACCACTCTCTACCTAAACTAACTGAAAAAACACACTGCGATGTAACTTTTTTCAGTCATTTGCCAACCAAATTGGCTTTTCTTTATCGAGTGAAACCAGGTTCCTGAAATTTGTTTTTTGAAGTTTTTCAGGAAAATCGGTATTCATCAGCGTATTAAATTCCATTTCGCGCCATCTGAAATAACCACTGTCAATGCCATTGTGCGAACGCATATCTGCAGTTTGATCTTCGTTTAACCCTTTCTCTGAACGGAATTCCGCATCTGCTAAATGAAACATGAATTCCGCACTAAAGGTTGCATCATTGAACGATTCGAACAATTGTGTCAAATTGGGTTTGAATGGCTGACCGTAAAATTCATCTACCAGGCAGGTAGGATGAAACAGGTTTAAATTTTGAGCAATTTTGATTCGGCTTTTTGAATCAAGCGCATTTCTCAATTGATCAATCATTTTTAGTTTAATTCCTTCACGGATAGTTGCGTTGAACATCTTTTTATCCCAATTGCTCACTTTCAATCCTGCTTTTCTCCAGGTAATGGGAGCACGTACAGGAATTTTAAATTCAGCAGCTACTTTCGAATAAGGTTTGAACAAATTGGTATTGATGTAAACCAAACCGTGATGATTGGAAATTGAATCGATTGGTTCGTCTCCCAGCAGATCCTGAAGGATTTTGATTTGAGAACGTAATTCCTTTTCAATATGCGCTTCTTCAACCTGCTTAAATCTATAATTAACCGCTGTTTTGAATTCGTGGCGTTTTTTCTCCCCGTTGTATTTGGTAAGCGAATTTCCGTAAAGCATCGTATCAACATCATTGGAAAAACCGGATGTGATGCAGAAATGCAGTCCAATTGAAAAATCGTACCCTTCTTTTTTTAAGTCTATTAATTTTTGAATTCTTTCAGGTAAATCAGCTTCATTTTCACGATCAAAGCGCGTGGTGAAACAAGCTACAGAATTTATTTTTCCTGCTTTGATAGCTTTAATAATTCCCTGGTCAATATAATCAAGTGCTCCGTAATCGTCAGCTGTGAGGATGTATTTGCTGGTTCTCATGTGAATAGTGTGAAATAGTGTTCGTCTACAAAAGAAAGCATTTTATCTGAATTCTAATGCATTACAACGAAAAATTTCATGATTTCCCCTTTGAAGGGGGGATAAAGGGGATGGCCACGCCTCGCGTGCCAACGAAATTCCATTTTATCAATCGGCAATTATTTCTTCCTGCGTGTATCCGTAATGATCAGGATTTTCCAAACACCGTTCAATTTTACCAATTGGAAAGCATTTACTCCTTCGTGTGAATAGACATTGTTGGCGTAAAAGGCATATTTGGTCCAAACAGTTGCCAGGTTGTCATCCACTTTTATCTCGCAGGAAAGTAAACGTTCGTCCCAAATCTCCGTATGCGGTGTTCCAATTGCATTTAGGAAAGAAGTAATAGAATCCTGGTGCAATTTCGCTTCTCCCTTGATAGTGACGAAACTGGTATTTAAAGTAGCATTGGGCAAAAGTGTTTTCCGCACCATCGAACTATCACCTTTTCTCATTCCTTCAAACAATTGATCTATAACCTGGCGTACTTCTTTCTTTGCCTCTTTTTGGGAAAAAGCAAGAAATGGAAAGGTCAACATTAGAACAAGCAGTGTTTTCATAATCGTTTTGTTTAAGGTAATCTGTAGCGATCAGTCGCGACTGCCTGCTACAGATTTACGGATTCATTCTGTTTCCCGTTCTGTTCGTTTAATAACAGTTCGTGGTTCATCAAAACTTTTCTTCTTATAAGGGAAAACGTCGGCCATTTCTCCGCTGTAATAGAATTCATAAGCCACGGACCCGAAAGTATAATCTGTGTCCTTGATCTTGTAAACAGAACCACCCACAGCAGGATTCGGTTTTGGCTTCGAACGCTGGAAACCCAGGTTAAACAAAGATGCTAAGATCTCTGGGCGGTCATTTATCGGATAACCGGCTTTTTCCCATTGCGTTTTAATTTCCCGCAGGAACAAAGCAGTATACAGATAGGAATAGTAATGATTTTCAAATTGCACCAACCGCTGCAGGCGTAAGTCAAGTGTGTCATTCCCTTTTGTGGTGAAATTGGTTGTGGAATCAAAATCCAAAAGCGCTTCGTACTTTTCACCCGGATAGAATTCACTGTCTTTTTCAGCCAAATAGCGCTCAATCGTTAAAGCTGTTCCGTTTTTGATTCCTGTAACACCGTAAGAAAGGTGGTTTTCCAAGGCCAGCATTTTCAATGGCCCCATGTAGCGTTTATAAGATTCCCTGCTTGAGTTAAAGAGACGAATTTGCTCACCTACCAAACAGGCGACAATCAATCGTGGTTCAACTCCAGTAACACGGTAAACCGAGTCAATATACTTTTTGTCTTTGGTTACTGCTTGTTTGAAATCCTGCCATTCAGCAATGTTCATCCATTCAAAAACACTTAGACCGGTACTTTTTTGAGAAGTATTTTCGTTCTTGTATTTCCACTTGGACAAAGCTTTCCGGTAAGCCTTGTTCTTTTTCAATTGAAGGTCCACAGCATCCAGCATGCGAAGTGCCAGTTTCTCATCTTTATTTTCAGTATAAACCGAGAGAATGTAATTCGCGTTCTTCGGATAAAAATCATTGACAAGCATAATGCGGTTCAACACTTCAAAACGGTGTTTGATCATCGATACCGAATCGACCTTGAAAGACTGGTCGTATTTGTCATGCATTTCTGCGAAATACCGGTTGTTTTCGTCTACGGAGCCACTTTCATTGGTCCAGTTGAATTTGACTGCGAAATAAGTAACAACAAGTATAAACCCATAGGCAGCAAAACCATAAAGAAGGATGGTATAAGGTATTTTAAACCATTTTTTCCTTAAGAAGGAGAATTTCATTCGTGTTATTTAAAAACCGGTACAAAGCTAAAAATAGAATCGAATCGGAAACTGCTTTTAACACAATCAATCGATCAGTAGCCGATCGGTCGCGACTGATCGCGACAGACGATCTTCAATTATTTCTGAATCCCCTTGAATGCCGCAATCCGGATTTCCTGCGTCAGGTTAGAATGGGCATCCGTCAGTTTTTGGATCGGAACAAAACGGCCATTTCCAAAATGAGCAGCTTCTTCCATTAATTTTGCATCTTTTTCGCGAGTCTGAATTCCTACAACTGAAAACACCACGCCGTCTTTGGCATATTTTTGCACGGTCTTCTGGTAATCTTCCGAATCTTTGTTGAAAGCACCATCCGTGATTACTATCACCATATTGGTCTTAGCCGGATCGTAATTCTTCATCACTTCCTTGTATCCCAGTTTAATTCCCTTTCCACCGGCTGTCATCCCAATCGGTTTCAGGTTTGCGATGGATTTCTTCAATTCTTCTTTGTGGTCTCCGGAAGTGGAAGCCTGGAATACTTCTGCCGAACTGGCATAGGTTACCAATCCCATTTTATCCTGCGGACGCAGTTTTTCTACCAATTGATTCAGGGAATATTTCATCAGGTTCATCTTTTCGCCCATTTTCATGGAACTTGAAATATCGAGTACAAATACCACATTCACATCTTTGAAATAGGATTCGTCAAAATTTCCCACAGGAATGGAAACCAATTCGGGCATCACTTTTTGGGTAGTTGTATCAACACTTTCATTGGTCATTTGTTCATTCAGGATCTGTTCCGCTTCCTTTGGAGGCAATTGCTGAGCAATCTCTTCCGGTTCCGGAACAGGCTCTTTGGTTGGGATCGGCGGGTCGTATGACGGATCTTTGGATAGCGGAATGGTGATCGTAGAAATTTTCGGACCGACATAAATTCCGGCTTCTTTGGTCAGATAACCTTCTTTGGTTACCAGGAAATAGAAGAATCCCGGGGGAAGTTTTTCCTTGAACAGTCCCAATTTCCCGGTGATCCAGGTTCCACTGGGCTGACCGTTATGAATAATACTTACAATTGTTTTCGAAAGTGGTTCTTCCGTTATTTTGTCGATAGTGATGATGGTCAGTTCACTCGTTTCCGCTGATTTGGCAGGAACCGAATTAAAGTCGGGACATTTGGTGAGGTAATTATCATCAGGAAGTTCTTCCGTTACGTTTCCTGTTAAACGGTAAATGACCGGATTGACCTGGTCACTCATGTATAATTTCAATACAAAATTGAAAGGGCCTTTTTTAGTAGGGTTGACCTGAATTCTAATCTGAGCGGACGAATCCGGGGCAATTGCGTCTGAAGTGAGGCGGTAAGTAACTTCTGAGCTATGCTCAACCCGTAAGACATAGATCTTTTCACTTTTCGGATTCCCAATAGTCAAATCGATATATCTTTTGGATTGTGCAGTGATGTTTCCGTATTCCAGATAATCCTCGGAATTGGATTGCTGCGCGTGAACAAACCCACCCAAAAGTAACAAACATATAATCGACAAAAATCTCATGGAATCTAAAATACAATAATTTGGTCTTACAAGAAGAATGCCCTTTTAGGAATAAAAGTTGTTTGGGCTGAAAGGTTACAAAACAAAAAGCGACTTATCCCGGAAGATAAATCGCTTTTCTAAAAGATTATTGTATTTATTTACTCCATTCTTTGATAGAGTCATTGAACATTTTCGTGTAGTTGTCGTATTTTGTTTTCTCAGACAAAGCCAATCCTTTTTTAGCCGATTCAACAGCACCTTTTTTGTCGCCCAATTCTGCCTGGATCAAAGATTTTGTACGTAAGATCCAGAAAGCATCCGGGTTCATGTCAGAAGCTTTTGTAGCCCATTCCAATGCCTTTTTCAGATCTTTCTTGTTCTGTAAGTAATAATTTGCTCCTTCGAAATAGTCATCTGCAGAAGGTCCGGCCATTGTTTTGTTGATATTTGCCATCACTCTTGCATCTGTTGCCACAGCAAACGGGAATGCAACCGCAGTTTGGTCCCACTTCAACATCAAAGTAGCGCCGTTTACGGATTCCAATCCGTCGATGGAGATAGTGAAGGTTTCAACCGTTTCTTTTGACATCATTGGTTTGGCAGAAACTTTCAAAGCAACTTTCTTATCGTCCCACTTCTCAGGAGTTCCCCAGTTATCGGTACTCGTATAGAAGATTAAATCCCATGATTCTTTCGTTGGCTTTGTGAAAAGCGCATAAGTTCCCGGCTTTAACGTGTCTTTTCCGAAGATTACTACATCTGAGTTTGTAAACGTAGTGTTTTCATTTGCACCTGTTCTCCAAACTTCTCCGAATGGAACGATATCACCGAAAATGGTACGTCCTTTCTTGCTTGGGCGGGAATATTTGATACTCACTTCAGTCAAACCGACTGTTTGTTCCAGTTTACCCATTGGACTTGGCTGCGGAGCTAATTGTGCTGTAGACAAAGTGCTAAAGCCAATCGCTAAAATTACGGTAGTAAAAACGTGTTTCATATTACTTCATGTTTAAATTAATAGTCAAAAAAAAAGTTGGGACTAACCCAACAATTTCTCTAAAGCGGAAGCTAATTCGTCGTTAGCATTTCCAAATTTATTGTTATAATCGCTGTGAGATCTTTTGATCACTTCAAACGCTTCTTCTTTTCCATAAACGTGAGTAATCTCTACGTTTTTAGCACCTCCGTCCAAATCTTTGTAAGTCAGGAAGAAATGACGAACACGGTCAATCACCATTTTAGGCATTTCGGAAATATCTTCGATCGCTCCATAAGCCTGATCGCCTTTCAATACAGCAATGATCTTATCATCTGCTTCACCACCGTCAAGCATTCTAAAACCACCAATCACTTTTGCATCACAAAGAATATTTCCCTGGTGGAAAGTTCTTTCTGAAAGCACACAAATATCCAATGGATCTCCGTCACCAACGATATCAGTTCTTCCAGTTTTTTCATTAGAGAAAGCAGCTACTTCCTTATCGCAATACGTTTGTGGAACAAATCCGTACAAACAAGGCATGTGGTTCGACAATTTCTGAGGTCTGTCAACCATGATATAACCGGATGGCTTGTGAATTTCATATTTAATGGAATCTGCCGGAATGATCTCGATAAAGGCATTTACGATTGCCGGTTGTTTTTCACCGATCTCAATCCCATGCCAAGGATGCGAAGTAAAACGCTTACTCATTGCATCGATAACTGCTTTAATTTCTGCTTTCATAGGGTGCAAATATACAAATAAGTGCCATTTTGCAAGCAAATCCGAATAACGGGTCTCCAGGCAAAGGATTTTGGCTTTTATCAGCTGTTCATGGATAGATAATCCGGACAAAACTCAACCAGGTCTTCGGGAGTACCCAATATATGTACGGTGCTTTTATCCAAAATTACGGCATGAATTTCTTTCCCTTCCCGGATCAGGTAATGATACATAGGGGCAATGTAAGATTCTTTATAATTTACCTTGATCTCCTCTTTGTATTGCTGATAAATTCGCGTAAAATCACCCCACTTTTTGAAGTAGTAGAAACCAACGGTTCCCCAGTTTGAAATCCGGATCTTTTCTGTAATCTCAGTAACCGTATTTGGTTTTGTTTCATCGAAACGAACAAAACTCCATTTGTCTCCTTCCACATCAAAAACCGGAACAAACCCATCTACTTCTTCCGAAATTTGCTGATGGAGGATTTGTTTTTCTTCCACGTAAGTGTCTATATTGTAAATCACCACAGAATCTTCCGAATCGATATAAGGGTCGCAATGAAAAACAGTACTGGCCTGTCCATCTGTGTTCTCATCGATTTCTATGAGTTGAAATTGCCTGATCCCAAGTTTTTTGCAGGATTCGGTAATGAAGCTTTCGGAAAAATGTTGTTTTCTGCAAATAAAAATAAACTCATGTTCAAAAAAGTCAGATAAGGATAATAAAGACCAGTCAAACAAGGTTTTATCATATGCTTTGAGTTGATATTTCGGAGCACTCAGTCCAATGTTCTTGAACCTGCTTCCTTCTCCGGCCATTGGAATAATCACTTTCATAGCTTAAGAGATGAGTTGTTTAATCTCCTCGTAGGACAATTGTTCAAATTCTGCTGGACGAATTGCTTTATCATCTACGTAAAACCCCTGATGACCGCACCATGGTTTGCCGAGATAAATTTCGTCAAAAGGAATGTCAAATTTTTCCAGCCAGGCAAATAGCTCCTTCCCGGTAACGGCATTAATTCGACCCACATTTCCTTCAAAAGTTCTCATTTGTCTTGCACTTTGGAGGATAATGTAAAAACCGGATTCTTTGTATTCTCTCAACTTTTTTAAAATATTTTCTTTCGGCAGAACATCGATGTATTGTTGTCCCTCTTTTTTTGTTTCACAAAGGGTTCCATCAATATCCATTACTATTACCTTTTCAGATTCTATCATAATTCTTTTATAAATGGTTCTACGAGTTCCATGGCTTTACAAAGCATGATGAACTGTCTTTTCGCATTGTTTTTATGTAAAGGAAGCATGCTGAAAAACAACAGCGCCTGTAGAAGTTTTACTTTTTTGATTAATTGCTCGTCCCGGATCACTTCCTGATAAAACAAGGCCGATATTTCATCATGGATGAGGTGCGTATGCAGTTTATAATAAATTTCATTTCCAGTGCAAATGGAATCAAAGCGATCTGAAATAATGAAATCGTATTTTCCATCAATACTATGAGCAAGTTTCGCCCATTCGTATAACACATCGCCGTAATTTTTAACATCCCCGAATTTACCTCTCGGATCAATCAGGATACAATCATCTGTCTGTAAGTCATATAAAATATTCGGGAAACACAAATCTCCATGGATGAATCCAAATGCTGTGTCATTAATCAATCCGTTTTTTTCTATAATTCTACCGATGTTCTCAATAATATAATTTATCGACGGATATTCTTTACTGTTAATGCGGATAGGCCTTTCCGGATCGATCAAGTGCTGCGTTTTAAAATCATGTAATCGATCGATTGTTTTAGTCACATACATGTGATGTCTTTGTGACGCAAAATCCACTTCAAAAGGAGGATGATGCTCAGAGAATTCAGTGACAACATGTTGAATGGTTCCCAAAATCTGCGCCCATTTTTTGGTATCGAAGTTACAATTGATAAAGAGCTCATGGATTGTGAAAATCTCATGATAATACCTCATTTCTATGAACGGATCAATGGGGTCAGTTGAAAAAGAGAAAATTTCAGGAACAAATTTTTTAAGTTCGCCGGGCAGTTGAGAATACCAGGCTACTTCGTTGATGAACTTTTCCGTGTCATGACTTCTTTTTATCAGGCGCTTTTGATCTTTGTCAATAACGAGATTATTAAAAAATCGTGGTTCAATAATCTTTTTGCTCGCGAAATAATTATCAATGTGTCCGTAATCAATCCATTGATCGGTTTCCATTATTCGAAATGAATCACTGGTGTTGTAATATTCCTGCAGGGTATCGTAGAATTTTCTTCCCGGATTGGAAACAAGTAAGTCCAGCAGTTTACCGGGAGAATTTAAATGAAACACGCCGATTACCGCGTTGAAATCCGAATCAAGGGCAATTTCTTTTTTGTCTTCAAATTGAATGGTATTACTGGCTTGATCGTGGTCCACAATTGTCCATCTGAGAGAATCCGTTGTTTTACTCACAAGCAGCAGGTCCTCATTGCTTAAATGACTTGTCATATAAGGCAAATAAGTATCCCCGAATAAAATGGTAGTTGGAATATTTAATTGGATGTTTTTTAATCCTTGTTCAATGGAATAGGTCAAATCTTTTACCTGGTCTAAAACAATGGGTTCAATAGCATACTGCATGTGATCCAAATATTCGAGAACAAACTGCGCCTCTTTTTTTAAGACAATAGAAATATGATCGTAATGATTGACGTTTTCGTGATAGATAAAATCCAGCGCTACCCGATTTCGAACGGGGACCATGCAGGAAGGCAAATGTCCGAAAAAGAGCTGCATTTCAGGGCTGATCGTCTCGCCGCTTAAAATTAATAGTTGTCTATTCATTAACGATATATCTGGCTAATAGTTTTTTTCTTAAAGAGACAGGTGAGTATTTGATCATAAAAAAACAGATAATCCCAATCAATGCTTTAAAATTTAGTTTTCCTTTTTGAGTAAAATAAGTTTTTGGTGTTTGAAAGATAAAATAATTAAATGCAGTCAACTCCCGGTCTTTTGTAAATTCCTTGTTTAAGAATATTGCCTGGTTAGGATGAGGTGATATTAAATCTCCTCTCCAGGATGTGCCGTGCAAAAGTTCCAATGAAAAAGAAGTGAATTCGTCATCTGCAAACGATGTGATTTCTTTCGCACGGGTACAATTATAAAGGGTAAATCCAAGATTGGGGAATTTAGGTTCAAATGATTTCAGGTAAAAGAAATTCATCAGCTCTCTTTTTTTAGCATATCGTTGGTAAAAGGGAGCCTGAATCATGACTTTGTGAACAGTAGTTTTCACGATGTCTATTTGCGGAATTTCCTGAACTGATAATACGTCCCTGCAAAACTGTTCCAGCTTTTGATAAGGTGCCAGAAAATAGAAATCGGATATTTCATTTTTAGTAAAAAAGGAGATACCTATCTTTTTCTGATTATCTGAAGAGCTCTTTTGATGTTCTTCGATCATTCGGTTCAAATCCACTTCCTGGTCTGTACGAATTTTGATCACATAATTGTTTTCACCTGCAGTGATATCCATTTCCTCCATTCCTTTCAGAATGCTGTAAAATTGCCTCATCAGGTTTATTTGTCCGGTTGGATGTTTTGAATCAATGTAGGTTTGATCCAGGTTTTTTAATTTGACCAATTTACAATTTTCCCACGCATTCAATTCCTCAGCTTCGATAGTTTCGTCTTCCCAGGTGGCCACCACAATTTTCTCAAATAACGATGCATATTTTGTCAGTACATTCTTTATGGTCTCTCTGCAATCAAAATGGACAATGTTTTCATTGGGCGCAGCTGGGTTGTAAGACTTGTAAGAATTGCCAGACCTGCCAACAGATAAAATGGGACCCTGAATTACTAAATGGTATTTTATCATAGATGCGTCAAATTAACAATTGAGATCATTTAGGAAAATTGCTTTACAGGAGATTTAAACAATTTCCCGGAAAGCGCAAAACCATCCGGAATTTATTTCTCCTTTGATAGGATGCAAATATACAAACTTGGAAGACTTTGAGACTACAGACCACCAACCAAATTTGTTCAGATTCCTCGATCTAAAGTTTTGTATCTGTTGAATCTGACTGACTTTGAATGATTCGCATATCTCTTTGCGGATAAGGAATTCGGATCTTGTAGTGACGGAACAAACGATCAATTTCAAAACGGATCTCGGATTTGTACACGTTAATGTCCCAGCTTTGGTCTGCCCAAAACATCACTTCCATTTGAAGTCCGTTTTCTCCGAAATCATTCAGTCGAACATCTACTCCTTTTGTTTTATGAACTTTCGGATGGCTCAGAACAGCTTGTTTCAATAGTTCGCTAACCAAATGTGTATCACTTCCATAAGCAATGGTTACCGGAAGCCGAAAACGGGAAAGCGTGCTTCCGTGACTCCAGTTTTCAACGTATTCCTGCGTCAGTTTGGCATTGGGAACAATGAGAATATTCCCGTCGCGCGTTTCAATTTGAGTAGTTCGCACATTGATGCGGATAATTTTGGCAACCATCGAATCGGATGATTTTCCGTCATTGAATTCCACCACGTCTCCTACACGAATGCTTCCTTCAAAAAGCAGGACGAAACCCGAGAACATGTCTTTGAAAACATCCTGTAATCCAAGTCCTAAACCAACCAGTAATGCTGCGGAACCCCCCAGGAATAATTTTGCATCCACATCCAATGCCACTAAAATGCAGAAGAATGCTACTACATTGATGATGTATTTGGCAACCTGCGTGTACACATATTCCGTACCGATTTCAGAAATTTTATGTCGTTTAAACCGGCGCTGAAAGAGCAGCCTCACAATATTTAAAGTGACACGTGCCCCGAAAATGATCAGGATCACTAATATCACATTCTCAAAGCTCACTTTGATCTTCGAAGTATCAATGAAATGATAATCCAGGAATTCTTTGAAAGTAACTCCTTCGTTATTAATGTTGAAACATTTGATGGAAAAATAGGCTGCCAAAGCGAAACCACTCTGACTCAGTAATTTCATCCAGGTAGCTTTTCTTCCTTCCAAATGAATATTCGCTGAAGTGAGGTAACGTTTTAACGAACGATAAATGATCTTTTTTGCAACATACGCTAAAAAGAAAGAAACAATAATAATGAGGATGTTCAAATAACAAACTTCGATCAAACCAAGTGTGAATCTGGTTTCTAACATGCTCAGTGAATGATGGTTTGATTCAACTTCCCTGCAAGCAGCATTTTAATCTTTTCCAGTACGATCTGCTCGGATAACAAGTCCTGGAATTGTTCCTGCGTAACTTCATCAGCTAAGTCTTTCAATTCCTTCTGAATTTTTTCGATGCGCTGCATCACACGCAGTTTCTTGAAGGCATAAATCACATTCATGACCGTACTTTTCAGTTTGTCTATTTCGCGATTCGTGTCTACGCTGTATTTTAAAAGCCACTGCGGACTCAATTCGTATTGATCGGTTTCAATTTCGGTAATGAACTGCACAATTTCCTGGTTTTCATGCCGCATCCAATACGAAACTTTATAGAGGGTTTTTTCAATTAATCCGTCTATGATTTGCTGATAAATTTCCTGGAAGATGGGAAACTGAAAGGTCAGTTCGTCCTTTGCCAATTCATGATTGATCAATTCTGCCACGCTCACTTCAACCGTATGGGCCAGTCCGTGTTCGTCAATATGGTCTGTTGTAATGGCAAAAACACCGTATTTCACCAATACACGGATTAATTCATATTCTTCTAAGGCATACGGATGTTTGACCACTGTAGCTGTTACAGCTTGCGGTGTTGGCTCCGTAAATGTGTCTGTCAATGAAGGATTCGAGGCAATCATCGGCTCGTCCAGCTCTTTGGCAATCTGGTTCTTGCGCAGTTTGTTGAGTTCATTGATCACAATGCTTTCATCAAACCCGAAAACTTTAGCAATCTCAGTAGTAAAAACAGAACGCGTAATCTGATCCGGGATCAATGAAATGGAATGGACCACATCCCGGATGATCTGCGCTTTTTGAAGCGGGTCGTTGTTTCCTTCAGCAAGTAGGAGTGAGGTCTTGAAACTGACAAAATCTTGCGTGTTGGCTTTGATGAAATCCATCAATTCCGTGGTGCTCACTTTTTTGGAATAAGAGTCGGGGTCGTCCCCATCCGGGAAAAGAACCACTTTTACGTTCATTCCTTCTTCCAGGATGAGATCAATTCCACGGAAAGAAGCTTTGATTCCGGCTGCATCACCATCATATAAAATGGTAATGTTTTGGGTGTAGCGCTTGATTAAGCGAATCTGTTCCTTCGTCAAAGATGTTCCGGAAGAAGCAACCGAATTGGCAACTCCGGCCTGGTGCATCGAGATCACATCCGTGTATCCTTCGCACATGAAACAATTGTCGTATTTGACGATATCTCCTTTCGCGAAATACAATCCATACAAGATCTCACTCTTGTTGTAAATAATACTTTCCGGAGAATTGAAGTACTTGGCAACTTTCTTGTTGTCGGTGATGAGCGTTCGTCCTCCAAATCCAAGTACCCGACCTGAGATGGAATGAATGGGGAACATCACACGACCGCGGAAGAAATCGAAACTGCGTTCTTCTTTGGTACGGGTTAATCCAACAGATTCTAAGTATTCTTTTTTGTATCCTTTGTTTAAAGCTGCTTTGGTGAAATCATCTCCGGAGTTCAAACAATATCCCAGTTGGAATTTTTTGATAATGTCTGCTCTGAATCCACGTTCTTCAAAGTAGGAGAGACCGATATTCTGACCTTCCTGGACATCATGCATATTGTGCATGAAGTGTTCTTTGGCGAATTCGTTGATGATATACAAGCTTTCACGCTCGGTGACCGCAGCCATTTCTTCCGCGGTCTGAGGTTTGTCTTCCGGAACCTGGATCCCGTACTTATCAGCCAGCCATTTTAAGGCTTCCGGGTAGGAAAAGTGTTCTTTTTCCATTAGGAAGCTGACTACCGTTCCGCCTTTCCCGGAAGAAAAGCATTTAAAGATCTGTTTTGCAGGAGAAACCATGAATGAAGGCGACTTCTCGTCCACGAACGGACTTAGTCCCTTGAGGTTAGATCCTGATTTTTTTAAGTTCACAAATTCCCCGATCACCTCTTCAATACGAGCTGTCTGCATGATTTCATCAATGATATGCGGGGGAATGCGGGACATATTCTTTATTGAACGATTTCTTTGTTTCCGTAATCTTTTTCAGAGATAATTGTTCCGTCTTCTTTGTAAAATTTCCAAATACCGGCTTCTTTATCCATATTGAACTCCCCGGTATAGCGCATTGCTCCGTTCGGGTAACGAACAAAAATAAATCCGTGTTTTTTTCCGTTTACATATTCGGTCATAGAAAGTTCGTTTCCTCTTTCGTCGTAAAAGAACCAGCGTCCGTTTCTCTGGCTCATGTCATCCTGTGGTCCTTTGAACTTAATGGCTTTTCTACCCGGATAGTATTCCGTGTACATTCCATTCTTGATTTCTACTAAATTGTCCGTTTTTTCGGGAGCTTTTTTCTCTTCTCCACAGCTATTCATTAGCAGTGAAATGGAGGCAATAAAAATAAGACCAAGGATTTTTTTCATGTTGTTTTAATATTGATTCAAAGGTACTAAAAGTTGTCTAAAAATTGTTGTTGACCACAACGTTGAAATGAAGAGAAACGTTGAAAGTTTACTTCTTTCTGCTGAATTGCTTAGATTTGTGGTAAATCAACTTAAATGCTTGCACTTATACCAATTTATTTTTTCTGGAGATCTTATTACAACCTGTCAAAAACCCATAATCGCGCTCATTGGGCATATGGACTGTTGGGAGGTGCTATATTTTTGTTTTCACAATTTCTTTTTGCATTCCTGATTGGATTGATCATTGTGTTTGCAGATATCAGAACAGATTTACCCAATATTGTGATTTCATTGGCAGCGATCGTGTTTGCTGCTTCTGTCGCCTATGGAATTGAACATTTGCTGAAGAAGAGCTGGGAACGGAATCCACGGGATTACAGAGGATCAGATTTGCTGGATCAATAAACTATCATTGAAAATGCATTTTCCCGAAACTTCAGGACTCAATGACTTTTTCATTACGGAGTTAAGAAACAACCAGAAAGGTTACTGAGCGGAATCAGAGTTAAGGTGACTGAATGCTTGCGCTAAAGCTTATGCTTACGCCGTAGCTTCAGCGTAGGCGCACAGCAAAGGCGCAGCGGAGTCGAAGTCACTTATCCCGGGTTACGGTGTACTCCACCAAACCGATCAGAGCTCTTTTTGATTCGGAATCCGGAACATCCGTCAACAGGTCAAGAGCTTCTGTTTTCAGTTCAATCATGCGTTTGTGTGCGTACTCAATTCCTCCGGCTTCAATAACTAGCTGAATGGCACGCTGCACGTATTTCTTTTCCTCGTTGTGGTTTTTCACAATGTTCATCAATTCCTTTCGAACTGGTTTATCACTATGCTGCAAGGCGTAGATTAGAGGCAAAGTCATTTTGCGTTCACGAATATCGTTTCCGGTTGGTTTCCCAATGTTCCCGGGAGTTCCGTAATCGAAAATATCGTCTTTCACCTGGAAGGCCAAACCAACGAGTTCTCCGAATCGGCGCATGCGGTCGGCCATATCTTCCCGGTCAACGGATGCAGCTGCAGATTCGCAAACAGTTGCAATCAAACTGGCTGTTTTTTGACGGATGACATCAAAGTAAACTTCTTCCGTAATATCCAGTTTTCGCGCTTTTTCGATCTGAAGTAATTCTCCTTCACTCATTTCACGAACAGCTCTTGCAACAATCTGCAGTGCTCTTACATTGTCGTTTTCGAGTGAGTGGAGCAACACGCGTGAAAGCATGTAATCTCCAACCAAAACAGCAATTTTATTCTTCCAAAGTGCATTGACAGAGAAGAAACCTCTGCGTTCATTGGCATCATCAACTACGTCATCATGAACTAATGTTGCGGTATGCAGTAATTCAACCAGTGAAGCGCTCTGATATGTTTTTTCATTGATCTCGCCAAGCATTTTTGCTGTCAGGAACAAGAACATGGGCCGCATCTGCTTTCCTTTTCTGCGAATGATGTAATGCGTGATTTTATCCAGCAAAGGAACCTTTGATTTCATACTCTCATGGAAGCGAACTTCGAACAACTTCATTTCCGTTTCGATGGGCGCTAAAATCTCCTGAACTGTCATGTAGACAAATTTACTTTAATTCAAAATGCAAAAGTCAAAATGCACAAATTAAATGAAAAGTGCACTTCGACTTCTCTCAGTGACCTTTTCCAGAAGCTGTATGATAGAAAAATCGGAATTGAATAATTTAATTGATTATAGATGAAAGGTGGCTGAATGCTTACGCTAAAGCTTCAGCATAAGCGTAGCGAAGTCACCTAACTGACTTTCAAAACCCGCTTGTCAATCATCTTATTTTTATTTGCCAACTGACCACATGCTGCATCAATGTCTTTTCCACGGCTGCGGCGAACGTTTACGATGAGGTTGCATTTTTCTTCTAAGAAACGGGCAAAATCATCTACTTTTTGGCGGTCTGCCTGGCGGTATTCTCCGTCGTCGATCGGGTTGTATTCAATGATGTTGATCTTGCAGGGAACTATTTTTGCGAAATCTGCTAATTGTCTGGCATCTTCCAATCCATCGTTGAAATCCTTGAAAATAATGTATTCGAAGGTAACACGTGAACCTGTTTTTTCATGGAAATATTCCAGTGCCTCTGAAAGTGCTTCGAGGTTATTGGTATCGTTGATGTCCATGATTTTGGAACGCTTGGCATCGTCTGCTGCGTGCAGTGAAAGTGCCAGGTTGAATTTCACCTGGTCGTCGCCCAGTTTTTTGATCATTTTGGCAATTCCGGCTGTGGAAACGGTAATCCGCTTCGGCGACATGCCCAAACCGTTTTCATCCGTTAGGATTTCTGCACTGCGAACCACGTTTTTGTAGTTTAACAAAGGTTCTCCCATTCCCATGTAAACAACATTGGAAAGGTTGGTGTTGTATTTGTCAGTTGCCAGGTTCTTGAGGTAAACAACCTGGTCCACGATTTCTCCGGCACTTAGGTTGCGCATCATTTTCAGTCGGCCTGTAGCACAGAATGCGCAGGACAAACTGCATCCAACCTGCGAAGAAATACAAGCGGTCATGCGGGAAGGTGTAGGAATCAAAACTCCTTCAATCACCTGGCTTTGACCTTCAATTCCAAAAGCACATTTGATCGTTTTATCCACCGAAACCTGCTGATCCTCAACAGTAATTCCATCGAAATAAAAGTTCTCCTGTAATTTTTCCTGTAGGCTTTTCCCGATGTTTGCCATCGCATGGAAGTCGTGAACATTTTTCTTCCAAATCCAATCGTAAACCTGTTTTGCACGGAATGCAGGTTCCCCGAACGCAACGATTGCTGCTTTCAGTTCTTCCGGGTTTAAATTTCTGATATTGATCAATTTGGATGACATGCTTACTTCAATGAGAGCACAAAGATACGGTACTTTTCGTGTACAATTCTGGAAAATTCAGGAATTACAATTTTTTATAATCTTCGTAAAGTGTATTCAGGAAGTAAGAACAGTTTTTCTGAGCTTTTTTGAAGTCTTTTCGATCCTTGAAATTATCGTCTCCAATAATTTTCTGTTCCATGTAGTAAGTGAAATTTCCTTTGTCTGTTCCCCAGCCGTATCCGCGGATAACCGCATGGAAAGCAAATTGCGGAACTTTCGGATTCATAAGATCTTTACTATACGGATAGCGCGCCGGCTGACCTTTCATCTGATAGATTAAAGTTGCAGCAATATCTGCCTGTGAACCAACTACGTTCATGCGTTTGCCACGGTATGCTTTCTTAATTGGTTGCCCGTAGAATAAAAGCGGTACATGATAGAATTTACCTCTTCCCGGATCAACCATTCCCGGTGAAGCATGTCCGTGATCGGCAACAAAGACAAATAAAGTGTTTTTAAACCACGGATTTTTCTTACAGTTTTGAATGAATTCGCCCAAACACTCATCTGCATAAACCAATGAGTTCATGAAATCCGCTTCTTCACCGGTAAAATGTTTTCCTTTTTTAGCAGCTGGCTGATCGTATGGAGCATGTGTGCTCCCTGTAAAAGCACATTGCAGGAATGGTTTCTTGTTTTGATTGATTTCCTGGATCAGGAATTTGTACAAATCGCGGTCGAAGAAATTGAGTTTTCCGCGTGGAAGGTCAGAAGGAAAATCTGCTTCATCTTTCACCACATCAAATCCATGGTCCATGAAGTAACCGCCAATATTTCCATATTTCAAGTCACCACTGAAAATGTAGGAACTGTGATAACCCCAGTCTTCCATGTCTTCATTCAGACAATGTAATTTGCGGTGTTTTTCCGGCTGCATAGAAATAGAAACTTCCGGTAGGGTGTAATGTCCGCTGAAAATACTTGAGTTCCCGATTTCGGAAGTAGTCCCGGTAGCATAAATATTGGTGAAAAGCACGCCGTTTTTGGCCAGTTTGTCAAAGTTTGGAGTGGCGCCTTTATTGGGTCCAAGACTACCAATAGCTTCTGCAGACCAACCTTCCAGAACGATAAATACCACATTCGGACGTGTGTTCTCCAAAAAATAATTGTCATGCTCCCTCGGATAGCTGTACCATTTCTCAACTTCCTTCCGGGCTGCAACCTTATCCACCTTCGGGATGAATGCATCAATTTCCGAACGGTTGTACAACAAATAACTTTTCCCGAAGAAATAAAGTGAGTTGATGGAAATATCGTTTACAACAGCTTTGTTTGAGTAACTGGCAGCATTGATGTTTAGCGGAACCGGTTGAAATCCTCCGCGCAGAGACAGGAAAAACAGGAAGATCGCTGCAACATATGTGACAGGTAAAGCCAGCCATTCAAACCAATGCCTGATGTCTGCTTTTTCAATGGGTTTTTTCTGAAAGAATTTTCGGGAAAGGAAAATGTAGATTGTGAGCTGGATCAAAGCATACCCGATATACCAAAAGATCATCGAATAATTCGCTGTTCTGGCTACTTCATCCGGATGCGAAAGATGCATGAATACGCGGGAAGTCAGTTTGTGGTTCCATTCACCGTAAGCTACAATTTCACCTGCCTGAACTAAAACGAGAAATAAAATAGAAGCAATTAAGCTGATGCGGAATAAACGTCCCCACCACTTCCAATCCGTGTAATATTGAAACAAGCGGAATAAGAAAGGAAGTGCCGAAAGTCCGGCTGCTGTTGCAAGATCCAGGCGGAACGAATAAACGAAAGTTAAGAGCCATTCTCCCAATCCGGCTTCTTTCAGTTTTCCGAAATGATGCATGGAGAACAAGATTCGGTGGATATCGAAACAGACAATCCAGAACAGGATCAATTTAAGAACATCGCGAAAGGGACGAAGCATGCAATTTTGAAAATGAAGTACAAATTTAGGCGATATTTTGAATGTGGGAGTTTTTGGACCATTTTTTACAGAAAGGGAAATGATAAGAAACAGAGGAATCAATCTTCATTCTGTTTTCTCATTCCTGTTCTGTCCCGATTCCAGTTTTTTTTCAGATTTTTAAGGGAACTTTGAATAATGAAGATATTAGTTGTAGAAGATGAACCTGAGATGCTTGATTCGATCGAACGCGCATTGAAACAGGAAAACGCAGTTGTGGAAACGGCTTCGAACCTGAATGATGCGTTGGATAAAGCGTTGATCTATGAGTATGACTGCATTTTACTGGACATTAATTTGCCCGATGGAAGTGGTCTGGAATTGCTCCGGGAACTGAAAAATCAAGGGAAATCAGATGGTGTTTTGATTCTTTCTGCCCGGAATTCACTGGATGACAAATTGGAAGGATTGAATTTAGGCGCGGATGATTATTTGACGAAACCCTTTCATCTTTCAGAATTGATTGCGCGTGTTCGTTCCATTGTCCGCAGAAAAAAGTTTGATGGAAATGGATTGCTCGAGATTGGGAATATCCGGGTCGATGTGACCAATCAGTCGATTAGTCTGCGCAATGAAGAACTAACACTCAATCGGAAAGAGTTTGCCATTTTGATGTACTTGATCTCAAACAAGGGAAGGCTGGTTTCAAAAACTGCTTTGGCTGAACACGTTTGGGGAGACAATATTGATGAAGCGGATAATTTTGAATTTATCTACTCACAAATCAAGAATTTGAGAAAGAAAATGAATGAAGGAGATTCGGGAATCGAAATACAATCGATTTACGGGGTCGGCTATAAATTGATCGAATCGTGAAGTTAATTCAGCGCACCATTGTTTATATGTCACTGGCATTACTCCTTGGATTGTCTGCCTGGGCTTTCATCTTTTATGTAAATATGATTGATGAGGTTCATGACAGTATTGACGATGGTTTGGACAATTCCAAACTTCTGATAATTCACGAAGCAAAACTTGACTCGACCGTGTTGTTGAAGAAGAGTTTTGACGAAGGAAATTATGCAATTCGGAAAATTCCCGAATATCATGCCCTGAAGCATTACGATAGGTACAAAGACACGCTGATGTACATGGAAAACGAAGATGACCTGGAGCCTGTACGCTTACTGACCACTGTTTTCGAAGCAAGCGAAAATGAATTCTATCAGCTGAAAATCATTTCTTCGATGGTCGAGGAAGATGATTTGATCGAAGACCTGTTTTATTCCTTATTGTGGCTCTATCTCATTTTGATCGTTACGATTTTAGCAATCAATACGCTGGTTTTGAAAAGGATGTGGAAACCGTTTTTCGCTTATTTGAATCGGCTTGCTCAGTTTAAACTGGGTAAAAATGAACAGGTTCAGCCGATCCAATCCAAAACTTCAGAGTTTCAACTGTTGAATAAAGTCGTCACGGAAGTATTGGAAAGCAATGTCCGTTCATTCCACAACCAGAAACAACTGATCGAAAATGCTTCACACGAACTTCAGACTCCGCTTGCAATTGCACTAAATAAGCTGCAGTTGTTGGCAGAAAATGAATCATTGACGGAAGAAGCAGTGAAAGAGGTTTTTCAAACCATTGAGACATTGGAGCGGCTAACTCGTCTGAATAAATCCCTGCTCTTGCTTTCTAAAATTGAGAATAAACAGTTCCTAAATGAAGAATCTGTTGATTTGAATGAGTTGATCCAGAATGTAATTGAGGATTTCCGGGACCAGATTGCCTTCAAGGAGTTGGAACTGGAATTCAATTTCGATCCAACTAGTTATCAGGACCGATTGAAGGTAACAATGAATCCCGAACTGGCGCGGATCCTGATTACAAATCTGGTTAAGAATGCGATCCGTCACAATGTTAAAAAAGGGAAGATTGGAATTTCGTTGAGCGATTCTTCCCTGCAGATTTCGAATACAGGTTCTGATAATCCGCTGGATAATGAAAAACTGTTTCAACGCTTTCACAAAGAATCGGAAGATAAATCTTCTACAGGTTTAGGACTTGCCATTGTTAAATCAATCATAGACCTTTCCGGGGATGAGATTTCCTATAAGTATGCGTTGGGGATCCATCAGTTTACTATTCAGTTCAAACCGTTGTAGCGATCAGTCGCGACTGATCGGCTACCGGTTTAACGTTGTTTTCCAGATTCTTTCCTGATTTGCCCCATAACTTTGTAGTATAAATATTAAAACAAGAGTTGTGAAAAGTTTAAAAATCATCTTATTGGCCTTTTTGCCAATAGCATTTGCGTCTTGCGCGGGCACGATCGATCAACAGGAAATTCCTTCCGTAGTAATCAATGCAGTAACGACCAAATACCCGGAAGCCAAAGATCTGGACTGGGAAGTAAAGAATGGAATTTATGAAGCGGAATTCGATTTGGGAAAAGACGATTACGAAGTTTGGGTGAATGCAGAGGGAACGATTTTGAAAGTGGAACAGGAGATTGCCAATGCGCAAATTCCGGCAGCTGTACTTACGAAAGTGAAATCCGATTTCAAAGAATTCAAACTGGATGATGCAAAACGCATTGAGATTGGAAAAGCAGTTTATTACGAAATTGAACTGGACGGAACATTAGGTGATCAAACGGTTGTTTATTCAGCTGTTGGAGAAAAACAAGACCCGATGGTACTTACGAAAATCGGTAAGTAGTTCATTATAAGATGACAACGATCTTAATAATCTTATTTATTGTTAGCTTTCTGGCATTTTCTATTAGTGCCATTTGCGGAGGTGGGGCAGGACTGATGCTCATACCGATTCTTGGTCAATTGTTATCTGTAGGTCAGGTTCCGGCCGCATTATCGGTTGGGACCTTTACGAGTTCTGCTTCACGGCTCATTGTTTTTAGAAAGAATATCTGTTGGAACATTGTGACGTATTTTGTGCCGGCAGCTTTACCGGCTGTTTGGTTGGGAGCTGTGCTCTTAAAATACGTCAATCCGGTTTACCTGGAAATTGTAATGGGAATTTTCCTTGTGAGTAACCTGATATTTTTATTCAAAAAGCCAAAAGAGATTAATGAACAGGAAAGACCCGCTGCAATGAAACTCGCTTTCGTTGGCTTTTTAGCAGGATTCTTATCAGGGTTAACAGGAGCAGTCGGATTGTTATTCAATCGGTTTTACCTGCGTTATGGATTGACAAAAGAAGAAATTGTTGCAACGCGCGCAGCAAATGAGATCATTTTGCATTTGGTCAAAATTGGTTTGTACTTTTTATTTGGGCTGATAAACGGTAAAGTCATTTACATAGGATTAATCGTTGCTGCTTCCGCCATTTTTTCGACGTTCGCAATGAAATCGATTTTACCCCGTTTAAGTGAGTTTTCCTTTCGGAAAATCGGCTATTCAGCAATGGTTTTATCAGGTTTTATGATGCTTGGACAATCAGGGAAAGATCTGCTTTCTGACAAGAATCCGGTTTCTGCTCCAAATTTAATAGCCTACGATCAGAAATTGAAATGGCAGCATGCGAACTATGAATTGGAATTCACTTATGATGAAGGTTTCGAATTTGAACAGCTTATTCCTCTCACAGAATTGTCTCTCTATCAGCAAAGTTTCGTAAAAAGCAGAATGCCAGATGCTGATAAAATTACGATTGAAGCGGTTTACGCGGTTAATCAGAAAAAGTCTTACGAAGCTTACTGCTTCAAGAACAACCAATTAGTAGATAAAATTGATTTTGTATAAGAGTGGCCGTAACTTTTTGAATTCGTAATTCGTAAATTTGAAGCATGTCAGTTTTCCTGTCACCTTGTCTGTTTCCGTCCTATGGCAAGGTAGTTGACTATTCTGCTTCAAAAAATTGACAATAATGGCAGAAGAAGCAGTTCAAAACGAAGAGTTTAACCCGAATGCTGAGGGACAGAATCAAGAAAATCAGGATGAAGCGGTGAATGAGCAGGTTGAAAACGCTGACAATTCGTCAGTAAATGCCGGTGCGCCTTCAACTGAAGACCAGGTTGCGGCATTGAATGATAAGTATTTGCGTTTGTATTCGGAGTTTGATAATTACCGTAAACGCACCAATAAAGAGAAAATCGAATTAATTTCAACAGCAAGTGCAAGTGTTTTGAAAGATATGTTGTCTGTGATGGACGATTTCGAGCGCGCTATTGCAAATAATGAAACTTCAGAAGATATTTCAGGTGTGAAAGATGGATTCAAATTGATCCACCACAAATTGAGAAACCTATTGGAAGGAAAAGGATTGAAGCAAATGGAGGCAAAACACCAGGCTTTCGATTCTGATCTTCATGAAGCAATCGCAAACGTTCCGGCACCATCCGAAGATTTGAAAGGAAAGATCATCGATGATGTGGAAAAAGGATATTATCTGAATGATAAAGTAATTCGTTTCGCGAAAGTAGTTGTAGGACAATAAAACATTACAGATGGCAGTATTCAGGGATTTGAAGGCTGCCATTTGCAATTGAATGAAATATGGATAAAAGAGATTATTACGAAGTTCTTGGCATTACAAAAGGTGCAACGGAAGCAGAAATTAAGAAGGCTTACCGTAAAATGGCATTGAAGTATCACCCCGATAAAAATCCGGGAGATTCCGAGGCGGAGGATAAATTTAAAGAAGCTGCAGAAGCATACGAAGTACTTTCGGATGCAAATAAAAAAGCGCGTTACGATCAATACGGTCATGCCGGATTAGGTGGAAACCAAGGTTTTGGCGGCGGAATGAATATGGATGATATCTTCTCGAATTTCGGAGATATTTTCGGTGGAGCATTTGGCGGCGGCGGCAGTTTTGGCGGTGCAAGAGGCGGGGGCCAGCGTGTAGTGCGCGGAACCAATCTGCGCGTTAAAATGAAATTGACTTTGGAAGAAGTAGCAGAAGGTGTTACCAAAAAAATCAAGGTCAATAAGCTGGTAAATGCAGACGGCGTAACCTATAAAACATGTGCTACCTGTAACGGATCCGGTCGGATTACACGTGTTGCCCAAACATTTTTAGGAGCTATGCAGACGCAGACAACCTGTAATGTTTGTCAGGGAGCCGGTAAAATGATCGATCAAAAACCTGCTGATGCAGATAACCAGGGACTGAAACGACAAGAAGAAGTTATTGAGATTGAAATTCCTGCAGGTGTTGAAGAAGGAATGCAATTGAGTGTTTCCGGAAAAGGAAATGCAGGACCATTCAATGGAATTCCGGGAGATTTGATCGTAGTGATCGAAGAACAGGCTCACGAAGAATTACGCAGAGATGGTGAAAACCTGCATTACGAAGCGTTTGTGAATTTTGTGGATGCTGTACTGGGAGAAACAATCGAAGTTCCTACTGTAGGCGGGAAAGCAAAAATAAAAGTAGATCCCGGAACTCAAAGCGGAAAAATGCTTCGTTTGAAAGGAAAAGGATTGCCGGTTCTTCAGGGTTACGGACAAGGAGATTTGTTCGTTCACATCAACGTTTGGACACCGAAAAAAGTGAGCAAAGAAGAAAAAGAAATCCTGGAGAAATTGAGAGCAAGTGAAAACTTCAAACCAAGCCCGGGACAAAACGAAAAAGGATTCTTTCAGCGAATGAAAGATATGTTCCAGTAAGAGGAAATAACAATCATAGACGGTAGGGGTGCGATTAATCGCACCCCTACCTGTTTGTTAAAAAACAGATGTCATTCAAAAGAATTTATCGACAATCGGGTTGAAACAGATCAATAAACATTCTTTTCACTAGATTTACGTAATGAGAAGATTTACTAGTCCGATCGAGCCCACTATCGGGATCAGGCATTATTTGCTGGGGCTCGTTGCGATTATCATAGGTGTTTACTTTGTAGGAGGCTCTTTGACCGGGCTCCTGATGGCTGCTAAATTACCGGAAGGTGAAAGCCTGGCATCTTTCTCAAATGCCAAAGATTTCTTTTCTAAAAATGAATTTTTTGCTCTGAACATGATTCCCTTCATTTTCGGTTTACTATCCATTGTACTTTGTTCCCGGCTTATTTTTAAAAGATCTTTTAGAACCTTTTTGACGGCACGCCCCCGATTTGATTTCCGACGATTTTTCTTTTCGTTCGGCTTGTGGTCGACCTTGATGATGGTTTCTTTCTTCATCACTTTCATTGATTTCAATCACCAAATCCACTGGAATTTTCAACCGGAACATTTTTTCTGGTTGGTGCTTATTTCGGTTGTGCTGGTTCCGATCCAAACCGGATTTGAAGAAGTACTTTTCAGAGGTTTTTTACTTCAGATGTTCGGGAAAGCAACTCAAAAGGGAATTTACCTCGTTCTGATCAATGGAATTCTTTTCGGGGCTTTGCACCTGATGAATCCAGAGATAGACAAACTAGGGTCTTTTGCTATTGGTTATTACATTCTTTCCGGAGTTTTCACTTCATTTATTGCCATTATGGATGACGGATTGGAACTTTCATGGGGATTTCACCTGGCAAATAATTTATTCGGAATAATTATCCTGACCAACAATTGGCAGGTCATTCAAACCGATGCATTGTTCATGGATGTGTCAACACCGGTATTGGGTTGGGATATGTATGTAACCATGTTCCTGTTTTATCCGTTAATGATTCTTGTTTTTTGGTTGGTTTACCGCTGGAAGAACTGGAATAAATTACTTTTACAAAGTAAATAATCCCGCAAAAAGCAGTGGATTAAAGATATTTTTGATTGCATGTTAGAAATTCAGGAGCTTACAAAGCGTTATCAGCGAAAAGCTGCAATAGACCAGGTTTCATTCTCACTTCGGAAGGGAGAAATCTTTGGTTTACTGGGTCCGAATGGAGCAGGGAAGACCACGCTTATTCGAATTATCAATAAGATTATTGAGCCGGATTCGGGAACGATCCGTTTTAACGGCGACCTGCTGCAGCAAAAGCATTTGGCACATATCGGTTATTTACCCGAAGAAAGAGGTTTGTACAAGCAAATGACTGTGGAAGCACATGCACATTTCCTGGGAGCTTTGCGTGGAATGAGCAAAAGCGAGATCAATACTTCCTTGGATTATTGGCTGAAGAAGTTCAACTGTGCTGATTGGAGAAAGAAGCGGATCCAGGAACTTTCCAAAGGAATGGCGCAGAAAGTACAATTCATTTATGCCATTTTACACGAACCGGATTTACTAATTTTAGACGAACCTTTTTCCGGATTTGACCCGGTAAATGTGGAACTTATCAAAGCAGAAATGCAGGAGATGAAAGCAAAAGGGAAAACCATTTTGATTTCGACACACAATATGCGCAGCGTGGAAGAAATCTGCGATCGCGTGGTATTGATCCATCAGTCCAAAAAAGTACTGGAAGGCCGGGTAAGTGAGATCCAGGATCAACAGAAAACCGGAGAATATGCCGTGAAGTTCAGGGGGAATATGATCGCTTTCGTAAATGCACTCTGGATAGGTTTCGAATTAACCGATAAAGAAATATTGGGCGACGATCGCTTCATTGCACGTGTGAAAATGCGCGGAGATAATTCCTTTGAGGATTTGCTGAAAACGTTGATCGGACAGGTGAAAATTGAAGCTGCATGGGAAGTTCTGCCAAGTATGAATGAAGTATTTATTTCAACTGTAACAACTGGAAACGATGAGAAATAGTTGGATAATTGCAATGCGTGAGCTGAGAGAGCGACTGGAAAGCCGTTCCTTTATATTGATGGCAATTTTAGGGCCTTTGGTGGTGTTGACTTTTACCTACCTGATTTTTCAATTCGGTGGGAAAGAACAGCAGAAATGGAACGTTTTGATCGTAGATCCTGCAAATGTGATGGAACACAAGATTATGTCGGGGGAAGATCCGAATATAACCTATTCCTTTGCTACGAATTACATTGAAATTGAACAATTCGCTAATGAAAAACGCTTTGCCGAGTTTGATGCAATGGTGGAGGTGAATGAGAAGATCCTTTCGAATAAAACGAGCTTTTTGTTTTACCGGGAAAAACCTTCATTTACTATGTCGGTCAATATTCGCTACCAGGTTGAAAGAAGACTGGAAGAAGTCCTGGCGAAAGAGTTTACCAAATTATCCGTTACCGAATTCAGGAAGATCAAACAGCCGATAAACTTTGCATTTCGCAATGTTTATGATCCCAAGGATGTGAAAAGCGATTTGGCAGGCTGGGTCGGATTGTTCTTCGGAGCAGTGATCTTTGTGTTCATTTTCCTTTTCGGAATGACAATCCTGCGTTCTGTTTCCCGGGAAAAAACAAACCGGGTGGTAGAAATCATATTGGCCACAGTGAAACCAAGATCTTTGATGCTTGGCAAAATTCTGGGGATCGGAATCAGCGCCTTTTTACAACTATTCTTATGGTGTTTGATCATCGGACTGGGCTTGTATTTCATGCGCGAAACAATTTTTGTGGACATGTACGATGCTTCCAACCAGGTAGCAGCAGCAGGTCAGGTAAGCGATTACAATCAGTTTGTGGAACTGGTTTTCGACCGCGTTCAGTTTGGAGTGATGATCTTTTATTTTTCGCTGTTCTTTACCTGTGGCTATTTGTTCTACGGAGCTTTTTTCGCGGCTTTGGGAGCTGTTTCAGGATCCGAATCGGATGGACAGCAATTCCTGATTCCATTGATCTTAATTTTGTGTTTTGCTTTGTATGCAGGTTATTTTGCCCTGGAAAACCCGGATAGTCCGATGACAACTTTCCTGATGTATTTCCCATTTACGGCCCCGGTAGTTGCCATGGTGAAATTATCGATCGGATTTGATCAAGGAAGTGCGTACCAATTGTTTGTTTCGTTATTTTTACTCCTGGCGAGCTCTATTGGCGTGATAGCAATTGCAGCACGATTATTCAAGAACGGTTTGCTTCAATTTGGACATACGCTGCGATTTAAAAATATTATTCTTTGGTTGAAAATCAAGTAAAATGCGTGTAGCGGTCATTGATCTGGGAACAAATACATTTAATTTGCTGGTTGCGGATGTAAACGCTTCCGGATTTGATATTGTGCACAATTCGAAAGAAGGTGTTGCACTTGGAATGGGTGGTATCAATGAAGGAATCATTTCCGATGAAGCTATGGAACGCGCTTTTCAGGCGTTTGAAAATTTCACCAGGATTTGTACCAGTTTGAATGTTACCAGTATTACAGGAATTGGCACTTCTGCCGTTCGTGATGCAGGTAACAAGATCGAATTTCTGCAGGAAATCAAGAAACGTTTCGATTTGGAGATCGAAATAGTAGACGGACTGGAAGAAGCAAAACTGATTTACCAGGGAGTGAGCTGGTCTTACGAATTTGATAAAAGTTCATTGATCATGGACATTGGAGGAGGAAGTACGGAATTTATCCGCATCGAGACCGGGAAAGAACTGGAGTTTATCAGTGCAAATATCGGTGTTTCGAGAGCCGTTCAATTATTTCCCCTGGAAAACCCTTTGACCAAAGAGAATAAAACGCAATTAATTCGCTGGTTTGAAGAAAATTCGAAGGAATTGGAGAACTTCCGATCTTGTCAGGTGCTTGTAGGAGCATCCGGGAGTTTCGAAACATTCTATGAAATGGTGCATGAGGAAGCATTTCCAAATATGCTGCAAAACATCCGTGTTCCACGAGCGGAACTGATCGACACCTTGGATTGGATCATCGAATCAACTGCCGAACAGCGGGAAAATCATCCTTTCATTATTCCGATCCGGAGAAAAATGGCCCCGGTTGCCGCTTTAAAAACCAAATGGATCATTGAGAAATTCGGGATCAAAGAGATTGTTATTTCTCCGTGTTCGTTGAAGGAAGGGGTTTTACGCCGATTTTTTTGAATTGTGAATTAATAAATATGGAATACCTGTAGGCACGCGATGCGTCGCGTGCCTACCGTGTTTATAATTGACCAATACATTCACAATTCGTAATTAAATGGTTATTTTCGTTCACCAATAAAAACACATGGCAAAGATATTGATCATTGATGATGAGCGCGCTATTCGCAGGGCTCTGCGTGAAATCCTGGAATTCGAAGACTTCCAGGTAGACGAAGCTGAGAATGGAGTAGAAGGACTTGAGAAAGCAAAGAATACGCTTTACGATATCATTTTCTGCGATATCAAAATGCCGCAAATGGACGGATTGGAAGTTCTTGATGCTTTAATCGTTCAAAAGATCGATACTCCGGTTATCATGATTTCCGGTCACGGAAACATTGAAACAGCTGTCGATGCGATCAAAAAAGGTGCTTTCGATTTTATTGAAAAGCCGCTTGACCTGAATCGTATCCTGGTTACGATCAGAAATGCGAAAGACCGGGTGGTACTGGTGGAAGAAACGAAACAGTTGAAAACCACCGTACGTAAATTCAAAGGATCTTCCATTATTGGTGAAACAGAAGGAATCAATAAGATCAAAGAAATGATCGAAAAGGTTGCGCCTTCTGATGCGCGTGTTTTGATAACAGGTGCAAACGGTTCCGGAAAAGAATTGGTTGCCCGTTCGCTTCACGATCTTTCCAATCGTAGAAAGATGCCGTTTGTAGAAGTCAACTGTGCAGCTATTCCAAGTGAATTGATCGAAAGTGAATTATTTGGTCACGAAAAAGGGGCATTTACTTCGGCTGTAAAAGATAAAAAAGGAAAATTCGAATTGGCTTCCGGCGGAACCTTATTCCTGGATGAGATTGGAGACATGAGTGCTTCTGCACAGGCAAAAGTATTGAGAGCTTTACAGGAAAATGTCATTCAGCGAGTTGGCAGTGAAAGAGACATTAAGATTGATGCACGCGTAGTTGCGGCAACAAATAAGGATTTGCGTAAAGAAATCGCGGAAGGACGTTTCAGAGAAGATTTATACCACCGCCTGGCGGTTATTTTGATTCATGTTCCTTCGTTGAATGAGCGCAGAGAAGATATTCCGATGCTTGCCGAACACTTTATCGCCCTGGTTTGCAACGATCATGGAATTCCGAAGAAAGAATTTACCGATGAGGCCCTGCTTGAGTTGCAGCAAACAGACTGGACGGGAAATATTCGTGAGTTAAGAAATATTGTGGAGCGTTTGGTGATTTTGTGCGGAACGAAGATCACCGGCGATGATGTGAAGATGTTCGCGAATCCACAGAAATAAAGATCCATTAAAAAAAGTAGGGACGCGATGCGTCGCGTCCCTACCTGAATTGTATTTTATTGATATCTTATTTCTTCATTTCTTTTGCGCCCATTTTCATGATTGCATAAGTAAATTCACATCCCTTTTTTGCTTTCAAAGAACTTAGAAGTTTTTCGATCACCTGGTCTTCTGTTTCGGTAGTATAAACTTTGTCATACTTTTTCTCCAACTCTTTGGAGCATCCCTGCATTTCTGTTCCAAGGTCCTGCATTGCCTGTGCGTCAGCCATTCCGGTTTTCAGATCTTTCATCATCACCTCAGTAACTGCAGCCTGCATATCTGTTCCGTCTTTTTCAGATTTCACAATCGCATCTTTCATGTTGTCAGAAATCCCTGTTGAAGATTTGTTCACACAGTCGCACATGTCTTGTGCCATTGCATCATAATCAGCATCTGTTGCCGTGTTACAAGATGTAACCAATACAGTACCCGATACCGCAAGTAAGAGTAATAACTTTTTCATATTGTTTTGTTTTTTTCTAAAACTAACCAAAATTAATTTAATTGAATCAACCCCGGCTGAGTAGAATTGATAATAGTCAGTGGATAATTGATAATTGCCGGGAAATTGCACTGCTGCTTGTTTTAATCAATTAGTCATGACTGGTCCCGGTCTCTCCAATTCAATTCCGCCCCATTCCAAAACATCAAAGCCATCGCGGTTGAGTGGATGTAGTATTTGGGTTTTAATTAATGGAATTTGTGACGAATTCAGTTCGAAGTTTGTCCAAATTAGATAAACCCTGTTTAAATGTGCGGGAGTTGGTTGAATAGCTAAGGTTGCAAATTCTTCACACTCTTCATTGATCAGGAATTGAGCCATGACCAATTCATGCTTACTAATTTGTGGTCCCCAATAAGTAATGAAATCTGTTTTTTCTTTTTCGTTGAATCCCAGTTTAGTCAGATGCTTTTCCAAAGATTTTACAGCATGTTCTTTGTATAAAAGCACACAGCCGATCTCTTTATTAAATGAATTAAAAGGCTGCTGAGATTCCCAGAACAAATAGGGGTAGTGTTTTCCGTTTACATCGATTGAACCATCCGGATGTGCTGTTCCCTTCCAGCCTGAGGCATAATCCGGGTAGGAAAATGTCAGGTTGCCGGTAGTTTTGAGTTCAACGGAAACTTCGGTGTCTGATTCCGGATAGAAGTATATGACGGGTTTCTTCAATGAAGGTTCTTCTTTTTTGTCTCTGCATGAAGAGAAAAGTACCGTACTCGCTAGTGCAAGAAAGATTAATTGTCTCATAGTTGTTTAGTTTGAATGAGTGGGTTTGATTTCAATTCCGCCCCATTCCAGCACATCAAAGCCATTACGATTCATGGTTTTTAGTTTTTGAGGATTCAGAAAAGTTTTAAACGGACCATCAATCCCATGCCAAATCATATAAACCCGGTTTAAATGCTCCGGTTTCGGTTCAATTTCCAATGCAGCGAACTCGTTGCAGGAATCATGTAGAATGAATTGAATCAACACTTGTTTATGCTGCAGCAGTTGTGGTCCCCAAAATGTAATGAAATCTGTTTTCTCTTTGTCGTTGAATCCAAGATCAGACAGGTGTTTTTCCAAGGATACGATGACATTTTCTTTGTCTATGAGAAATCCGCCAATCTTTAAATTGAAATTGTTAAAACGTTGTTCCGATTCCCAAAACAAGTACGGGTAGCGATTTCCGTTTACATCGATAGAACCATCCGAATGAGCGGTTCCTTTCCATCCGGAAGCATAATCCGGGTAAGAAAAAGTTAATTCGCCGGCTGTTTTGAGTTGAACAGAAACTTCGGTGTCCGATTCCGGGTAAAGGTAAATGACCGGTTTTTTCACCGGACGAGGTTCATTCCTCGCTTTGAAATGCAAAGAAATAACAGTTATTTGTCCTTTTTTGACTTCAATGGAATCTGTTTCAATTTCCTGGAAGTTACTGTCATAGTAGAATTGAAAAACGGCTTTTTGTGGTTTTCGGATGACTTCCACTTCGTTTTTGTCGTTCATCCTGATCCGTTCATTGCTTCCGTTCATCCCGAAGCGCAATTCACGGAACAAGTCGTAATCTGAATCAAACTCACAAACAATCCGGATCCGGGAACCGGTGTTGGATGGCTTTTTATCGGTTTGATAACTCACCAAGTAATCAGGAATCCATTCCGGGGCATTTGCCAACAAATTAGAACTGATCAATAAGAAAAAGAATAGTGTACGCATGACTTATAAATTGGAGGGCATTTCGATTCCGCCCCATTCCACCAAACAGTTATTAGCCCGTTTAATGGGCATCAGCTGGTTCAGTCTTTGTATTAAAGCTTTATCTGTAAGTTCGCTGATTTCTTTGAAAACAATGTAAATGCGGTTCTGATTAAACACAGGAGAAGTTTCCAGGGAAGCAATTGCATCAATGGATTCGTTTTGGATCCAAAGTATTTCCACGTATTTCATTTTTTGCATCCGTGGTCCCCAGTAAGTGATAAAATCCGCTTTTTCTTTCGGATTAAATCCCAAATAATCCAGTTGTGCTGAAAGGTATTGGCTAGTTTGTGTACCCAGGATCTGTTCCGAATGCTGCCAGTTCAAATTCAGCTTTTCAACAGGAAGCTGCGCATCCCAAAAAAGATACGGATAGTTTGATCCGTTGATCTGAATAGTTCCATCCGGAGAAGTAGTTCCTTTCCATTCATTTTCATACGCTGGATAAGTAAATTGTAATTCAGCATCTGTTTTGATCTTCAGGCTGAATGGTTCTTTTTTCCCGGTGTAAAAGTAAATGACCGGTTTTTCTACCATAATTTGTGTCCCTGAATTTTCGCCTCCCTGAAAGTTTAAACCATATTCATAATAGTGGCTCCCTTTGAATTCCTGATCAAGACTGATCTCTTCAAAGTTAGCATTCACAAAGAAATTTAATTGGTGTTTTCCTTTTGATAAAGCAAATTGAAAGGTCCGCTTTTTATTCGTAACCGTATATTTCTTTGTTCGACCGTCAATTTTGACCTGGATAATTGCAGCATGTTGGTTCAACATCAATTGATCATAGAAATCCTCCACTTGAAAGACCAGTCTAATACTGTCGGAATGAATTTTTCCGGAAACGCTGT
Organism: uncultured Fluviicola sp.; assembly: GCA_965650365.1. Classification (GTDB taxonomy): domain Bacteria; phylum Bacteroidota; class Bacteroidia; order Flavobacteriales_D; family Crocinitomicaceae; genus Fluviicola. The sequence continues at coordinate 10,488 of CBFGOJ010000013.1, read as the reverse complement.
CTTTGATTAACCTAATTGGTGAAACAGATTTTATTCCCTCAGACAAGCCGAAAAACGGAATCATTAGTACAACCAGTAAATACAGTTTTTGGTTCATAATTCGATTGATTTTAGTTCAAATCCGCCCCATTCCAAGAGATTAAAACCTTCGCGTTTGAAAGCAGGAAGTTCGACCGGATGGGTAAAAGATTCCAATTGATAATTCCATTCGGAAAAGGCAATGTAAAGCCGGTTGATAGCTGTTGGCATGGGTTCACACTCCAAATGCGCAAACTGGTTGCAGTCTTCCTGCAGGTAAAATTGAATGAATACCGATTCGTATTGTGTCAATCGCGGTCCCCAGAAAGTAATAAAATCGGTTTTTTCGGTGGATGTCAAACCTGCATTGGAAAGTTGCTTTTCCAAAAAAGAAATGACATCTGCTCTTGAAACGCGGTATCCGTTTGCATGCTTTTTCAGGCTGAATGCCTGTTTCGAATTCCAGAACAGGTAAGGATATTTCTGCTTGCCGATCTCGATTTCACCTGTCGGATAAACGCTTCCTTTCCAATTTTCTTTGTACGCCGGATAAGTGAAAGTGAACTCATTCGTTGGTTTTATACGGATTGAAAAATCCAGTTTTACCGGACTTTGAAGGTAAATAACCGGTTTGTCCACTTCTATCATCAAATTCTCGGAAAGGAAATACACCTGCGCTTCATACTCCGTTTGATCAGTCACCTCTATCGTATCGCTGATGACTTCATTATAACCTGGTCCCGGCCAAAATTTGAATACCGTTTTTCCCATAGGAATTTGAATGCTTGTTGTAAAGGAAGAATCTAAAACCAGGGTATCGATTAAGTCATTGACAGAATAATAGATAATAGTTTCGTATCCTTTTGGAACATCACTGAAATTCTGGCTGTAAAAATGAAGGGTGAATTTAGCTTCTCCCTTGCTCACCGACATGTTTTTACTGGTCTTATAAATATAAAACCCGGATATGGATTTTATTTGTTCGGAAGCATTGACTTTAAAAACCAAGCTTGCCAAAATTAGAATGAGAGCAACTATTTTCATGATCCGATATTAGAACAATTCCTACTACATTCCAAATTCCCTTTCGTTCAAGGATTACCTGAAATTAGAATTCACGATAATTTCTGCCAAAACACCCTTTGGAAGATTAAAGTTCTTATTTTTGGTCGACAATTTTAACTTATGGATATAAAAGGCTTTTTTCAGAAAAATTGGATGTACCTGGCAATCATCGGGGTGATGTTTATCATTATTGCAGCATTCTTTAAGCCACAATTTGATGGATATGGTGTTAAGCAGCATGACGTTAAGGAGTGGAAAGGAATGAGTAACGAATCAGAAATGTATCGTGAAGAAACAGGTAAAGAACCAATGTGGGTGAGTTCCGCTTTTGGAGGAATGCCTGCAGAGCAAATTTCGATGGCTTATCCGGGAAATTGGTTTAAGCGTATTATAAATCAGCATTTTAAATACCTTCCAAATCCAACAGGAACCATCTTCCTGCATTTCCTGTGTTTCCTGGTCTTTGCCCGATTGCTGAGATTAAATCCATGGGTGGGACTACTCGGTGCCATTGCATTCAGTTTCTCCAGCTATGAGTTGATTGTTATCCAGGCAGGTCACGTTACTAAGTCGGGAGCAGCAGCGTTTTTACCTGCTTTGCTTGGTGCTTTTATCTATGCTTATCGAACCAATAGGATGTGGGGAGTTATCCTTTCGGGACTCTTCATGACGTTTGAACTGGCGATGAACCACGTTCAGATTACCTATTACTTCCTGTTCATTTTATTGTTCCTGGGGATTTATTTCTTCATTGAAGCAATTCAAAAGAAAACCCTTAAGAACTTCTTTATCACTTCAGCGGGGATTATTGGAATGTTCATCCTGGCCTTTGTTATTAACAGTGGAAACATCATTTTAACTAACGATTATGCTAAGAGCACAATCCGTGGTGGAAACGATGTAACTATCACACCGGAAGGTACGCCGGCAACAAATCAATCGACTGGTTTGGACCGCAATTATATTACTCAATGGTCTTACGGAGTAGGAGAGTCATTTACTTTCATTTCTCCTTACGTAAAAGGAGGGGCATCTGAGCAGTTGGGGAATTCACCTTTTTCTGAACAGATCCAAAACAGTGATATGTCCCAGGAAGAGATCAACAATGCCTTAAGAGGATATTCCTATTGGGGAACACAGCCTGTGACTTCAGGACCTGTTTATATCGGCGTAATTGTTTGTATGCTGGCATTCTTAGGGTTGTTCTTCATGAAGGATAAAATTAAATGGGCACTTTTCGCGGTGACACTATTGGCAATTATGTTATCATGGGGGAAAAACTTCATGGGATTAACGGATTTCTTTATTGACCATGTTCCGGCATATAACAAGTTTAGAGCTGTTACCATTATTTTGGTATTGATTGAATTGACCATTCCGGTAATGGGGATTTTATTCCTGAACGAGCTCATCAAAAAACGTGAAGAGATCATTGCACAGAAACAAAAAGTATTGATTGTTTTGGGAGCATTTGTGGTATTTTTAATCATTGTGAAAGTCGTAGGATTAGGGGATGGATATACGAATCCGGCAGAAGCAAATCAATACGCAGGATTGAGCGAAGCATATACCCAGCAGGTTCTGCAAATGGATCCGCAAATGGCAGCTCAATACCAGATCGACCTTACAAATCCGCAGCAAGTGCAGCAATTTGTTGACATGCAGGTTAAATCTCAAATGGATTCTTACAATGCAGTTAAACTGGCCAGACAGCAAATTTTCAGTTCCAGTATGACGCGTTCCATCTTGTTTGCATTTTTGGGTGCAGGATTATTTGTCATTTTCCTATTCGTTAAGAATGAAAAAAGTGCTAATACTGTTTTAATTGCCGGATTGGTTGTATTGACATTTGCTGATTTGGTTCCTGTTGCTTACAATTATTTAGGTACCGTAGACGATGCTTCCGGAGCGAACTATAAATATTGGGAAGAGGCAGGGTTGGCCGCTTATCCTATTTCCACAACAAAAGGAGATGAGGAAATTATGGCAGCCGAGTTGGCTCAAAATCCTTCGCTTGCAGCTATTGTTAATAAAGGAAAATTAAAAGGAGAGCAAAAAGCTCTTGAATTGGAATACGATGGTCTTGCAAGAGCGAATGTGATCAATTCATACCGTTTCCAGGCTTTAAATAAGGTTACAAATTACCGGGTACTGGATTTTGCAGGAGCTTTCTCAAGCAGTAGAGCTTCCTACTTCCATAAATCATTGGGAGGTTATCACGGTGCTAAATTGAGAAACATCAATAACCTGATGGATTTCCAGATTTCCAAGACTAACAATAAGGTGCTTGATATGTTGAATGTGAAGTATTTCCTTCAATCTTCTCAAACAGGTTTAGATACGGCAATCAGGAATCCTACAGCGCTTGGAAATGCGTGGTTGGTGAGACAGGTTCGTGAAGAAGCTACTCCGAATGACGAAATTCGTGCACTTGGAAATAAATTCAACGCTGAGAACCGGGGTACCGGAGTCTTTTTAGTAAACCGCATACCGGTGAAAAAAGCAACGATCTATGGTGGTGAAAACCTGCAGTATGTTGTTCCGGGAATCAAAGACACTTTAAAAGTACAATTGGCAAGCGGCCTGGGGAAAGGTCAGGAAGCTATGTTTGTGATTGATGTGAGAGGAAATACCAACCTGGTGCCTTTAATGACATTACAGGCTGACACAGCCAAATCATTTACTTCGCTGGTTTACCTGAAAGTTACGGAATCTTTTGATCCGGCAACTGAAGCTTTGATGCTCCCCGAGTTTGCAGGTAAATTGAATGGTAGAAAATTCTCTGCGGAAGGCTCTGTTAAATTGATACATTCTGTTCCGAACAAATTAACTTACCAGGCGGATGTGAAAGGAAACCAATTAGCTGTTTTCTCAGAAATTTACTATCCGATAGGTTGGAAAGCATTTGTTGACGGGAAAGAAGTTCCGATCTTAAAAGTAAATTACCTGTTGCGGGGAATTCAACTGAAAGGCGGAAAAAGTAAAATTGAATTCGTTTATGACTTGCCGAAATACAAAACAGTGAATACGATAGCAAGAATCGGATCAATCATATTGATGGCATTATTAGGATTCGGACTTTATATGTCCTGGAAACGTAAGAAAAAGCATGTTGAACCGGCTGCATAAGCAGTCAGTCAAAATAAGATCAAAAAAAGAGGACTTTATTCGAAGTCCTCTTTTTTTATGCGGTCACCTAAGGTGAAATCTTTTAAGGACCGTTTTCCGATTATTTCGGAATAGTATTTTGGATGTAAACTAAATCCGGGCCTTACAGACCGAATATGTTCAGGAGTAACCATTTCTCCTTTTTGAAGATCTTTTGAAATATATAATGACCGGCTGTGAGCTCTGCTTACCAGTTGTTTTTCGCTTAGTTCAAAAGTTACCGTTCCCAGTGCTTTTTCGGCCTCACGAACCGCTTTTACCATTTCGCTGAATTCTGCTTCATTCATGGAGAAACTTGCATCAGGACCACCGATCGAGCGATCAATGATAAAATGTTTTTCAATAACTTTTGCTCCCAGGGAAATTGAAACTAATGGCACAATTGATCCCATGGTGTGGTCTGATAAGCCGGATATAACGCCAAACTCCTTTGCCAGATAAGGAATCATCACCATGTTTGCTTCTTCAATAGGTGCCGGATAACTGGAAGTACATTTTAACAGGATGATTTGATCGTTTCCAACTCTTCTGCATGCTTCCACAGCTAATTGCGCGTCTTCATAAGTTGCGATACCTGTGGAGATAATGATTGGTTTTCCTTTAGATGCTGTGTATTCTATTAAAGGAATATCTGTTATTTCAAAAGAGGCAATTTTGTATGCCGGAACATTTAAATTTTCCAGGAAATCTACTGCAGTGTGATCAAAAGGGGAAGAGAAACAGATCAACCCTTCTTCCTTTGCTGTATCAAACAATTGCTGATGCCACTCCCAGGGAGTGTAGGCTTCCTGGTACAAATCGTGAAGGTATTTTCCTTCCCAAATGGTTCCCTGGATTAAAAAATCTTCCTTTCTGCTATTCAATGTGATTGTATCAGCAGTATATGTTTGAAATTTGATAGCATCTGCTCCGGCACGTTTTGCAGCCCGGATTGTTTCAATGGCTGTTTCAATGCTTCCGTTGTGATTAGCAGAAAGTTCCGCAATGATAAAACAAGGTTTATCGTTTGCTATTTCAAAATTTGCAATCTTCATAAGGCAATTTTTTTAATAAATTCTTCTGTAATTTCATCCAAAGTATTCACGGTATATTGTGCATCGTATCCCGGAGCGGCTTGCAGGGATTGAAATTCACCGGTTAATACCCGAATGGTCTTAGCCCCGATCTTATTGAGCGAAACGAAATCCTTTTTAGGATTGTCTCCAATATAAACCAATTGTCCGGGTAATTTTCCGCCTTCCCATTGCAGGATCTTTTCAAAGCAAAAAACGGATGGTTTGGAGTACTGAATACCATATTGGTATGTCGGGATAGTTTTAACAAAATGTTCCTGCAGCTTCAATGCACGCAGCTTGTTGCGCTGAACACGTATGTTTCCATCAGTGATCACGTACTTTCTATAGTTTGAGAAGCGCTTCAGGAAACGTTCTGCTTCCGGATAAAGCTTTAGTTCCGGTTGATGAGACCGATATACCGAAAGGCATTTTTTGCGGTTTGAAATGGTGTTTATGCCATGTTGTACCAATACGGCATCAAAGACCTTTCCACGACCAGTTGTTTTCAATTCCCGGAGCATGATCTCATATCCTTCTTCGGGATCAATTTGAAATGTACTATTCAGGTACTTGCAAACAGCACGGAATCCGCTGTGAACAAATTCGATCTCCGGATAAAGTGTATCGTCTAAGTCTGTTACAATGATCATAAATACAGATCTGCCGGATAGCGAACCTGGGTAATCGGTTCTTTGGTTGGAATAAACGGATAAGATTCAATGGAAATATTCGAACTTTCAAGATAAGCCCAGTAAAAACTGTCCAATCCGGCTTTGATTGAAAGAGTGGAAGCTCCACCGAACCGTGGATTGCATTCGATGATGTGAATTTCTCCTTTTGAATCGATAATGGCTTGTAAAATGATATGTCCGCTCAATTTCAAGCTGTCAATGACGGCATAGAATGCGCTTTCCAATTGATTGTCCTGAATAGTAGTAGTAATCTGAGATTCACCGTTAACAACCAGCTCTCTTTTTCGCATAACCAATCCTTTTACTTTCCGGGAAGTATCAATATATGCATCAATACTTAATTCCGAACCTTCAATAAAAGGCTGGAATATCGGATGCTGCAATTGTTTGGAATGGGCCAAAGCATCAGCTGCGTTTAAATTGATACCGATTGAATCTGATCCGGCACCAAAACGCTCCTTTACAACGAAGGCTGTTCCATTCGCTGAAGCAATGTCTTCAAATGCGGGAATAATGGTTGGAATGTTTTTGTTATTGGTATAAAACGACAGTTTGTCGACGCATTTTTCAATGGATTCTTTATCAGAGACCATCACATGAATTCCTGCTTCTTTGAACTGTGATTTGTGTTCGGAGAAAAAAGCCAATTCACCATCGCGGGATGGGATAATCAATTGGATAGATTTTGTTTTACAGCTTTGTATAAATTCCTTGATATCAATTTGACTAATGAACGGAATTTTCCAAAAATCATCTGAGAAATGTTTTGCCAAACAGGTATCAGAGGCATCTGCTGCAATTACTTTGATCGAAGGGTGGATTTTATTCGAAGCTTTTTTAACTGCCTGAATTAAACCAATCTTGCGGGAAGCACTTGTAACCAGAATATGGCCGTAAATGACTTCTTTTTCTACAGATCTTTGCTGTTCGAATGCAATGATTTCAGGAATGGTATTTTCCAAATCCCGTTCCGGTGTCCAGTTGATATAACTTTTCAATAAAGTCGTGTCTGCTTCGGAGGCTTCAATTAGCTCATCCGTTTTCCGAATATGTTCAGCCTGCATTTGCGGGAAATGCACCTGGAGAATTTGAATGACGTCTCCAACTTGCCTGGATCTTCCCGTTCCCAGGTTTACAATTCCCGTTTGATCACAGAGCGCCAGTTTAAGTAATCCTTTTGCAGTGTCTCCGGCATAGATATAATCAAAAAAACCCTCCGGATTGTAGACGGTAATTTTCTGGTTATTCAACAAATCTCTCACCCAGCGGGAAATAATATCGCGTGAGTTTTTACCATAGCCACGATAAATACGTGCAGAAATACTGGTAAATTGATCTGACTTGAAAATGGCCAGAAAATCCAGTTCAATTTCATGAGCCAGTTTTGCCAGCCCGGTCAGGTTCCTCGGATTAATGGTATGTGACTCCGTCAGTTTTACTGCTTTTTCCTGAGCTTCTTTAAACTGGTAATGTGTCTTGTCGTAAATCAAATAGCTGGATGCATTAACTACCCGTTTTAATCCGGGAACATTCCGCATCAATGTCATCAAATGATGGCTCAACAAAATATTGTGATGGAAGTTTTCTTCCCAGTGTTCGTATGTTTCGGCAGAACGCTCGAATGTGGCTGCAAGGTGAATAAAATATTCCGGGTTGAAATGATCTAATTCGGCTTGAGTGATGGAATTTAAATCGCCCTGGCGGTAAATAATTGTTGACGGAAAATCGGTAGGAATGGGCTTTAGATCGCCCACCATAATATGAGCTCCCTGCTGATGAAGTAGTTGTACCATTTCTGTTCCAATTACGCCGGCACCACCGCTGATAAAAATCCGTTTTCCTTTAAAGTCCATAATCTTTTTTTACTATTCCATGAATCAGAGAATCTACAAAGATACCATTAATACATACGTGAGAGCGCATTCTGCCTTCCAATACGAAGCCGCAGGATTCTAAAATCCCTATATGATGATCGCGTATATCGTAAGTCTCTGTAAAGATCCGATTAAACCCCAATGCTTTGAAAGCAATTTCCTTCATGAGTTCGATGAAGTGACTGAAATCCTGCTCGTAAACCGACAGATCGGCTGCATGATCCGGATCGACAAGAAATGAAAGTTCCGCACGTTTGTCCGGCCAGTGAATATTCGTTAGTCCGCCGTAACCAATGCATTTACCGGCCTGCAAAAAACTAAAAAGCATGATATTCGGATATTCTTTTTCAAAACTCGGAACAACCACATTTTTGTAATAATTTACCTGCTCTTCATTACTGATCAATTTAGCCTGGCGGAGCACATCCATTTGTGCATTTCTCCATTCTTTGATGCGTAAAATATCGCTTTCTCTCATTGGAGTTACCTGGAAGTCGTTTAGCGAATAAACCTCCTGGTTCAAGTATCTTGAATAATTCATGACTTGGTAAAATAAGCTGTAACTTGTCTTCCGGATCCTAAATTTGCAAATGCTTCATAGAGTTCAATGGTTTTCGGGATTGAAATGGAGCAGTGCAGGTTATCGAGCCACATACGTGCCTGGTGACAATTTTTGCCTTTGCTTCCGTCTTCAATGTAATTGCTGTCCGGATTTGCCAGGAAATAATCGATCGGAAAATCAGACAGGCATTTGTGAAATTTGAATTGCTGATCTTCACAAAGGGCAATCAATGAATCTTTCGAGAAGTAATTTAAATGGTCCGGGGTTTTGATCCAGAATTGCCGGGAAATTTTCTGATCCGCTAAAAGTGATTTTTGGAGTATAGAAAAATCGTTCGGTACCAGGATAATCAATAAACCTCCTGGGGAAAGTAATTTCTGTAATTCTTTCAAAGTCAGAACAGGATCAATTACATGTTCCAATACATTGAGAATAGAAATGACATCGTATTGTTCCTTTTTCTCAATCAACTCCTGGATTTGCAGGTAAATATCTCCCTGCAGTACAAAAGGCTTCATTTCCGGGTTCTGACGAGCCACACCATCCTGGGAATAGTCGATTCCGATCACCTCCCAACCTTTTTTGAAAAAGTAGTCCATTGTAAAACCTTCGCCGCAACCGACATCCAATAACCTCCGCTCCGATTTTGGTTGATCTTTGAAAAAGTCAGCGATAATTTCCGCTTTCAAATGGTTGGAGTTTTGAAAGAAAGTTAGTTCCTGTTCCGAGTAGGTAGCTTCGTAAGCACCCTGGCTTGTTTGAAAATAGATGTCAGCGTAATAATTCTGCAACTCTTCGGGACTTGGTTTTTCTGCAATTTCCAGGTAACCATATTTGTTTTCCACAAACCGGATATTTTCAGGTGAATCCATTCAATTAAGAATTAAGAAGTTTGTATTTTAATTCTGCTAATTTCCAATCGGTTTCATTGTCGATATCCTGGACAAAAAGTTCGTCGAGTAAGATGTAGCCGGTATTATCTGTGAAAATTCCCTTTTGCTGAATCACTTCATTCGTTTTCATCCAATAGAATTGCCCGGGATCAAAATACGATTTTTCCAAATCCTGCGAGCGTGTAAACCGGTGTTCCGGATTCAGATAGCGCAGTTTTTCTTCCGAGATCATTAAAGCTCTTTGAATAGGAGGGGAGTATGGAACAACAGGATAGACAGAAGAAAAAGAACCCTGAACCAATTTTTGGTGTGCGGCAGCCAAATCCTTCACCTGAAGCATCGGAGTGCATGGGTAAATACAGCAGGCTTCTTCAAAATCAATTCCTTTTTTTGCATAGTCCAGGATAACTTCCTCAATGACTTCAAATGTTCCTGCAAAATCATCACTGTTTTTATCACTTCTTAAAAACGGGACATCAGCACCGTATTTTTTTGCAACAGCAGCAATTTCAGCATCGTCTGTTGAAACCATAACCTGGTCAAAAAGGGAGCTTTTCAGAGCTAATTCGATGGAATAAGCAATGATGGGTCTTCCAAGAAAATCCTTGATGTTTTTTCGGGGAATTCGTTTGCTTCCTCCTCGAGCCGGTATAATTGCTATTCGTGCCACTGTGCTAACTGGAATAATATGCTTGAATGGTAGAAATAACACGTTCTATTTCTTCTTCGGTCATACTTGGGAACATCGGAATGCTGATACATCTGGAATAATATTTTTCTGCATTCGGAAAATCTCCTTCTTTCCATCCCTGCTTTTTGTAATAAGGCATGAGGTGAACAGGAATGTAGTGAATTTGGGCAAAAATATGCTGTGATCTCAAATAGTCATACAAACCTTTTCGATCGTTTACCTCCAAAATGAAAAGATGGTAAGCATGTCCCTCAACAACACCTGAAGAATGAATGACATCATCCAGAGAATTGAGCGAATCGGTATATTTTTGTGCAATTGCACGTCTTTTAACCAGGTTTTGTTCCGCCCGGCTCAATTGTGAAATTCCCAATGCAGCCTGGAAGTCAGTAATCCGGTAATTGTAACCCAATACCTGCATTTCAATGTACCAAAGCGGGTATACTCCGATTGAAACACCGATGCCAACT
>CBFGOJ010000012.1:0-99112 GCA_965650365.1 uncultured Fluviicola sp. | reverse complement strand
AAAAGTTCAAAAGTTCAAAAGTTCAAAAGTTCAAAAGTTCAAAAGTTCAAAAGTTTTTTTTCTTAATTTCTTTTAATTGAACAATTTGAACTCTTTCAACCCTTTGAACCTTCTCAGTATCCCAGATTCTCAATCAACTGCCGGTAATAATGCTGAATTTCACCCTGTGAACGAATAACCGCCTCATTTCCTGTTGCTTCTTTGTAGGAATTCTTCTGTAGTTTATCAATGATCCGTGCTTTTTCGCGGTCTCCCCACTGCATACCAAAAATGAGGCTTATCTGATCCTTCAATGCCTGGTCGTAAATCGGTGCGCCAACTTCTATTCGTTTGTCCAGGTTTCGTTCCATCCAATCGGCTGAAGTAATAAAATACAACGGCTCATCGTTGTTTCCGAATATTAGAAAACGGGTGTGTTCCAGGAAACGATCTACCACACTTAAAATTTCAATGTTCTGGCTCATTCCTTTAATTCCCGGAATCAAACAGCAGATTCCGCGGACCATTAATTTTATTTTTACGCCGTGCTGAGACGCTTCGTACAGCTTGTCGATCATTTCCTGATCAACCAGGTTGTTGATTTTCATGTGGATATATGCAGGCAGACCCTTTTTAGCATTTTTGGTTTCATTCGCAATCAGGCTCAGGTATTTTTCGCGTGCATTGACCGGAGAAACGATCAATGTTTTGAAATGATAGTTATGCAGTTTATGTTCCATCATATGGAAAACTTCGTGCACTTCCGCCGCTATTTTCTTATTCACGGTAATCAGTCCCATGTCTGTATAAACCTGTGCAGATCGCTCATTAAAATTCCCGGTACCCACATACGTGATGAGTTGTTCTTTTTTATCCGAAATGCGTTTGATCTGGATCAGCTTGGAATGAATTTTCAGATCTTCCGGACCATAAAGGACCTTAGCGCCTTCTTCTTTCATCCGTTCTGACCACGACAGGTTATTTTCTTCATCAAAACGGGCCTGAAGTTCCAATACGACGGTTACATGTTTTCCGTTTCTTACAGCATTTACCAAAGCATTCATCACTTGCGAATTCTTGGCAACGCGGTAAATGTTGATTTTGATGGAAACAACCTTCGGATCAATAGCTGCTTCTCGTAATAAATCCACCACGTGGTCAAAACGATGATAGGGATAATGCAAAAGAACGTCTTTGTCAAGAATGACCTTTATTAAACTGTGCTGCTTGTGAAAAAAAGGATGATCTACCGCTTTGTAGGGCGGATAAACAAAATCGGGGTTCCCAAAATCCGGGAATTTCATAAAATCCTTGAAGTTGTGGTATTTACCTCCGGCTATTGTATTGACTCCCAATGTGAGGTTCAAACTTCTGATCAGCATTTCCAACAAGTCCTGCGGCATGCGGTGATCGTAAACCATTCGGACCGGTTCTCCCTTTCTGCGCTGCTTGATACTTTTTTCCATTTTTTCAATGAAGGACATGGAAACATCGTCATCGAGATTTAACTCCGCGTCGCGCGTAAATTTGAAGGTAAATGCCTCAATGGTATCAAAAGAGAAGATTGGGAAAATATCAGCCAAATGAAGGCGGATGATATCATCGATCAATATGACTCCTTTGCCCTTTTCAGATTCCAGGATATAGAATCTTGAAACCAAATTCGGCACCTCGATGATTGCAAACCGTGCTTTTCGTTTGTAATCCCACTCCATGCGCACAGCCAGGTAAATTGCTTTTTCTCGCAGTCGGAAAGGCATTTTTTTATCTATAAGGACCGGAACAATGTCGTGAATGACGGAAGAAAAGAAGTAATTTTTCAATTCCTCCTTTTGCTTATCATTTACTGTCAGTTCATCGTAGTGTTTGATTCCTTTCAGTTTCAGTTTGTGAAGAATGGATGCATATGCATGTTCAAACTTGCGTTGCTGCTTGATGACCACATTCCGGATTTCTTCGTACAATTCTTCCGCGGTTCCTTTGTAGCCTTCTACCTTTTGATCATCCAGCTGGATCATCCGTTTGATGTTTGCCACCCGAACGCGGTAAAACTCATCCAGGTTATTGGAGTAGATCCCCAAAAAACGCATCCGCTCAACCAATGGCACTTCATCATCCAGGGCCTCCTGTAAAACCCGGTCGTTGAAAGCCAGCCAGCTCAATTCGCGATTGAAATATTTTGTAGAGTGTGTTTTGTTTTTTGACCGACTTGTTTCTGTACTTCTTACCATGAGAATTTATAATGCGACAAACTTACTATGGACGATTAGATTCTAAGTTAAGAAATTCTTGAGATTATGTTAAGAGCCTGTTTAAGTTTTGTTTTTGGAGAATGATTATAACCCATTTTCGAGAAAGAAGTGCGTTTTGCAGGCATAAAAAAAGGCAATCCGCCTAGGACTGCCTTTAACTTTTTGCAAGCTGAGAGTTAGTTAAAAATTTATTCCGAACCCTTTGGTTCTTTTATAAATATAGAAGAAAAATCTAAATTCTCCAAGGAATTTGTCTTAAAATTTCGGATCCGGGAATTGATCATAGTAATGAAATCATCATTCGTAAGTGGAACAACCACCGCATCGTCTACGATTTGCTGATCACACTCGACCATGATATCCGTGCGTTTTTTTGCATCCTGTTCTTTGTTCAGACGAACATATAAATCATCAAATTTCGGATTTCGGTACTTGAACGGATTCATGAACTCGGAATTCAAATCTGCATATTTTCCATAGAAAATACTTAAGAAGCTTTCTCCGTCAGGGTAATCTGCAATCCATCCGGAAACCCACAAACTCGCTTTCCCGGATTTTACATAGCTGTTTCGTTTTTCAAAATCAACCAATTCTACCGTAATGGAAAGACCAAGGTTTTCTTTCAATTGTTTTGCAATTCCTTTTGCCAATAAATGATTTGCAGCGTCCTTGTTACCGCTAACGTAAATCACCAATGCCGGAAAACCGGCTCCATTTGCAAAACCTGCCTGGGCAAGTAGGGCATTTGCTTTGTTTAGATTGAAATCGGGGCCTTTCACTCGGTTTGAAGGAAAGAATTCGGTATTTGGAATAAATCCGTTTAGAACCGGGTAACCTTCTCCCTGTAAGGTATGATTCACCAAACTCTCACGATCAATAGCATGATTAAGTGCTTGTCTGACACGAATATCTTTAAAAACCGGATTTTGCTGAGACATTCCAAGGAAAGTAACAGAAAATGATTGCTTGGAATCCACTTTGTGCTTCACTGTTTTTCCTTCCTGTGCTTCCTGCAGCGAACCTAAGATGTTGTCTACCTCATCCGTTGGTATTTCCAGTACAAGATCTATTTTACGCTCTCTGAATGCAATTAATTCGCTGCGCTTATTCTCGGTATAACTCAATTCGATGGCTTCTAAAAACGGAAGCTGGTTTCCAAATTGATCTTTTGCCCAGTAATTCGGATTGCGTTTCAATTTAATTCCCGTAGCAGAAAACTCTTCCAGCATGAAAGGTCCGGTTCCTACCGGATGATTTTTGAGTTCATCCTTGTAAAAATCGTATGCTTCCTTTGGAAAAACACCAAAACCGCTATAGGTCAAAAGTTTATCGAAACCTGCGAAGGCTTCAACCAGTTTAATCTGAACGCTGTATTTATCCAAAACGGCAATTCCTGAAACTCCTCCTGATTTGAATTGTGTTTTGGTTGCTTTATTGAAGTCGGAAGCGCCTACCACCCGGTCCACAAGCATAAAACTTACTTCGTTTAATTTCAAACCGCTGCACGACATATCAAGTGTGTACTTTACATCTTCCGCAGTTAATTCGCGACCTTCACCATCCAAACATTCGTCCGGGTGAAAATAAATTCCTTTTCGGATATTGAGCGTGTAAGATTTCCCGTCCGGAGAAACAGTGAAGCTCTCTGCAACAGATGGAATAACTTTAGATCCGGAAGCATCCAGGCGTAAGATCGGGTCAAAAATTTGTGATGTAATTCGCTGAGTGTAAAGTGTTGTAGCCTGAAGTGGAATCAATCCTTCGATTTTTTCCGAAGACATAAATCGAAAAGTTCCTCCATATTTGGCGCCCCCAATTGCTTTCAGGTCTTCCACATTCACAGAATCGTCCGAGCAGCCGGCAAACCCGACAGCGAGTATGGAAATAAGAACGAACTGTTTAAACATAGTAAGCGGCGTTGCAGTGTTTTACAAAAATAACATTTAAACCCAATCTTAGAAGTTTGGACGTATTTTTTAGTCCTTACCGTTCTAAAAAGGCAAAAGCCCCATAAGAGGAGCTTCAGCATGTTGGTTTAATAAGAGTAGTTTATGTTGGTGTAACATAAGTTGATTCAAATATAGTATTTTTTGATTAAACGGTATCGCCTAATCAAAAAAAATTTAGTAGCCCAATTTGCTGCGAACTCGTTTTAAAGTTTCCTGAGCAATGATTCGCGCTTTGGAAGCCCCAATTTCTAAGGCTTTATCAATCTGCGACTTATCTTCCATCAGCGCATTGTATTTTTCGCGCTGTGTTGAAAATTTGGTCAAAATCAGTTCCAAAAGTGAATTTTTTGCATGACCATATCCATAATTTCCTCCTAAATAATTGGTTCTCATGCTTTCAATCTCCGGAGCAGAAGCCAATAATTCATACAACCGGAAAATATGGCAAGTATCCGGATCTTTCGGTTCTTCCAACCCTTTGCTGTCAGTAACAATAGACATTACCTGCTTCTTCAGCTGTTTTTCAGGAAGGAAAATATTGATCGTATTATTCCTGGATTTACTCATCTTTTCACCATCCGTACCGGGAACGATCTTTGTTACTTCGTCGATCCGTGCTTCAGGAATGACAAATGTTTCGCCCATTTTAAGGTTGAACTTGTCTGCTACATCCCGGGAAATCTCTAAATGCTGCAACTGATCTTTTCCAACAGGAACCAGGTTCGCATCATACAAGAGAATATCCGCAGCCATCAGGATCGGGTAGGTAAACAATCCGGCATTCACATCACTCAAATAATCTGCTTTGTCTTTAAAACTATGAGCGAGTGTTAAACGCTGAAACGGAAAAAAACACAATAAATGCCACATCAATTCGGTCACTTCCGCTACATCGCTTTGTCGGTAGAAAGTCGTTTTCTCCGGATCCAATCCACATGCTAACCAAACAGCAGCGGTAGAATACGTGTTTTCGCGCATCAATTCCGGATCTTTGATCTGGGTCAAAGTATGCAGATTTGCGATGAAGAGAAAAGAATCGTTTTTTTGATCCTTAGCCATTTCAATTGCAGGCATGATTGCACCGAGTAAATTCCCCAAATGCGGGGTTCCCGTGCTTTGAATACCTGTTAGAACTCGTGCCATTTTAAAATTGTTTTTTGCGAATTTAGGGGTTTCTTTCAGCTAAAAGGAATGAATTGGGGAGAAATTCCAAGAATGAATGGTTTTTTGTAACTGAATTTTGATCGGAAGAGTTATTTTTGATCGGTGAAGCAGTTCCTGGGAGTTTTGAGTTTAATTTATAAGTTACACGTTGGACTGGTCTTCGTAGCAACGCTATTATTCTTTTATCCCTTCATTTGTCTCACACTTTCCCGGAAATGCTGGAAGAAGCATAGTTTCCCTATTAATGTTGTTTGGAGTTTCACTGTTCGCATACTTTGTGGAATTTGGGTTCACCGCCTGCGCAGAGTTCGTTTACCAAAAGGGCCCTACCTGATTGTTTCCAATCATACTTCATACTTCGATATTTTTGTGATGTATTCTATTTTACCCACGCATCGCTTCTTGTTCATGGGGAAAAGCGAGATACTGAATTATCCCTTAATGAAAACCTTTTTCAAGCATTTGAATATCCCGGTTCACCGCAATGACCGAATCAAAGCTGCCAAGTCTTTTATCCAGGCAAAGAATGCCGTTCAGGAAGGCTGGTCGATCGTGATTTTCCCGGAAGGAGGGATCCCGGACTTCGATCTTCCGGAAATGGGGGAATTCAAATCCGGAGCTTTCAAATTGTCGAAGAATGCCCAAATCCCAATTGTCCCGATTACCTTTTTGGATCACCACCATATGTTTTCCGATCCGGACCAGATTTTGGGTTATGCGCATCCGGGTATTTCCAGGATTTACATGCACGATGCAATTTCTGTAGAACAACAAAACGGAATGACAGAAGCGGAATTATCTGATCATGTTTTCGGAGTTTTGGCCGGACCGCTCAGAGAAAGAGGGTTGATGAAGAAATGATTCATTCAAATTTTGTAATTTTGCACCATGGAAAAGATTTCAGAAGAAACAATTGATCACATCGCTCATTTATCCCGACTTCGTTTTGAAGGAGACGACAAAGTTGCTATCCGCCAGGATTTGGATAAAATCATCGGGTTTATGGGGAAATTGTCTGAAATTCCAACCGATGATGTGGAACCTTTGATTTTTATGAGTGATGAAGTGAACGTACTTCGTGACGATGAGCCGGAAGTAACCATTACTCAGCCGGAAGCTTTGAAGAATGCTCCTAAGAAGGATTCCGATTATTTCCGCATCGCGAAGGTTTTGGATAAGTAATCAAGATAAACTTTACCTTACCAGGTTCACATGTCCTGTAAATAAAGCAGGAATCCCAAAACAATTCATATACATGACCTGAACCTGATAGATTCCATCCGGAGATGGTTTTCCATTGTAATTCCCATCCCACAAAAGAAGTGGTGTTTCGGAGTTATAGGATGCCTCCTCCATACTGAGAAGCTCTTCTCCCCATCGGTTGAAAATGTGAATACTGCTGATTGTAACATTCTTTGTAATAATCTCCAATTGGTCATTTGTCCCGTCCATATCAGGAGTAAAGGTGTTAGGCATAAAAATCGCCTGCTCATTTTGCAAATCTACATAAATAGAATCCCATAATTCTCCGCAAACATTAAATGCACGGATGAGATACCATCCGGATGCATTTAGTGAACTGCCTGCAGGTTTTTGTGTCCGGGGATAAAATAGTTCGTACTGATAATTTGTTTCAATATGGAGTAAATTTGGAGAGATTTGGAGTTCACAAAACTTCAATGAATCCTCTGGAAAGTAAAGATCAAGATCTGGTAATCGATTCACAAGCATAGAGTCAGTAACACTTCCACATTCATTCGTTAGGGTACAAGTGTAGATCCCTTCGTGACTGATGAGTTCAGTTGCAGTCTGAGAGCCGGAACTCCATGAATAACTGCCCTGACTACCAATTGCTGTGTAGAGAAATCCCACCCCAATCTCAAAACAGGTGTCCAGTGTGAGAGGTAAATCCAGTGTTGGAAATGGAAGCAGGGTGATTTGAATAGAATCCCTAACTGCTGCGCAGCTATCCGAAACTTCAACCCAGTAAATTCCCGAATTGGTTACAGATAAGGAAGGAGTAATAGCGTTGTTGTTCCAGAGATAACTCAGGGTTCCGATTGAATTGGTAACAACAGGAAGCAGCGTAAAACTGGTTCCTTGCTGGAAACAAAGCGTCGTGTCATTTCCTAAACTTACGGTCATATTGGACGGCGCGGTAATAGGAACAATCGTATCAATCAATTCACAGCAGCGAATGTCTAAGACCCGTACAATAATCGTATCGGGACTATTTGTGAAATAGGTGTTTGAAGAAGAACTTGTTCCGTTTGACCAATGAAAAGTTGGGGATTGAAAGCCAGTAACGTTTGCCACAAAAGAAGAAGGACAAATGGAGGCCTGATTAAGATCCAGAGAAATGTCTTCGCAGGGAACGTATAGTTGCAAGTCTTCTATTACAACCCCGTCCCAATAAGTGAAACCTACCCCGTGTTCAATGAGGTCCAAGGGTTCCAGCTGTGTTGTTAAATTAGTTGCGATCACTGGTAATTCACTAAATTCGGAGCAGTTTGCGATGGTATTCAGATCTTCATCCAAAATGATTTCGCTGATATTGATATCACCTGCCGGAACAAGCATTTCAGATGTTGCAAAATAATGCGAGTTACTCTTAAAGTCACTGTTCCCGTAAGAATTATTGGAAGCTGCACCACCAAAAAAGATGTTTGGTTTTTTAAGTCCGATGCATTTTTGAAAGTTACCGTTCTTATCCAATTTAAGAGCGTACAATCCATCGAAGTTAGAATGGACCACCCCGCATAGAACATAACTATTCGCTGTTTCATTCAATCCGTGTACTTGTTGAGATCCTTCTCCGTCAATTTCATATTCTTTTGAAAATAACAGATTCCCGGATCCATCTAATTTTGTCAAAACAATGTTGGGATCATTTTGAGTACCCATGGTTCCATTATTGAAAGAGGTGAGAACGATATTGTTATTCATATCGTATTCAATGCGGCTTCCCTGGAATGAGGTGGTCATTACACCTGGAATAAAAGGAAAAGATATACGCCGTTGAAAAAAGACCGTTCCTGAGTCATTGATACCTAAAACGAAAGGCATGTTTGGATAAGTAGCTAAAAAGTCATTGTTCTGATGCATTCCAGTAACAAACATTTTTCCATTACGCATTTCGGTAGCACTTGTAAAATGGGTGTCACTATTGGTTCCTGCAGCAGGATAAGCTAATTGTAATACGAGTGATTCCCAGATCATGTCGCCGGTTTGTGAGGATACAGCCATCACTTTTCCGTGTACGAACGTTCCGGATTGCAGTGTTCCTCCAACCAAATAGAATCTTCCATTGGCATAGCGCATACAAGAAAGATATCCCCCCGAACTCAGCTCATATTTACACCAATAGAGAGCACCCGTCTGGGCATTCATCTTAAAATAGAAACTTCCCAGATCGGTATTGGATTGCTCAATGTCTCCACAACCGAATAAAGTGTCGCCGATAATGTCCAAAAACCCAAGAACAACCGTATTACTGGTTACTGGAATAAAACTGATTGTTTTTGACCAAACGGTTTGCTGTAATGCGTTTTGTTTTACAAGCAATGATTTTGTGTCCATTACTCCACCAGTGAAGGTGTTTCCGGCGGCATCGGTTACAATATTTGCAGATGACTCACGGCTGGAGGGGCTTCCTATAATGTTACTAATCTCATTTTCCTGAGCTTTTAATGAAGTAAGAATGAAGGTGGAGAGTAAAGCTAGAAAGTATTTCATAAAGAGGTGCTGGAGCTTAGTAAACGCGGTTTTTGCCTTATTGGTTGCCTCTTTATTTGTAAAGTATATCCCAAACTTAAACCGAACTATGTAAATGCTCTGTAACCCAGGTTTATGAAGTTTTGGAAGAATGCATTGCTTGTCATAAGACTTCCGTTCCGGACGTTGACTAAGGCAACACGCAGCGTTGGAGTAGCTCTGAAGAATGTGCCGCTCTCATAGGGCTGAAAATGAGATCCAATCCCGGGAGAGAAGTAAGTGTAAATGTTAGATAGTTTTCTCCGTTCAGATTCCTAACTGTTACCGTCTCCCGATTTGGCCTCGTTAGCTTCTTTTCAACTTCTTCTGGTTTTTCGCCTTTCCCCGTTATCTGCTATAATAGCACTTTCTATTGGCCGCACCGGTTTTTTCTTCGGATGGTTTGGAAGCAACGGATAATGTTCCGGGGCGAATAAAATTTCCGATGGTAAAATTTCAGGTTTCCTCTCTTTAACGAGTATATCTGCCGGAGCGTCTTCTCCTGTTTCCGGGTCAATGAAATGAATAGTTCCTTCAGGATCCCATAGATCTATAGAAGGATCCGGAATATAAAACATCCCCATAGTTTGACCTAACATTGCTATAATTTCAGGATCACAAATGACCTCGTAGTTATTCATTTTAAGATGTAAGTCAAAGACAAAAGCTGAATCGATTTTCACTTCCAAAGTTGAATCAGATTTAGCAGCGGCGAAGGGAATCAATGAATCCACTTGTTCTGTTTTAACCGGAATAGAATCCGTTTGTGCAAAAACGAAATCAGCACCCAAAAGATCACTTCCAAAGCAAACGAGCAATACTACTAAAAACTTTTGCCAAAACGGAATATTGGAAACCAGGATGTTTTGATCGATCTCAATGCGAATGCGCTGTAATTGGTGATTATTAAACCTGCCGCACAACTTTTCTCCTCGTTTGTTTTTAAGGAAATTTTTGATCTCGCCATCGGATTGGGTGGTGAAATCAATTACACTCTTCTGGCAGGATTGGCAAAAACGACCGATAGAATCCATATGCATGACGTCCCACTTTTCGGAACAGGGATTTGGAACGACGATTTTAGCCCGATTTGGAGTCATAAATAGATTAAGTGTATATTGAGAATTAAAAGGATTTACACTTTACCTTGAAATTGGTTCAATTAGAAAGTGCAGCCAATCGTAATTCCCGCGTAAGGTTGAACTTTAATTTCTGCTTCTCCTCCACGGGATGGGTATATATCCCGATTGGGCTGATATTCTACGTAAGGCATTCTGGCAAAAAGTAAATCTGCTCCCAGGAAAAAATGTTCGGTAAGCTGCTGTCGGAAATTATAACGAAAATAATACCCGCCTCTGTTGAATGCGTAATTCTTTGGTGCACGTAGAGAAGAGCTCTCTTCCTGCATTTTTAGGTAGCCTTGCAATTCATAATTTAAGCCGTAATAGACTCCTGCCGACAAACAATGTTGTCTTTTCAAACGATCCTGAGCACTCATCTCATGGAGCACAAATGAAAACCCAAGAGAAGCAGAAAGCCGGTTGATGCTATTGATTACTTTGTAATTACCCTGATCATCCAGATCGTAGCTGTAATAATCGGTTCGAAGAGCTGCAAACTTGTAGTAAGTGATACCTAAGTCGAGCTGGAATTGTTTGTTGATCCAGGGACGAATCTTGTCGGTTACATCCGTTGGATCAATGCGCGGTTTTGGAGTGTTTACCAATGTCATTCCCAAAGAAATGTCTGACAAGGAATTCTTCCGTTTTACATCTCCGGGAGTTTTGTTACTTCTGATATTGAGATAACTGAATAGTTCCTGATTGTGCCTTGCGGTAATCGAAAAATATCGATTGAACCGATAACTTACTTTTCCCTGGATGTTAGCAGAGAAAGTTGATTGTAAACTGAGGTTTAGTGGTGAAATTTCTGCCACAAATCGGTCGTTAGTTTGCTGCCCGAATGAGATCGTCGAAAAAAGACAAAGCGAAATCAGAAATGTGTTTCTCATACTGGTTTTGATTTTGCTTATTTAAAAGTGTATCCCAAACTAAATCCAAACCATGGAATGGCTCTGTTTCCGATATTAAACACGTTATTGAAAAAGTAACTACTGGAGGTTAATGATCCGCCTCTGGTACTCCAGGTACTATTTACCACAGCGATATGCGGAGTCAACGTAGCTCTGAAGAATAACCCGCTTTTGTAAGGTTGAAAACGGTAGCCTATTTTGGGAGTTAGGTACGTGTACAGCCTTGAAAATGCCTGGTGTGATTCACCTTCAAACTCGGTGTGGAAGCGATCATCAACTGCCTGGGTTGTCAATCCGATCCCAAGTTCTAAAAAACTTCTTTTTTTACCGTATAGCCAGTTGTAAGATACCGGAACTCCTATATATGCTCCATCTCCGAATCCCAGTGACTTTGGAATAACAACAGCGCCGATTGTGAAAGACCGCTTCCAGTTCCCGGTAGAGTTGAAAAGCAAATCATAATTGAGTGAGCCGGAAAAGCCCTGACCGAATACTTCGGCATATACCGTGTGTTTGTTCTTGATGGGAGTTAACGTTTGCTGGCTAAATAATGGTGTTACAAAAGCCAGTTGAAGAATAATTAGGAATCCTTTTTTCATACGTTGATTTATTTAGGGTGAAAGTTTAATCATCAATCATTAATTGACAGATCATGTAACGCTATTGATCACGAAGGAATAAATAATCTGAGATTTTAGGGATGTGAAATGACCATCTATGCACAGCGACTGAAAATTTTGGGATGCAGGATGAACATGGATCAAAAAAAATCCCCGGTTGTTTGACAAACCGAGGATTTTCGATCGTATTGAATTTTTTATTTAAGAACGAATGGCCTTGATTCCCGGCAATTCAATTCCTTCCAAATATTCTAACATTGCTCCGCCACCGGTGGAAACGTAGCTTACTTTGTCAGCCAATCCGAACTGATTGATCGCTGCAACGGAATCACCACCACCAATCAGTGAGAAAGCACCTTTTTCGGTGGCACGAACAATTGCCTGTGCTACTTCTGCTGTTCCTTTTTGGAAATTGCTCATCTCAAAAACTCCCATCGGGCCGTTCCACAAGATCAATTTTGAATTTTCAATGATGTCAGCACATGCTTTGATAGAATCCGGACCAACGTCCAGCCCCATCCAACCTGCAGGAATCTCCCCGATTGGAACCAATTGTGTGCTTGCGTTATTATCAAATTTATCCGCAACAATTGTATCTGTTGGAATGTATAAGTTCACTCCCTTTGCTTTCGCTTTTTCAATAATTTCTTTTGCAACGTTCAGGAAATCATCTTCAACCAATGAACTTCCAACTGCTCCGCCTTGTGCTTTTACGAACGTATAAGCCATTCCTCCACCAACAATCAGGTTGTCTACTTTTTCCAGTAAACGTTCAATGATCGTGATTTTGGAAGAAACTTTTGCTCCCCCAACAATTGCCGTTAAAGGCTTGTCATCACTGTTCAAAACGCGGTCTACGCTTTTGATCTCTTCTTCCAATAAGAAACCAAACATTTTATCATTCGGGAAGTAATTGGCAACAACTGTTGTGGAAGCGTGCGCACGGTGCGCTGTTCCGAAGGCGTCGTTTACATAACAATCTCCATGTTTTGCCAAATCAGCAGCAAAAGAATCTGTACCTGCAGTTTCCTGCTTGTAAAAACGAACATTTTCCAATAACAACACTTCACCGGGTTTCAAAGCAGAACTCATTTCCAACGCACTTGATCCGATACAATCTGAAGCGAATTTGATATTCTTCCCCAATAATTCTTCGATTCGGTGTTTGATGTGGCGCAAAGAGAATTTGTCTTCCGGACCTTCTTTCGGTCGACCCAAATGCGACATCAAAACCATACTTCCACCTTTTTCCAAAATGTGCTTGATGGTTGGCAAAGCTGCACGAATTCGAGTATCGTCAGTTACTTCCAGCGTTTCTTTGTTCAAAGGAACATTAAAATCTACGCGTACCAATGCACGCTTGTTTTGAAAATCGTAAGTTGCTATTGCTGCCATTAACGGAATCTTAATTTTGAGGCAAAGTTAGGGTAAAGATTGAAAATGGCAAATTGAAATCACGCCAGCAAAAACCAAAGTCCCATCAAACCAAGTGGTAATTCCCACATAAACTCCAGTCTGAGTTGGTAACCAATCCGAAAAGGGATGAGGTGGCCAACTGCTCCGCAAAAAACCGTGAATGGAAGCAGCCAGTGAAACTCCAGGATGCTGGTTTGAATACCGAGTGCGATTAACAAAAGAATGAATCCGGCGTATCTTGCCTTTTTTGCACCAATCAATTGAGGAACGGTTGACAGGGATTTCAGATCGTGGGCGAGATCGCGGTTATCAAAAGGAATGATCTGCGCAAAAACAGAAATAAAGATCAATGTGGGGATTTCCCAGGTGATTCGTCCAAGTTGTTCCATGGAAGCGAAAGGAACCAGGATGATAAGTATCCAGCTGATGGAAATGAGGATGTTCTTTGCAAAAGGCAGATTGCGGATTCCGTTGCCAATAAGCGGGAGCGGCAGTGCGTAAAGTGTCACGATCACCCCATTCAAAGCTATGAGGAAAATGGTTCCCTTAGTTAGTGGAATATAGAATAGACAAACCAAACAGCAGATGAAATTGACGATAAACCAGGCGATTTGAAAGGTGTGGGTATTTTGCATCCATAACAAACGCCGGTTTGAGCGGACTGTGTGTTTCAACTGACGCAAGCGAAATAAACGGTGAAGCTGATAGGCACTAACAGTTCCTGTGAAAGTCCAAAGAGCGAAAAGTTCCAGGTGTCTCAGGTTGAAATAACTTCCGATACCATAAACCAGGCTTGTTACACACAATGCAACCCAGCTGTTTGTATAAATCAATATGCTGAGGATGGGCCGCATGTTACACGGTTATTTCGGAGAATACAGTTTCCACTGAAATTTGAGAAATACAGTCGCACTCTTTTTTCTCTTTGCATTTTGGACATTCGGGATCGAACACTAATGCTGTAGAACGAGTTCCTAAAGGCTTCCACCTTCCGGGATGAATAGGAATCCTGGGAGAGAATAAACCGATTGCTTTGGTGTCCAGGAAACCGGCAATATGCAGCGGTCCGGTGCTGCAGGCAACCAAAGCCGAAGCATTTTTTATGAGCCAGATCAATTGATCAATACTCAGTTTTCCGGTAGAATCGTGGCATTTCTCATTTTCAGGAATCAAATTGCGGAATTGCTGACCTTCCGGTTCCGTTCCGGTAAAAACAACTTCGTAACCGTTTCCGATTAACTTAGCGGCTAGTTCCGTGTACTTCTCGATCGGCCATTCGCGGGCACTTCCCTGGGACTTGGGATGAAGAACTACGTATTGTTTATTCAGAAGTGCTTCGAATTCCTCCGGGAGCTCTTGCTTTTCTATGCTAAAAAAAGACGTGTATTTATTGACCTGCTCGAAAGATGGAATTTCTGTTAACCCAAAAGGGCGCAGCAATTCGAAATTTAGCTGCGATTCGTGGAGTGGTGATTTTTTCCGGGTAAAATCGGGCCTTACATTGCATGTGGTCAAATGAAAAAGTCGGTGAGAGGTCCCGATGCGGGTAGGAACTTTTGCTTTTTTGAAAACTTTTGACAGTTCTTTTTTGGGAAAAACATGCACCACAGCATCAATTCCTAGACTTTCTATCGCATCTGCCTGTTCTTTTTTGGGCAAAGTGAACAAATCGTCGACTTTAACAATATCGTCAATTGCTGCAAAGTATTTTACAATAGGCGCTGTATAATTCCTGCAAATGAAAGTAATGCGGCAAGTTGGGAATTGTTCTTTTAACCAGGCAGTGATGGGAAGAGTTAGAAGTACGTCGCCAATGCTGTCCACGCGACTGATTGCAATGTGTTTTCCGTTCCAATTCTTATTTTCCTTCACGATTCAGTCTTCTTAGTTCTTTGTACTTTAAAACGTTGGATTGGGCGCTGATCTGGGCAATTTTGAATCCTTTCCAGCCATCCAGAAACCCTAATTTAATAAAATACATGGCAACAAAACGACCTAAAGCGCTAATGGCAGGTTTTAGAGGGCCTGCTTTCTTCCCTCTTGCGTGAAATTTCTTCGCAGTGAGCAGGGAGTATTTATCTGCTCTTGCACGGTGATCTTTGTAAGAATAATAGGAATAGTGTTCCAGGATTCCTTTAAATATCTTCGTTTCGGAAGGTGGATGAACCAATTCTTCATGTACGTATTCGCCCGACCAGTAAGAACCTTTTTTTGGGAATAAACGTGGTTTCACATCCGGAAACCAGCCGCTGTGACGGATCCATTTCCCCATGTAGTTGGTCATGCGATTGACAGAATAAGTTCCGGAAAATCCCTTTTCTTTCTCTGCTTTGATTTCCTGGTATAATTCTTCGCTCAATGCTTCATCCGCATCCAAAGAAAGGATGTAATCGGAAGAAGTAAGATCGTTCAGGTAATTTTTGCTTGCGGAATAACCTTCCCAGGCTCTTTGTTCGAAACGCACCTGGTATTTAGCACAGATGGCAGCAGTTTTATCCGTAGAAAAAGCATCCAATACAATGATTTCATCTGCCAGGTCACGGACCGACTTCAGACAACGTTCGATGTTGCGCTCTTCGTTTAATGTGATGATAACAACTGCAAGCGTATTCATAAGCAGGTTATTTTATACGTA
This sequence comes from uncultured Fluviicola sp., assembly GCA_965650365.1. Taxonomy (GTDB): domain Bacteria; phylum Bacteroidota; class Bacteroidia; order Flavobacteriales_D; family Crocinitomicaceae; genus Fluviicola. The sequence continues at coordinate 83,312 of CBFGOJ010000012.1, read as the reverse complement.
CACGTTGTCCGGCACGAATGCGGCTTGGAGAAACTCCCGGATTGAGACGCGTCAATTGATTGACAGTCAGACCATGTCTGGATGCAATTTTGGAATACGTATCTCCGCTTCGAATGGTGTAATATTTTTTGACTGGCGGTGCCTGAATGGGCGGAACAGGTTTATTTGTTGCATTCTCTATACTATCTGCAACGGCTTCCTGGTAATCTTCATTTTCCACCGTGGTACTGACCTTGGTCTGAATTTTCAGTAATTGATTTACCGTAATCCGTGCGGTAGTCAAATCGTTCCAATCCATCAATTCCTGGATAGCAACATTGTACTGAGCAGCGATGCTTCCAAGACTTTCACCGGCTTTCACTTTGTGATACGTGTAATTGATCGTTGTAACCACTTTGGTTTTTGGAACGTCGATCTTAGTATTTACCGGATTTGAAATAACCAGTTGATCGTTTTGAGGATCCACAGCCACATCTGTCGGCAATTTATAGCCTCCTAAACCGTAAATGCGTTGTTCTAAAGCATAAAGAGAATCTTCCAAACTCACCAATAAACCGATTTTCTGAAGCGGTCCGGTTACACATTGTTTAGGGATTGTTGGCGGAATGTAAGATGTTTTATACACCGGGTTCAAGCTTTGAATATCTTCCACCGACCAGGAAACCAATTTTTCAATCGTCTGCATGTGGATTCCGCGGTTCAGACAAAGCGTATCCAGCTGGTAAAAGTGCATTTTTGGTTCTGCGGGAAGCAAATTATGTTCTGCGTGATAAGTCATCAAATAAGTTGCAGCAATGAAATTCGGAACATATCCTTGTGTTTCACGCGGTAAGAATGGTCTTATTTCCCAGTACGTTCTTTTCCCTCCGGAGCGGCGAATTGCTTTGTTTACGTTTCCGGGACCGGCATTGTATGCAGCTAGAGCCAGGTTCCAATCGCCATAGATATCGTATAATTTCTTCAGGTAACGACATGCTGCATCGGTTGCTTTCACCGGATCCATGCGCTCATCCATGTAGGAGTTTTCTTTTAAGCCGTATTGTTTTCCGGTTGCATACATAAACTGCCACAAACCAAGAGCTCCGGCTCTGGATTTAACCTGTGGTCTCAAACCACTTTCGATCACAGAAAGGTATTTCAATTCAAGCGGAAGACCATATTCGGATAGTTTCTCTTCATAAAGGTCAAAGTACAAACGACCGCGGCCCAAGGCCACACGCACAAAATTCCGGCGGTTTTGAGCGAAAAACTTAATGGTGGTCAAAGAAACGTTGTTGCAGTCAAAACCGAAAGTGGAAACCTCATTCAGTTTAGCCAATCGCTTGCAGTAATCTTCGTCTGAAAATAAAGGAACTGTTCCTGCTTCATAATCCAATGCGTCAACGATCGAATCATAATTCATGCCTTTGGAGAAATCATCGTAGTAATGACTCAGACTTTGTTCAACTATTCGGATAAATACTTCCCCGGTTACGGTATCCTTCACGGGTGGTTTGGTTCTGCGCTGCGCCATCAAAGGAGATGAATTCAGCAACGTCATAAAAAACAAAAGAAGTACTATTCCGAATCGTTTCATAGGCAAAATGGGATTTAATTAGTTAGGATCTGATCAGCCAACGAGAAAATAGCTTCTTCATTGAAATCATCAGCCATAATTTGCAGACTCATAGGCAATCCATTGCTGTGTGTTCCCTGTGGAATGGCAATTGCAGGATTTCCTGTTAAGTTCGCATGTACAGTAAAAATATCTTGTAAATACATCTGGATCGGGTCGTTTATGGATCCGAACTCAAATGCAGTGGAAGGCGTTGTTGGTAAGATCATCAGGTCAAACTGACTGAAAATCTCTTTGGTTTTGTTTTTCAAAACGCGACGCACCTTCATTCCTTTGGTGTAAAAAGCATCGTAATATCCGTGAGACAATACGAATGTTCCTGCCATAATACGGCGTTTAACTTCCGTTCCGAATCCTTCGGAGCGCGAAAGTGTATAGGTTTGTTCCACTCCTTTTGCTTGGGGAGATTGATATCCATAATGAACACCGTCGAACCTTGAAAGATTGGAGGATGCTTCTGCGGTTGTCAAAACGTAATACGTCGGAACTAAATATTCGAGGTAAGGAAAGCTCACTCCTTCAACGGTATGACCTAAGGCACGCAAATCGGAAATTGTTTTTTCCAGCATGGTACGTACTTCCGGGTCCATGTTTTCGTTTTCGAGGGCTTCCTTCAAATAAGCAATTTTCTTTTTCCCGATAGCGGGAATAGCTGTTGAGAAACCAACGGGTTTGGAAGAACTGGTTGCATCCATTTTGTCCTTCCCGGCAATGATTTCCATTACCAAAACCAGGTCCTCCAGGTTATTCGCAAATGGGCCAACCTGATCAAAAGAAGATGCATAAGCAATTAAGCCATAGCGGCTCACTCTTCCATAAGTTGGCTTGAATCCGAAAGTTCCTGTAAATGAAGCCGGCTGCCTGATTGATCCTCCGGTATCCGAACCCAATGCTACTGTGCACATTCCTGCAGAAACAGAAACGGCAGAACCTCCTGACGAGCCTCCGGGTACATGGGTTGGTCTGAGATTGTTTTTCACCGGACCGTATGCGGAATTTTCGTTGGAGCTTCCCATTGCAAACTCATCACAATTCAAACGACCGATGATCACAGCATCTTCTGCCAAAAGTCTTTCTACAACTGTTGCAGAATAAAGTGATTCGAAACCTCCAAGGATTTTAGAGCTTGCACTTACTTTGTGACCTTTGTAGCAAATGTTATCTTTCAGGCCGATAACCATTCCTGCCAATCTACCTGCTTTTCCGGAAGTTCGTTTTTGATCCACCATACGAGCCTGGTCCAATGCGCTTTCTGTAAATACTTCCAAAAAGGCATTCAGATCTTTGTTCTTTTCAATTTGCTCTAAGTATGAATGCACGATACTCTCCACAGTTTTCCCTGCGGAGAGTGCAACTTTTACTTCCGAAAATGTTTTATACATGTAGAATGGATTGGCTTAAGCTTAAATCTATTTTTTCTCCTCCGTAGTGGATGGAGCAGCTCCCTCTTCGCCTTTGCTAGCGTCTTTGAATTCCTTGATCCCTTTTCCAAGACCTTTCATCAATTCAGGAATTTTCTTACCACCAAATAACAAAAGAACTACAGCAAGGATTAAAATAATTTCTGTTGCACCTAATTTCATAACTTCTAATTTGTTGCAAAATTAAGGAAATATAACTTAAGATGATTGTTAAAAATGCGACTACATTGGTTTTGATCAAAAAATTCAGCCTTTTTCAGGCAAATCCAGGAACGCTTATTCTTTGACGTATACCAGTTTTTTTCCGGTAAATAAGTTCGCTTCCAAACGTTCCCACTGCTCGAAAGTAGGTGCAAGGATCGCTACTTCCGAACCATAACGGGTAATCGTATTTACCTGAAGAATGGATTGGAACAATGGCTGGTAGATCAGTTCACTGTGGACAATGGTCATTTTTCCGCCTGCAAAAGTCACGATGCTGGGCTCAAAGTAAGAACCTTCGTGGAAGTTGATGACGTATTTATTCGAACTGAGTTTGACAAAAGTATTCAGTGAGCCTTCACCGGCTATGCTTAATTTGGATTCTATCCCGTAGTAATAGTATTCGCCTTCCAGCACACAAGGTACAGAATCATTGGCCTTAACGCCGAACAGATAATCGCCTTTTACCTGTAATTTGGAAGATTCACGGACTTGCTCCCGCGAGATACTGGCTACGGCAAGTGTAACAATTGAAATGCCTTTTTCATCAATCACATAAGTCACCTGCGAATCGCTACTTTTGTATTTTCCAAAGTGAATTTTATCAGTAGTTAACTGCGAAGTACTTCCAAATGGAAGAGGATCTGCAAACTGAACGGTTTTTTGAGAAAAACTAAAAAAATGTAGGAAAAGGGTAAAAACAAGAAGAACTTTTTTCATAACTTAATAAGAGAAGTGAAGCTTCGACAAGGGCAAACGTTAGTGCGGACGGACTAAGTGCAGATCTATCAATAGCATCATTATTACAATTTTAAACAAAATTTATGCAAAAACACTGGTTTATCAAACAAACACCCGATCCGGAAAAAATTCAAACCGCTGTTAACGACTTAAAAGTGAGTCCGATCATGGCGTCTATCCTTATTCAAAGAAATCTTACAACTCTGCCGGAAATTCGTTCATTTTTTACTCCTGACTTAGACATGCTGCACGACCCCTTCCTGATGCTAAATATGTCTGAAGCTGCTGAAAGGTTACAAAAAGCCGTCCAATTGGAGGAACGAATTACTGTTTTCGGAGATTATGATGTGGATGGAACAACATCCGTTGCCCTGGTATACAGTGTGCTTCAGGATTATGCTTCTGTGGATTTTTACATTCCGGATCGTTACGAAGAAGGTTATGGGTTGTCGTACAAAGGAATTGACACTGCTTTGGAGAAAGGCTGCAAACTGTTGATTGCGCTGGATTGCGGAATCAAGGAAGTGGATAAAGTCAAATATGCGAAAGAGAAAGGTCTGGAGATTATCATTTGTGATCATCATACTCCCGGGCCGGAGATTCCGGATTGTATTGTTTTGGACCCGAAACAAGCAGGTTGCGAATACCCTTTCAAAGAATTATGCGGCTGCGGAGTAGGATTTAAGTTAATGCAGGCCTGGTTTTCAATGACGAATAAAGAGGTGTCGAAATTGTTCGAATACCTGGATTTGGTTGCCATAGCTATTGGAGCAGATATTGTTCCGGTTACAGGGGAAAACAGGGTGTTGTGCAAAAACGGAATCCATCGCCTGAATGAAAATCCGCGTCCCGGAATTGCAGCTTTGGTAGAACAGGCTCAACGTGCATTTCCTTTGGATTTGTCGAATGTGGTCTTTACGATTGCACCGCGCATTAATGCTGCCGGGCGATTAAAAAGTGGTTCCAGAGCGGTTGAATTGTTGCTGGCCAAATCGAAGAACGAGGCAAAAAATATTGCGCTGGAAATTGATGAGTACAATTCGGAAAGACGTATCCTGGATGCACAAACAACGCAGGAAGCTTTGGCTATCATCGATGCAGATGAGCTGTTTATTGGTCGTAAGTCAACGGTTGTTTTTCAATCCGACTGGCACAAAGGTGTGGTGGGCATTGTAGCTTCCCGCCTGATAGAGAAGCATTACCGGCCAACAATTGTTTTAACCGAAAACAAAGGGGAAGCAACTGGTTCTGCGCGTTCGGTTTCAGGATTTAACGTTTATGAAGCGATTACCGCATGCGAGCATTTACTCACTCAATACGGCGGGCACCAGCACGCAGCGGGTTTGTCTTTGCCATTGGAGAATATCATTCTGTTTACGGAGCATTTTGATGCCTACGTTCAGCAAAATATTCAGCCTTTGGATGAGGTGGAAGAACTGGTGATCGATTTGGAAATAGCTGCTTCCAACTTGTTTCTTGCCGGTGAATCTGCGCTGCAGGCTCCGCGAGTTTACAAAATGCTGGAACAGATGGAACCTTTTGGTCCGGGAAATAACAAACCGGTTTTCTGTATTCGAAATGCCTATGCAAACAGGCAAAAGATCCTAAAAGAAGCACATTTGAAATTCGATCTGGTAGATCCCGTTTCGGGAATAGAATTGTCAGCAATCGGTTTCAATATGGCAGATAAAGCAGATTTGATTGCTTCCGGTTGTGCTTTTGACTGCGCATTTACACTGGAAACCAATACCTGGCAGAACCGAACAACGTTACAGATCCAGGTGCGGGATATTCGGGAAACGATATAATTATGTAGGCGCGTGACTCATCGCGCCTACATAATGTTGATTACAATGGGATATTCCCGTGTTTTTTCTTCGGTAATGTTTCGGATTTTTTCTCCAGCGATTTGAAAGCTGCGATCAATGTGGCGCGCGTTTCTTCCGGTAAAATAACCGCATCCACGAAACCTCTTTCAGCTGCGCGGTATGGATTGGCGAACATTTCAGCATATTCTGCTTCTTTTTCTTTCCATTTTGCTTCTTTGTCATCCGCAGCAGCGATTTCTGATTTGAAGATGATCTCAGCCGCACCTTTTGCCCCCATTACAGCAATTTCGGCAGTTGGCCAGGCATAATTCAAATCAGCACCAATGTTTTTAGAGTTCATCACGTCGAATGCGCCACCGTAAGCTTTACGGGTGATCACCGTAATTCTTGGAACGGTTGCTTCGGAGAATGCGTACAGCAATTTCGCACCATGCGTAATGATTCCTCTCCATTCCTGGTCCGTTCCCGGCAAGAATCCCGGAACATCTTCCAAAACCAGAAGCGGAATGTTGAATGAATCGCAGAAACGCACAAAACGCGCACCTTTCCTGGAAGAATCAATGTCCAATACTCCAGCCATAGAAGCCGGCTGGTTTGCAATTACTCCAACGGATCTCCCGTCCAAACGTGCAAATCCAACTACAATGTTAGGTGCAAAATCCTGCTGTACTTCGCGAAATGTGTCGTCATCGATTAAACAATCAACGATTTCACGGATGTCGTAAGGCAAGTTTGAATTATCTGGAACGATGTTTTGAATCCGGTTTAATTTTTCTTTTGCAAAAGGAGCAGTTCCGAATTGAGGAGCCATTTCCATTGCATTTTGAGGCATGTATGTCATTAACTCGCGAACTTTTCGAAGACATTCCACATCATTAGCAGCAGTGAAATGTGTTACTCCGGACTTTTCAGCGTGGGCCTTTGCCCCACCTAAGTCCTCCGAACTAACTTCTTCGTGCGTCACTGTTTTTACAACGTTTGGACCGGTAACGAACATGTAAGATGTGTCTTCCACCATGAAAACGAAATCCGTTAAGGCAGGAGAATAAACAGCTCCACCGGCGCAAGGTCCCATAATCACCGAAATTTGCGGAATTGCTCCGGAAGCGCGGGTATTGCGGTAGAAAATATCTGCATAACCAGCTAGTGAAACCACACCTTCCTGGATTCTTGCACCACCTGAATCATTTAATCCGATAACAGGTGCCCCATTTTTCATCGCCAAATCCAACACTTTGCAGATTTTTTGAGCATGCGTTTCAGAAAGAGAACCTCCCAAAACAGTAAAATCCTGGGAGAAGACATAAACTACTCTTCCATGGATCGTACCAAAACCGGTAATTACTCCGTCTCCAGGACTTTTTGTTTTATCCAGTCCGAAGGAAGTAGCACGGTGTTCCACAAACATTCCGATTTCCTGGAATGAACCTTCATCCATCAATAAAGTCACTCGTTCTCGTGCACTTAGTTTTCCTTGTGCATGTTGTTTGTCAATTCGCACTTGTCCGCCGCCCAATTGAGCGTCCTCGCGTTTTTGAATCAGTTCAGCATTCTTTTCTTTCATGAAAAAAGGTTTGTGGGTATCAAAGATACACTTTCGGCTTAAAAATCGCGTTTCCGGATTCAAAACGGATCTTTTTTTTGAATACTTTTAAAAGATGAAAGGAATTCTAAGCACATCGATAGACATTTTTATTTGTGGTCTTTTGAATTACTGGGGCTTCCTGAGTCTTGAAGCAAATGCAGATCATTCATCTTCTGCGGGTGCAGCTGAATTTTTTTGGATTTTATATGCTCTTTTTACACTTGGATACCTGCTGGTAAGTTATTCGATTCCAACGCTTGTTTTAAGTATTTTCCACTTTGGATTTTTGATTGGATCTGTCTGCTATTACAGCAATCTAAAATTACTGCTTTGTGTCCTGGTACAAATGGCATTGTTTGGCTTGTTTGTGCTGTTCTTCAAGCAAAAGGAAAAAGCACACAAACTGAAACCGATCGTTTTCGTAGTAATAATTGTTTGGTTAGTTTTAGCAAGATTACTTTGATCAGGGAAGAAAGTTTTAACCTATTTTAAAGTTCGATTTTGAGCTGTTTTCGTTCCGTTTTCGTATTTTGAGCCGTCTTCTGTGGCTTAAGGGCTCATACCATTCGTATTTATCCTACTTTGATTTGGAACTATTGGTACGATATGAAAACTAAAAATAAGATTCTGATTATTATTCTGATCCCGGCACTTTTGATTCAATCATGTATTGTGTCTGCACCCAAATATTCGCATGTTGAGCAGGTGATGCAGCTTAAAATCGGGATGAGTAAGGATTCGGTAAGTTCCAAATTGGGAGTAGAACCCTACGATATTGATATTTACGATTCGACCGGATACCGCTCATTTGTTTATAAATACCGAACAACAGATCGAAAAACGATTCCTTTCAGATTGAAGGAAACCAACGGAAAGGAAAAAATCGGAAAATACATGGATCTCGTTGCCTATTTTGATTCTACAGATGTTGCCTACCGATTTGAGTCCAGGCCTACAGATTCTAAGGTCGACCAGAAAAAGTTTAATATAAATGCGATTGTGACAATTGTGACAGTCATTGTACCTGCATTGCTGGTTTATTTAGGAATTCAAAGCACAAAATAAGATGAAATTCTAATAGATGACCGGAATGAGCAGTTTGAATTACTTGCATTAAATTGTTTTTCAACGGGTTAAACCGTGAAATTTTCAGCATTAATTAGTTACTTTGTTTAAAACGATTCTAAATTGGAGAACCTGACAGTTTTCTGACAATTCAAAGCCTGTTGTTTCCCAATTTTGCAGGAATTAAGCTAGAAAGTTACCATTCGTGATTAAGCAACTGCACACAATCGCATTTACGCACAGAAATTTGGAAGTCTCTAAAATAGGGGCTTTGCATATCGAACAAGATTCTGTTCAGTCACGTTTTCAATCCCTTAAAGAGCGTTTACACATTGATGAAATCATGTTTTTATCGACTTGTAACCGTGTAGAGTACTTTTTAGTAACCAATGAACTGGTTTCCCCGGAGTTTTTACACGATTTCTTTTCGGCCCTTTACCCGGAATTTGAAGAGGAAAAAGTGAACTTTTTTGCAGGAAAATCCTTGGTTTATGCGAAGATGGAAGCGGTAAATCATGCATTGCGGGTTGCAGCATCTATTGATTCATTGGTTATAGGCGAGCGCGAGATCATCACGCAGGTTCGCCAGGCTTACGAGCAATCACGTGATTTGGGCCTTTCCGGAGATACTCTGCGTATTTTGTTCCGCCACACTATTGAAACTGCAAAACGTGTATATACAGAAACCAGGATTTCCTTAAAACCGGTTTCAGTCGTTTCCATAGCTTACCAGCGATTAGTGGGAATGGATGCCCCAAAAAACGCACGGGTTTTGGCTATCGGCGCAGGTGTTACAAATACAGCAATGCTTCGTTTTTTGAAAAAGCACGGAATGGATAATTTTGTGATCTTCAACCGAGCACTCGAAAAAGCAGAAGCTTTAGCACAAGAATTGGGTGGTGTAGCATATCCGTTAACAGCCTTGCAAAACTATTCCGAAGGCTTTGATATTTTGGTTTCCTGTACAGGTTCGGAAGATATTATGGTGGATGAGCAATTGTATGCAAGGTTATTAAATGGTGAAGCAGGTTCTAAGATTACGGTTGATCTGGCTTTACCGAATGACATTTCTTCGGAAGTTCATGCGAATTATCCTACCAGAAACATTTCAATAGAAGTATTGCAGCAAATTTCAGACAGTCATCTGCAGGAACGTTCACAGGAAGTAATCCATGTAGAGCAAATCCTGGAAGAAGCGAATCATGAATTCCGCAATATTGCAAAAATGCGTGCAATAGAAGTTGCCATGAGACCGGTTCCTCAAATGGTCAAAGAGATTCGTGCTACTGCTTTCAATGAGGTCTTCAAAAATGAATTGGACCAGTTGGATCCGTCTTCCAAAGAGATCCTTGAAAAAGTGGTCGGCTACATGGAGAAGAAATACATGAGTATGCCAATGATTATGGCAAAGGAAATCATGTTTAAATCGTAATTTTACTTCATGAGAAAGATTCGTATCGGTTCGCGCGGAAGTGATTTGGCACTTTGGCAGGCCAATCATGTAAAAACCCAGTTGGAAGCCCTTGGAGCCGAAGTCAGCATTACTATTATCAAAACACAAGGAGATGAAATTCAGCATTTGAGTTTTGATAAACTGGAAGGGAAAGGCTTTTTTACCAAAGAAATCGAACAGGCGCTGCTGCAAGACACCATCGATCTGGCGGTGCATTCTCACAAAGATTTAGAAACAAATCCTCCTCAAGGATTAATTATAGCTGCGGTTTCGGAAAGAGAAAACCCGGCTGACGTATTACTAATTCACCCGAAAGCATTTGATGAAAATGCATTTTGGAGCCTGAAGAAAGATGCCGTTGTAGGAACTTCCTCTGCGAGAAGAAAATCGCAATTGGTTGGTTATCGTTCGGATGTTCAGATCAAAGATCTGCGCGGAAATGTACCGACAAGACTCCAGAAATTGGTGGATGGCGAATACGATGCAATTTTACTGGCAAAAGCTGGTTTGGATCGTTTGAAACTTGATTTGAAAGGAATGCATGAAATTGTCCTGGATCCGGAACAATTTATTCCTGCTCCGGCACAGGGAGTATTGGCTTTGCAGATCAGAGAGAGCGATAACGAATTGTATAATTTCATGCAGGCCATGAACCACGAAGACATTCAGTCTCAAATTGCGTTGGAAAGAACCGTTTTGAATCGTTTGCAGGGTGGCTGCCAGCTTCCGCTTGGTGCTTACTGTCCGGAAGAAGGTCGTTTGTTGGTGTCTTTTGCCCACGAATGGGAACAAGGTGCTCAATGGTTTGAATTTGAAGGTCCGCACGACCTGGATATGGTTGATGTAGTGCTTGAAGCTTTATTAGAGGAAGAAGAAGATGAAGATCAAGAGTATCTTTCTTAGTTCTGAAAGTGAGTCATCTCTTCCAATCGTTGATTTTTGTCAAAAGAATGACATTCTGATCCTCCGAAAATCGTTTATTTCCTTTCAGCAGATTCCTTTTGAAGTTCCCGATGGCTGGGAAGTCGTTTTTTTTGCGTCTCCGCGTGCATTCGATTTCTTCATTTCTGAAGATTTTAGGGTAGGATCGAATCAGCAAATTTCCTGCATTGGTGAGGAGACGCGCAAATACATTGAAGAGAAAGGTTATCCCGTTTCTTTCTTTGGAGAAAACGCGGGGAACCCAAAGGAAATTGCACGAGAGTTTAAAACCTGGCTCGGAAATCGGACAGCTCTTTTTCCGCAATCGCTTAAATCCAATAAATCCATAGAAACGGAGCTTCCATCTGCACAGAAGATTCCTTTATTGGTTTACGATACCGTTGCAGATCCCATTCAATTCCTAGTTCCTTTTTCGATTTACGTTTTTACGAGTCCTTCCAATTACCGAAGTTTTATTTCTGTCAATAAAATTCCGGAAGATGCGAAAGTAATTGCCTGGGGTCATACCACGGCAGAAGCGCTCATGGATGACGATGCTCCTGTTCACTTTATCCTTGATACATCCACCTATTCCGAACTTTTGGGAATACTGCAAAAAATCATCCGTTAAAAATTAATTTTTTTTAACTAAAAAGCTGATTTTTTGGTTCTTTTTTATAACTGAACGCTTCAAAACTTCATTACCTTTAATGTAGGTTGTAATAGAGCAACTGAGTGCCAAATTGACAATTCAAAAAGTAATACTCACTAATTTCTATTCTATGGAAGCTAATAAGGAAAATTATGAATTCCGAGTTTATCCTGATGCAAAATCGCCTAAACTATTCAAATCTCCTCTGCTAGAGGTATTAACCAAGACAAAACTTTGGATCGTTACTGTGTTGTATAGCACTGTAGCCACTATATGGCTTTGGATTTATATGCACTATTTCCAGGGAACTGCAATCAACATGATCCTGTTGTTCGTGCTCGGATTTTTTGCATGGACGTTTGGCGAGTATACCCTTCACCGTTTTGTGTATCATAAGCTCTCAGATGCGTCTTATGATACGGGAGTGCAATACTTGTTCCACGGAATTCATCATCAATACCCAACTGATGAAGATCGTATTATGTTGCCCCCGATTGCGGGTTTGATAATAGCAAGTGCATTTCTGGGAGTTTTTTACCTCCTGATGGGAAGCGCTGCTTTTACTTTCGGTGCGGGATTTTTAATCGGTTACCTGGTTTATATTAGCATCCACTGGATGGTGCATAGCAAACCGGCACCTGCGCGATTTAATTTTTGGTGGAGACATCACAATATTCACCACTACATGCAGCACGACAGAGCTTTTGGGGTTTCTACGCCTATTTGGGATATTGTCTTCAGAACAATGCCTGAGAAGGGTCGAAAAACAATCACAATCCTGAAGAAATAGATGTTTTTAGCCACATAGGAGCATAGAAACATAGATGATTGGTTTTTAGATCATAAGACAACTATGTGACCTATGTATCTATGTGGTTTTACTTTTGAATCAGGATCAAACTGTGGCGAATGGCGTCGAAATGATTATAGATCAGGATTCTCTTTGGTTCTGCTGAAGTGCTCTTTTCGACCAGGTGCTTTGCTTTTCCGTTTAACAATTGAACTGCTAGATAACTGGCAAATGCGCTCACAGTGCGGTATTCACCCACAGATTTTTTGAAATATACGGTTGGTTTATCGCCAAACAGTTTTTCAGCTTCCTCATACCAGCAATCGGTTAAAACATCTCCGTTCTTTCCAAGAAGCAGGCAGTCAATGTCTGAGATCTGTAGGTTTTGTTCGACCAAAAAACTCCCGATAAAATCAGTAATCTCTTCTTTAGAAAGATGCGTAGACTGTTTGAATGCGCTAAACTTTGCCAGGCTGTTTTCCGGGTTGCTGCTCAGGTAAAATTGAGTAGAACCTTCTCCGCAGTAGGAACCGTTTGTTTTAGAGTTCAGCAATTCCTCGTTGGAAACCAATTCTTTCTTAAAGCGTTCTCCAAGGCGGTCAATATTGTAATTGTAATCTGAGATTTCCTCTACTGCGCCAAGTAAAACAGTCTTTTTTTCAGCTTTATGCTCGTCAAAATAAAGCGCTGCATCCAATAAGGCAGATTCAAAAGCCAATGAACCGTTGACATGCGTCATATTGTAACCCTGATTCTCAGAAAGCAATGCTATTTGTCCGGCTAATGCGTTGGGAGTACTTTGTACAAAGTTTGTTGGAGTTAAAACGCCTTCGCTGTATTCTACAATTTGGTTCAGGAATTTGATGCAATCTTCCAGGCCTCCATTTGCCGTCCCGAATATAATTCCGTCTGGCTTTGGATTTCTACCCAAAAGCGGCAAAGAAACACCCATTCCCATGCGAACAGCTTTCCCCATTCTTCTTAACTGGGTACTTGGGATCATATCCTTATAAGAAGGTTCGATGGCTTTATAGATGTATTCATTCAGTACCTGCCAGTCTCCGTTTTCGAAAGACAGATCATGTGTTTTTTGCGGAGAAATAGCGTAGAGGTCGGTTATATACATGCTGAAAAGATTAAAGAGGTACAATTCCCGCCAAATCCGAAAGAATTGGAAAGGACGTTTTGTATAGCTACTTCCGGTGTATATTTCAATGTTGGTTGGAAAGAGAAGTCCGCAATAGGCTCTTCAATCCGCAGACTTGGATATACTTCCTGGTTTTGGATCGAAAGGATGCTGTAGATTGCTTCCAGGACTCCTGCTGCTGCCAAAGTGTGCCCGACATATGATTTTGTGGAACTGAAGGGCGGAACGTTCTTAAAAAGCTTAGAGAAAGCAAAAGATTCCGTTAAGTCGTTATTCGGGGTTCCTGTTCCGTGTGCATTGATGTATTGAATGTCTTCCGGATTCAGATTGGCTCTTTTCAAAGCTAATTCCATAGCCATTCTCGGACCTCTTGCATCATCGGAAGTTGCGGAAGGGTGGAAGGCATCGTTGCAGATCCCGAAACCTGAAAATGCGGCCTGGATTTTCTTCGGATCCGAAACATCCTGTTTTCGTTCAAGAACAACGTAAGCTGCGGCTTCACCGAGACTCAATCCTTCCCGATTTGTATCAAAAGGTTTACAAGGCTCCTCGCTTAAAATTCGAAGTGAATTGAAACCATTTACCGTAAATTTTGCCAGGCAGTCACTGCCACCGGCAATTACGCGGTCTACTTTTCCTGTTTCCAGCAAGCGGGCACCAAGCGCAATGGCATTGGCAGAGGAAGAACAAGCGGTATTCACCACATCTGTAATTCCTTTCATGCCGTATAAACGAACAATTTGCAAAGCATGGTCCGAACCTTCGTAACTCTTGACATATTCGGACGGTAAACCCTGCATGTTTGCATCATGGTACAGATCATCTGTGTAACACATACCGCCAACCGTACTTGAACTGATAAAAGCAGTACGTGTAGATGCGATTTCTTCCGCACTCAACTGCGCACTTGCAACAGCCTCCCGGAAAGCTTTGATCGCAATAAGAGTTGTTCGTGTGTAGCCGAGTCCTTTTCCAAGCCCCAGTTCTTCCAATAATGAAGTATCACTTTGGTCAATTTCTCCAAAGAGCAAGGAATCTGAATAGTGCGACTTGAAATGTTTGGCTTTTTGGATTCCCGAAATTTCATGCTTCAGAGAGTGAAGGTTCTCAGCAATTGTCAATCCAATTGAACTGATTGCACCCATTCCTGTTACAACAATTTCAGCCATAGCTCTTATTTTGTTCTGTTCGCACTAATGTAATCTACTATTGTATTGACATCAACCAAAATTTGTCTACCCTCCGTTGGATTTTTGATTTTAATTCCATACTCACGATCTAATAGAACGATCAATTCCACTGAATCGATAGAGTCCAAACCTAGTTCTTCACCGAACAAGGGAACATCATTGTTAATATCTGCGGGAGTTAAATCCAACAAATTCAAATACTTAATCAAATGTTCTTTGAACTCAACGATTAATTCTTCTCTGTCTGTAGTCATATTAAATATAATTTTGAATTCTCAACTTTATGAATATCAAGAGTTGACAAATTACCGTGAACAAAAATAAGAAAGTTATAGTACCAATTAATTCACTCCACGCACCATTTTTCAAGAAAAGTGTATAATATCCTTCCAAACACCATTTAAGCGGCGAAATATTTCCAATGTTTTGCATGTAATCCGGCATAACGAAATTGGGTACCCAAATTCCTCCGATCGCAGCAAAAATAATAATAGAAATGGCTCCGAATCCATTGGCCTGTTCTTGGGTTTTTGCGTAAGTGCCGACCAGAACGGCATAAGAAATAGCAGAAATAGCGGAAAGTAAAGTTACCACCAGGAATGGTAGAAAAGCGTTTGGCATTTGCAATTCCGGTAAGCCAAGATATGGGAAAATGTAGATTCCCATTAGAAATAACAGCAGCAATTGGGATAAGGCGACAAAAAGATAAACCAGGAATTTGGAGACCAGGGTCAAAGCAAATCCTTTTGGAATAGTTTGAAGTCGCAGGAAACTTCCGGACAAACGCTCTTTTACAATGTTTCCGCCAAGGGAAATGACCATGAAGAACATGGCAAAAATGGACCAGGCAGGAACATTGTGCTGACTGGAATTAGGAATTAACTCAGCGTCATCACTTAAACTTGCATTCGCAATATTCAATTGGGTTTGGCGATTTATAATGGCTTTCCGGATAGCTGGAGGAATGGAATCGTACCCCATTTCCTGGAACAGTTTTCCAACCATTTCCTCGTTTTCAATCCCGTTTGTGATAGCCTGGATTCCGTTATTGACAGAAATCCGGAAACTTTCCTGAACAATCGGATCAAAGTAAATGGAAATTTCCTGTTTCTTCGGACTTACTTTGGGAGCTTTTTCAATTACGCCCATTTGTTCGAGCATCAATTTGGAAATATTGTCGGCATTGCCTGCAAGCCGCTCACTGAAGTTTGAAGGAATATAGATTCCAAGCATGGCATCTTCATCAATGGTAGTTCGCTTTACCGCGTTTGCAGAGAGTTTATTGTTTTTCTTGATCTCAAAACTTCCGGAGTTATTCAATGCCTTTACCAGAGAATCACCCAAGGAACCTTGGTCCTGGTTGGAAATGAGAACAGTAAGCTTGTTTTCGTTGACGATTTGAAAAGCACTGTCTTGAACGATTGTGATGATAAAAACCAAAAGTAATGGCATCAAATACATCAAGAGCAAACCCACTTTATCATGGATCACCAACAGGATTTCTTTCGTTACGGATGCCTTTAATTTTTTCATTAATCGCGCAATAGGGTTCCGGTTAGTTTCAAAATGAGTTCTTCCAGGTTGCTCACAGTATGTTGAGTTAACAAATTAGTGAGTGTTTCACTTGCAATGATCTTTCCGTGATCGATCAAAATGATTTGGTTGCAAAATTCTTCGGCTTCTTTTAAGTGATGTGAAGTATAAATAATAGTTGTTCCTTGTTTATTCAGCTCGTTCAGCAAACTCATAATAGCGATCTTGCTCTGAACATCCACTCCAACAGTGGGTTCATCCAGGAATAGAATAGAAGGATTGTGAAGCAGGGAAATAATGAGGTTCAGTCGACGCTTCATTCCTCCGGAAAAAGTGGCTACTTTTTTGTTTTTTACATGATAAAGTCCCACTTTTTGCAATAAATCGTCTATTCTTTGCTGTAATTCGTCTTTTTTGAGATTGTAGAGATTCCCGAAATAATTCAAATTTTGTTTGGCAGTGAGTTCCGGGAAGAAAGAAAAATCCTGGGGCACAAAACCCAGTTTACTTCTAATTTCACGGGGCTTTTTTTCTCCGTCCAAATAGTAAGTAACGGAACCGAGTGTTGGGTCCAGAATGCTGCACATGACCGAAATCAGGGTTGTTTTTCCGGCACCGTTGGGTCCGAAAACTCCTACAATTTCTCCTTTTGCAATTGTAAAATCAATGTCAACTAAACTTGGTACAGTGCTTTTACCGTAGGATTTATAGACCTTTGAAACATGCAAAAGAGTCTCCTGCATCGTTTAGAATTTAATGTTCGCCAACCTTTGGAAAGCTTCCTTTTCAACCGCGCTGATTTCAACTAACAGGTCGGCACAAGCATCAAAGTCTTTCTGTTCGGTAATCCGGCCTTTATAGATTCCTGACATTTGCAAAGCGCTGTCTCTCCACAAATCACCTGCTTTAGTCATTGTTTCGGAAATCTTAGCTAATTCTTCGTTTTGCATAATCACAGAAGCCTCTTCCAGGAAAGCGGCATACAAGAAGCGGAATCCACCACCACCGGTACCAATTTCTTCCTGCATTCTAACGATTTGCCCCAGGTGAAGTCCGGCCTGGCGCGGCCCTAATTTATCTCTCCAACCACGAATTTTTTTGGAAGTATAAACGATTCCCCTCACTCCGGTAATTGGTGCCGGAATTTTCAGCATATCTCTGCAGTTGCGCTTGATCCCTTTTGCAATTGCATTTCGAACCTGTTCCTGAGTGATTTTACCAATTTCTACCGGATAATAAATATGTCCTTTTGGAGCCAATGCACCTTTTGCAAAACGCACGCGCTCTAATTCTTCTGTGCTCAGTGAAGTAGTTATTTCCATTACCGGATCACTCACTAAATACCGGTCATCTTCTTTTCCAAAAACAATCAGGTTATGAGCGTTGAAGTGAAAGCGGTATTCTTTCGGGAAATAAGGCAGATGGAAAACACCAACCTGGCATCCGACCTTGATTCCCTGAGCAATTTTCTCGTCTAAGAAACGTGTTGCTTCTTTCGGATCTTTGAACTTTTTACGTTCAACCTTGATGTCCAAAGCTTTGCAGGTACGTTTGAAAATCGCTCCGGGCATCGTTCGGAATGAAATGGCAGGACCATTATTCACTTTCATGAATGGAATGTGAATGTAGAATAAACCTGAGCCCATTCCGAAAGCAAGCGGCTCAGTGATAAAGTCCACCCCATGATGCTGCAATAAGCTCATAGTAACCCCATTTTCACAATGGGCAGTCTGGTGATGAATAAATTCTGACACTAAGCTTTAAATTTTTTGAGTTCGTTAATGGAAATTTCAAATGCATCGGCGTAGCGCTTTAATGTGCTGTCGCTTAATCTTTTGAATGGATTTGGTTTCAAATGTCTTTTAATTCGAAACTTCCAGATTCCGGTATAACCTGCAAGAACGGTGAAATCCATCAACTTTGCTTCCATGAAGTAAAGAATGGGACTTGCTTCGCCTTTTTTTATTTGTTCACGTGCATCTGCCGTTCTTCGTTCGATTTCCTTCCAGGCCTCATCTAAAGCCACTTTTTTGGCTTCCCAACCGGTACTAAGTTCCGTATCGTATTGACCGTCTTCGTTCTTCACATAGCAAACTTCTCTTGTAAAATTTTCAAGAGCACTTTTATCCTGCGGAACTTCTGACTTTTTCATTTAGCAAACAGTTAAGTAAGCAAATACATAAGAGAATCGGGCACTTTCCGGAACTGCAAGTAAAATAGTATCACCTGCTTTTAGTTTTCCACTGTTGAATAATTCATCCACCATCAGGTAGATAGACCCTGCACCCACGTTTCCGTGAGTAGCCAGGTTAGAGAACCAGCGTTCTTTTGGAATTTCCATTCCGTTTTCAGCCAATTGCGCGTAAATCTTGTCTTCGAAGAAATAGCTCGACATATGCGGCAAGAACCACGTTACGTCATCACTCGTTAAATGAGTATCGGAAAACTTGGTTTTCAATTTATTGAATCCCAGCTTCACAATATGCTCATCCAATAGCTTCACGTCCTGTTTGATGCTCAGAATCGATTTTTCGATCATATTCTGAGGTTCGTAGTCCATGTAGCTTTTCAGAGTTCCGTCTTCCATTTTATCGGAAGCCATATACATACATGCTTCAACTTCATTGGCAAACGAAATTCCTTCTATCCAATCAATGCGCAATGAAAGGCCTTCCGTACTTTTTTGGTCTTCGAGCATGAATACAGCAGCACCGTCTGACAACATCCAGCGAAGGAAATCTTTGTCAAATGACAAGTAAGGATTTTCCTCCAACTCCGTTAATTTTTGAATTTCCAATTCAAATTTATCGGAACTCAATACACGGGAAAGTCTTTCCGAACCGGAAGAAATTGCCTTTTTGCTCATTCCTGACTTGATGGCCATGTAAGCATATTTCATCGCATGCATTCCTGAACAGCAAACGCCTGACGGAGAAACTACTTCGATATTCCCGGATTCGGGTAACCAGCCATGAACCATAACGCCATGTGAAGGCATCATTTGATCCGGAGATGAAGTTCCGCAGCTAAGCAAATCAACCTCTTTGATCTCATTCGGATTCTTTTGAAACAAATTGCGGATGGCCAAAGAAACCATTTCCGAATTGGTATGTGTTGCAGTTCCGTCTTTACGAATTGCGTAATAGCGGTTCTTGATTCCGTTATTCCGTAAAACGATTCTTCTGGACTTAGAAGCACGGTCGTTAATTAATCCTAAATAATCTTCCATTTCATCATTTGAAACCGGATTATTGGGTAAAAAAGCTGCCGTACGTGTTATATAAACTTCCTTCAAACTCATTCTTATCTCAATTGAGTGCCTCTATAATATGCTAATTCTCGTTTAATATGTTGTCCTTTAAAGGGGCGTACAAAGATATGATATATCGTTAAAACAATTGGTGAAACTATAAATAAAGCGAAAATCAAATAATATTTAAAAAAGTTCACCCAAAATTTTCGACTTCCTCCCTTTGCCGTTTTCTTTGTAATCAAATTTGCCCAAATTAGAAAAAGCATTTTTGCCCGTGATTCGATAAACAAGATAGAAATCGGAATAGTGACGCCACCTCTTGAAACGAGCTCCTGCTGGAATTGATCTTCCTGATTTGTACTTAATTTTTCTTTTAGCAAGTTTCCAAACTCACTTACGCCCTGAATATCTTTATCTGAAACACCTGGTTTTGGAAAAATTCCCCACTTCTTCGTTTTTTGTCCTGTTAACATCCAATGTAAAATAGTCACCACACTAACCAGGTTACTGGTTTTATCAATCAATGGCACATTCCCGATTAATTTCCCTCCTGCAGACGCAATTTGTTTTTTGACTGCTTCCTGTGCATTAATCCACATATTTCTGCATCCCAGAATAGATACGATATTTGTACCGTTTAGGATTTTGCGGAATGATTCATCCTGTAAAATAGCAGATGCCGGAAGGGAAGGGGACAAAAACCAGGGCTGATATCCGAAAATAATTAAATCGTACTGTTCTCTTTCAAAATGAAGAGGCTTAATAGGAATGGGCTTTTCAAGAACTGTTTCAGGCATCGCATCAAAAAAGGTAGCGGTTGTCCACGGAAACGGAAACGGGGTTGCCGCTTCAACTCTTACCCATTCTATCGTACTGTCAGCAAACGGTTTACAGAAATTTTGAAGAATTTCGGTAAGTTGTCCGGATTGAGAATAATGTATAACTAAGATATTTTGTGCCATAGTTAATTGGGATCTTGTCAAAAGTGTTTAATCTTTTGCTACTACAAATTTAACAAGGTTTTGTTTCTAAACTACTTTTTTGTGCTCTTTTGAAAGGGTAATCCATTGGTTTTAGCTGTGAATTCTTGAAAAGTTATGATTAATTTTGTGATTCATGGAAGCAAGTCTGATATCAATCTCAAGCATAAATGGTTGTGTAATTATTCCCA
Source organism: uncultured Fluviicola sp. (assembly GCA_965650365.1). Classification (GTDB taxonomy): domain Bacteria; phylum Bacteroidota; class Bacteroidia; order Flavobacteriales_D; family Crocinitomicaceae; genus Fluviicola. The sequence goes on along the minus strand of CBFGOJ010000012.1, from coordinate 62,745 downwards.
CCTACAATAACGATCGTACCTTGGCGCGTGTTATTCGCGAGGTGCTCGAGTATGTTCCGTCCGACCGTGTAATTATTGTAAACGACGGAGCAACGGATTCTACGCCCGAAATTTTAAAAACATTCGAGAACGAAGTCACAATTCTTGTTAATGAGGTGAACAAAGGAAAAGGATTTTCACTTAGAAAGGCCTTTAAGTTCGCACAGGAACAAGGATATGACACTGCTTTGACGATTGATTCTGACGGACAGCATTATCCGAGTGATATTCCAATATTGATCGAGCAGGCGATTCAGAATCCGGGTGCAGTGATCATGGGTTCCCGAAATATGGACCAGGAAGGAGTTCCTCAAAAGAGTTCTTTTGGAAATAAATTCTCCAATTTTTGGTTCAAGGTGGAAACGTGGATTACTTTGCCGGATACGCAAACCGGCTTTCGGATCTACCCTTTAAAGCCGCTGAAGAAAATCTGGCTGCTTACCAATAAATTCGAATTGGAGATCGAGGTGATTGTAAAACTGGCCTGGCGTTTTGTGCCATTCGTTGCCGTCCCGATCCAGGTGAAGTACCACCCGAATGAACGTGTTTCTCATTTCCGTCCGGGAAGAGATTTTACCCGAATCAGTATTTTGAATACCGTTTTGGTATTGATTGCTTTGGTCTGGTATTATCCCAGGAAATTCTTTTCTGTTCAAACGTGGAGAGCGATCAAAAACGAAGCCATCAAGCCAGAGGAATCTAATGCGCGGAAGGCAATGTCTATTGGGTTCGGATTTTTTATGGGAATTATACCGCTTTGGGGTTTTCAGTTATTGATTGGAATTCCACTGTCTGTTGTGTTCCGGATGAACAAGGTCTTATTTATTACAGCAGCAAATATTTCAATTCCTCCAACATTGCCGTTTATTATCTATGTAAGTTTTATATGCGGACAATTGGTTTTGACGGGTAAAACAGATAGTTCTCAGCTTGTTGATATGAGCCTGGAATCTATCAAGAACAATGCGGTTCAATATTTTGTCGGAGCATGTGTTTTTGCAGTGCTTGCTTTTGCAGCAGGTTTTTTGGTGAGTTTTACCCTGCTGAAGATTTTCAGAAAAGAACCAAAAGCAGGTTAGAGTCATAATCCTCAGTTTTTCCCCGCAAATGCACAAATTTTTGAGACGCCTACCGGTGGGAGTTATGTACTTAAGTCAGGTAGTATCAAAAAAGAACTTAGCGTAGAATTATTTGACGCGCAGATTTCGCAGACTCCGACATTGTCGGAGCGCAGATTTTAAAAGTTATACATCTGCGTAAATCCGAGACATCCGCGTGCTTTTTTTAAAATATTCAGCTTCTTGCAAGCTCCTGTTAAATCTATTTGAATCATTGCTTCAAAATAAGAAAATCCTTTTTACCTGTGTTAAATACATAATTCCCCCTACCGGTCGTCTCTTTTTAGTTTACAGGAGAATCTCCCACCTCAGATGCACTTTTAATTCGTGTTTGTGGTAAATAAAAACATTCTTGAATAGCGGAAAACGCCGAAAATTGCCTTTAACTAAAAAACATTTTTGTGCTCAGAAAATCAAAGAGGCGACTAAGCGCCTCCAAAAAATTTGTGCATTTGTGGTAAAGAAAATGTGGGATGCGAATCGTCTCACACCCTACACCCAGTTTCAAATGTAGACCCCCGAGAATTTCAAACAAACCGCTTCTGTGGTGATAAGTTGCCCGGAAACTTTCAACGTTTGGTCTTCCTGCTCCGTAACGGTCATTTTGAATGTTGCTTCCGGTGTGTTTACCGGATTCAGTACAGCCAAAAATTTGCTGGTTGCCAACGTTTTTAACTGAATCGTTTTTTTGAAATGCGTTCCCAAAATTTCTTTCACCAATTCCAATTGCACAACACCGGGTGTTACGGGATTATTTGGAAAATGCCCTTCGTAAATAGAATGGTCTGCATTGATAGAAATAGTCGCCTCCAGTACATTTTCCGCAAATGTCAATTCCTTAATCGTATAAAAAGTGTCTTTTAGTATCATTAGAAAGTAGTGAATTTAGAATCATTAATTGTTCCGTTAACTTCCATGTTGGAAAAGCTGTAAACCAGTTTGTTATCGTTGTCTGTCAACATAGTTAGTTCCTTGATCGTCAATTCTTTTTTATTGAAAATCAGGATGATCTCGGAAACATAGCGTTTCATTTTGTCGCTTTTCGGGGTAAGCACCAATTTGTAATTGGATTTGTTCTCGTAATAACTGATCTTGAATTCTTTTTCGTTCAGGAATTCGCCGGTCATCATTTGTACCATCAAACCCTGGATTTTTTTGACTACCATTTTGGAAGAAGCACTGCTCACTTCTTTGCCTTTTTCCTGGAGTTTAACGGTTTTTCCATTAATCAGGATAATCTGGCTTTCCGGTTTTGATTTTTCCCAGCGGATTTTGTTTTCCTTCTTGTACCACATTTTCCCGGAGCCTTTTTGTGCAGAAGTCAAAAGGGGAGAAGTAGCCGTTTCGGTAAAATCTGCCTGGATGGCTTTCGTTTCCTTGTGCTGTTTTTCCAAAGCTGCTTTGCATGCTTTCGGATCCGCAATTTTAGTATAATCCTGTGCGGAAAGTGTTGCCGAAAGGAGTAAGAAAAAGAAGAGACTACTTATTAATTTCATGAATGAATTTTTTCAGATTTTCCTGATTTGCAAAAATAATGCCTTTTGCTTTTATCGTGGTGATATACTCATCCAGTATATCTGCCGTTTGTTCCAGATTATCATGCAATAAAACAATGCTTCCGGGTTTGGTCCGCATTAAGCGTTTCATTAATGATTCCTTGTTTTTAAAGGAATCGTATGAACGAACGCTCCATGCCACAATTTTCATGCTCCGTCGTTTCAAAGCACGTGCAATCTTTGGATTCGTATAGCCGATTGGCGGTCTGAAAATCCTAATTTTTTCAGGTACTAATGGTTCAATGTTTTGAGAAAACGCATCGATTTCTTCGGCAATTTTTGAACTGTGAAGCATGGCAAAGAAAAGCGAATGATTTTGAGTGTGATTTCCAACGGAATGCCCCTCTGAAATAATGCGCTGCAAAATCTCGGGATGTTCCTGTGCTTTGTATCCGATGACAAAAAAGATTGCTTTAATGCCGTGCTTCTGAAGCGTATCTAAAATCCGTGGTGTTTGTTTGGGATCCGGACCATCGTCAAAGGTCAGGATAACTTCCGGACCAACGTTTCGGAAGATACCCGGATAAAAGTATTGAAAGCGAAGAAAAATGATCCCAAAGACAAGAAAAACACAAAAACTTGAGACCACGAAGAAAATCAAAAGCCATAGATAAGGACTGTTCCGGAAAATTAGAAGGACAATTAAGAGCGTACTTAATGCAACTGCAATATTGAGTTTATGCTTCCACATCAGTTCTACAGATGAGCGTCAGCCCCAATTTATTAGATTCTAAATTATTCACGATCAAAACTCGTTGATCTGCTGTGTTTTTCAGGAGCCAGTCATTTGCCATGTGCACAGCAAAAGAAGAAGCGCTTTGGTAAAAACCACTGTAATCCGTGAAAGAGTAATGTTTTTGGTCCGATTTGAAAGTAGTACCGGCTTCCAGGATCAGATCAATATCGGTAAACGAACAGTTATTAGCAGCAAGGAATTGTGCTGCCAGAGCTTCCGTATTTTCAGAAGAGAAATAAACTTCACAAGCTTGGATCCCGGCAATTGAATTTCCTTTTTCCCCGGACAAGACCATAAAAGTAGCTCCGGAAGTAAATGGTTTTTCTGTTCCGATCACCGAACCCCGTAACCGCTCTAAAAATGGAATGGCTTCATCCGTTGCTCCGACCAAAACGGAATTTTTTCCTTCATCAATGCACAAAAGACCATCTTTCAACGCAACTTCAAATGAAAGCGCGTTTTGAGTATGTGTCATATTGTATGAGTGATTCTTCAGATCTAAAGAAATCTGACCGGAAATGGTATTGTGAGTACTTTGAATAAAAGCAGTTGGAGAAAGAATGTCTCCGCTCACACTATTGATTGTGACTAAAAATTTTTCAGTATCTGTCAAACACCCCAATGCGGTTCCTACCGAAATTGCATCGAACTCACGGGAAACTTTTTCCTGGCAAACTTTAGAGGCAGTAATTCCCATGCGGAGAATAGTGCTCAATCTTCTAAGCGCTGCAACCGGAATGTAATTTTTATAATCCGGAGAGATCAACCCATTTTCAGCGGTCAAAGGCTTCAGATTATCCCAGATGTTTTCTTTCTGAAACGAGTTCTGATGAGTAATTGATTCTATATGTTGAATGAAATACATATTAAACCTTGCTTAAAATGATCGTTGAGTTATTTCCTCCGAATCCAAAGGAGTTGGATAAGATATGATTTACAGAATTTCCTTCTGAAAAGTTTTTGATCGGAATCAGGCCTGTTTCTTCGATCGCCTGTCTGAAATTCAGATTTGGCAATAAAAGCCCTTTGTTCAGAGCTAAAATACTGAACACAGCTTCAATTCCTCCGGAGGCAGCTAAGGTATGACCTGTATAGGCTTTGGTGGAACTGAATGGGGGTACAGCTGTACCAAAAACCGTTTTTATACCGTGAGATTCCGAAAGATCGTTGTTTGGAGTTGCTGTTCCGTGTGCATTGATGTAATCAATATCATCCGGATTCAAACCGGCAATTGCCAAAGCGCCTTTCATGGAAAGTGTTGCTCCGAGTCCTTCCGGGGAAGAAGCTGTTTGATGATAAGCGTCCGAAGCATTGCTCCAGCCTGAAAGAACAGCCAAAGGTTCTTTACCGGATTTTTTGAGTGTTTCTTCGGTTTCCAGAACCAAAAACCCGGCACCTTCACCCAGGTTCAACCCTTTTCGACTTTCATCAAAAGGTCTGCACCATTCGTCATCGAAGATCATTAAAGAACGAAATCCTGAAATGGTGAATTGGGAAAGCCCATCCGTTCCACCAACGACCACGCGATCCAATTGTCCGCTCAAAAGCATTCTTGCTCCGAGCATGATTGAATTCGCTGCAGAGGAACAAGCAGTAGAAATGGTATTGACATATCCGTCGATTCCCAGTTCTTTTGCGATTTGTTCGCTGGTTGAGCCGCTGGGATGATTTTTGTAAATCTCCAAATCATCACTTTCACCGTTCAAAAAGTCTTTGTAGGCAATTTCACTGACGTCCATTCCGCCCACAGATGTTCCGGAGATTAAGCCGGTTCTGACAGCAGGATTTAGTGCATGTCCCTTAAAAGCTTCTTTAGCGGCTATCATTCCAAGCAAAGCGGTTCTGGAAGCATGCTGCGTTAATTCAAAACGGGCGACCAATTCGGCATTGCTCCAGCGGATTTCACCGACTTTGAAACGCTCTGTATAGGGCTTTTGACCTTGCTTAATCCCGGTTTTTTCAGAACTCAGGGAAAGCAAAGTTTCTTCTACGTTTTCACCGATAGAAGAAATAACGCCATATCCAGTAACGTAAATGCGCATTTATTGATTTTTAGAAATGTAATCTGCTAAAGTATTCACCGAATGAAAGATCTCTTTTCCTGCAGCCGGATCAGCAATTTTAATTCCGTAGTTAGAATCCAGTAAAACAATGAATTCCAAAGCATCAATCGAGTCCAGTCCAAGTCCGTCTTCTCCGAATAAAGGAGCATCGTCCCGGATGTCTGCAGGTGTTAAATCTTCAAGGTTCAATTGCTCAATAATTTGAGCCTTTAGGTTTTCTTTTAAGTCACTCATTTCTGTATTGTTTAATTAGAGTTGAAAGTTCAAATTCGATTGAATGTTCTTTGCTTTCTGAATTAGTCAGCAAAAATAGGAAACATTCTTGTTCGCCATTCGTTTTTGCTTCTACCCAGGCACATAAACAGCTATTATTTCCCTTATTTAACGCTATTTGTGACCATTCCGCAAAATGAGCCGGATGAAAGGCTTCTTCCACGAAAAAGCAATTTTCACCATACCATTTGTGGCGGATACATAATTCTCCGGTTACGATATTCGGCAAAGTATAGACAAACAGGGAAGGGCTGGGTTTTTTTAGCTGTTCGTAGCTTTCTACAAACAGGTTGTCTGTATTCTGACTGGCAGAACTATTTGCAAAGATTAGTTGAAGATCGTTCTCCTGGTCAAGCTCTTTGGGAAAAAACGGAAGCAGGATTTCTGTTCCGATGAATGCCATTTTGGAAAGAACATCCATTTTGTAAAACTTCGGATAGTCCGCATTGAGCTGCTGATAGGCTGACTTCAGCGGGTTCTCTTCGTCCAATCCAACGAAAAGGGCCTTTCCGTTCAGATACACTCCTTTCGGAGAAACGTAACTATGTGCCAGGATCTTCACGGTAGTTTTTCTAAGATTAAACTTGCATTTCCTCCTCCAAATCCGGAAGCGGTCTTCAAAACGGTCTTCAATTCTTTTGATTCGATGTTTTGAATGATATTCAATGGCACACTGGTTCCTGTTTCCTGAAAGCCAAGGTTTGGAAACAGGATGCTCTTTTCCATAGAAACAATGCTCATGATCGTTTCCAAAATTCCCGCAGCTCCCAAAGTATGGCCGAAATAGCCTTTCATGCTGTTGAGCGGAACATGGTCTAAGTGCGTTCTTCCAAAAGCAATACTTTCCATTTCATCATTGAAAACAGTAGCTGTTCCGTGTGCCGAAATAAAATCAATGTCAGCAGTACTTAAACCGCTTCGTTTCAATGTTTTTTCGATGGATCTGACCAAACCTTCTCCTGTTCGGGAAGGGCCGGAAATGTGATTGGCATCATTGGAAGACGATCCGCCTTTGTACAAAACGGCAAAATCTTTCGGTTTTTGAGTCGAAACCAGGACAATTCCACATCCTTCACCCAAGGAAGTTCCGTTCCTGGATTTATCAAATGGTTTACAAGCTTCACTGCTCAGGGCAAACAAGCTTTGAAAACCGTAGGAAACAAAATCAGAAACCGCATCGATTCCGATAACAATTACTTGTTCGTATTTCCCAGCCAGCAAATAATCTGCTGCTGTATTAATGGCAATGACTCCGGAAATGCATGCATTAGAAATAATGAACACTTCTGTTCCCGGAAAAAATTCGTGTATGATTGGCTGCGTACTCGCAAAGGTGTCACCCGGAAGTAAATCAATATTTCCCTTCGTTGAACTAACGATCACAGCTGTTTTTTGAGGAAAACCTAAGACTTTGACAAGTGCTTTTTCAAGAGCTTCTCTTAAAAGCGTATCGTAGCGATTGGCAGAAATTTCTTCCCGTTTAGCTAACGGAATGGGTGTATCCTCAAAACCCCCGTTTTCAACCGTTTTAATTCCGGAAATACCTTTTTGAAAAGCATCAACATGCTGCTCAACCGTGTTTCCAAGCGGAGTAACTAATGAAATCGGTGATATGTAAACCGGCTTATGCATCTATCCAATTTTGAGCTTCTTCCCAAATGCGGTAGAATTCAGGTTTGATCAATTCTAAGGTTCGATCCGAAACAAACATGAATACCTGCATGGTCATTCCTTTTGCTGCAACTTGTTTGGTTGTCTCATTGATTACTTCGTAACGAAAGACAATTTTGGCGGAATCGTGTTTTTCAAGGATCACATTTACCAATGCTTCTTCTCCAAAAAAGATGGAGGCTTTGTGTGAAATTTCCGATTTTACAATCGGAACGAAATATCCCTGGGCATAAATATCCAGGTACTGGACGCCATAATCTCTCCCGAATTGCTCACGCGCATCTTCAAAGAATTTCAGGTAGTTTCCATGCCATACAACACCCATTGCATCCGTTTCACTGAAACGAATCGGTACGCGAATGGAAGATTTTAGGATTTTCATGCCAGAACAATTTTCATTTGGCAGCTCACCAGCACATTTCCGTTTGATTTTGCCGTTCCTTCCACTAAGTGAATGGTATCAAAAGTGCTCAATACTTCCACGGAGGTTTCGATGAGGTCGTTTTCTTTTGCCGCTTGCTGCACGTTTACATGAGTCACTGCGCCGATGAAACCCAATTTCGGTTCGCCGCCTTCTACCAGGCTGTTCAAATAACCAAAGCCGGCAGCGCAGGTTTGTGCAATATTTTCAATCAATGCTGATTCGGATAGAACAGCGTTTTCTAAGAACAAATTGTCAGATGCAATCTTAAATTCGGTTTTAAAACCCGTTTCATCTGCTGTCAAAAGGCTGTCAATCATTACAAAAGGAGCTCTTTGTGGAATAATTGACGTGATATTTTCTTTGCTAATCAACATAATATTCAAAAAAATTAAACCATTGGGTTGGGCTTGCTTTCACTTGTTTTTCCAAGTATTTTGCATACGTTTCTGCTATTTTTTCAGGTGATTCGAACTCTGTGAGCGGATCGGTAGCACTTAATTCGTAGTGCGTACTTCCTGATTTAACGGCGTATACAAAGGTAAGCGGAACTTTGAATTTATGCGCCATAATAAATGGTCCTGCGGGGAATTCTGCAAAACCGTTCAAAAACGGCAATCTAAAGTTCTTTTGACCGGGTGTGGTTCTGTCGGCATGCAAAGCAATTAATTCGTTGCGTTTTAATGCCTGGTGGATCAAGATAAGGTGGGAAAGATCATCTTTAATCGGGATGAGCTGGTAGTGCGATTTCCCGGCAGAGTCTTCAATAAACGCTTTGATTTTTTGAACTTCGGCGTCGAGCATCAGGATATTGATCTTTAGAGTGATTCTTTCCCCAAGAAGGTTTCCTGCATTTTCCCAATTGCCTAAATGAGCAGAGAAAAGAAATCCACCTTTACCCGCTTCATTCATCCTAATCAGAGCTTCTTCGTTGTTAAAACGAAAAGTAAAGATTCTTTTCCGGGGAGTTTTCAGAGCTATCCGGTCGATCAGCGTCTGTCCGAACAAATAGAAATTCCTGGCGCTTGATTTAATCGCTTTCCACTTGCTGTAATTGAATCCTTTTTGATAGAAGGAAACCAAAGCTCTGCGCGGTTTGCGTGAAAAAAGCAAAAAGTACCCGGAAACTCCGAGACAAAAGAAGTAGGCAAATCGAACCCCTAAAAACCGAATAGAGTAGATAAAGAACTTATACCCCCAAAGCGAACCTTTGGTTTTACCATCCCATTTTTGTTCCATTCACCTTTAAGCGTTCAAACGTTGCTCAACTAAATCGTAGAAATCGTTAAAAGTTTCAATTGTTTTGAAATCTTCAGCAGTAGGCTTGATCCCCAAATTCTCTTCGATAACAACCACCAAATCAACGTAGTCTAAACTGTCAAGGTCTAAAGTAGCCTGTAAGTTGTTTTCCGGCTGGATCAATGCTGCATCTACTTCAAATTCTTCAGATAAAAATTGCTTTGTCGTAAGAATGATGTCTTCTCTTTTCATGTCGTTTAGGTAACTCTTATTTTTTAAACTTTTTGATAATCAATGAGGAATTGGTTCCTCCAAATCCAAATGAATTCGATAAGAAACAATCAATATTCTGTTCCCGGTAGCTTGGAATAATATTGATTTTTTCCGAATGTTCATCGGGATTTTCAAAATTAATATTCGGTGCAATAAAGTCATTATTCATCATCAACAAGGAATAAACAATCTCACTTGCTCCGGCCATCCAACATTCGTGCCCGGTCATACTTTTGGTAGAACTTACAGGAACTTTGGAGCCCAGTACGTTGAAAATCGCTTCTGCTTCTGTAGAATCTCCTATCGGAGTTGAAGTAGCGTGCGCATTTACGTAATCAATATCTTTTGGTGTTAAATTCGCTTGTTTCAAAGCCATGTTCAAGGATCTGAACTGACCGTCGAAGTTTGGATTAGAAATGTGATCTCCGTTCGAAGAGAACCCAAATCCAACGATTTCTCCATAGATTGGAGCGTTTCTTTTCAAAGCAGATTCCAAAGATTCGATAATAACTGTTGCAGCACCACCGGATGGGACCAACCCGTCGCGGTCTCTGTCGAATGGTCGGCTGGCCATTGAAGCCGCGGCATCTCTAACTGAGAATGCTCCTAAACCATCGAAACTTGCCATTGCAAAAACGTTTATCTCTTGTGCTCCACCGCAAACTACGCGTTCCTGCAATCCTTGTTTGATCAGTAAGTAACCCATTCCAATAGAATGAGACCCTGAAGAACAGGCAGCAGAAATCGTGAAATTCATACCTTTCAATTTATAAATCGTTGAAAGATTCATGTTCACGGTTGAGTTCATATTTTGGAAAATGTCTCCACTTCCGATAAGTGTTGTGTTTTTCTTCGCTCGAACTTTATCTACGGTTTCAATCACAGCACCGGCTGTTGAATCGTTTCCGAATATAATTCCTGTTTCTGTTTTATCGAGAAAATCCGCATCGAGTCCGGACCCTTCCATTGCCTGTTTTGTGGACATGAAGGCATAACGAGCCGGTTGATGCATTCCGATACGCTGACGACGGGATAAGAAAGGAGTCAGATCCGGTTCGGCAACCATTCCGGTAAAACAAGAGCGGTATCCAAATTCTTCACGCTGCTCATCGTAAATAACTCCACTGCGCCCAAGACGCAGGGATTCCAGAACCGTATCCAGGTTTTCACCCAAACACGAGTAGGCACCAATTCCGGTAATTACTACACGATGTTCCATAGTTAAGCGTAAATTCCTCCGTTAATATTAATCACTTCACCAGTAATGTAAGCTGCCTTATCAGAAGCTAAAAAACTCGCAAGGTACGCTACTTCTTCCACTTTTCCAAAGCGGTTGGCAGGAACCATTCTTTTTAATTCGTTCATATCCAGGTCGCTAGTCATGTCTGATTCAATGAATCCCGGAGCGATCGCATTTACCGTAATATTTCGTTTTGCAATTTCCTGGGAAAGTGCTTTTGTTGCAGCTATCATGCCACCTTTTGCAGCAGAGTAATTGGTTTGTCCGGGAACACCTTTCAATCCGCTTAAAGATGCGATATTAATGATGCGTCCGCTTCGTTGTCTCAACATACGTTGTATAATTGCTTGTGTGCAATTATACATTCCTTTCAAAGAAGTGTTCAAAACAGCATCCCAATCTTCTTCGGTTACCCAGGGAAACAGGTTGTCTTTTGTAATTCCGGCATTGTTTACCAATGTATGAATAATTCCTTCCGGATTAGCTGAATACCAGTTCTCCACAGCCGTTTTTACAGCGGCACCGTCTTTTACATCAAAATGCATCAATTCACCCGTTCCGCCTGCTTGTTGAATTAAACTCAAAGTTTCTTCAGCAGCAGCTTTATTGGAAGCGTAATTGATTAAGATATGAAGGCCTAAATCCTGGGATATTTGTAGTGCGATTGCACGACCGATTCCTCTGGAAGCACCTGTGATCAGAGCAGATTTCATAGGGCAAGAGTTGTTTTCTTAAGGGTGTTTGTTACTTCTCGTATAGCTTCAAATTGCGGAATATCTTCATTAATTGTCGGAGATACAGCACGAATTTGAGTATAAATTTCTTTCGTTTTAGAAGAAAGTTTGTTTCTCTTGGTTTCATCCAGTAAATCGATAGCCTGGCAAACAGACATCATGTGGATAGCCATAACCTGGAAACCATTCTCAATCACTTTCTTAGCAATAACCGCACTGTTTGTTCCCATACTCACGATGTCCTGATTATCGTTGTTGTTGGAAATACTGTGTACGTACATCGAGTTTGAAAGCATTTGGTTTTCGGCAGTGGTAGAAGTTGCAGTAAATTGCATTCCCTGGATCCCGAAGTTTAATCCTAAAGTTTGTGTATTCAGGAAGGGAGGAAAAACTCCGTTGATCTTACTGTTCAACAGGAAGTTCAACTGTCTTTCTGCAAGCATGGTCAATTTAGTAATCACCAATTTGATCTTGTCCATTTCCAATGAAACGTAATCTCCGTGGAAGTTTCCTCCGTGGAATACATTTTCACGCTCCAGGCTCACCACCGGATTATCATTCGTAGAATTGATCTCGTTTTCAAGGATCGTTTTCGCGTAATCCAAAGTGTCCTTTACCGGACCAAGGATTTGCGGAATACAGCGAATGGAATAATATTCCTGGATTTTCTTTTTGAATTCGGTTGTTTCAGCAGCTTTATCGTCTGTGAAAAGCTCTTCACGTTTTTTAATCAAGGTGCTGTCTTTCAAAAAGTCACGCATTGATTTTGCAATGGATTGCTGACCCGCGTGTAATTTCACCTCATTCAAACCTACGGAGAAAGAATCGTCGTATGATTCTACGATCTCATTGATCATGGTGGAAGCAGCTATTGCCCAATCCAATAAACGGTAAGAATAGATCAAATTCACAGAACCAATTCCCGACATACAGGAAGTTCCGTTCATCAAACCTAATCCGTCGCGTAATTTTACTTTCAAAGGAGTGATGTTCTTCTCAGCTAAAACTTCTGAAGTTTTTCTGCGAACACCGTCAATGTATACGTACCCTTCTCCGATCAGGTTTAGCGCCAAATGAGCCAGTTGAACCAAATCACCGCTTGCTCCAACACCACCGTGCTCAAAGATCTCAGGAATGATGTCATGGTTTAGAAATTGAACCAATTGTTCAATCACTCCATAACTTACCCCTGAATTTCCCTGCATGAAATTCGTTAGCCGGGAAAGTACAACTGCTCTTGCTGATTCGGCATCCAATACATTTCCTGTTCCGGAAGAGTGACTTCTGATCAGGTTATACTGAAGCTGATTTAGTTTGTCTTCATCTATTTTGAATTGAGCCATGGGCCCAAAACCTGTATTGATTCCATAGATGATCTTATCACTTGAAAATTCCTGAAGGAAAGAAAACGAGCGTTCCAATTCCTTACGAACATCGTCTGAAATGATGTATTCCTTCTTTTCAAGACTAAAGGACTCTATTTGTTTTAAATCAAGTTTGTTCATGTTACGTTAAAGTGGGGAGTAACTTATTTCGGTAATTTAACTTCAAGAATAGTGTGAAAACGATCCTCGTGAAGCGGATGTTCTGCAACGGTTTCGAATCCTGCTTTTTCAATAATGTATTTTAATGCAGAAGAAGAGTACATTTTACTGTTTCCATTTGCCAATGCTGTAAAATAAAGCGAAGTAGCAATTAAGCTAAACTCTGCTGCGGGGAAACGCTGATCGTCTATAAATGTTTCCATGATAAAGATAGTAGCATCCGGTTTCATGTTTTTCTTGATCTTCAACAAGATTGCTTCAATCTCTTTTTCGCTGAAACAGTCCAGGAACTGGCTCATCCAGTAAACGTCTGCACCTGTCGGGATCTCAGAATTCGGATCAAGCATGTTGCGCTCGTTGTAATCCACGCGGTCTTTAATCTCCGGAATCGCATCAATATTTGCTTTGGCAACTTTCAATTGAACGCCAAGGTCAAAAATACTTACACGTACATTCGGATCGTGTTTCGTACTTGCAACGGCCCATTTTCCAGTGTTCCCGCCAATATCGTAAATGTGTTTCGGGTGGTGTTTAAAAATGATTTTCAACGCTTCCCCGAATGAATTATCGGAATAATGATGATCGAACTCGAACCACGAAGTTTTTAATGGCTCCGGTAAAAGTGATAATCCTTCATAAATAGTTGCCCACGGACCAATTTCTTTCAATCCTTCCGGTTTTCCATTCAAAATGGAATCTTTCAGGTGAAATAATCCTTTGTAGCAAATGTCTTGTGTAAACATCAGGTTTACTTTCGTCATTTCGTCGCGCGTCAAAAAGTACCCGATTTTGGAAAGTGTGTATTTATTTTCATGCAGCTCCAGGATGTCAGCAGCTTTAGCCATTTCTACTAAAACACGAACTCCGTATTCGCTGATATTTTTTCGTTTTGCGATTTCCTCGATGGTTAAGCCCTCTTTTTCTTCATACAATTCGTCCATGATTCCAAGGCTCGACATTGTATAAACAGTTTGGAATACAAACGGACTAAAGGCAATTTTTTGTGCCTCGTACAAAGAGTTTAATGCTTTCATGGGTTCAATCTACTACCGAATTCCGAGTATTAGTTTTTACTTGTTGTTCGATCGGGTTAATTTAAAATTGGCGTCAAAGTTAGGAAAAAAAAACAGTGTTTTACCCGAATGTTGATTCTTAGTAGTTAGCAATTTGCTAAAAATGGAAAGATCGAAGCTTTGAAAGCGGTATTTCATTAATTTTGAAGCCGAAATGAACGAAGAATTTGACGTCACCATCATCGGCTCCGGTGTAAGTGGTTTGCTTTCCGCAGCGCTGTTATCCAGATCAGGAATGAAAGTACTTGTGTTGGAAAAACATTATTTGATTGGTGGTTATTTACAGGGTTTTGAAAGGAAGGATTTTGTTTTTGATACGGCAATCCATTGGCTCAACCAATACAATGAAGTTGGAACGGTAACGCGTGTTTTTAAAATGTTGGGGGAAGATTATCCGAAACCTCAACTGATGAAGCGCATTCAACGGCACATTTCAACCAATCACGATTACCTGCTTACAGATAACCCGGATGAATTGAGAGATCAGTTGATTTTGGATTTTCCCCATGAAAAAGAAGGAATTCAGCGATTTTTTAAAGTTGCCAGGCGCATTGCGAAGGTTTCTTTGCGTTTTGCCGAGTTTTTTCAGTCGGTTGAAACCAAATCTCCCCTTGAGATCCCATTCTTCCGAATGAAACAGCTGGGAATTATTTATCCGTTGATTCCATATGCAGTAGGTGGAGCAGGAGATGAGGCGGTAAAGAAAGGGTTGAGTAAATTCTTTAAAGATCCGGATCTGCAGGAACTTTTCTGCACAGAACGCGACTTGTTGTCGTGCATTTTCCCTATTGCATGGGCTTACAACAAGGATTATCAAAATCCACCCATTGGTGGAAGCCAGGTGATTCCGGAGTGGTTGGAAAAGCAGGCTATTCCTGATAGATGTGAAGTCCGTTTGAGTTCAGAAGTTGTTGGTTTTGATTTTGAAAACGAAGAAATCACGGCAGTTCGCTATAAAAATCGCGCAAAAGAATACAGCGTAAAAACAAAGTATGTGATTGCGGCTTGTGACGTGGATTTTCTGTATCGAAAATTAGTACCGCAAAATTTGGTCCCGCCTAAATTCTTTGAAACACTCAACGATTCCGAAATGTATAGTTCTTCGGTGACGATCTCCATAGCTTTGGACTGCACGGCAGAAAGTTTGGGCTTCGGACATGAACTAACGATTATTTGTGAAGAATCCAGTACGCGTGACGAACACAGTTCAGGAGATCCGCATAAATCTGCCATTTCTGTTTTGGCGCCAACTGTTAGAGATAATACCATGGCTCCTGAAGGACAGGGAACCGTTACTCTGTATGTTCCGGCCTGGATCGATTACATGGATAACTGGAAAACTGAAAGGAATGCTAAGGGAGATTTCGTTCGTACGGAAGCCTATAAAAAACTAAAAGACGAGTTTGCCCAGATCATTTTTGATCGTGTGGAGGCTAAAATGTGTCCCGACTTGAGGAAGCATATTTTGTTTTACGAAGTGGCTACGCCTGTTACCTATCAGCGCTATACCGGAAATAAGAACGGTTCTATGATGGGAACACGCCCGGGAAAAAAGAACATGCAAAGTAAAATCGCTCATTACCGCACGCCGGTGAAAAACCTGATTATTGGCGGTCAATGGGCAGAATTGGGAGGTGGTGTACCCATTGCAGTTAAAACTGCTTTTAACGCATCTTTGATCATTCTGAAAAAATGGGACAAACCACGATTCAAAAAATTACTGAATGCATACAAAAACGGCACAAAACTCACTGCATGAGATATTTTTGTAGCTTTGCCCGCTAATATTTCTCCTTCTTCCTGAAACTAACACAAAAAATGATCGGTCAAATTTGCGCGCGTATTGTTGAGTTTTTTCTTAAAAAAAGACTGTTTTTTTGGGGAACATTCACACTTGTGCTCGCTTTTTTGCTCATTGGTGTTTCTAAACTGAGAATCAACCAGGATTTGTACGCTATTTTCCCGCAGGGAAAGGAATTCAAGAAATTCAACGAGATCGTTCAAAAGAATAAACTCAACAAACAGGTTGTATTCTCTATAAAAGCTCAGGAAGACGAAGAAATCACCCTGGAGAAGCTGGAAAACTTGAAAGCAGATCTTGAAAAACAGTTCTCCAAAGAACTGAAAGATATAGAGGTTGTAAAAACAGTTGATGAAGGTGCTTTGATTGCTTTTCTTCAAAAGAGTTCCGTTCGCAACCTCACAAAAGAGGATTATAAGCAGATAAAAGGGAAGCTTCAATCGGATTCTATTGAAAAAGGATTGAAGCGAACTGCAGGATTGCTGACAGGTCCGAACGCATTCTTTATCAGCAAACTGGCAGCAAACGATCCTTTGGGCCTGTTTTATGGGCAGTTGAAGCAGTTAAATCCCAACACAGATTCCAGCAATTACCTGGTGAAAGACGGAGTGGTTTATTCAAGGGATGAGCAATATGCTTTTTTCTTCGGAACCATTGATCTGAACCAAAAAGACACCAAGAAACTGGAAGCTTTTGCGGATCGCCTGGAAAAATTCAAACAAACGAAGGCCAGGGAGAAAAATCTGGGCTTTGATTATTTCGGGACTTTCCGGATAGCGGTTGAAAATGCAAAGCAAGTCAAGGCTGATTCATCTTTAACGGCAATCATTAGTATTACAGCCATTTTACTATTGTTGATCTTCTACTACAGAAGTGTTTTGGCCCCGCTTTATTTTTTGCTTCCGGGATTCTTCGGAATTTTAAGCGGTGCAGGATTGGTGGGTTATCTGCACCCCGATATCTCGGCCATTTCTTTAGCTACTTCTTCTGTTTTACTGGGTATTGTGTTGGATTATTCGTTCCATTTCTTTACTCATTTGAAACATTTGGGAAGTGTGGTGAAAACGGTCAAAGAAATCAGTTCACCGATGACTTTAGGCAGTTTTACTACGATTGCGGCGCTTGGTGGATTGTTGTTCACAAATTCGGTTGTTCTTCAGAATTTTGGGTTGATTGCACTTTGTACTTTATCCGGATCAGTCATCTTTACCTTATTGTTTCTTCCCGCTATTATTGAGATCCTTAAAATTCGAATCAAGGATAATAATAACTATAAATTTAATTTTAAACTAAGTAAAACGTTCGTAAGAATTTCATTTCTAGTGATCACTTTAGTCTCTTTGGTCTTCTTATACAAGTCTTCCAATGTGGGTTTTGATTCGGATATGAATAACCTTTCATTCCATACTCCGGAATTGAAAGAAAAGGAGAAATTCTACACCGGAATCAATCCGAATACCGATAAGAAACTGTTTGTTTTTTCATCGGCTCCAACCAGGGAGAGTGCACGTTCACAAAATGATGCTGTTTATAAGACATTCGTTTCTACCAAAGAACAATACGGAATTTCTGAATTTGTTTCGGTATCGCCATATCTTCCTTCCAATCAGACATTGGAAGAGTCTGATAAGCGCTGGTCTGAATTCTGGAAAGCCAATCAGGGGGTGGAAGATCAAATTACGTCACTTGCACCTGAATATGGATTGAACCCTGCAGGATTTGAGCCTTTCTTCCGTTCAACGGAATCGTTTGATTTTGACAAACAGGAAGGTCAGGAGCTTGTAAAAGAAATCGGATTGAACAAATTTGTTTCGGAAGACCACGGACGGCATACTTATGTAACCTCGATTACGGTTAAAAAAGATAAGCAGGATCTTGTAAAAGCGGAATTGGCAGAAATTGACGGAGTATTTGTTTTGGATATTTCAGAAATGGCAAAATCGATGCTGAATGTGGTGAAACAGGATTTCGATTACCTTTTCCTGTTTTCATCCATGCTGGTTTTCTTTTCTTTGTTGGTCATTTACGGAAGAATCGAATTGACCTTGTTTGCTTTCTTCCCAATGGTTTTGGGCTGGATTTGGATCCTGGGAATAGCAAGCATTTTTGATATTCCGTTCAACTTTATCAATATAATTGTTGCAACCTTCATCTTTGGTTTGGGCGACGATTTCAGCATTTTCACTACCGATGGACTCATTCAGCAGGCGAGAAGCGGCGTTAATTCATTGAAATCGACTCAGTCCGGAATTATCCTTTCCGGGATTGCAACAATCATCGGCACGGGTGTTCTTATTTTTGCAAAACATCCTGCCATTCATTCCATTGGCGCGATCAGCGTTATCGGGATCGGTTCGATCATGCTGATCACCCTTTTCGTTCAGCCGCGGGTTTACAATTTCTTTGTATTGAACAGGAAAGAGAAAGGACGTGGACCGATTACGTTTTTCTACTTCATTTATAGTTTGCTTTTATTCTTCTATTTCTTCCTGGGAAGTTTGGTTCTGAATATCATTTTGATCTTCATCCTGATTCCAACACCCATGAAGCGGATCCACAAACGAAACATCCTTAATTTCTTTATTTCGAAATTAGCTAAATCTACCATTTACGCAGGATTACATGTGACGAAAAAAATAGTTGACAGACATAAACTGGATTATAAAAACCCGAGTATTATTACGCCGAATCACACCTCTTTCCTGGATATTTTGGTGGTATTGATGCTCAACCCGAAAACGATTATCATGGTAAAGAAATGGGTTTACAATTCCCCGATTTTCGCACCGTTCATTCGTTACGGAGGCTATTTATTTGCCGAAGAAGGTGCGAACGGAAGCCTCGATGAGATCAAAGAACGAATTGATCAGGGATATTCACTGGTAATCTTCCCGGAAGGAACCCGGAGTGCGGATGGAGAAATTAAACGTTTCCACAAAGGAGCATTCTACATTTCAAAAGAATTGAATATTCCGATTCAACCGCTACTAATCCTTGGAAATCACGAAGTGAACCCGAAAAATGATCTGATCATTAATCAGGGACAAATTCTGATAAAGCCGCTTGATAGGTTATATCCGCAAGCTGAAGAATCGTACAGTGATTTTTCGAAGCGCACGGTAAAAGTCATGCGTTCAGGTATGGCTGTTTTTAGAAAGCGGTATGCAAACACATCTTTCTACACCCGAAAAGTGATGGAAAATTACCTGCTCAAAGGTCCTGTTTTGGAATGGTACGTGCGGGTGAAGTGGATGATGGAACGTAAGAACTTTGATTACTATAATGCATTGATCGGTTCACGAAAACGCATTGTGGATGTAGGTTGTGGCTACGGTTACCTGTCCGTGTTCCTGAATTATTTTGATCCCTCACGTGAAATTATAGGGATGGATTACGATGAAGAAAAAGTGGCCGTTGCAGATAATTGTGTCAAGAGATCCGGGAATTTGAGTTTCCAGTCTGCAGATATTCGCGAATGGGAATTACCCGAGTCGGACGTGTATTTCTTCAATGATGTGATTCATTATTTGCGTCCGGAAGAACAAATTGATCTGTTGAATAAGGTGAATACGAAGCTGGGAGCAAATGGAATCATTGTGATCCGTGACGGAATTATCGAATTCCGGGACAGACTGAAAAACACCAAACTAACGGAGACGCTTTCCACAAAATGGTTTAATTTTAATAAGACAACGAATGATCTTTCATTTCTGTCTGCTAAAGAAATTGAGCGTTTTGCAAATGAGAACGGATTTGGATTCGAATTGATTGAACATTCATCAAAAACATCAAACGTATTGATGATCCTTAAAAAACTTTAAGTTGAATTCCGGACAGAAAATAGTAGTAATCGGTAGTGGTATCGGCGGCCTGGTAAGCGGTCTGATATTGGCTAAGAACGGATATCATGTTCAGATATTGGAGAAGAATCACCAGGTTGGAGGTTCTCTGCAGGTTTTCAGTCGTGATAAGAAGATTTTTGATACCGGAGTTCACTATGTAGGAGGTTTGGATCATGGAGAGAATCTCTACCGCATTTTCAAGTATTTGGAGATCTACGATGATCTGGAAATGAAGCGCCTCGACGAAAATGCCTTTGATATTATTCGTTTGGCAAACGGAACTACTGCCAGTCATGGAATCGGCTACGATAATTTCAGAGATCAGCTAAAAATCAGTTTCCCGGAAAACCACCAAGACGTTGATCGGATTGTAGATGAACTGCGATTGTTTTGTACTTATTTTCCGCTTTACAATATCGAGCTGGAATCAGAGATCAATTATGTAGAACACAATGAAGTTCTGGAAGTTGGGGCCTGGGAACATTTGGCGACTCTAACCAATAATGAAGACCTGATCAAAGTAATTTTGGGATCCGGACCTCTGTATGCCGGATTGAAAGGAGTTACGCCATTCTACGTCGTAGCATTGATCCTGAACAGCTTCATTAAAGGGAGTTATCGTTTTGTAAACGGCGGATCACAGATCGCAAAACTGTTGATGAAGAGGATCGCAGAAAATGGCGGCGAGGTTTTGAGACGAAAAGAAGTAATAGGCGCGAATTATAACGAATCGGGAACAATTCGGTCACTTATTTGTTCGGATGGATCTGAATTTGAATGTGATTTTGTGATTTCGAACATGCACCCAAAAGAAACCATTCATCTTTTGGGAAGAGACCGCTTTAAAACGGCATATGCAAATCGGGTGAACGCACTACCGAATACAATAGCATCATTCATGATCTATTTGTCCCTGGAAGAGAACACGCTGCCTTATTTCAATTCAAATTATTACGATTATTACACCGATAATATTTGGGACGAAGAGTTCCGCTTCAATGATTCCTGGCCGCAAATGACTTTTACTTCGGCACAGGTTTCTAAGAATACCAAAGAGTATGCAGAATCTATTTCAGTAATGTGTTACCTCGATTTTAATGAGTTCAAGACCTGGGAAGCTTCCGTTCGCACCATTGTGAAGGAAGGAACGCGTGAAGAAGCGTATGAAACATTCAAAAAAATGTGCGAAGAACGCATCTTAGACCGAATGGAAGAACGTTTTCCGGGAATCAGGTCCAAAGTAAGACACAGTTATTCTTCCACACCTATTACCTACAGAGATTATGTTTCCACTCCCGATGGCTCCATGTATGGGATCCAGAAGGACTTCAAGCACACACACCGCACACAGATCAATACCAAAACGCACATTCCTAATTTATTCCTGACTGGTCAGAACATTATTTTTCATGGAATTTTGGGTGCGACCATTGGTGCTTTGGTAACATCTTTTAATTTTGTAAATAATAAGCAAGTAATAGAAAAAATCAAAATGTATGACTAAAGAAGTTGATGTTGTTGTAATTGGTGCAGGTCCTGCTGGTTCTGTAGCTTCCTCTAAATTGATCAAAGAGGGTTTGAAAGTTTTGGTTTTGGAAAAAATGCAATTCCCACGATTTGTTATTGGTGAAAGCTTATTACCTCACAGTATGGATTACCTGGATGAGTTGAACCTGCTTCCTGCAGTGGAGGCTTTGAATTTCCAGGTGAAGACCGGTGCTTGTTTTTATCACGACGGAGAACGTTGCGATTTCCTGTTCGAAAATCAGTACACAGATGGTTGGTCCTACACTTTTCAGGTGAAACGTGCAGATTTCGACCATGCTTTGATTAAAGAAGCTGAAAAACAAGGTGCAGAAGTAGAATTCCAGGCTGAAGTAACGGATGTGAAAACATCTGTGAACAAGCAGGTGGTTACTTACCGCGATGCGAACGGAGATATCCATGAAGTTCATTGCCGTTTTGTAATGGATGCAAGTGGTTACGGACGTGTACTTCCTCAAATGTTCAACCTGGAAGTTCCGGTTGCAACACCACCGCGTGGAGCTGTTTTCGCACATTTGGACGATACAAGAAGAACTCCTGAAGACGGAAGAAATATCTTTGTTCACGCATTCAATGACAACACGGCATGGATCTGGTCCATTCCTTTTTCAGATGGAACAGCTTCCGTGGGAATCGTTGGAAACAAAGACTTTATAGAAGAATGCTATGCGGATGGCGGAAAGATTTTCAAGCAAAGAGTAGCTGAGTTCCCCGGGTTGAATGGTCGTTATGACGGTGTGGAATTTATGTTCGAGCCGCGTTTGATCGTGAATTATGCTGTTTCTGTTAAGCAGGTTTATGGTGAAGGGTATGTATTGTGCGGAAACAGTACGGAATTCCTTGATCCGATCTTTAGTTCGGGAGTTACACTGGCGATTTCTTCAGGGTACAAGGCTGCAACATTAGTTGCGAAGCAATTGAACGGCGAGCAGGTAGATTGGGAAAAGGATTACAGTGTGGTTCTGAAAAAAGGAATCGACGTATTCAGAACCTATGTATTGGCTTGGTACGAGGGAACTTTGGGAGATATTTTCTTCAGCGAGAAAGTTGACGAAACAATCAGACAGCAAATCTGTTCCGTTTTGGCCGGTTATGTTTGGGATGAAACCAACCCATTCGTGAAAAAGCACAGTACATTGGTAAGTGCCATCGCACACATCGTGAAAATGTAATAAGATACTAATACAATGCTTGGGCCGCGATTCATCGCGGCCTTTTTTATTTACCGCAAATGCGCAAATGAAAAAGCGAGCCTACCGGTCTCGCTTGTCTTATTGTCCATTTTATCTTTTCCAAAAGAAGAAGGCGACCGGTAGGCGCCTCTCAAAATTTGTGCATTTGCGGGAAATGGAAAGTGGTTATCACACAAGGGCGCGAGACATCGCGTTACTAGCAAGTTTTATTTGAAGACAATCTTTTCCGGTTTGCGCATATGGTTTTTATAAACCTGGCTGCGCAGATAATCGGTTTCCAAAAACACAAAATGCGGCACCACGCGCAATTTTGCCTTGCATTCTTCTATAATCTGGTTCATTACCGGGGAATGTTCAATGCGGTTTTCCAAAAGAATGGTAATCGTGTCATGGCCCAGGTAATCTTTCGCCACTTCAATTTTGTAACAGCTGATTTCTGAACGACTGTCAAAGATCTCGTAAATTGAAGGAGGGAAAATAGTTGTTCCCTTGAACTTGATCATTTGGTTCTTACGGCCTAAAATTGGGCCAACTCTTGGAGATGTTCTTCCGCAGCTGCAGGAATTTCTGTATATGCGCGCTACATCGCCGGTTTTATAGCGAATCAGAGGAGTTCCTTCTGTTCCCAAAGTAGTCACCACAATTTCCCCCTTTTCACCGTCAGAAACTTCATTCCCATCATCATCCAAAACTTCAAGGTAGATGAGGTCTTCATTCAAATGTCCACCCTGGTGAGCCCTACATTCAGTAAAAGCGGCACCCATTTCGGTTGATGCATAGGTAGAGAATAATTCAATGTTCCAATCTGCATGAATGCGTTTTGCCAGTACATTTTCCAACAAATCATCTTCGCGGATAGGTTCTCCGATACAAATAGCCGAACGAACGGAAGATTGATTCACATCGATACCGTTTTGCTTCGCATAATCGATTAGATTAACTAAAAAGCTTGGTACAGCAATCAAGATGGTCGGTTTGTTTTCCAGGATTGAATTCCATTGCAATGCAGGAACTCCCGGGCCAATGCGGATCATTCCGGCATTTAGTTGCTGAACGCCTAAGTAATAAGCCAATCCGGCCATGAATTGCTTATCAATAGTCGTCATCAGCTGGAAAAGATCTCCAGCCTTTGCGCCTGTGAGTTCAAAAGATTCTTTTTCGTTTTTGGCTAAACGTACTAAATCGTTCTTCGTCAGGTAGATCGTTACGGGTTTCCCCGAAGTGCCTGAAGTCGTAACGTATTCGGCAATTTGACTGGATGGGACACACAAAAAATCCCGGTTGTTCTGAGACAAATCTTCTTTCGTAGTGAAAGGAAGCTTCCGAAAAGATTCCGGGCTTAAGTTTTCTGTTGCGCTGTTTGAAAAATGTCTCTGGTAAAATGGAGCGTGCTTAACAGCATAGTTAATCGATTCAACTACTTGCTCAAGTACTTTGCTATTTTCCATTTTTTCGACATTCTTTGATCAAATTTCGCAATTCTTCTTCAATCTGAGGTGAAGCGACGCGTTTAGTAAGCGCGATTTCGTAGGAATAGATCGCTTTTTTATATTTTTTCTTCTTCTGGAAGTATTTCCCCAATTGCTCATAAGTCACGTAAGACTCCGAGTTGTTGTTGATGAATTCGGCGATCTCTTTTTCAGAAAGATCCAGCGTTTTGTCGAACATCAAATAAGCGGTAATTTGCTGCTTCACCGTTTTGAATGCTTTGAATTTGCGGTAAGCGTCTGAAGTTACAAATGCATCCTGCGGAATGGAATCCACCAGCTGGATCTGCTTTGTTTGGAAGGTTTTTGTCAGATCATAACCTAAGAATGTTCCCAATTGATAGTCCGAACTGGAGATAAAGTACAACCTGCTTTCCGGCTGCATAACCACGCTGTGGTGTGCCTGCAATTGATTTAATGCGCGCGGATTTCCCATTCCCAGTGTATCGTTGTCCAGCGCACTTTGATCTCTCAGGATTGCAGCTGCATGGATTGGATTTAATGGATGATTTCCGGCTAATAACTGCTTCATTCTGTCGAAACGGTATTTGGAGTCGCTGTTTGCAATGTTCTTTTTGTTGACTTTATCTTTTTGGAAAGGTTCCGATTGATAATGGTTTGCACAAACCAACACATCCGTTCCACTTTCATAGACACCTAATTTTTTAGGAGATTTTTCAATCAGAACAGCTTTGCCGTCTTCCGCCGAAGAAATCATCAGTGTTTCGGAAACAAAGGTGTTTCGTTTCTTAGCAATGGCAACGGCTTCATCGATGTTTTTAGCATATTGCAGGATCTCGCGCGCAAGCAGTGAAATCGGCATTTTGGAACTGGTCGGTAAATCCGATTTAGATGCATTAATCGTTACTGTCAGGCCTTTTTCGTTCATTCCGGAAGCTACGCCAGTAAACCCTGCCCAGGAATAAGAAGTGAATTTGTAACCTTTGCTCGGATTGACGAAAATGATCAATTTATTCTTCGCAAAATCATCGCCGACATAAAAATCAAAATTCCTTCCCACCAGCAATTGCTTGTTCTCACTTTTCTGACCTTTCACCACGAAAGATGTACAGCCAACCACGCTGTAATCGTTCAAAGCATGTCCAATGTCGTGCGCGGCATGATAATTCAGGATTCGCGTGTATTTGGAAGCAATGTAGTCGTAACGATCAGAGAAAGCCAAAGAAATTCCATAGATCTCCTGCTGATTTTCCAGGGGAATATTCTCCGGTAAATCGCTATTGAAAAATCCGACCATCAATTTAATAACGTGTCTCCACATTTTATTGGGTAGAAAATTGTTGATCTGTCCTACAAAAATATCTTCCTGTTCCTGAACGAGTTCTTTGGCCAATTTTCCATAGATAACACCTCTTTCATAAGGCTCTCCTTCCAGGTACATTTCCCACACTCCGAATTTGTTTTTCTTCAGGTAGGAATTTCCCAGGACATAATGGTCCGGCCCCACTTTTTTTCGCTCACCAACATGAATAGTTGGAACTTCAGGAGTGTCAATTTGTGCGTTGAACAGCACGATTGTAAACAAGACAAACAGGAATGCAAAAAAGAGTTCTGTCGGAATCCAAATAAGACGGAAAAGGTATTTAAAAATGGTTTTGATCACGTGCATCGAATAATTGAGTACAAATATACGCTATTTTTGAGGGGAATTGTCAGCGATTCAAGCGTGTAAATGATGATAAGTATTATTAACAATCCAAATTCTACAGTAGCTTATTTCAGGCTGGATGAGTACGATCAGATGATTGCTGGCGGAATCACTAAACGCGCTGTAGAAAAAGGAGGAATCCAAAAATTGCTTCAGCAATTGGGTTGTGATGGCTTGGAGATCGGTTATAAGCAAACGGGTCAGCCGTATCTGAAGGAAAACCCTGAATTATTCCTGTCGGTTTCTCACGCAAAAGGATGGTTTGCCGTAATAGTAGGTTCTCAAGCTGTTGGTATTGACATTCAAACGGTTTCTTCCCGATTGAAACAGGGACAGGATTATTTTCGGAATGAGCGGGAATTGGAATTTTCGGAGGACGATCTGGCACTTCATTTAATGTGGGGAGCTAAAGAGGCATTTTACAAGTTGAAAGAAGGTCAAATTCCGGATTTAAAAGAGGAGGTCAGCCTGATCAGTATTCTGGATGAATCGTTAATCCTCGAGTTTGAATTGGAGAAACACGATTTAGGGTATAAGATTTTGGATGATGCATTTCTTGTCTTCACACGATGAAAATGCTATTTTTGAATGATAACTAAATGGAAAGATTATGAAAAAAGGATTGCTGGTCCCAATAGCTATGGGGATGATTCTTGTGGGAGGATTGGTTTCTTGTTCGAAAGAATATACCTGTACTTGTGAGTACTATTCAAACGGAACATTGACGAATACAGACAATACAAAAATTGCTGAGGGCGATAAAGACAAGTCTTCAGAAAAGTGTGATGAAATGGATGCTGATTATACCACAGCAGTTGGAGGAACTACGGTGCATACAGAAACGAAATGTTCTTTGCAGTAATTGCCGAATAATTCTAAATTTACTGCATGAATTATCTAACTATGAAAAAAGCATCTCTTGGAATACTGTTAATCGTCATCTTAGGTTCTTGTAAAAAGGACTATGTCTGTTCTTGTGATTACTACACGAATGACGCATATACTACATCAGATCCTACAATCTTCCATGAATCAAAGCGCGTAGCAAAGAAGAAATGTGAAGATTTAAATGATGAAGGAAATCTTGTTTTTGGTGGAATGAATTTTCATAATGAGACAAGATGTAGTTTGAACTAGTTTTTTTTAAATACTTTTGATTAAGCTGTTCGCTCCGGCGGATGGCTTTTTTTGTGCTGTTATGAAGAGTTTGATTATTGCTGTCGGTTTGTTGGTGTCGCTTAGTTCGCAAGCGCAGGTATTTCATGTCTCCGATTCATCGGCCTTATTGGTGAAAACAACCAGTCAGTCTCCGGCCCATTGGTACATCCAGGTTTTTTCTGATTGTCCTGTTGATACGGTGCTTCGCTGGAAAGCGACTCATTTCGACAATATTCCCATGGAATGGGAAATCTCAATAGATGATCAAACGTCTTCCCATTTTAATGTGGAGGTTGGTGACAGCGCCGATTTCAATTTGCTGACCAATCAGCCATTTGCAACCAAATTAATTATTGGTGCTATGCTGAATGGAACGCCGGGTCACGGAATTTGTTATTTTGATGTATATCTTCCTGAAAATTCTTCGGCCGTTCAAACAATCAGCTATGAATTTATTGTAACACCGGCAACAAATGGTATTGCAGATCTTGACGGTTCTTTCCTGGAGTGGAAAGCGGGTGTATTAAAAGTAAAAGGTGAAAAGGAAGCAGCATTTGAAGTTTTTGACCTTTCGGGAAGATTAGTCAAAAAAGAACTAACAAATCAGTTCTTAATTTCAGATTTACCAAAAAATCAATCATTTATCATTCAAGTAAAACTAAATGACAAGCATGCCATCATTAAGATTTACAATTAATTGAGAATCTCATTCTTCTACTTCCAAGATTTTATCGGCTAAAACATAACTAAGTTTATAGTAGCTTTCTGTCGTCCAGCCACCGACGTGCGGAGTGAGCAATACTTTATCCGATTCGAGTAAAAAATCCAAATCCTCATTTGCAGTTTCATCAAAGAATTGTTCGAATGATTTTTTCTCAAATTCATTGACATCCAATCCTGCTGAAAGTGTTGTTCCTTTTAAGATAGATTGAATTAATGATTTAGTTTTAACTATTTTTCCACGAGACAAATTCAACAGGAAAATCGGCTTTCCCAGGGCATCAAAAAATTCCTGGTTGGCGAAATGAATGGTTTCTTCATTCTGCGGTATGTGGAAAGAGATCACATCGGATTTTCTTAGAACAGCTTCAAGGGTAGCTTCGATCACAAAATCATCTCCGAAACCGGTTTTGTATTTGTCATAGGCAAGAAGAGTTACATCAAAGCCGCGCAGCTTTTTGGCAAATGCTTTTCCGTTGTTTCCATATCCGATAATTCCAACCGTTTTTCCATCCAATTCAACTCCTCTGTTTCCTTCGCGGTCCCAGGTTCCGTTTTTTACATCCCGATTTGCCGTGTGAATTTTATTCATCATCGATAATAACATCCCCAATGCGTGTTCACCAACTGCATTGCGATTGCCTTCCGGCGCATTGTGCAGCTCGATTCCTTGTTTGGAGCAGTAAGCCTCGTCAATGTTTTCCATTCCGGCTCCGGAACGGGCAATAAATTGAAGATTGGGAGTAAATTGAAGGAATGCCTCATCCATCGTAAAACGGGATCGGATTACCAGGCCGTAAGCATCAATTAGTTGCGTTTCGCATTGTTCCCTTGTCCAGTCATGAGCTTCAATGCATTCGTATTCGCCGCTTTGAGCAAGTCTTTCGGAAAGAATAGGATGTACCCGGTCTAAGAAAAATACTTTTTTCATGAAATGAATTTAGTACTCCGAAAGTACCTTTTATTCTTTAACGGGTTTTACTAAGAACTGTAAAATTATTTTGAATGTCTGTTCAATCATGGAAAGATTGGTGCGGTCTGAATTTCCGATGTAATCATTGATCAGGTTGATGGGGCGCAAATTTTCACCTGTTTTTTCAAGATTTAATTTGATCTTTTGTGCATGAATTTCACGCTCGAGTTTCAGGATTTGAAGATCAAGGTCAATTTCTTCAAACGAAGAATATATTTTCGACTTTTCCATTAGTCTTTAAAAAAAAGTTTAGAAAATGTGCGTAAAATGTATCGCTCAACGAATTTCAGGCGCAAAAGCATAATTAGAAGAATCAATACGAAATAACCACCGGCAACAATCAAAAATCCCAAGGCCATATTATTTACTGCATCTCCGATTGCAAGCGAAGCTGCGATGGAACCGAATAGTAAAGCAATCATCAGGAAGAAACCAATCAGTATCAGCTTTACAATAGTGCGGGTTGATTTCATAACAAATTGAAATCCCAGCAACTTATAATATTGTACAGTGCTTTCTACGTAAGCTTTGGTTTCCTCCTGGATGTTGCGAGTACTTTCTTTTAATTCTTCAAATGCCATTGAAATTAGCTTTTAGCTGCCGCCGCCGCTGCTTTTTTGGCACCTTTTTTCAAGGTTTCCAGTTTGTCTTCCAAAAGTGAAATTAATTCATCCTTTTCATGAATACCGCTTGAAATGGCTTTATCCAAAAAATCTCCAATGTCTTCGCCGGCATTTTCAGCTTTGCGCTGCAACAATTGAGATAATTCGCTGAATTTGTCCAATAAACCGTCTTTTCCCTTGTCCAAACCATCTTTCAACATTTGACGTGTTTCAGATCCTTTTTCAGGAGCTAATAAAATTCCGATACCTGCTCCAACTACAGCACCTGCAAGGAGCCCAAAGATTATATTGTTACTTGACATGATACTTTGTTTTATGTGTTCATTCTAAATGTAGACAAAAAATTGAGCGGTCGAAAGAATAGGCTGAAGTTTTAACTTTAATTTTCAAATGACTAAAATCTTTGAATTATTTAAGTTCTGACATTACAAAACTGCTGTTTACCTGCCCGATATGCGGGATCCGGGATAGCTGGGTCTTCAGAAAGTCATGATAGACTTCCATATTTGCCACTTCTATGATCAGCATATAATCGGTAGCGCCGGCAACGTGGTAGGCATGAATGACTTCCGAGAGTTCTTTAATCTTAATCGCTTTTTCAAATACGTCAATTCCTTCCTTTTCGTGACTTTTTAAACTTACCTGGCAAACGACCTTCAATTCTTTACCCACCGCCTTTCTGTCTATTAAAGCTGTGTAGCCTTTTATAACGCCCATGCGCTCCAGGCGTTTGATGCGCTCAAAAGTAGGAGTAACCGATAAGCCGATTTTACCAGCAACTTCTTTGTTATTCATCTTTCCATTTGACTGGAGCAGTTCGATTATTTGGGAATCTATGGAATCTAATGCAGACATACTTTTGGTTTTTGAGAAAAAAATTCTGACTCCGGTCTCTAAACGATTAAAAAACAGAACGAATGATCTTTATTTCAAATAAAAATAGAATAATATTCTTGTAATTGTAAATCAAACCAAATTTCCTTTTACTTAGTGGCTGTGTTAACGGATAAAAATATCCAAACGCACAATTTGTTAAAAGATCTTTGTTTTTAGTTCATTTATACCCTGATTTTGAACAGGATGAAAATGTTTCCGCAAAAATTTAACAAACGCATAAACAACGTTTCGTTATAGCTCTCCGTCATAGAGATGAAAGTGGGAATTGAAATTGATTAATCACAAAAACAAGAACCCCAGCACTTATGCCGGACATCCGGCAAAGGCGCATAGACACCACAGTCTAAATTACTACTGCTTTAAAACCTGGTTGATGAAATTCGACCGGGTTTTTTTTATTCCTGGTCCAGCTTTTTTGTTTTGAATTCCCGGAGATTTAATTTGTTGATCCGTGAACGGATTGCACCACTGGTTCTGCCAAAGTGTGACGACAATTCTTTGATTTTCGTGCCCTTGATAAATAATTGGGAAAGCTCCATGTCAACATCCTCTGTCCATGGTTTGTAAGCATCGCAATGCCTGGTTCGGAATTCTTCTACGGAATAGCTTTTGGAAGGAGCCAACTCAAAATCGGTTGTTTCCTCCTCAATTGGAGTTTCTTCTTCGGTTTTCAGCAGGTGAATGGTATCTGAATTTTCAACCACTTGAAAAGAGGTGGGGATGAATTTGGATGGAATGGATAATTTGTTTTTGGTGCGCGTAATGGCCACATACAACAAGTTAATTTCCTCATTGAGTTTGGTCGTACTCAGCTTAGCTTTTCTAAGATCGCTGACAGTTTTTTGAACCTTCTCTTCTGTTATAAAATCAGGAGCTAATTCGATGGAATCATATTCCATTCCCTTGCATCTATGAACGGTTGAAAAGATCATTTCGGCCTGATCTTTATTGTCATTGCCAAGATGTTTGTTCTTAATCGACCTAAGAATGTCCGGAATTTCGTTTTCATATTTTTTCACAATCTCTACCATCATAGCCAGTTCGAGGTCTTCTGTTTTAGAAATATAATCTTCCAGTTCATTCATGGATTGCATTTCCCGGATGAGTTTATCCCGGATCAATTTGCGTTTATTGTTGAAGAGATTCAAAACATCGTAAAGAGATGCACCGTCTTCTGCGTAGGTATAGGAATTGAAATTTCCCTCGAAATAAATGTCATGGACGTTTTCGTTTTCTGTCACAAACTCAATGGCTTTTAAGAGCAATCCAAGGTTTGTACGCGCAATGATTGCTTTTGATTTGACTTCTTTATTTTTGCCGCTGCCTACTATGCTGAGGTTTTTAGGAGCCTCCAGGAAACTCTTCCAATTTAGAACAGCAATTGCAAGACTTGCGATTTCTTCATTAAAGCGAAAACTGGTAGAAAGAAAATGGGTTTCATAATCCGCTTTCTCCAAAGAGTTGACGGCAAAACGCCAACTGTAAATTTGCTGATGCGTGTCGCCTACAATGACTTTTGTTGCTTCCTGTTTAAAGAAAACGTCCAGCATGGCAGCCGAGGCATCCTGACCTTCATCGAAAAGAATATAGTTGTAAGCTAGTTTTGGATTGGATAACTGAAACTTCTTCAGGTAAAAATCATGCGTAATCTCCATTTTTGCATGCTCCATTTTTTGAAAAAGGTCAATAGTTTTATCCCGGATGTACGAATAATGCATCTTGACGAATTTTTTGGCTTTATGATCATTGACTATTTCCAGGTAGTCTAAATCGGCAATGAATCGTTTATCGCTATTGCAGAAATAGGAAAAGAACTTTTTGACATGATTAGCCAATATAAATTCGGAGTGTTTTTCGCCATCGCCTCTTATTTCAAGAATCTCCGCAAGTTCATGGATTTTATAACCCAACCCGTTGATTCGATAGGGACCATTCATAACGACATGCCTGTAAGCCAATGAGTGCGCCGTTTCAACGGTAACATTCTTTAAGCCTTGCTGGAGAAATCGTTTTTTTGCATCCAGTTTCACAGATTTGTTAAAAGCCAAATAGAGAATCTGGTGTTCCGGTGAGCGGGTTTTTGCATATGCGATTAAGGTGCTTGTTTTTCCGGATCCGGCAACTGCGTTAATTTTTAAATTACCGGATTGATTCAGGATTTTCTCCTGTTCTGAAGTTAATTTCATAAAGTGAATAGTTGAAAATTTAGTTATTCGGTAGTTCAGATCAATCAAAAAATGATGATTGACAGACCTTTCCTTATTTAAGTTCAGGAATATTTTGGAAAAAATCAAGCTTTATTAAAATCAATTCGGCATTCGCGATTGACAATTAGCAATTGCTAAATTCTCTCTATCTTCGTGCCTAGAATTTTCAAAACAATAGAATCGCATGAGCACACATTCCAAACTTCAGATTTATAATAGCCTTTCTGGCGAAAAAGAAGTCTTTAAACCCATTATTGATGGAAAAGTTGGAATGTACGTTTGTGGGCCAACTTTGTACAGCGAGCCGCACATGGGCAACATGCGTACCTTCATCAATTTTGATTTGATTTATCGCTATTTGATGTATACCGGTTACCAGGTAAAGTATGTACGAAACATTACGGATGCCGGGCACATCACCAATTCGGCAGGTGAAGCGGTTGATTCTATTGGAAAAGCCGCACGTGTTGAGCAGGTGCAATCTTTGGAGATCGTTTACAAATACAATGTCAAATTCCAGGATTTGCAGCGCATTTACAACCTGCTTCCACCATCTATCGAGCCAACAGCAACCGGACACATCCAGGAACAAATTGAGGTGATTGAGAAAATCATTGAAAACGGATTTGCTTACGAAGTAAATGGTTCCGTGTATTTTGATGTACGAGCTTACAGCGAAAAATTCGAATATGGGATCCTGAGTGGTCGAAAAGTAGATGAATTGGCGGAAGAGACACGTGATTTGAATGCACAGGACGAAAAGCGCTTCTTTGCTGATTTCGCTCTTTGGAAAAAGGCCAATCCGGATGATATGCAGATTTGGCGTTCTCCATGGGGAGATGGAAATCCGGGCTGGCATATAGAATGTACTGCCATGAGCACCAAATATTTGGGAGATCAATTCGATATTCACGGTGGTGGACTGGATTTGAAATTCCCGCACCATGAAGACGAGATTGCACAAAGCTGCGGTTCGGTTGGAGTTTCTCCTGCAAATTACTGGATGCATGCCAACATGTTGAATGTAAACGGGCAGAAGATGTCGAAATCACTCGGGAATTATTTCTTACCACAGGAAATTGTGGACGGAACGACAGAAGTTTTTGACAGGCCGTATTCGCCTCAGGTGATCCGTTTCTGCATGATGCAGGCGCATTACCGCAGCACTCTTGACTTTACTCCGGATTCATTGAATGCCGCTGAAAAAGGATTCACACGTTTGTCTGAAGCTTATGAAAAGTTGGGTTCTTTGGAACCGAAAGCAGAATCTTCGCAAGATGTTCAGGCATTGGTTGATTCGTTGTACAAAGCGATGAACGACGATTTCTCTGCGCCTATGCTGGTTGCCGGTTTGTTTGAAGCTGTGAAATACATCAATACTGTTTCGGAAGGAAAAGCAACGATTACAGCCGCCGATTTGCAATTGCTCACCAAAGAATTCACCGGATTTGTATTCGATGTCCTTGGATTGACGATCGAGAAAGCATCTTCGGATAGCGCTTTGACTACCGTTATGGATTTGGTACTGGACATGCGCAAAGATGCCCGTGAAAATAAAGATTGGAGCACATCAGATAAAATCAGGGATCGTTTGGCAGAAGCCGGAATTGTGGTCAAAGACGGTAAAGACGGTGTAACCTGGACGGTGAAATAGTGTATTTGTTTCTCTCCGCCGCGGCGGAAGATTAAGAGGGGTGGCCATCCCCCTTTGTCCCCCTTCTAAGGGGGAGATTGGTTGAGCCCTCCAAGTAAAAATATGAGTGAGAACTTTGGAAAAGCATACAAACTCTGCAGTCGAAAAACAATCGGCCGTCTCTTCAAGGAGGGAAAGCAGCTGCGTGCATATCCCTTATCAATTTCCTACCTGGAAGTGGACAATAGCGAAAAAGTACCTTTCCAGGTGGTGATTTCCGCCCCGAAACGCCAATTTAAGCGTGCTCATGACCGGAATTATGTGAAGCGCCTGGTCAAGGAAGTGCTGCGAAAAGAAAAACAGCCTTTAGAAGAACTTTTAATTTCCTCTGGAAAACAACTGGCTCTTTTCATCGTTTATACGAACAAGGAAGTTTTGACTTACCCGGAATTGGAGAAATGTGCCAAAAAACTGGTCGGGAAACTACTTGCCGAATTACAGCCAACAGAATAAAGGAGATCAACAGTTATCCGGCGACTAAACCATTCGTCCAAAAAAGCTAAAAAATCAAGTCGGATTCCCAATCTTTCGGTATTTTTACCCACTTAGACTCCATTTTTCGGAATGGTTTTTGAAAGTCATCAAAAGAGAAAGCTAAGCGTTTGATAAGAATCAAGCGGTTAGCACAGATAAAAAATAATAGTTAAATATGAAGCAATTCCTGCATGTTTTCGCCCTGGTAACCATCCTTATCGGTTTCAGCTCCCAAGTAAGAGCGCAGTCCAACGGATTTGAAGAAATTAAATCCATGGAATTAATGGACCTCATTTTTCAGCAGTTGGAAACCAATTACGTAGATGAGATCAAACCGGGAGAAATGAGCAAAACGGCTATCGATGCCATGCTGAAACAATTGGATCCGTACACGGTTTATTACCACGAATCAAACATGGAAGATTACCGCATGATGACCACCGGACAATATGGTGGAATCGGTGCTTTGATTCGTAAAATGGGAGAATATACTTTTATTGCCGAACCCTATGAAGGCAAGCCTGCTCAAATGGCCGGAGCAATGGCCGGAGACAAAATTCTTTCCATTGACGGAAAAGACATGAAAGGTAAACCAAGTGATGAGGTTTCTGACGGTTTGCGCGGACCAAAAGGTTCAACCATTCAATTGCGCGTAGAACGTGCCGGACAGGAAAAGACCATTTCTATTACCCGTGATGAGATTAAATTGGCTGATGTTCCTTATTTCGGAATGTTGAATAATAGCAGTACCGGATATATCAAACTGAACAGTTTTACTCAAACAGCTTCAGCAGAAGTTATTTCGGCCTTCGCAAAATTGAAACAACAGGGGATGACTTCCGTGGTTCTTGATCTTCGGGGAAATGGTGGAGGTTTATTGATCGAAGCCGTGAAAATTGTCAATATTTTCGTGAAGAAAGGTCAGACAGTGGTGACTACAAAAGGCCGTATTCCGGAAGAGAACAGAACTTATGCAACTTCTGCAGATGCGTTGGATCTGAATATTCCATTGGTGGTTTTGGTAGATGGCGGATCTGCTTCTGCTTCTGAAATTGTTTCCGGAAGTTTGCAAGATTTAGACAGAGCTGTTATCGTTGGGGAGAATTCGTATGGAAAAGGATTGGTGCAAAGAACCTTTGATTTGAAATACGGATCAAAGATCAAACTGACAATTTCTAAGTATTACACACCATCAGGCCGTTGTGTACAGCGTTTAGAATACTACGACAAAGAATTGGGAGATAAACCAAAAGCAATTGCAGATTCCATGTTGAAATCATTTACCACGGCGAATGGCAGAAAAGTGATAGATGGACGTGGGATTGAACCGGATATCGTAGTAGAAAAAGATGATTATTCCCGCTTACTTTTAATGTTGGTAAGCAACAATGTCATTTTCAATTTTGCGACTGATTACAAGCGTTCTCATGAAACCATTGCTCCGGCAAAAACATTCCGGTTAAGTCCGGAAGATTATGCAGCCTTCAAAGCTTATGCATTGAAGCAGGATTTCACTTATTCTACGGCTTCTGAAGAACAGTTGGAGCGGATGAAAAAAACAGCTGAAGACGAAGGTTATTTCGAAGATATCAAAGCGGATTACGATCAATTGCTATCTAAGGTCACTCCTTCTAAAGAACGTGATTTGGATAAATTCAAAGACGAAATCACAGAAATTTTGTCCAGCGAGATCGTATCACGTTATTATTTCCAGAATGGACGAGCAGAACAAGCTTTCCAATTTGACCTGGACATTAAAAAAGCGGTAGAAGTTCTTTCAGATACTAAAAGGGTAAATACTATTCTCGGAAAATAAGCGTTATCGATTTATAGAGCGATTACTTATGCTGGATAAACTGACCGGGAAACCCGTTCATTCTTATATTCAATTGGTTGCAATGATAGGAATTGCAGCAGGATTGCCCTTTAGCAAAATTCCCCTTTCCATTGGAACAATGCTTTTAGGTCTCAATGTCATTTTACTTTGGGACTGGAAGAATGTTTGGGAGAAATGGAGTTCCAATCGGTGGCTTTGGCTGTTGTTTGCCTATTTCGCAGTGGAAATTCTTTCTATTACCTGGTCGGCAGATAAACACGAGGCCTGGAATATGATTCGCAGAGAATTGACACTTTACGCCATTCCCCTTACTATTGTTGCCATTCCATTAACAGCATTCAAACAGTATAAATGGGTTGTGATAAGCTTTTTAGCAGCCGTATTTATAACCAGTTTTATCAATGTTGGAACTTACTTTCATTGGTGGGGATCCAAAGTCTATGACGATATCCGAAGTCTTTCCCTCTTCGTTTCACATTTACGCTATGCAATGATGATTGCACTTGCATTGGTTTTTTGTGCAGCCTGGTGGATCCGTAAATTCCCCTATCGCTGGATTGCTGTAACTTTAGCTGCCTGGTTCCTTTATTACACTTTTCTTTCTCAGATCGGAATGGGCGTTTTTACGCTTTCCGGGGTTGTTTTAATGATGTTCTGGTTCAAAGTGAAATCAATAAGAACGCCCTGGAGAAAAAGAGCATTTATTGCGGCATTCAGTGCGTGTATTTTATTTGTGGGGATTTTCCTTTATGTGAAACTACAACCGGTTCCGCATAAAATAACATTAAGTGGGGAAGATTATGGAAAGAAAACAGTAAATGGAAATGAATACAGCTTTGATCTGCTTCAGAAAATGAACTGGGAAAACGGGTATCCGGTTCAGGCTTTTATCGCTGACAGCGAATTGGAGAAAGAATGGTCGGAATCATCTGAAGTAAATTATCGTAACGGTGTTGATTTGAAAGGAAACCCGATCCGTAACATTTTATGGAGGTACATGACTTCAAAAGGATTGCGGAAAGATTCGCTGGATTTTCAGAAAATGACCAAACAAGATATCCGCAATGTAGAACTCGGATTTGCTTCCGTTGAAATGGCTAAAGGAGGAATCTCTGCTCAATTGTACCGAATGCGTGGTCAATTAGATAAAATGGAAGATCCGAATGGTAAATCTTTGCTG
The DNA here is from genome assembly GCA_965650365.1 of uncultured Fluviicola sp. Classification (GTDB taxonomy): domain Bacteria; phylum Bacteroidota; class Bacteroidia; order Flavobacteriales_D; family Crocinitomicaceae; genus Fluviicola. Next base: position 25,466 of record CBFGOJ010000012.1, on the reverse strand, counting down.
GAGAAAATAGAATCTCTGAAAGCCGGAATCACGATTATTAAAGCACATCCGTTCACAGGTGTTGGAGTTGGTGATATGAGGCAATCTTTTGCAGACGCTTATAAAATCAATCATTCGAAGTTGAAAATTGACGATCATGTTCTATTGACGCACAATCAATTCCTTACTACCTGGATTGCCGGTGGAATCTTCTGTTTTATTGCTTTCATCAGTTTGTGGTTCATTCAACTTGCCGCAGTCTTAAGAATAAATGCATTCGAGTGGACTGGTTTTCTGGTCATTACCATGCTTTCTTTCCTGATTGAAGATACCTTGCAGACACAGACCGGAGTAGCATTTGTGGCATTCTTTTTCGCATTTTTTATAACCGGCAGAAAGATCTTGTATCCCGGGAGATAGTTCAAATGTTCAAATGTTCAAATGTTCAAATGTTCAAATGTTCAAATTGAGCTTTTAACCCCGATAACGATTGGGACTTTGAACTATTGAACTTGTTGGAACGTTTTGAACGTTCCTGAGAATTAATATTTACGTAATCCAACAGCTATTGCTTCTTGACGTTGAAAGGTTTACTTTTGCACCAAAATTGAGGATCCATGCGTTTCGAACTAACGAAAGAATTTTTAGAGCGCATCCGGCAAGCTATCGCGTCGGAGGATGATCAATGGATCAAACTGCACATTACCGATCTTCACTTTGCCGACATTGCTGAAATCATGGACGAATTGTCCATGGATCAATCCAAGTATCTTTATTACCAATTAGACGAAGAGCTTCAGGCTGATGTTCTAATGGAATTGGAGGAAGAAGTGCGGGATCGTTTCCTGGGTACTCTTTCTACCAAAGAAATGGCGGAGCAGTTGGAGAACCTCGATTCCGATGATGCTGCCGATATTTTGGGTGAACTACCGGATGAAAAGATCCAGGAAGTCATTTCTCAGATGGAGGATGATGAAGCGGCAGATGACATTGTTGACCTCTTAAATTACGACGAAGATACGGCGGGTGGATTGATGCAGAAGGAGTTTATCCAGGCACGATTGGATTGGCCGGTAAACCGTGCTTTGGTTGAATTGCGGCGTCAGGCAGAAGACGTGGAACAGGTTTATACGATTTATGTCATTGACGACCTCAATAAATTGGTTGGAGTTCTTTCGTTGAAAAGACTGCTTTTCGCAAGTCCGAAAACTCCGATCCGTGATCTGTATGAGGGCAAGAATCTCATTTTTGTGACAACCAGCGACTCTTCCGAGAAAGTGGCGAAGGTCATGGAAAAATACGATTTGGTTTCTGTGCCGGTTGTAGATTTGCAGGGCAAATTAGTTGGCCGTATTACCATCGATGACGTGGTTGATGTCATTAAAGAGGAAGCAGACAAAGATTTCCAGCTGGCTTCTGGTATCTCGGAAAATGTAGAATCCAATTCCAGTGTTTTCCGGATGTCAAGAGCCCGATTGCCATGGCTTTTAATAGGAATGTTGGGTGGAATCTTAAGTGCTCAGGTGATTTCGCGTTTCGAAACAAATATCACCCATCTTCCGGCATTGGCTTTCTTTATTCCTTTGATTACAGCGATGGGAGGAAATGTCGGGGTACAATCTTCAGCAATCGTGGTGCAATCATTGGCCCGTGGAATTGACCCTTTCGACAGTATTCTTTCAAAAGTAGGGAAAGAAGCCATAGTAGGTTTGGTAAACGGTTTACTTTGTTCTTCACTCCTTTTTGGAATCTCTTATTTCTTCAATGACTATCGTCTGGCCTTGGTCGTAAGTATTTCTTTACTGACGGTTACCGTTTTTGCAGCAATCTTCGGAACTATGATTCCGTTGATCCTGAATCGCTATAAAATCGACCCGGCTTTGGCCACAGGTCCCTTCGTAACCACCACAAATGATGTCCTGGGACTTTTTATCTACTTTACAGTAGGACTTTTGTTGTTGAATTAAATGGCTGTAATTCAATCAATTGAATTTTATTTTAAAAATAATTTCAATTTTCTGCTACTTGTTAAAATCCAAATCTTTTCTCTGGTCGTAACTGAGTCAAAATTATTTAAAATTCAAAACTTAACGATTATGAAAAAGGGATTATTATCAATTGCATTAGTTGCTTCAACAGCATTATTTTCTAACTCATTTGCACAAACTGTAATGGTTGGCGGAGAGTCAATGTATCCGGCAAAGAACATTGTAGAGAACGCAGTTAATTCAAAAGATCACACCACTTTAGTTGCAGCGGTAAAAGCAGCAGGTTTGGTAGAGACTTTACAAGGTAAGGGACCTTTCACAGTATTTGCACCGGTAAATGACGCTTTCGAAAATCTTCCGGCTGGAACAGTAGATATGTTATTGAAGCCAGAGAATAAAGCAGCTTTGACTAAAGTGTTGACTTATCACGTGGTTGCAGGAAAAATGGACTTCAATACCATTGCAGCAGCAATTAAAAAAGGAGGCGGTAAAGCAGAAATGACAACTGTTTCAGGAGGTAAATTGTGGGCTATGATGAATGGTGATCACAACATTACTTTGAAAGACGAAGCAGGAAACATGGCAAATATCTCTACTTACGATGTATACCAGTCAAACGGTGTGATTCACGTTGTAGACAAAGTGTTGATGCCGAAAATGTAATTTTCAACGTAAGTCTTGAATCTGAACGACAAGAGTTACAGCGTTAAAATTCAGGATACAACTAACAACTCATAGCAGAGTGGAATCCCGGCAATACTTCGGTAGCGTCGGGATTTTTTATTTGGTAAACAGCTCATGGATATTCAGCTAAAAGGACTTAGTTCTTACAAAGTAACACGGTTAACTCATGCACAAGAATGGATTGATTACCTTTGTAAAAAATTTCCCGCATGACATTTCACGATCTGAATATTAAAAAACCGATACTAACGGCTTTAGACGAGCTTGAATATACAACTCCAACCACCATTCAATCGGCTGGTTTTTCGGTGATGATGTCCGGAAAGGATGTGATCGGTCTTGCTCAAACCGGAACAGGTAAAACGCTTGCATATTTGCTTCCAATGCTTTCATTGTGGAAGTTTTCTAAAGAACCGCATCCACAGATTTTGATCATTGTTCCAACAAGGGAGTTAGTTGTTCAGGTGGTGCGTGAAGTTGAAAAGCTGACACCCCATATGAATGTGGTTGTTGGCGGAGTTTATGGTGGAGCAAATATCAGCACACAAGCTGCAATGGTTTTGCAGGGATTGGATGTATTGGTGGGAACACCGGGGCGTATTTTCGATCTCACAGCAAATGGATCATTGCAATTAAAACATGCTAAAAAAGTAGTGATTGATGAGGTGGACGAAACGTTGAATTTAGGTTTCAGACCACAATTGATGCGCATTTTTGACCTGCTCCCGGAGAAAAGGCAGAATTTATTGTTTTCAGCAACGCTTTCAGAGGAAGTAGAATCATTCCTGCAAACGTATTTTGATAATCCACTTAAAGTAGAAGCTGCGCGTGTGGGCACTCCTTTGGAGAAAATCAAACAGGAAGCAGTTGCCGTTCCGAATTTTACCAGCAAGGTGAATTTGCTCAAATACATGCTGGAGCAAAATGCAGATATGTCGAAAGTGCTTGTTTTCGTCTCTTCACGCGTATTGGCTGAAAAATTGTTTGAGGAATTGGAGCCGATGCTCGGTGTCGAATTAGGAATCATTCACTCTCAAAAAGCACAGAATTTCCGTTTTAATGCCGTGAATCATTTTCAAAACGGGATCTACAGAGTGTTGATAGCAACGGATTTGATTGCACGTGGTATTGATGTAACGGACGTATCGCATGTATTCAACTTTGATATCCCGGATAACCAGGAAAACTATATTCACAGAATTGGTAGAACAGGCCGCCAGGACAAAGAAGGTCATGCAATAAGTTTTGTGGCTGAAAAGGATAGAGAGTTCTTCGGAAAGATTGAAGAATTCATGAATAAAAAAGTCGCTGTTCAGGAATTTCCGGATGCCGTGGAATTGTCAGAATTGGTTTTGGAATTTGAAAAAACCCATGCTGCAATGAAAAACACCCTGGTTAAAACTCCGAAAGATCAGGCAGGTCCGGCATTCCACGAAAAGAAAGCGAAGAACAAAAAAGTCAATGTGCGCTACAATCACAAACAAGCGATGCAGGATAAATATGGAAAGCCAAAGAAAAAGGGAAGTAAGAAGAAGTAGCGAAGCTACTGAAGACCGAATGTGGCTTTGACAGAAAGCCAAATAGGAGGGATAGTGAAACTTCTGATACAGAGCAAGCGTTGCGCCTTCGCTGATCGCACAAGCTACTGCGTAAGCTTTAGTGAAGCTCTTAAAGGGTTAGAATCTTGGTTCAAGAACTTCAAAACTTCTGATTAGCGCAGTCCATTTCAATTCTTATTCTGCTAAAAAACGTTAAGTGACTCGTTAATTTTAACATTTCACCTACATTCGCTATTCTATGATTAAGATTCGGATCAATCTTGTAATTACTGCAGTATGGATTGCCATGCTGGCGCTTTTATTGATCCAAATTTTCCAAACGCTTCAATTGTACGATCGAAAATCAGATGATTTTAAAAGTAAGATCGATACTGCCCTTGAGCGAATTGCAATCCGCTACGAGAAAGTAGAAGATGTGCGCAGGTATTCAAGCCTGATGAGCAAAGACGTTTCCGGTCAATACCAGGATGTATTAAGAGAAGAATTTCAGAGTTTATTTGAAGTAAAAGAATCCATTTCGATTCGTGATACGGTTCTTACCGTGAAGGGAAAGTTGGAAAATTACCTGATTGTAACAGGAAATAGTTACGATTCGCTTTCCGGCTTGTATTCAAGACAGGAAGTACTGGCCAGAGATGTCCGTCAAATTCACGAATTATTTGATGGGGGTGGAATGAGTTTGTTTCACAAGGATTCCATTCGTGCAGCCTATCATTTGGATCAGCGCGTGATGCACAAAATTGTCAAGAAAGCGAAATACATCAATGAATTGATGGTGGAAACCTTCCGGGATAATATGTATCTCGATCCGGAGAAAAGAATCGATTTGCAGGTGCTGGATTCAATTATTCGAAATGAACTGATTGCTGACAAGCTTCCGGATGACTACAAATTTGTGATCGTAGAAGAGAACAATGAACCGGTGAAGTTCAGTAAAAACCTCTTAAATTACGATGTCCATTTGGATACTGTTAAGACACAGGCGACCATGCTTTTTCCGAATAAAATTCTGGAGGATAAGCTCACATTGCATTTGAATTTTCCGAATAGTAAGTTCTTCGTACTGAAGTCGATGGGAAGCCTGCTGATTGTAAGTTTGATCCTGGCAATTTTAATTATCATCACTATTTCCTATATGTTTCGTACCATTTTGACTCAAAAGAAGTTATTCGAAATAAAAAATGATTTCATATCGAACATGACTCATGAGTTTAAAACTCCGATTTCGACGATTTCTTTGGCTTGCGAAGCAATGCATGATCCTTCCATGATGGGTGGACAGACCGAAAATGCTGCGCCGTTCGTAAAAATGATCCAGGAAGAAAACAAACGCCTGGGAGTTTTGGTGGAATCTATTTTGCAAAGTGCGGTGATTGATCGCGGGGAGCTGAAAGTGATTATGGAGAAGGTTCCGGTGGTGGAAGTGATCCAGTCAGTTGCAAAAACTGCTTCGTTCCGCATTGCCGGTTTGGATGGGGAATTAATTCTTCAAATGCCCAAAGAGGAAGTTTATATCGAAGCTGATCGCATGCATTTCACTAACATGGTGAATAATTTAGTTGATAATGCAATTAAATACAGCAAAGACAAAATTCATGTGACGGTGAAACTCGAAGTTTTCGCCGAGCGTTTGGAATTGTCCGTGATAGATAAAGGAATTGGAATAAAACGTGAGCATATTTCGAAAATATTTGATAAATTGTACCGTGTTCCAACAGGAAACGTGCATAATGTAAAAGGTTTTGGCTTGGGATTGAGTTATGTAAAAGCACTTGCCGACATGTTCGGATGGAGCGTTCACGTAACTAGTCAGGTTGGAGAAGGTTCAGAATTTCGTGTAACAATAAAAAGATAATTATGGCTAAGCAAAAATCAATTTTATTAGCAGAAGATGATGACAATTTGGGTCAATTATTACAAACGTTTCTAAAAGCTAAAGGTTACCAGGTGGAACTTGCCCGCAATGGAAAGCATGCATATGAAAAATACACAGACGGACATTTTGATTTCTGTATTTTTGATGTGATGATGCCTGAAATGGATGGCTTTACGCTTGCAAAAGAGGTGCGTTTGATCGACCCTAAAGTTCCGATTCTTTTCCTAACAGCGAAGGCTATGAAGGAAGATAAATTGGAAGGTTTTGAAAGTGGTGCAGATGATTACATGACAAAACCTTTCACTATGGAAGAGTTATTGGCACGTATCGAAGCAATCTTGAGAAGATCAGGTCCTGCAGACAACGAAGAAAGTGAAATCCAACAAATTGGAACAATCCAGTACGAACCGGTTTCACGCATCCTGCATTTGAAGGAGGAAAATAAGAAGTTGACTACCAAAGAAGGACAATTGCTTCACTTACTTTGTAAAAACCGCAATGAAGTGTTGGACAGACAAGCCGCTTTGCGCGCAATTTGGGGCGATGATAATTATTTCAACGGCCGTTCAATGGATGTTTACATCGCAAAATTGCGTAAGTTATTGAAAGAAGATGAACGCATCGAAATCCTGAATATTCACGGAAAAGGATTTAAGTTGATTGTACACGAATAATGAAACAAGTTCAAAAGGTTGAAAAGTTGGGCCTAAATTGGAACATTTCAACTTTTGAACATTGGAACTTTCCGGAATAAAACTATATTCGCTTTCGTGATGCGGAAGAGAAATCAAAAGACTCGTCATCCCGATAGCTATCTGGAGGCGGGTCTTTTTTCATTTTATGGGAAAGCTGCCTTGTTACTGCTGTTTTTGGCAGGTAGTAGGCATGCCGCAATTGCCCAGGAAGTCTTTTCCATTTATTATCCGAGTGGTGATTACAAATTGCTGGAAGATAACAAACAGCAGATCAGTAAATACATCTTTTCCCACAATTTCCGAAAGATCGATAGTTTGCAGGTTATTGGATTTGCCGATTCGACAGGTAAAAAGCGATTGAATCTCCGTCTTTCTAAAAAGCGGGCAGAAAAAGTAAAAGAGTACCTGGAAGATATTCTTCCTGCTAAAACAATGGTATCAAGTTTTGCCCGCGGGGAAGAAAATGCACTTCGGAATCCCAATGAAAATCACCGGCGCGTAGAAATTCATTTGTTTCATAAGGGAAAGAGATTGGTGGAAGATTCAACGGATCTCTACGAATACTTTGGGAATACAAAGACCTGTTTTGTGCTTTCGGATACGATCATGAAGAATTGCAACATTATCCGTTATAACGACGGAAGAGCAAATGTTGTGGTCCTGGAAATGGAACCGCATTTGTTTGCAAAGAATCAAACCTATTATACACTTACAAAAGGTTCGCAATACGCCAAAATTGTCAAATGGAAGTTGGAGATGAGTGGAGAAGGCTGGTGGCGCCATGAACGTTACCGCGCAAAAGTAAAGGAAGCAGATTTTGAATCCTATGGAATCCTCACCAAAAAGCAGATCCGTGAAGATTACGATCAATGCATTGTCTGTGAAAAAGATATGGCAGCTACTTTGAAATTGAAATCAGAACTTTTGCCGGAAGTTTATGTCATGCAGAACCTGCAGCTTCGGAAAAAGATGCTGGAAGGAGAATACCTGTTGATCGTTCCCCAGGATTATGTTTCGCCGTCCAGATCCTATTACTTCGACCGGAATTATGACCGGGAAGTGAAATGGCGCACCCGTTTTGGAATCCGAAACCGGCCTTATTACTTTGCAGTGGTACCAGCTGAATATTTGAAAAACAAAGACTGGAATATTTACTCCAACCGCTCCACCTGCATTCCGGCAGGTGATTCTTTGAAAATCTCTTATCCGGTAGATACCATGAGCGCACATTTCTGTTTACCGGAATCAAGAGGTGGTTTGAACGCCCTGGAATATGGATTGGAAGCAACTTATTGGAATTATGATTTCCGTGCTGCTGCGATTTCCGCTTATGTGCAATATTCTGGAACTCGTTTCGAATACAGTATCAACGTAGGAGTTGATTTGAAAGCACGTGTGATGGCCATGCTGAAGACCGATTATTTGATTTTTTCTTACGATCCCTACAAACAAACCTTTATTGGAAATGCAAATCGATCGATGATCCATGATTTTCACCCCACTTTAGCTGCTTATGCAGGAACGGATCTGACTTTCATCAATGATCGCTCCGGTGCCGGACTGGTCCATGCTTTATACATTGGCTTAACGTACAAAAACAATCCTTTCTCTTTTGCCTTAGATCGTTTTTATACCAATGTGGGGCTTTCTACCAATTACCTCAATTCCGGCGGACTGAACTTTTCATTGTACCTGCAGGTCGGCGTGAAATTTAAAATCTAAAATAGATTGGTTTCCTAACGGTTATATGCAATACCGTGCAATTCGTAATTAGCCATTCGTAATTCGTAATTACAATCGTATCTTTGTTTTCGCAAAAACACAATTTATGATTCGTCTTCAAAACTTTATCAACGGAGAATTACTCGCACCTGTTAAAGGTCAGTACATCGACAATTACGAACCTGCAACGGGGAAAGTGTATGGAGAAATCCCGAATTCGACGGAAGAAGACGTAGAATTGGCAGTTGTTGCGGCTGAAAAAGCATTTCCGATCTGGTCGAATATGACCAATGAAGAACGCGGAGCGATCATGATGCGCATCAGTTTGGGGATTGAGAAGCGCATGGATGAATTTGTAGCTGCTGAATCCCGTGATAATGGAAAACCGCTTTCACTCGCTGCACATGTGGATATTCCACGGGCTGTATCAAACTTTCATTTTTTCGCAACGGCAGTAGAGCATTTTGCTTCCGAATCGCATTACATGGAAGGAATGGGAATTAACTACACCACCCGCAAGCCCATTGGAGTTGTGGGATGTATTTCCCCGTGGAACCTTCCTTTGTATTTATTTTCCTGGAAAATTGCCCCGGCATTGGCTTCCGGGAATTGTGTGATTGCAAAACCATCTGAAATTACACCTTACACGGCTTATTTATTGAGCGAAGTGGTGAAAGAAAGCGGAATGCCGGCAGGTGTTTTAAATATCATTCACGGCTTGGGCCAATTTGCCGGAGACGCGATTGTCAAGCATCCTAAAATCAAAGCCATTTCTTTTACCGGTGGGACCAAAACGGGAGAATACATTGCACAAACTGCCGGACCGATGTTCAAGAAACTCTCTTTGGAATTGGGTGGAAAGAACCCGAATATCATTTTCGCAGACTGTGATTTTGATGAGATGATCAAAACAACCGTTCGTTCTTCTTTTGCAAACCAGGGGCAGATCTGTTTGTGCGGATCGCGCATTTTTATCGAAAGAAGTATTTACGACAAATTCAAGACCGCTTTTATTGCGCGTGTAGAACAATTAACCGTTTCCAATCCGTCCGATCCCAAAGCAAAAATGGGAGCGGTGGTTTCCAAACCGCATATGGAAAAAGTGCTTTCTTACATTGAGTTGGCAAAAGAAGAAGGCGGAACAATCCTTACAGGTGGAAAACGCGTGATCTTAGAGGCTCCATACAATGAAGGTTATTACATTGCTCCAACGGTGATCGAAGGACTTTCATACGATTGCAGAACAAACCAGGAGGAAATTTTTGGTCCGGTTGTAACGCTAACGCCTTTTGATACGGAAGAAGAAGTCTTAATGATGGCCAACAGCACCGTTTACGGCCTCAGCGCAACGATTTGGACGTCTGATCTGAAAAGAGCTCACAGAACAGCTGATAAAGTGCATGCAGGTGTTGTTTGGATCAATTCCTGGCTGGTGCGTGATTTGAGAACACCATTCGGAGGAGTAAAAGCATCCGGAGTGGGAAGAGAAGGCGGCTGGGAAGCTTTGCGTTTCTTCACCGAAGCGAAAAATGTGTTTGTTCCTTATTGATTGAAAATTGATAAACAGCAGGTAGGGGAGAAAAATTTTTCTCCCCTACTGGTATAATTATAATATCGATTTTATCGCTTAATCTTTCCTCTTTTCAGAAAACCTGCCACTTCAAATTCCAATGAGCCATAGATTTCCTTCCGCTTCAGGGAATCAATCCGGAAGAGCATATCTGTTCCCCTGTAATTCCACAAACCGCTGCAGGATGCACTGGTAGTTACTTTCGGCGATTTCCCCGCAGTGTAAGCGCTGATGCTCTTTGGAAGAATATTCAAATTCAATGGCGGTGAAAACAAAAAGTGGTAATATTTTCCCTGTTTGGTTACAATTCCTTTGGAAAAGAGCGCCGCAACCAGTTTTTGTCCGTTTTTGTTAACTGAAAACATGAAAGAATATCCGGGTACCGCAACTTTGTTGATTTTACGCGTTTCAATCTGGTTAAATTCCTCATCGTAAGTCATTTCAACCACTTCTTCATTGATAATTTGTGTTCCGCCTTCCTGGAAAGACAGATCTCCGTCCCAGGCATCAAAGAAAGCCGCTGTTGGGAAACTGACTTTCTTCCCCAAACCAACAATCCATTTATAAAGCGGATCATTCGGGTCTTTTTTGAATTCGGAAATATTTAAGTGTATATCCAGCGCTTTGGTAGAATTTTTACCGCGCTCAAAACTCATTCCTGCTTTCTTCTCCTTTATTTTCAAAGGTTTTATGGAATGAACGTAGGTTTTGAGTTTGATGTTCAACGAATCGCTGTCGTGAGCGCAAAGCACATAATCCAATCCGAATTTTCTTAATCTTGGAGAACGCGAATAAAGCACAATGTCTTCCTCTTTAAAAATTGGGTGCTTCAGGAATTTTTCCCAGGAAGTTTCAATATCTCCTTCGTGGGCGAAAATGGCTTTTCCCAAGCGTCTCTTGATATTCGTTCCTTTGTAAACGAGCAGGTAGTTCTTGTCGTAAAAAATGTAAAGCCCAAGATCCTTGATCTTCTTTACTTTTCGATTGTAAATAATGGTGTCGGAAATGTGAATGTATTGTTCCAGTCGATTCAATCCGTTTTGGATTTTGGAACTGTCCATTACTGTTACGAAAGTTCCCCATTCATCTTCTCCGTTGGAAAAGAAATAACCGGTACTTTGAATATCTATCCCAATTCCTTTTGCCTGACCAAGCAAGAAATCATAAGTCATGTATTCCCGGAAAGGAACTTTGTTCTTAAACATCATGGAATTCGTTTCCCGTGCGATGTTCAATAAATTATAGCGTCCAACGATCTCACTTTCCGGAAGGCGGTCCAAAAGACCTGGCGGTGGATCCGGAGCAAATAATTTCGGACGCATGTATAGAAAGAGTGCCAATGCTGCGCACAGCAAGGCGATTAACATAACCTTATTTCCAACTCCTTCTGCTTTCATTTTTTAACGTGTCGTAGAGACCAGGTAAGCTGTGTTTACTAAATCCAACAAGTATTTTCCTGCATTGTCGAACGTTCCGTCAAAACTGTAAGTCAAATTATAAGTTGTTTTCTGACGGGTAGTTTTGGTAGAAGTCACTTCCACTTCTCCTTTTTTGCCTTTCATAGAAGCCAATACATCAAAACGATGATCGTTCAGGATTGTTTCCGGCAAACGGCTGATCATGTCTCCCAGGTTCATGTATGCATACATTGATCCGCTTTTCGCCGCATTTTTTGCCTGCGTTCCGGAAATTGCTTCTGTTCCGTATCCGTTGGAATGGTTCTTTGCCAAATCTTCGTCATTGGTGAAAATGAACAAACCGTTCTTATTGATCATGTACAATGGAACGGAGTTGAGGATCGCCTCTTCATAGACCCAATAATCGCCCATATTCTTGAATTGGGAAGTAATGCGTGCCATGTGCTTCAAGATCTTGTTCGGAATGTCAGGTCTGCCTGTTGTAAACCCTAAAGTAAAGATCGGCATGTCTTCTTCCGCTTCGATCTCTTTCTCTCCGTACTCAAACGTTTCTTCGTCGTAGAAAAACTCCACACGTTTTGTTTTCACGCGCTTGATTCCGTTGAAAGTGCCGAACATACTTCCTTTGTAAGTATTGAAAACTTCATCTGTGTTGATGAAATCATTCAGCAATTCAATGGTCAATACATTGGCGGAGATACGTGCATTCTTTTCTTCGCTCAGGATGGGCATAATTACTTCATAGGCCTTTTCGTATCCTTTTTTCAGGTCGATTTTATAGGTGAAGAAACCGGTGTTATTCTTTGGAATGTATTTCAATACGTTTTTATCGAACTTAGCACTGTTCAGTTCTTCGTAAATGCTTCCTAATCCATCGCCGTAGTTTGCTTCTACTTTCAGATCAATAGATTTTGCGTTCAATACGATATCACCCAGCATCACGTTCCCGGTATATAAATCGTTCAAATCATGATACAGTTCCGGGAACATTGCCTGCAAATAAAACAAGCTGTTAGTGTTTTTAAAATTGCGGCTGTTATCCAGGTAGAAAATCCCGTCGGAAGTATGTGTCAGCTGAGCCGCAAGGCGCGCATCTTCCCCTTTCAGATTGATTTTCTGTGCAAAAAGCTCTTCGGTGATAAGCAGCAAACGCTTCCGGGAATATTCCGATTCTATGCTGTCTCGTAATTCGTAATAGTTTTTGAACAAATCGCTTGTTTCATCCACAGCGATTGGAGTTTCATCCACTTCTTCTTCAATGATCTCTTCCACTTCATCACCTTCTTCGTTCATGGTTGGATCATCATCCGTTAGTTCTTCTTCATCGTAGGTATCCATTTGCTCCTCATCGTAGTATTCGTCTTCCATCCATGGAAGTTCAAATCCTCTGGAAATCCAAATAGAATCCGTGATCTCAGTTAATTTCCCCTGGTCAGTATCCACTCGGATCAATAGTCCTACATTTCCCTGGATCATCAGATGATTGAAATAGTTGTTGTAGTATTCCGTTCCTGCTACCAGGCTTTCTTTGCGGTCAAAATCATCAAAAACACTGAATAATTTTTCCTTGTCGCTGATCCCGAAAGTAAATCCGGAGATCTCAAACTCAGGATTCTTTCCGTAGAAAATATTCATCTTCTGATTGAAATCAATTCCGGCATCTTTCAGAGTTTTCCCTTGTGTGGACCCATCAAATAATTCAGACTGCAGTTCAGTCATGAAATCATAAGAAACCAGTTCGTCCATAGATACCTTTTGAAGGATGGTAATATTATTCAAACTAAAGACAGTAACGGCATCTTTAGGAATAATATCTTCTGATTTCTGCCCCCATGAAATTGCTCCCACAAGGGTAATCGGAATTAAGATTTTAATTTTCATAAATGAATGAATGAACGGATTCTACACGAAAGTAAAATCATTTTTTGAATTGAAACGGCTATTTGGTTTATCAACCGGTATTTGGTTGATAACTTGTGTTAAAATGAAACCTTTTTTGAGCAATCTGCGGAAACTAGTTCGTGACCACAAAGGTACTTTTCAGGATTGAAGGATTTGTACCCACAGAAAAGGTATTGGCTTCGATCAAACCAGCCACTTTCGTCGGAGATATTTTCGCCTGCGGATTGTCACATTTTGCAATGGGTTTATCAAAACGGGAAACACAGGTATATTTTCCTTTTTTCAGTTTTTCCTGATCCTCAGCTTTCATTTTTTGGATGACCGCCTGAAAATTGGGGACAACACGTGTCAGTGTTTTCCCATCCCAAGTGAGCCAGTTTTCATCCAAAGCAGGATCGTTTTTGTCTTTGACCTCTTCTTTGATAATTTCCCGAATAGCCTCTTGTAAATCTGAAACGGATTCGAAATCAATGTAAATCTTAAAAATGAAGTCGTCATAATTGGATTCGATCCGAACATTCGAGATGCCTTCCTTTTCTTCCAGTTTATTTCTATAGAATTCAATTTTTTCCTTGATTTCCGGAATTTTTGGAATGCGTTTGCCATCAACGCTGTCCAGTGCAAGGATCGAATTGATCTTGACTTTACTCGCGCTCATGTTGATGGTATACTTGTAGGTACCCGATCCGTTAGCATGAAGGGTAATATCGTCCCAAATGTCGACACACGAGGAAAGTATAAGAACCAGAAACCCAATTAGAAAAATACGCATAAGTCAATTTCGTAAGTGCAAAAATACAGAACAGGATGAAGCAAAAACAGTACCAACTAAGAAATATTTCCTATTGGATGAAAGAAATGTGGTTTTCCGAAACCGTAAATGTGGCTTTCCGCCCGCAAATAAAAGCGCGATTATCATTTATATGCCCAACAGGTGCATCAAAGGCAATGGGAAATGAACGGTATTTGGTATGTTCCAGGATCAATTCTTCCACGGTCCACCCGGTTGGAGTTGCGGTATCCTTTAGTTCGGTCATTCCACCTACAATTAATCCGGAAATACGGTCAAATACGCCTGCAAACCGAAATGCCCAAAGCATGCGGTCTAAGTGATAGACTTGCTCGCCAACATCTTCAATAAACAGTATCGTGTCATCATAAACAGGGGAATAAGGCGTTCCCAACAGCGCGTAGAGAATAGAAAGATTTCCGCCAACTACAGTTCCGTTTGCTGATCCGATTTTGTTGGTGGCATTGACCTGCCAGTTGTATTCATTGGGTTTTCCCTGGAGTACATTCAGAATGGAATCCAATGATGCGGTCGTGTTTTCCTGAAAATTTAAAGGCATGCTGGTATGTGCACTTTCGATTCCCAGTTTCAGGCCCAAACAATGAAAATTGGTAATATCCGAAAAACCCAGGATCCATTTTGGTTCGCGGAGCAGGTTTGCCCAGTTTACGGTGTCGAACAAACGAATAGCACCATAACCACCTCTGTTGCAGACAATGGCTTTTACTTCAGGGTGATCGATAGCCCATTGCAGATCACCGGCGCGTTCTGCATCCGTCCCTGAAAAATAACGGTATTCATTCGCGGCATTTGAACCAACCAATACTTTAAATCCGTGCAACTCGAAATAGTTCCGTGCAAATTCAATGTGTGCAGGTTCAATGGCCTTTGCAGGAGAAACCAGTGCAATCGTATCGCCGGGAACCAATTTCGGAGGACAAATCATGATCAAATTTAATTCAAAATGGTGAATACAAAATGCAAAAAATCAGTAGGGGGCGAAAAATTTTCGCCCCCTACTGATTAACTATTAAAATCAATTGATTATGCGTTAATAGGTCCCATCACTACCATTTTCTCCATGGTAGGTGTAGGACTTCCGCCCATTTTCTCCAATGTAATGGCGAAAGCAGTAATGTTTTGCGCATTTACATCAAATGGTTCGGTCATTTGTTCCACTTCATCGTAAGTGAAGAGACCTACAGAAACCGGTTTCCCATCAGCAATTACCCACAATTGGTATTGCATGTTTGCGGGTGGTGGAGTAATTTTTTCGGCATGCATCACGGCTTTCTTCATGTCCTTGCTCCACATTACTTTCACGGAAGCAGTGGGCTCCATGTCTGTTCCGCTCATCATTACTGTGCGCGTGCTTTGTTCAGCCAAAACTTCCTGTACCGTTTGTAAATGATCTTTTTCCAAAGTCATAGCCTGTAGAACCTGCTCATTCTTCTGCTGGGCTTTTTTCATGGAAGCCATCGCGTTATCCATGCGTTTTACCTCGCTATTGGAATTGTACCAAAGTGCACTCACTCCAATTGTCAGGATTATGGAGGCTGCCGCCATCATTTTCCACATGGGGCTCACGCCTTTTACTTCCGGAGCTGTATTCAAAGACACAATTTTTGCTTCGGACTTTTTCTCAGGAGCTTTTTCCTGCGGAGTTTCGGCAATTGTCTTTAGCAAAGAAGCACGGATAGACGGATCAGGTGCCTGGGCACTTTCAAGCATCATATCCTCGAAGCTTTTTTGAATGCGAACAAACTCAGCCCGGATCTCCGGGTAGATTTTAGAGAGGCATTCCACTTCCTGTACTTCCTGTGGGGAAGCAAGACCGAGTGTTACCGACTCCAAAATTCCTGACGCTATGTATTCGTTTATATCCACAATATCAATAGTGTAAACCATTTTCTCAACTCCGCCATGGCAGCACGCGAACGGGTTTTCACAGTTCCGAGCGGAAGTTCCAGCTCATCTGCTACTTCTTGTTGCGTATACCCTTTGAAGTATAAGTATTCAATCATTGTCTGTTGCTCAGCAGGAAGGCGATCTACCAATTGTCTTAATCCGATGGTACTCACATTCTGTTGAACTGTTGTCGAACTACTTACGGTGGTTTCAAGAATTTGGATTTCAGCCTTCGATTCTTTTTTTAATTTTCGCAGTGCATCAATCGACGTATTGCGAGCAATATTGAGCATCCAGGTGAAAAAACTGCCTTTTGTATCATCGTATAATTGGATGTTTTTCCAAACTTTGATAAAGGTGTCCTGGAGTACATCCTGGGCGATATCCCCATCCGTAATAAACCGATTAATGACACCGTTAATTGCCCCGCAATAGCGATCGTATACGTCCGCAAAAGCATTTTGATCACCGGTTTTCACCTTAGCAACTAATGCATTAATCTCTATGTTATTCAATGAATCCAATAAAGCGAAAGTAATTATAAATAATTGAAATCTGACATTTTAAGTATGAGAATCAGTTAGCTGGTCTTCCGAAATTTTAAAAAAGGTCCGAATAGAAATCCTATGAGCGTTGCAGCGATTAATTTCGGATATTCCAAAAAATTCGCCTGCACTTCCAATCAGCAGGACAAAGACAAGAAATGTTATACCGATATATCTATAGATGGAAAACCCGGTCATACTTGAAATGTCTGTCTGCAAAACCAAGTTTAAATCACTAGATATTAAAACCTGCTTTTGGTTGATTCATTTCTCATTTCTGACTTGATTAGTACATTGACTGATAGTCCGAAATAGACAGGAAATTAGTAACTTTGCATCTGTTTTCAAAAATCCCTTTAATCGATTTAAAGATTATGAGTCAGAAGTATAATGAGTATACAGGATTGAATCTGCCGAACGTTGCGCAGTCAGTTCTTGAAAAGTGGAAAAATGAGCGCGTTTTTGAAGCTTCCATCTCAACAAGAGAAGGAGCTGAGCCGTTTGTTTTCTTTGAAGGGCCGCCATCAGCAAATGGTTTGCCGGGAATTCACCACGTAATGGCTCGCTCGATTAAAGATATTTTCTGCCGCTACCAAACACTGAAAGGAAAACAGGTAAAGCGTAAAGCCGGATGGGATACACACGGTCTTCCTGTAGAATTGGGGGTGGAAAAAGAACTCGGAATTACCAAAGAAGATATCGGGAAGAAAATCTCGGTAGACGATTACAATAAAGCGTGTCGTGAAGCAGTCATGCGCTACACGGATATCTGGAACCGATTGACGGAAGAAATGGGTTATTGGGTGGATATGGAAGATCCGTATATCACTTATGATCCCAAATACATGGAATCCGTTTGGTGGTTATTGGGCCAGTTGTATGAGAAAAACTTGATGTACAAGGGCTATACCATCCAACCGTATTCACCGATGGCAGGAACCGGTTTATCTTCCCACGAATTGAACCAGCCGGGCTGCTACCGCGATGTGAAAGATACGACGGTTGTTGCGCAATTTAAGATTGCAGACGGATCCAACTCCCCCTTTGGAGGAGGGCAGGGGGGAGGAACTTTCCCGGATAATTCTTTCTTTTTGGCATGGACCACAACTCCCTGGACACTTTCTTCCAACACCGCATTATGCGTTGGACCAAAGATCGATTATGTGTTGGTTTCAACCTTCAATCAATACACGCATGAACCGGTTCAGGTTGTTTTAGCGAAAGATTTGGTGAAAAACCATTTCGGAAAAGGGTTTGTTCCTGTTGAAGATGAATCGGGATTGGAAGGATACGATAAATCAGGGAAGAATATCCCGTTTTTGATCCTTGGCGAATGCAAAGGTTCTGACCTGGTCGGAATCCGTTACGAACAATTGTTGCCGGGAGCTCTGCCGTTTGAAAATGCAGACCAGGCTTTCCGTGTAATCTCCGGAGATTTCGTGACTACTTCAGATGGTACGGGGATCGTACACATTGCGCCTACTTTTGGTGCGGATGATGCTCGTGTTGCAACTGAATCTGGGGTTCCTGCAATGCTGGTACTGGACGATAAAGGTGTTCCGGTCCCATTAGTGGATTTGAGAGGTCGTTTCCGCCCGGAAGTTGCTGATTCCCTTTTCGGATTGGCTGGTGAATATGTGAAAGCGGATTACCTGACGGATGAAGAAACCGAAACGGAATTCCATAAGCAGAAAGAAGGCTTGAAGTCTGTAATCCCGGATTTGAAAGCATACATGTCGGTGGATGAGCGCATTGCTTTGAAACTGAAGATTGAGAACAAAGCATTTAAGATCGAAAAATACGAACACAGTTACCCGCATTGCTGGAGAACGGATAAATCGGTGTTGTATTATCCGCTGGATTCCTGGTTTATCAAGGTAACCAATGTCAAAGATCGCATGATTGCATTAAATAATACAATCAACTGGAAACCAGCTTCTACGGGAACAGGTCGTTTTGGTGAATGGCTGAAAAATGCCAACGACTGGAACTTGTCCCGTTCACGTTATTGGGGAATTCCGATTCCGATCTGGTCTACGGAAGACGGTGACGAGCGCGTTTGTATTTCATCTGTTGAACAATTGAAAGCGGAATGTGACAAAGCAGTTGCAGCCGGTTTGATGACAGCGAACCCATTGGAAGCATTCAAACCGAATAATTTCTCAAAAGAGAATTACGGTCAGATCGATCTGCATAAAAATTACGTAGACGAGATCACACTGGTTTCACCTTCAGGAAAAGGGATGAAACGCGAAAGTGATTTGATCGATGTGTGGTTTGATTCCGGTGCAATGCCGTATGCACAATGGCATTATCCGTTCGAGAATAAGGAATTGATTGACAATAACAAATCTTATCCGGCTGATTTCATTGCAGAAGGAGTGGACCAAACGCGTGGGTGGTTCTATACTTTGCATGCAATTGCTACGATGTGTTTTGATTCAGTGGCATACAAAAATGTCGTTTCCAACGGACTGGTCCTGGATAAGAACGGACAGAAGATGTCCAAGCGATTAGGAAATGCAGTTGATCCGTTTGAAACATTGTCGAAATACGGTCCGGATGCAACGCGCTGGTACATGATTACGAATGCACAACCCTGGGACAACCTGAAGTTTGATGCGGAAGGAATTACGGAAGTGCAGCGCAAGTTCTTCGGGACGCTTTACAATACCTATTCGTTTTTTGCATTGTACGCGAATATTGACGGATTTAACTATTCGGAAGCTGAAATTCCATTGGAAGAACGCCCGGAAATTGACCGTTGGATCTTGTCGAAATTGAATTCACTGATTGCACAGGTAGATGAAGCTTATGCTTCTTTCGAACCTACAAAAGCAGGTCGTTTAATCCAGGATTTCGTTTCGGATCAATTGTCGAATTGGTACGTACGTCTTTGCCGCAGACGATTCTGGAAAGGTGATTACGAAGCAGATAAAATCTCGGCTTACCAAACGTTGTACACTTGTTTGGAAGCAGTTGCTATTATGGGCTCACCGATTGCTCCGTTCTATTTGGACCAGTTATTCTCGGATTTGAATGCGCTTTCAGGCCGTCATCCGGTGAACTCGGTTCATTTGGCTTTCTTCCCGAAATCCAATGCAGATCTGATCGATTTGGAGTTGGAAGCTCAAATGGAAATTGCTCAGAATGTTTCTTCTTTGGTGCTGGCTTTGCGTGCGAAAGAGAAGATCCGTGTGCGCCAGCCGCTTCAAAAAATCATGGTTCCGGTTCTGGATAATCATTTCGCTGCGAACATTCAGCATGTCCAGGAATTGATACTTTCGGAAGTGAACGTGAAGGAGCTGGAACTATTGGCTCACGAGAACAATGTATTTATTAAATCCATTAAAGCAAATTTCAAAACCATCGGCCCGAAATACGGGAAGCAAATGAAAGCCATTGCATCTTTGGTCGCACAAATGGATCAGCATAATATTGCTGAAATTGAGAACAACAAAGGTTGGAGAGGAATAATCGAAGATGAGGAAATTATCCTGGATCTGAGTGATTTTGAAATCCGTGCGGAAGATATTCCGGGATGGCTGGTTGCTTCTGAGAATGGATTGACTGTTGCTTTAGACAGTACGATTACGGAATCATTGCGCATGGAAGGTGTAGCGAGAGAATTGGTGAACCGTATCCAGAATCTGCGAAAAGATTCCGGATTGGAAGTAACGGATAAGATCAAATTAACACTCAAATCTTCCGAATTCATCCAGTTGGCTGCAGAGGCAAATAAGCAATTCATTTGTGATGAGGTGCTGGCAACTGATTTAATGATTACAACTGATGCATTCGAAGGTCTTTCAACAGATATCGAAGCAGATTCGGATACTTTGATCAAAGTAGAACGCGTATAAAATTAGGAAATACTGGTTGGGAGAATACGGTAGGTTCAACGTTCTCCCAACCAATTTGAATTGTTGCTCGTTTCCATTGAACAAGTAACCTTTTAAATAAATTGAACCATGCTAAGTCGAAGTCTTTTTATTCTTTTTTTAAGTTGTTCAACGCTCTATGCACAGGATTTCGGTTGGACTATCTCCAATTCGGGAACAACTTCCCTGGGAGCCAATGTAGAAACGGACGCTGACGGTAACGTCTATGTATTGGGAAATTTTTCAGATACCGTTGATTTGGATCCTTCGGCTAATGTGGCTCAACTTACTACAGTCAATTCTGTTTCTGAAACATATCTGGCTAAATATGATCCAGCTGGAAATTATCTCTGGTCAAAAAAATTGATCGGAGTTCTGTCTGCGGAAACAAGGGAACGTGATCTTCTTGCATTTGATTCGCATGGAAATGGCTTGATAGCAGTGAATTTTGAGGATTCGTTAGTTGATTTGAACGGTAACGTTTATTACTCATCAGGAGGTTCCAGGGATATTGGAATTCTTAAATTTGATAATGACGGAAACCAGCTCTGGCTGAAGCTTGCTCAGGGTAATGCGTTTGAATGGTTGTTTGCTATTCAGATGGATAACCAGGATCATATCTTATTAAACGGAGCATTCTCAGGTCCTTTTGACATTGATTTTGGCCCCGGGACTGAAATAATTTCTCCTACGGGTATTGTCAATGATTTCATCCTGAAATTGGATGAAACAGGAGCGTTTGAGTGGGTCAGAACATGGGATGAAGGAATGAAGGTAACAGATATGTCAGCAGATAATTTGCGGAATGTCTGGACAACGGGTGAATATTATGGGACTGTTGATCTGGACCCTTCTACAGGTGTTTTTACCGCTCAAAATACAACTAACAATGAGCAGGCGTTTACTCTAAAATTGGGATCCGACGGGAGTTTTACGTGGGCAAAGGCGTTTTTAAGTTCCGTTCGGATCAGCGCCGAAAGATTTGATTTAAACGCACAAAATGAAGCAATTGTAATAGGGCATTACAAGGGCACTGTTCAGTTGGATTCAGAAACAATTGTGTTACCGGGAAATACTAATGCTTATCTGATGAAATTGGATGAGAATGGAACAGTTGTGTGGGCCCGCAGCATCCAATGTCAGGGATTCAGTTCGATAGCGGAAGTAAAAGCACTCACTGACGGAACGATCCAATTCGTGGGATTTTTTTATGATACCATCTATTTTATGGGACAAAATAGTGGTATGCAATTGATCCCAGTTAATCAGATTGACACTTACTCGGCCTGGTACACAAGTTCCGGATACTTGAAATGGGTGTCCCGTTTTGAAGGAACAGGCTCTGTGATGGTATTTGATCTCATAAGGGGTTCAGCAGATACCATCGTCATGACTGGTGTTTATACGGGAAATTATGATTTTAACCTGGGACCGCTTTTAGAAACCGAGACTTCACCAACCTATTACCATGGTTTTGTAAAGAAAATGTACTTCGACCCTTCCATTTCATTGGGATTGGAAGAGCAGGATGAAATGCAGATTTCTTACACAAATCCGGTAAATGATCAATTGCATTATCAGTCAGCTGCAAAAATTGAAAAAGTATCTGTGTATTCAACAGATGGCTCACTGGTCAGAGAAACGTATAATCCGGATGGGAAAATAGATTTCAGGGGAATCAATTCAGGACTCTATTTAATTCATTTTAGCTCTCAAAAAGGAACTTATACAGCGCGAATTATTCGTTTGTAGCAGCTAATAAACTTAAAAAAATAGCCGTTTCTTCTTTTGTCTTAGTATTTTTAGATCAAAGACCGGGGAATGCAATTATTTAGAAGAACCAGGAGGAAAGAGTTGAATGAATTATTCGATGATTTTTACAATCAGGCAGATTATACATCCAACAATCTCGAGTTCCTTATAGATCTGGTTGCAGACTTTCGTCCACAGAAGATAGAAAAAGAGAAACCCGTCAGTATTCAGCCGCTTTTGGATTATCTGAATGAACATGCAGTAAGGCGTTATGCCACGGCTGTCTATCTTAGGAATGTATTTCAAAACCGCAAATTCACAGCTATTTTAACGGATTCCGGGATTATCCGGGATGCTTACTTCATTCGGGAAGTGCGGGAGCGGATAGCTTCGAAAATATTACCCGAACAACCCGAACCCGATACGCTGCAGTTCCTGCTGAACCAGGTGTTTTATAAACAAAGAGACTTTGAATGGATCCAGGAAATTCCTCTTCCTGAAATCAACGAATTAATTATTCTGTTGGATCTGCAGACGATTTACGATCACGGAAACGAAAATTCCAATTCGGCAGTAACAGAAATAATCAGCGGAATCAGTCTGCTTATTCAGCGAATAAGTGGAAGAGCTTTGGAACAAGATGTCTTGATCATGGTCCCGGAGTACGAGGATATACAAAGTCCGTTCGAATCATTCGAAAAGAAACTGGATGTGGTTGTTGAAAAGATAGCTCAACAGGGTAATTTCTCCCTGTCCGTAACTGATCCCGATTTTCAGGATTTGGTTCAATTACTTCAGGGTTGTCACCAGATCATCGATAACGCCTTTGACAACAGCGCTAAGTTTGGGATTTCCATTCGTGTGAACCAAAGCTTACTGCGGATCAGACAGCAATTATTCCGGATAGAAGCATTGGTACCTTTGCTTGCTACCGATTCGGAAGAGGATAAGCGCGATAATTCAATCTATCTGACGATCAGATTGATCAAGTACAATTGCAGGAAGAACAATATTCGCCGTTTAATGCTCGACAGTACGCAGACAATTGCTTATGAAGTAACGCAGCATACGGCAAAAACCGGCGAGCATTATATAACCGAGTCGAAGAAAGAATACCTGCACATGCTTTTAACTGCTATGGGTGGCGGCCTGGTTGTTGGTTTTCTGTGTCTTTTCAAAGTCATTTTGGGAAAGGCAGAAGTGAGTGATTTCGGTCATGCTCTTTTGTACAGCATGAATTATGCTTTTGGTTTTATATTGATTTATTTGCTTGGATTCACCCTGGCAACTAAACAGCCTGCAATGACTGCTGCGGCAATTGTTAAGTCTATTGAGAAAGGGTTGTCTAATTCGGGGTCTGATGAAGACAGGTACCGTTCATTTGCCATTTTGTTTTCTCATTTGTTCCGTTCCCAGTTCATTGCTTTTGTGGGAAATGTGTTGGTTGCATTTCCGGTTGCTTTATTGCTGATCTGGTCTATGCAGGGAATTGCCGGATTTCGGATTGTGGATGAAACGAAAAGTGAACATTTAATGACAGATTTAAACCCAATCGCTTCCTGGGCAATCCTGCATGCTGCGATTGCAGGAATTTTTTTATTTCTGTCGGGAATTATTTCCGGCTCGATTTCAAACAAGATCAAGCATAAAAAGATTTATAACCGGATCAAGGAGCATCCTGTTTTGAAGATTTCCATAGGAAAAGAAAATGCGAAACGCTTTGCTTCTTGGATCGAACAAAAATGGGCGGGAGTAGCATCCAACTTTTGGTTTGGTGTGTTTCTGGGTTCCACAGCCTCCATAGGTATTTTCCTTGGTCTCAATCTGGATATCCGCCACATTACTTTTGCAGCGGGGAATATGGCTCTTGGATTATTTGGAGGTCATTTTGAAGCAGGTTGGTATCCCATAACGATGGGAGTTTTAGGCATCGGAATCATCGGCTTTGTGAATTTCATAGTCAGTTTTGCACTTTCACTGTGGTTGGCCCTGCGTTCCCGCGATATTCCAATTTC
Organism: uncultured Fluviicola sp.; assembly: GCA_965650365.1. Classification (GTDB taxonomy): domain Bacteria; phylum Bacteroidota; class Bacteroidia; order Flavobacteriales_D; family Crocinitomicaceae; genus Fluviicola. The sequence goes on along the minus strand of CBFGOJ010000012.1, from coordinate 1,182 downwards.
TGAATTAAAGTATTTATTCCATTCCGTTTGGCTGTATTTCAAACAGAAACCATTGGCATTTTTCCTTCCTTTAAAAGATTCCTGACATCCTCATTAATTGCGGTATCAATTGTTAAAAATCAACTTATTTTCTCGTTTGAAATGTTAAATAATTTAGAAATAAGCGACTGATTCCCTATATTCGACCCACATTAATTTATTAACTTACTATGAAAAAATCATTACTGGTGTTCTCGCTTCTGGCGGGAAGTACTTTGAGTTTTGCACAGCAGGGCTCTAAAATGGGTTTAAATCATGCCTCAAATCCTCAGCTTAGGCAAGTGCCACTTACATCCGAACCGTCATTGGTAAAAACCTTAATCTGCCAGGATACATTACGTTATCCGCAGGCAAAAGAACAAATTCTGGGGACAGATAATTTTTACACATTCAACGCTTATGCTTCAGATAATGAAGTAATTTCTCAAACCTATTTAAACTCAGGGAATTTATCGATCAAAGGAATTGAGTTTTTTGGCGCGAAAGGTTCAGCTACCAATGTTACCGTAAATGCTGCTATTTATAACGTGAATGCTTCAAATGTACCAACAACATTGGTTGGGAGCGGGAATGTTACGATTACTGGAGCTTACACGGGTACGAATACGGATTATGCCTATCGCTATGTTAATTTCGCTACGCCACTAAATGTAACCGGGAATTATGCGATAGTTCTTACACCAAGTACAGGGATTTTAAATTTTTATGTAACGGATATTGCTGCAGGCCAGACTTACGATGAAGATTTTATGCGTTATAAATCTTCTTATTACCCGAATTCTGCCGGGGCATATGTTTCTGCTTTAACATTGACTACAGGAGATGCGGTCAATTTTGCCGGGCCGGGTCAATTTGAATTATTGGCTGGGCCAATTGTGAATTATACAATCAATACACAATTCACAACTTCCGCAACTACCGTTTGCCAGGGTACACCGGTTACTTATACAAATGGTACAACACCAATGTCAATTTTGGGTAATAGAATGTCAAACTTGAATGTGTTCATGTCCTATTTCGGACTAGCGACATCGGATTCTACTTTTGTTTACGACATGGATAATCTATCTCCATACATTTGGAATGGTACAACCACTTATACTCATCCTGCTGCTGGGACATACGATGTAGCTTTGTTTACAA
>CBFGOJ010000011.1:0-102236 GCA_965650365.1 uncultured Fluviicola sp. | reverse complement strand
ACAGCACCAATTGCAACAGATAATTGCGCAGGAATTATCACCGGAACGCACAATGCAACTTTGCCAATCACCACTTCGGGAACTACTGTTGTAACGTGGACATATAACGACGGTCACGGAAATACGTCGACACAAACGCAAAATGTGATCATTAATGACAATACTGCTCCGTTAGCGAATACCGTTTCTTTGGCAAATATTACGGATCAATGTTCGGTAACGAGTTTAACCGCGCCAACAGCAACGGATAACTGTGCCGGAACAATCACGGGAACATACAATGCAACGCTTCCTATTACAACTCCCGGAACAACAATCGTAACCTGGACCTACAACGACGGTCATGGAAACATGTCGACTCAAACGCAGAATGTAATTATTAACGACAATACTGCTCCGGTAGCGAATACTGCAAATCTTCCGAATGTAAATGGGAATTGTTCGGTTACTTCAATTACTGCGCCAACAGCAACAGACAATTGTGCTGGAACGATCACCGGAACAACGACTACGACCTTCCCAATTACAGCACCCGGAACAACAGTAGTAACCTGGGCCTATAATGATGGTCACGGAAATTTGATAACACAAACACAGAATGTGATTGTGACGCTACCAATAGCAACAACAACTTTGAGCGGATTAATGATTTCGGCAACGACTTCCGGAGCCACTTATCAATGGATCAATTGTGGGAATGGAAATACTCCGATTTCAGGAGCGACTTCCCAGTCATTTACAGCATCGGCAAATGGAACTTACGCAGTGATTGTCACGCAAAACGGTTGTTCTTCAACTTCTGCTTGTGTAACAATTTCTACAGTCGGATTGGAAGAAATCGATCAATTAGTCTTCACGGTTTATCCGAATCCCAATAACGGAATGTTTATCGTGGTTGCTCAATTCGAAGGAATCATTGAAATCCGAAATGCTGCGGGACAATTGATTTCTACAGAGCGATTAAAAGCCGGAGAAAATGCAATCGAACTGGCTCATGCTGAAAGTGGAATGTATTTCATTTCGGTAGCAGATTTAAATGGACAGGTTTTCATGCAGCGAGTGAATATTAACAAGTAAAAGTTTCAACAATAGATAGAAAGAAGGAAACAGTCGTGGAGGAATCTGCGGCTGTTTTTTTGTTGGTGCGTGTGCGAAAAACTTCCTGTGCGGTAGGTAGCGAAAAGATGCTTAGAATGAACTTTGCGCGAACTATCAATATACTTTATTACTTCAACTGACTAAGAAACAACTTAATAAAAACTACATGAAAAACACAAAAATTTCGATCCTGCTTATTGTATTCTTCTCCAATCTCACTTTGGGATTTGCACAGCCTAACCTGGACTGGGTCTATTCCAATGCAACAGCTTCTTTCGATGGTGGTACGGAAGCGGTATTTGGCCATTTCGGATTTAACTATACATTGGGTTATACTTACACAACTCCTTCCGCTAGCGATGTGCAGACAAACATTACAAAACGGGATATAAATGGAGTTGTACAATGGACAAAAAATACAACTGGGGCAAATAAACTATATGGGCAGACAATAGCTGTAGATGCTTCAGATAACATTTACATTGTTGGGACTTTTATGGGAACATCTGATTTTAATCCGGGAGTTGCAATCAATAACCTGACTTCTAATGGTGGTGATGATAACTTCGTGCTTAAATTGGATTCCAATGGTAATTTTGTTTGGGCTAAATCTTTTGGTGGTTCTGGCGATGAGGAGGCTCGGTCTGTAAAAATCGACAACACAGGAAATGTCGTTTTGATTGGACGATTTATGAATACGGTTGATTTTGATCCGGGTGCTGCAGTCTTGAACCTGGCATCCGCCGGCAGTAGAGATGTATTTATCCAGAAGTTAAGTAGTGCAGGGAGTCTAGTTTGGGCTAAAAGAGTAGGTGGCACAGATTTCGATTCGGGACATGCGCTAACGATTGATTCTAATGATGATATCATTACTTCAGGCATGTTTCAAGGTACAGCTGATTTTGATCCCGGAGTAGGAATAAGTTCTTTGACTTCGAATGGTGATTTGGATGTTTTTATTTTGAAATTAAACGCAAGTGGAAATCATGTTTGGAGCAAATCGGTAGGAGGTACAAATACGGACGTTGGATTCGGGATAACTTCAAACAGTTCCAATGATATTTTTATTACGGGTAATTTTCGGGGGACGGTCGATTTTAATCCTGGAACAGGTACTAATCAACTCGCAGCTATCGGGACTTCCAATAATTGTTTCATTTTGAAATTAAATTCATTGGGCGACTATCTTTGGTCCAATAATTTTGGTGCAGCAGGAGGTTATGGAACAGGTATTTCCATCGTATCAGATATAGATGATGATGTTTATGCTACAGGCTATTTTAAAGGCACGGTTGATTTTGATCCGGGTTCAGGAATCACTAATCTAACAGGAGCAGATCAAGAGTACTTTGTAGTTAAATTTGATAATAATGGTTTTTTTAATTGGGTAATTAATTCAACAGGAACCGTTATGTCAAATTCTACTGCTTCGGTCGCCGTGAATGTAGACAAGAATATTTTACTTACCGGTTATTTTAGAGAAACGAGAGACTTTGAATTTGGAGCCGGTGTTTCTGAATTGACTGCATTAGGTGAAGATGATATTTTCACCATGTTATTGTCTCAGGAATGTGTTTCCACCGGAATAGTGCCGGATCAGGTAACTTTAGCAAATGTGACTTCGCAATGTTCAGTGACTTCTTTAACAGCACCAACCGCAACAGACAACTGTGCCGGAACGATCATAGGAACGCACAACGCAACGCTTCCGATTACAACTCCCGGAACTACGGTCGTAACCTGGACGTATAACGACGGTCACGGAAATACGTCGACACAAACGCAAAATGTCATCATCAACGACAATACTGCTCCGGTAGCGAATACCGCTTCTTTGGCAAATATTACTGATCAATGTGCGATAACCAGTTTAACAGCGCCGACTGCGACAGACAACTGCGCCGGAACGATTACCGGATCGCATAATGCAACTTTGCCAATCACGACCCAGGGAACAACAGTCATAATCTGGACTTACAACGATGGACACGGAAACGCATCGACTCAAACACAGAATGTGATTATCAGCGATAATATTGCTCCGATAGCAAACTTGGCCAATCTTCCGGCTGTAACTGGAAATTGTTCGGTTGCTTCGTTAACTGCTCCAACTTCAACAGATAACTGCGCCGGAATGATCACCGGAACGCACAATGCAACCCTTCCGATTACAGCACAAGGAACAACCGTAGTAACATGGACCTACAACGACGGACACGGAAACACATCGACTCAAACACAGAATGTGATCATTAACGATAATACTGCACCGGTTGCGAATTTGGCAAATCTTCCGAATGTAACAGGACAATGTTCAGTAACATCATTAACAGCTCCAACAGCAACGGATAACTGCGCCGGAGTAATCACAGGAACAACAGGAACAACCTTCCCAATAACAACTCCCGGAACGACAGTCGTTACCTGGACCTATAGCGATGGTCATGGAAATACATCAACGCAAACACAAAATGTGATTGTGACGGTTCCTGTTGCAACAACAACTTTGAGCGGATTAACGATTTCGGCAACGACTTCCGGAGCAGCGTATCAATGGATCAATTGTGGAAATGGAAATGCTCCGATTGCAGGTGCAACTTCGCAGTCATTTACCGCAACGGCAAATGGAACTTACGCAGTTATTGTGACCCAGAATGGTTGTTCGGCTACTTCGGCTTGTGTGGCGATTTCAACGGTTGGGTTGGAAGATCTGACGAAGAGCTTATTTACGGTTTACCCCAATCCGAATACCGGAGCATTCAAGGTTTTAATTGATTTACAGACAGCGATCACTATTACAAACACAGCCGGACAATTTATTGCAACCCAATTATTAGAGTCAGGAGAAAATACCATTGAACTAACAAATGCTGAGAGTGGAATTTATTTCATTACAGCAAGGGATTCGAATGGAGGGATTTCTGTTCAGCGTGTAACTATTACCAAGTAAATTTTAAATCGGATACAACTTATATAAAATGAAAAGAAAAATCTATATCACAGTAATTAGCGTATTATTTGCCCTGAATACCTTTTCGCAAATTACTATAAAGGAAACTGCCGTCGTGAAATCTGATTCTACCCAGGGCTTTTTCGTGAAGGGGGGAACATTGAAATTAGACAAGCTGGAATGCTATAATTTCGGAGATCTGATTGTGGCTTTCAATATCGATAAAAGCTTTTTCGATTTTGATGTGATAGAGATAACACTGACGTGGGGATCAAAGAGTGACAATGAATATAATCAGATGGTGCGTTTAAAAAGAGCAGAGTTTGCTAAATTGGTTACTCCGAAAGATAAGTACGTATACTTCAATATTTTTACAACAACTGATCTAAAAGAAGTTTCTAAGGTTTTCCCATACTGTAAGCGAACTTACATGCAGTATGCAGGATCAAAAAATTTGGCAAATGATTCCAGGTTGGCTGCAAGTGTAAAAGGGTATAATCTAACCGGAACAGAAACAGTTTATGAAACTCAATCCGATGGGAAAGTAATTGCCAGGGAGAAGGAAGTTTGGACAGAGGCTGAAGTTTTGGTCAGTTTTAACATACCGATGTTAAACAGGATTAAACTTAGTGGTTCGGCTTACATGTTTGGTAAATATCCTGAAGAGCCTCAGGTTACTGGAGATTGTTATAACTAGACCTAAAAACCTGTCATGAAAAAAATAATTGCAATTATAGCTTTGACGGTGCTAGCTTTACCGGTTTGTTTTTCCCAATTAGAAGTGCAAAACCCGAAAGCAGAAACGAAACCGGACTCACTCTCCAATCAGGGATTTTATGTCAATGAAGGAAAATTAAAACTGACACAGTTGGAATGTTACAATTTTGGCGATATGATTGTTGTTTTCGATATCAAACCGGAATATTTTAGCTACGATTATATTTACATTGATTTGTATAGCGGAGAAACAAGCAATGGTTATGATATTCACGGACAAATAGTTTACTCGAAAGAAGATTTTTTCAAAGGGAATGGAGGTAAGGATTATGCCTATTATTATGTGTTTTACACAAAAGATCTTGCGGAGAAATCACGTTTTGAATTTACAAGGGCGAATCTTGAGTATGCTATAGGATTGCTGAGTGTGAAAGGTGTCAATTTAAGAGCAGTATTAACCGGTAGTATTGTAAAAGGTACAAAAACCGTTTATTCAACAACAGGTTCTGGCGATGTAGTCGCAAGAGAGAAAGAAGTGGAGAGTTATACGAAGTTAGAAGAGTTCAGCATTCCGATGCTCAATCGAAAAAAGGCGGCGCCCATAAAGTTTGGTACGAAACAAGATTTACCTACGGTGACCGGAGATTGCTACAAGTAATCTAAAAATGCCATAAGTTTTCAGTTAATAAATAAAAAGTAAAAGCAGCCGTGGATTTATTCTGCGGCTGTTTTTGTTTATAACCGCTTCAACAAAAACTCCCGCTGTGAATCTTTCGTGAAATAGGGAAAGAACATTTCTACCAATAAATTGTGGTATTTCTCCACGGTTGTTTCTACCGGTTCTCCATAAACTTCTGCTGATGCAATCCAGTAATCGCTGAACACACGAATGCGTTCATTTAGTCCGTGGTATTCTGTTTCAAAAGCAGGAGCGCGCATGATCCCGGCTTTAATTGCCAAATCAAAAGAGTATAAATAGGTTGTTCTGCGGACTTCTTCCAATTGCTTGAAATGTTCGTGGATTTTTGGGTTTTCACGCATGACCTGGTTAAAATCGATCATCAGGAAACGAAATTTGAACAACGCTTCCATACCGTTCCGGGTAGAATCCAGGATGAACTGGAAGTCCATTTTCTCTGTATCTAATTTTGCTTTTTCTGCTTCAAAAGTTTCCATTAACTGGAAAAAAAGTGCTTCTATAATGTCTTCCCGGTGCTTGAAATGATAATTCAGGTTACCCTGGCTGATGAACATTTCGGACGCAATGCGGCGCAGCGTAATGTTTGGAACTCCATGCTGATTGAATAAGTTCAAGGCTGTATGTAATATTTTATCTCTTGTCTTCATTAAATTTAGTAAACTTGACCTAATTCAAATGATTTTAGTACTTTTGACCTAAGTTACAAAAAATATTGGTTTATGAAACGAAAACAACTATTCGAATTTGAAGATCAACGCTGGTTTCCTGCTTTTTTGAGAAATTACCTGACAGATTTTCTTCAATTTATCTCTAATCGATTTGATATCTATAAAAATGTAACGCCGCTTTTATCGGAGTTAGTGAAAAAGGAGGGCAGCAGTACTATCGTCGATTTGGCATCAGGTGGTGGTGGTGGATTGTTTAAATTATCGAAGCGTTTGCAGGAAGAACATCCCGAACTAAAAATTATCCTGACAGATTATTATCCCAACCTCAAAGCATTTGAATATGTAAAAAAACAATCCGCTCTTTTCACTTACGAACTAAAATCGGTAGATGCACGGAAAGTTCCCGGACATTTGAAAGGAGTTCGAACACAGTTTTTGTCTCTGCATCATTTCAAAGAAGAAGATGCCGTTCAGATTCTTCAGAATGCGGTCGACAGCCAAAATCCGATCGCTTTATTTGAATCACAGGAGCGAAATGTGCCCAGCGTTCTGGCCATGTTGTTTTCACCGATCACCGTGCTGCTCATGACACCGTTTATCAAACCATTTTCTGTGGGCCGGGTGTTTTTCACCTATCTCATTCCCTTGGTTCCGCTTTTTGTGATGTTCGACGGAATTCTGTCTGCATTGAGAACATACACGATGCCGGAAATGAATGAATTGATCTCACGCGTGAATGGGAACGAGAACTTTGAATGGAAAGTAGGGCGGCAAAAATCAGGACCGGCAGGAATTTTGTACCTGATCGGGACACCGAAATCCAATTGAAATGATCCGCTCTAAATGATCAATGAATTGCGGAAGAAGCTGATAATTAATAATTGTGCAATTGATAATTTTTAATTCACAAACCTATACCTTATCTTTGCATTCTTAAAAAAGAGCAAACAATCATTTATGAGTAATACAACTGAAAAATTAGCTTACAAAGTAAAAGACATTTCACTTGCTGAGTGGGGTCGTAAAGAGATCGTTTTAGCAGAAGCTGAAATGCCGGGATTAATGTCGTTGCGTGCTGAATATGGTGCTAAGAAACCATTGAAAGGTGCACGTATCGCAGGATGTTTACACATGACCATTCAAACTGCTGTTTTGATTGAAACATTGGTTGAATTAGGTGCTGAAGTTACCTGGTCTTCTTGTAACATTTTCTCAACACAAGATCACGCTGCTGCTGCAATTGCTGCTGCAGGAATTCCTGTTTATGCATGGAAAGGTATGAATGAAGAGGAATTTGACTGGTGTATCGAGCAAACGATTTTCGCATTTGAAGGTGGTCAGCCTTTGAACATGATCTTAGATGACGGTGGTGATTTAACAAATATGGTTTTTGACCGTTTCCCTGAATTGACAGCTGGAATCAAAGGATTATCTGAAGAAACTACAACAGGAGTTCTTCGTTTATACGACCGTAAGAAAAACGGAACTTTGGTTATGCCTGCAATCAACGTAAATGATTCGGTAACTAAATCAAAATTTGATAACAAATACGGATGTAAAGAATCATTGGTAGATTCTATTCGTCGTGCAACTGACGTAATGATGGCTGGAAAAGTAGCTGTTGTTTGCGGTTACGGTGATGTTGGTAAAGGTTCTGCTGCTTCATTGCGCGGAGCTGGTGCTCGTGTAATTGTTACTGAGATCGACCCGATTTGTGCTTTACAAGCTGCAATGGACGGATTTGAAGTGAAAAAATTGGACAACTGTGTTAACCGTGCTGATATCATCGTTACTACAACTGGTAACAAAGACATCATCGTTGGTCGTCATTTCGAGAACATGAAAGACAAAGCTATCGTTTGTAACATTGGTCACTTCGATAACGAGATCGATATGGCTTGGTTGAACAAAAACCACGGTGCTACGAAAAATACAGTAAAACCGCAGGTTGACGTTTACACAATTAACGGAAACGATGTGATCATTTTGGCTGAAGGTCGTTTGGTGAACTTAGGTTGTGCAACTGGTCACCCTTCATTCGTAATGTCGAATTCATTTACTAACCAAACTTTGGCTCAGTTAGAGTTGTGGGAAAACCATGCTAACTACGAAAATGATGTTTACGTTCTTCCAAAACACCTGGATGAGAAAGTAGCTCGTTTACACTTGGCTAAAATCGGTGTTGAATTAGACGTTTTATCAGAAGATCAAGCTGCTTATATCAATGTAACTGTTGATGGTCCGTACAAATCGGATTCTTACAGATACTAAGAAATACTAGAATAACAGAAGAAAAGGATTCGCATAATGCGGATCCTTTTTTTGTTTATACTCCCTTGGCTGTACGCGGAAAACAAAGAAGTCCGTAACTTAATTGCATAATCTAACAGATTCACTAATTTTGTTTCATGCAGCTTTCTCAAAAAAATAAGACCATCGACTGGTCATCACTGAAAACCATTTTGTTTGTTGGATTGATCGCTCGTTTGATCGCAGCCATTTTCGCAGAAGGCTACAGTATGCATGATGATCATTTCTTGGTGATCGAAGCTGCAGGTTCCTGGGCAGACGGTTTTGATTACAATCATTGGCTTCCATGGAATAAACCTGCCGGCGCAGCTCCGGAAGGACACAGTTTCACCTATGTGGGATTGAATTTTCTGTTTTTTAAACTGCTAAAAGGAATCGGGATTTCAGATCCTAAAATCCTCATGCTGATTAACCGGATTGTTCACGCATTGTTTTCTTTGCTGGTGATTCGTTTCGGTTATCTGATCACTGAGAAATTATCCAATAAAAAAACGGCTGCTTACGTTGGCTGGCTGCTGGCTCTGTTATGGGCAATGCCTTTCCTTTCGGTAAGAAACCTGGTTGAAGTGGTGAGTATTCCGTTCCTCATGTGGGCTGTTTGGCTGACCTTACAGGAAAATCGTAAATGGGCCTTGTTTTATGCAGGTTTGTTGATAGGAGTAGCTATTTCTTTTCGCTACCAGATTGCAATTTACGCAGTTGGTTTAGGGATTTACTACCTCATTAAATTGGAGTGGCGAAAGCTTTTCTTAATGTCGGCCGGGTCCCTGGTGATGTTCCTGTTAACACAAGGTTTGGTAGATTATTTTATCTGGGGATATCCTTTTGCAGAGTTTAAAGGGTATGTGGTCTACAACATGAATGAAGGAACGCGCTACATGAAAAATGCAAATTACTTCATGTATTTCTACGTTCTTTTCGGGCTTCTGCTTTTCCCATTGGGAATCCTGGCTCTGATAGCTTATTTTAAATCTGCCAGAAAATACCTGCTGCTATTTATCCCGACTTTCGTTTTTCTACTATTTCATACTATTTTCCCAAACAGGCAGGAACGTTTTATTTTAACCATTTTTCCCTTAGTAGTAATACTCGTTTTCCTTGGAATTGAACAATTAAGAACCCGCAAATTTTGGAACGGATTCTGGAAAGTATCCTGGATCGGTTTTTGGATCTTAAATATTCCGCTATTCTGCATTGTAACAGTCATGCCTTCAAAAAAATCCCGGGTGAATACCATGTATGCTTTGCATGGGAAAGTTCGCGGAAATGAGCATATTCTCATTGAAGCTACCGGGGAAACCAATCCGGAAATGATGCCTTATTTTTACTCCGGGAAATGGGAGTATAAAATTACGGAACGATGGAATTTGGATACGGTTAATCCGGCAAGTTTCTACACGGTTTTGCCCCAGGATTATATTTTCTTTTTCGGTCAGCAAAATCTGGAACAACGAATAGATACTTTCAAAGTGATTTACCCGAAAATGCACCGGGAAGCCCAAATTGAGCCAGGATTCGTTGATAAATTCCTGCATGGAATTAACCCGAGGAATTCAAATTCTTACGTAGAAATTTGGAAGACGGAAGCTAAAAAGTAATTGTTCTTTTTCGACTCAAATACTAATCTTTCAAATACTAGAATTCGCAAATTCGCTTGTTCGCTAATTTGCGAACAGTATTTTATGTAAATGATTGATTGTGAGTATTTTGATTTTTATTTCACTGTGAAAAAGTGAGTCAACTGAAAATAGGAGGCTAAAGAAGCTTTAATTATAAATGCGCAGTAAATTACTCCCGTTCCAAAGAGCCTGGTATTTGCGCAATCCCCAGCTGGATCCCGAAATTGGTGATCCGTCATACATGGAGAATACAGCACCCGAACAGGCATCGTTTAGCTGCAGAAAGTTGGTGGAGTCAGTTGTAAGTCCTGTGGCACAAGCATTGTCCGGATCTTCCGGCGACATGCGTTCCCAGGCTACAAATACGTCCAAAGATTGTCTGTAAACAACAATTCCTTTAATTCCGCCATTTACGTAAGCCCAGCCTCCAACATTGTTTAATTCGGAGTAGGTTGGTAAAGTCAGGTCAATCTGAAAATCAAATGCAATGCTGGGAACCGGATGTGTCCTGTTTTTTTTACAAGAAACACCAGCTAAGATCAAAATCAATAAAAAGATCCGTATTTTCACTTTACCGTAATTGGAATGACAAAATTATGAAGTTAAGAACGTTTTTACAACTCTTTCTATTGTGTGGGCTCTTTATTTTTGGAGCTGGATCTGTTGCTTCATCCTATAGTCAGGACGGATCTGTTGCAAAAGCCGAGAAAACAATTGCAAAGCGCAGAAAGAAAGATGCGAAAGTAGCTAAGAAGGAGATGAAGAAATCCAAAAAAGCATTTTGGGCAAAGCAATCCAAGTCCGCAAGGAAAAGCATCAAACGAAACGAAAAACGGCAGAAAAGAGCGAAACGCCAATCGAATGGATGGTGATAGAAAGTTCAATAGTTGAAAAAGTTCAAAAGTTTAAACCATTGAACTCTTTGAACCTTTTGAACGCTGAAAGCAATTGAACTTTTAAATGAAGAGTTTGTCTTTCCACCCGTCAGCTTCTTCTGCTGAGACTAAATTCAGTTTTTTCAGATAATCCGTCGTCTTCTCAAAGGCTTGCGGGAATTCTGCTCCTTTGTAATTCCAGTCCGTTTCGGATAACCACAGTTTTACCTGTTCCAAAGGCAGGTTATAGCGCCACGAAATGATTTCTTCAGCATTAGCTCCTTCTTTTACTTCCAATGCTTTTTGATTCACAATGGCGCACATTTTTTGTAAAATATCCGGATGCTTTTCTGCAATTTCTGTTCGCGCTGCTATCACGAAACAAGGCCATGGTGTGACAACATCACCCACATAATCACATTTCCCTTGTTCCACAAACGGAAAGGTGGTGTACTTTTCCCAAAGAAAAGCCTGTGCTTCGTTGTGCTCTAATGCCCACAAACCGCCATAAACATCTCCGATCACATTGAACTTCAGATTGTCTAAATTCCAATGATGCTGATCCGCCATGACGTAAGCCATTAAATGTGATCCCGAACCATATCGTGAGATGGCAAAAGTTTGGTCTTTTACGTCTTCCGGTTTTTTGACAGCACCTTTGGGCGGTACGTGAATTCCCCATCTCAAGGGAGAAACGACATAAACCTGCAAAATTTTAGCATCGAGACCTTGTAAGATCGACCTGGTAATTCCTTCCGTTAGAAGGACAGCAATATCAATGGATTTTGTTTCCAGTCCGCGAATCATTTGACCCGTTCCGCCGCTCATGTCCGACCAGTGGAGATTCAAACCGATTTCCTGGAATTTTCCTTCTTCAATTGCAAGTCTCCAGGGTAGATTAAAATGTTCGGGAACACCGCCGATCTTAAGACCTAATTCGTTTGTCATTTCTTTGTGAATTGCATGGAATGCAGTTTTCGATACATGCCATCTTTGCGTAATAATTCTTCGTGAGACCCGATTTCCTGGATTTCACCTTTGTCTAAGACAATAATCTTGTCTGCTGCCTGAATGGTAGATAAACGGTGTGCAATAACAATGGAAGTTCTTCCTTTGGTCAATTGTTGGGTAGCGCGCTGGATCAGTAATTCAGATTCATTGTCAACGCTGGAAGTAGCTTCGTCCAGGATCAAAATATGCGGATTGTAAACGTAGGCACGGATAAAAGCCAATAATTGCCGCTGACCAACAGAAAGTACTCCGCCGCGTTCACCAACCTGGTAATCGTATCCGCCCGGAAGTCTTTCAATAAAACTGTCGGCACCCACGGCTTTTGCCGCAGCAATGACTTCTTCGCGGGTAATTTCCTCGTTTCCTAAAGTGATGTTATTGTGGATTGTATCCGAAAACAGGAACACATCCTGGAGTACAATGGCAATGTTTTTTCGCAAAGTATCCATTTGAATTTCACGCAATTCCAGCTCGCCAATGTGGATCGTTCCTTTTTGGTATTCATAGAATCGGCTCAGCAGGTTGACAATCGAAGTTTTACCGGCTCCAGTGGCTCCTACAAATGCAATGGTTTCCTTCGGCTGAATGGTCAGATTAATATCTTTCAAAACCCAATTTTCATCGGTGTAAGCAAAATAAACATGCTCGAATTTCAAAGGTTGCTCAAAGTCGCAGGTAGTCACAGTTCCGGATTCCTGAACATGTTCATGCGTGTCCAATAATTCGAACACCTTATCTGCGCGAACAATTCCACGCTGCAAAATGTTGAATTTATCTGCCAGCATCCGAATCGGTCTGAATAACATCTGGATCCAAAGGGTGAAACTGAAAACGGTTCCGAACAAATGAGCATCTGAAGCTTTCTGTCCGGTCATTGAAAAAGCACAAAAAACAATCAGCAAGGCAATGGAAAGTGAACTCAGAAATTCAACCACCGGGAAGAAGATGGAAAAAGCCCAAACTGCATTTACGTGTGCCTGGCGATGTGTCTTATTCACTTCCTGGAAAGCGGCGTATTCCATTTTTTCCCTGCCGAAGATCTGAACGATGTTCATCCCCGTTAACCGCTCCTGTACAAAAGAATTCAAACGGTGGACTGCTGTTCCTTCCTGCTGGAAACTTCTGCGCATGGCTTTTGCAAAGATGCGTGTAGCGATAATGAGAATCGGAATGGGGATCAGTACAAGAATTGAAAGCTGCCAGTTGCTGGCGAACATCAGGGCCAAAACGACTACCAACATGAGCAGATCACCTAGAATGTCGATTAATCCGGAAGAAAAAACCTCTGAAATAGCTTCAATATCTGAAACTACACGTGTTACCAAACCACCAACAGGTGAGCGGTCGAAAAACTGCATTCTGAACGTGGATAAATGATTAAAGACCTTCACACGGATATCGCGAATGACCGATTGTGCCATTAAATTCGAGAAATAAGCCGTCAAAAATTGAAGCAGTGCTTCGACCAATAAAATCCCTCCGACAATGATAGTCCATTTCAAAAACAAGTTCGGATTTTGACTGTCCACCACATATTTCTGCACCATATTCCCAATGATCATGGGGCGCAAAGGACCAAGTACGGAAAGGGAAACCGTGCAGATAAAAGCCAAAACTAAAAGTCCGCGGTAAGGCTTTGCAAATTTCAATAAGCGTCTGAAAATCCGAAAATCAATTTTGCTTTGTTTAGCCATGTTGCAAAGATAGGTTTTTTGAGGATTGTGATGTTACGAAGAGGCATATTCCAACTTGAAAAATGTTTAAGTTTTAATATCTTAAAATCCGGATGTCTTAAAATCTAAAAAACACTAACAAAATGGATTTTTATTTCCATTGTTTGCTTTTATTCGCTTATTTTGTGAAGAGGCAAAGAGCCCGATGAAAAAGCACAGATTTCACCTCCAACATTCAATTACTATGATTTACAATTTAGGTCAGTCAACATCCATCTTCAATACCTTTCTTGGAGAATTAAGAGATTGCACAGTGCAAACTGATCCCATGCGTTTCAGACGTAATTTAGAACGTGTTGCTGAAGTATTGGCATATGAATTAAGTAAACACCTGGATTACCAAACCAAATTGGTAACAACTCCGCTCGGCGAAGCAGAAGTTTCGGTTTTGAAACAGCAGCCGGTTCTTGCAACGATTTTGCGCGCAGGATTACCCATGCATCAGGGCTTGTTGAATTACTTTGATCGTGCTGAAAGTGCTTTTGTTTCTGCATATAGAAAACACACCACCGCTGAAGATTTTGATATTCATGTAGAATATTTGGCTTCGCCTTCCATAGACGGAAAAACACTGATCATTTCTGATCCGATGCTGGCAACAGGAAGTTCGATGGTGATGGTTTATAAAGCTTTGCTGAAACAGGGAAAACCTTCCAAAGTTCATATTGTTGCTGCTATTGCTGCTCCGGAAGCCATTGAGTTCGTAAAAAAGCATTTGCCCGATACGATTACTATTTGGGTTGGAGCAATAGATAAAGAATTAACCGCACAATCGTACATCGTTCCTGGTTTGGGAGATGCCGGAGATTTGGCTTACGGTGTAAAATGTTAAGAAGATAAGATTATGGCATGGCACTTTTATTTTACGCTCTTCACCCTTTCTATGATTAAGTTCATGTTCGCTCCATTTGCTGGTCCGGGACTGAAGCTGAATTTTTTGGAAACCTATCTTTCCTGTATCTCAGGAGCTTTTGTAGCGGCTTTCGTGTTCTACTTTTCAAGCGAATTTTTTATGATTCGTGCACACAAGAAACGAAAGGCCCTCTTACATGCATCCATAACAACCGGAACCCCGTTAAAGTATAAACCGAAATTTACCCGTTTCAATAAATTGATCGTAAAATTGAAACGCCGTTTTGGAATCTATGGGATTGCGTTTTATGCGCCTTTATTTTTATCCGTTCCGATTGGCTCTATTGTAACAGCTAAGTTTTACGGAAAAGAGAAAAGAACATTTCCGCTTATTCTTTTGGGAATTTGCATGAATGGCGCCATTACAACCGGAATTGCCTATGCAATCAAAGCATTCTTTTAATGAAAGTACGTCAGATTTTCTTTGACCTCGACAGGACCCTTTGGGATTTTGAAACCAATTCGCGGTTTGCACTGCAGTATTTGTACGATGATCTGAAACTCGGAGACACGATCGAACATTTCATACATTTTCACCACACTTATATTCGCATCAATGCTGATTTGTGGCAAAAATATGGAAATGGAAAGTTGACAAAGGAGGAATTGCGTGACAATCGTTTTCAAAAGGCCTTAGCACACCATGGAATTCACGATCAGCAGCTTGCACAAAAAATGAGCGACGGTTACATTGCACTTTCTCCGCATCAAACTAACCTTTTTCCGGGAGCAGTAGAAATGTTGGAAACCCTGAAACAACAGGATTATTCCCTGCATATTATCACGAACGGTTTCAAAGAAGTACAGCACATTAAATTGGAGAAAAGCGGGATCAGCCAATTTTTCAATACGGTACTTTGTTCCGAAGAAATTGGTGTAACAAAACCACATCGGGAGATTTTCCAGGAAGCGCTTCGACTAACAAGTTGTAGAACCGAGCATGCGATCATGATCGGCGATGATTTTAAAGCAGATATTATCGGTGCGCTCAACGCCGGTTGGACAGCCGTCCATTTTGATCCGGAACACAAGTACAAAAAAGAACGAAACGTTCCGCGCATTCGTCTTTTGGCTGAAATCCCTGAATTGGTGAATCTTTTGCCGATCGTTGCCAATTAAAAGGACTAATCCATCAAAGAATGACTTTCTGCCATTCAGAAACTAAAGGTTCATTGAAAATAATTTTTTGTTTGGTGTTTGGAATTTTTGAAGGTGCAACTGGTCGTTTTGGTTTCTGAGTTTTTTTGCCTGGTTGAATGATCTCAGATTCGATGTCTCCGTCCAGATAATCCAGGTAATCGTCTTTTCGGTAATTCAATCTTCCGATATTTTCTTCATCAAACACTTCTCCCTGGTCGCATAGCTGATAGATAACACGGATTTCAACTGTGTCTGAAACAGCCGGAAATCCGATCCATCCGTTTTCGAAAATTCCTTCGTGGCGTAAGGCGTTTGCGTAACTGGTATCAATCACCATATGCGGAAAAACAAGTGATTCGTATGGCCGGACGATATGATAAGAAGTACGATTGCGCCACCAGATCTTTGGAGCACGGGTAACAGAATAAATGGAATCCTTGTATTTGATCTCAAAACTGATGTTGAAATACCCGTATTTGTAGCGGTCTTCATAAAAGGTTTGAACACTGTCACTGTTATTGCGAATAATGACGTAGACATTGTCTTTTTCCGAATAAGTATTGAGCCATGGGATTTCCCGCGTGTGTGGAATGGAAAGTTCAATAGTCATTTTGTTCTTCGGATTTTGACCGAAAACGAACTGCCCGATAATCAGGAACAGTAATAAACAACTCGATTTTAGATAAGTCATGCTTTCAAAAGTAATACTTAGCTATAAACGAGAGAACTTAAAAAGTTACAGACGGATAGTTTGCCTTGACTTTGTCTCCAACCGTTAAATTCTAATTCCCTATCTTTGTGCCCTCAAATAAAAACAGGATGTCCTTTTCTTCTTTCGGCTTATCGCCATTTTTATTAAAAGCTTTGAGCGAAGCGAAGTACGAAAAACCGACTCCTATTCAGGAAATCGCTGTTCCGGCTATTCTGACTGGAAAAGACGTATTGGGAATTGCTCCAACAGGTTCAGGTAAAACGGCTAGTTACGCTCTTCCGATTCTGACGCAGCTTTCCAAAACAGAAAAAGCAAAAAACCGGCACATTCAATCACTGATTTTGGTACCAACCCGTGAATTGGCCATCCAGGTGGAAGAAGTGTTCAACCAATTTGCACGGGCATTTCCCGAACCTCAGAAAGTCAAAGCTGTATACGGTGGTGTTTCCATCAATCCGCAGATGAAGGCCATGATGGGTGTTTCTATTCTAATCGCAACTCCGGGCCGTTTGATCGAATTGGCTGAATCCAATGCCATTCATTTGAGTTCTTTGAAGTCTTTGGTGCTGGATGAAGCGGATAAATTGCTGAACCTGGATTTCCAGGAGGAAATGAAACGTATTTTGGGCTGGATCCCGAAAAAACGTCAGAATTTATTGTTTTCTGCGACTCTAAATGACAAGATCTCTGAAATCACGCAGCTGGTTCTGCACGATCCACTGGTGTTGAAGATCGAGCAGGAAGAAGATTCCATTGAGCTGATCCAACAAACGGCTTTCCGTGTTTCTGATGAGCGAAAAGGACCATTGTTGCGCTATTTGATCCGTTCCCGGAATATGAAACAGGTATTGATTTTTACCAGTTCTACTTTTAAGGCGGATCAGGTGGTAGACAAACTACGCAAGAACAATATTGATGCGCTGGCCATTCACAGTAAGAAAAGCCAGGATGCGAGAACGCGTGTGATGCGCAATTTCAAAGCCGGACATTTAAAAGTAATGGTAGCAACGGATTTGATTGCGCGTGGAATTGACATTGAATTCCTTCCATTCGTTATCAACTACGAATTGCCGCGTTCACCCAAAGATTTTGTACACAGGATCGGTAGAACAGGAAGAGCAGAAGCAACAGGTGAGGCATTGACTTTCGTATCTCCGGAAGACGAACATCATTTTAAGATCATCCAAAAGAAAATGGGAAAACAGGTCCCGTTTGAAGAAACAGATCAGTTGGACCTGAAAGGGTTTTAATTCCAGTTATAAAGTAATTAATAAAAGTAGGTGGAGCACTTCACTCTTAATCCTGAGGTCTTGACATCTTAAAATACATAAAGAATGAAACGCGTAGCAGCATACAAAAAACTCTTCGGAATTGAAGAAGAAATGAATTTAGCCCAATTGAAAACCACTTACCGCAAACTGGTAAAAGAGTGGCACCCGGATAAATTCCAGGAAGAAGATCCGAAGAAAGCGGAAGCTGAAAAGAGAAGTTTGGAGATCATTGATGCATATCACTTTTTGGTAAGCATTGCTCCTGAAACCTTAGAACAAAATTTGGAAGAATACACAGAAACGATCAATACTTCCATGATCGCAGATTATCAGTACAAAGGGTTGACCTTGAAAGTGACTTTCCTGAACGGACAGGTGTTTGAATATTTCGGAGTTCCGAACAATGTTTACAAGAAATTGAACCAAAGTGCAACTCCGGAGCGTTTTGCCCGCCGACATATTTTTTCAGCACATACTTACCGCATGGCAAGTAAGGGGATGATGGCGGAAGCTTAATCTTTCCTGTTAAAGGTAATTGGAAGAGCAAAAGTGGAATTAACCGGTTTTCCATTCAGGAGGGCCGGTTTGAAAACCATTAGTTTTACTACGCGGATCACTTCTGCGTCCGCCAGCTGACTCAGGGATTTTTTGATCTTTACATCGGTGACCACTCCCCTGGTGTCAACAATTGCGCGAATATATACTTTTCCCTCAACGCTGTCGGAAGGATAAATTATATGCTCCTGCAGGAAACTTTTCATCGCCGCAATTCCACCCGGGTATTCTGCCACGAGTTCATCGTAATAAATTACACCAACAATATCATTGCCGCTTTCGGGTTCTTTGCTTTTACTTTCAGTAGGCAGTTTAAACGGATCGGGTTCTTCCTGCGCATACAGATTTTGGAATGAAATGCTTAAACCAATTGTCAGAACGGTGGCCGCAGCCAATTGGAAATAATTTTCATATCCTTTCGAAACCTGTTTCTCAGAGAAAATTCCGCAAATATTCGCATTGGTCCTTTTGAGGCTCTCAAGTTCCTCGGTTGTTTTATTTCTAAAATCAAGAATCTTCCGATCACACGCTTTACAATGTTTGTTTCGTCCACAAGTATTCATTTCGTTGATGTTCTCTTTGCAGGGAAGTGAAAATCGGATGTTTCGAATAGATGACATGTTATAACTGTTGAATCAATCAAATATAAACTGAAAAACGAGAGATAATCAAGTAAACTAGTCAAGGGTAGTAGTTGTTTATTTTGAATAGCTTTAACCTTACTGAGCCCGTGAAGCACTAAATCTGCGCGAGCCAATAAAATTGCTAACTTCCCCTAAAAAATTCACCCGATGAAAACAGGATTATTCTTATTGCTGCTGGTACTTGCAAGATCAATTTCTGCACAAAACAAACTTCCGGAATTCCTTGTAGGAACCTGGCTGGCTGAAGATCAAACTACTTACGAGCACTGGGATAAGCTTTCTGCCGCTTCCATGAAAGGATATGCTTATGAAGTAAGGAACGGTGAAATTGAGGTGAAAGAATACCTGGATCTCGTGCAGCGAAAAGACGGGATATTCTATATTCCTTCAGTCATTGGTCAAAACCTGGGGAAACCGGTGGAATTTAAATTGACTTCCTCCGATTCTACTTTGGTTTTTGAAAATAAAGCCCACGATTTCCCGAAGAAAGTTTGCTACAAAAAGCTTTCCGAAACAGAAGTATTTGTCCAGGTTTTGGGCGATAAAAACTCCGGTTTCAGTTTTAAAATGACGAAAATAAAATCAACTGTCGCAGCAGTTAAGCAAGAGAATCCAACAGCAAATCCTAACTACGACAAAGCCTTGGCTGAAAAACTAAAAGGCGATGACTACGGAATGAAAAGCTATGTATTCGTTGCTTTGAAAACAGGAACGAATAAAACAACGGATGAAAAATACATCGACAGCTGCTTTACCGGACATATGGGAAATATCATGCGCCTGGTAAAGGAAAGAAAATTGATTGTTGCGGGGCCTTTTGGCAAGAATGAACTCACTTATCGCGGTTTGTTTATTCTCAACGTTGCAACCAAAGAAGAAGCCGAGGTATTGTTGAAAACAGATCCGGCAATTAGCTCCGGACTTCTTTCTTATGATTTAATGCCCTGGTACGGTTCAGCGGCACTTCCTGAATACCTGGAAGCTTCCGATAAGATTTGGCGCAAGAAATTTTAAGATTTCGTATTCCTTTTAAAAATAGTTTGTATGAAAAAGATTGCTGGTTTTAGTTTGGTTCTTCTTGTTTTATTCGCGGTTTCGTGTTCCGGTGGGAAATCGAAGTCCGGATCTGGTGATTTTGATCAATACAAAGAAGCGTTTGTGCTGCGCTTGTGGGAAATGCACCCCGGATGGGCAAGCGGAAGTGGTTTTCACAAATTCGATTCCGTTTTGGTTGTGCCGGATAAAGCCCGGGAAGAAAAGGAACGCCAATTCATACAGGATGAATTGGAGCAGCTGAATGCATTCAAGCCGGAAGAACTTTCGGAAGCAAATCAAATCGACTGGAAACTCATTAAAAACTACCTCGATGGAGCTCTTTGGGAACAAACTTCTTTGAAATCCGGAGAATGGAATCCTTCAAACTACAATGTATGCGGAAGTTTTGCAGAAATGCTTGCCAACAATTACGCGCCTTTGGATGAGCGACTGAGAAACTTTTCCATTCGTTTGAAAAATGTTCCAGCTTATTACAAGGCGGCAAAAGCGAAGATCAAAAATCCTACGAAAGAGCATACACAATTGGCAATTGAACAAAACCGGGGCGGATTGTCCGTTTTCTCTGCTGATCTTGCTGCAAGTTTGGAGAAAAGCAAACTGTCTGAAAGCGAAAAAGCAGAACTGATTAAACGAAGTGAAGCTGCGCAGAAAGCGATTAACGCTTATGCGGATTGGCTGCAAAAGCTTCCGAATCCAAATCCGCGAAGCTTTCGCTTAGGAAGTGAGTTGTATGCTAAGAAGTTTGAATTTGATATCCAGTCGGATAAACACGCAAGTGAAATTTACAAAGATGCCTTGCAGCATAAAATGGATTTGCATCAAAAGATGGTAAAGATTTCCCGCCGGATTTGGAGCAGACACATGGGGCAAAAACCAATCCCAGCTGACGAATATGTGATGGTGAAGCAATTGATCGACCAAATTTCTTTGCAGCATACAACACCTGAGAACTTTCAAAAGGATATCGAAAAACAGATTCCGCAGCTGGAGAAATTCGTAAGAGATAAAAAACTGATTTATCTGGACCCGAAGAAACCTTTGGTAGTTCGTAAAGAACCGGATTACATGGCCGGAGTTGCCGGAGCATCTATTTCCGCTCCCGGTCCGTATGATAAAGGCGGAAATACGTATTACAATGTGGGAAGCATGAATGGCTGGCCGGCCGAGCAGTCGGAAAGTTACCTGCGGGAATACAACGATTATGTCTTACAAATCCTGAATATTCACGAAGCAGTTCCCGGACATTACGCGCAATTGGTTTACAGCAACAATTCGCCGAGCATCATTAAATCCATCTTTGGGAATGGTGCTATGGTAGAAGGTTGGGCAGTTTACACCGAACTGATGATGCTTGAAAACGGCTACGGTAATAACAGCCCTGAAATGTGGCTGATGTACTACAAATGGAATTTGAGAACAACATGCAATACGATTTTGGATTATTCGGTCCACAATCGAAATTACACCAAAGAGCAGGCAATGAATTTATTGATTAATGAAGCGTATCAGCAGCAGGCTGAGGCAGAAGGGAAGTGGAAGAGAGCAACTTTGACGCAAGTACAATTATGCAGTTATTTTACCGGTTTTACAGAAATTTGCCAGCTCCGTAAAGAATTGATGATTAAAGAAGGGAAGACTTTCAAATTAAAAGCGTTCCACGAAAAGTTCTTGAGCTACGGAAGCGCACCGGTGAGAGATATCAGGCAGATGATGCTCAGTAATTGACACTTCGACTCCGCTCAGTGTCCTTATAGAGACTGAAACAAATGGGAAGGTGACTGAGCGGAGTCGAAGGGACCTTGTTAATTGATAATTAATCTCCGTATATTTGAATTTTGCAATTCAGATTTCCATGGAGTTTCTCAGTTTAGAAGCCTTTTATCAGACATTTTGTAACAGCACAAATTTGTTTCCGGAAGGGATCAGCAAGGAGTTGGGACAATTCAATGTTTTTGACACCAATGAATTGCGGGCACTAAGTGATGACAAAAAAGGCAAAATGCCTTACAACAGGCGTTTGTATTATAAGATCAGTTTGATTGAGGGCAAAAGCCGGGCTGAATATGCAGACAAGGTCATTGATATTCAAAAATACGCCTTGCTTTTCGCTACTCCGAAAGTTCCTTACAATTATACCTCGGAAGATGAAAACCACAATGCGGTCTTCTGTGTTTTTGGTCCGGATTTTATAACGCGCTCCAATACCGGATTTATCCTGGATGAATTACCGATCTTCAGTCCTGGAAATGTGCCCGTTTTCGAATTGTCCGAAAGCGAGTTCCAGTATCTGAGAACTGTTTTCTCAAAGATGAAGAAAGAACAGGCTTCGGATTATGCATTTAAATATGACCTGATCCGAAACTACGTCATGGAACTCATTCACATGGGACAAAAGTTCCAGCCGGCTTCGGTTTTGTACCCGAAACATTCGGCTTCTGAGCGGGTTACATCTTTGTTTGTAGAACTGCTGGAGCGTCAGTTTCCCATCGAGTCCAATCAGCAGCGCATTGGTTTGCGTACCGCAAAAGATTATGCCGACAGACTTTCGGTTCACGTCAATCACCTCAATAAAGTATTGAAAGAAAATACCGGAAGAACAACCACGGAAGTAATTGGTAATCGAATTACCCAGGAAGCCAAAATGCTATTGAAGCAAACCAATTGGACCGTTTCAGAAATTGGTTATTGCCTGGGATTTGAAGAAGTGGCCCATTTCTCTAATTTCTTCCGCAAACATGCACAGATCACCCCAAATTCCTTCCGGAATTAATTATGAGGTGACTTTCCCGAAACTTCGGGACTCAGCCACCTTAATAATTGATAATTCTCTCATTGATAACTACTGATTTGATTTTTGCAACTCATGGATTGCTTCATGCAAACAAAACCGCTTGTAGCCGTTCTACCTTTGCTTCATCAAATTAAAACACATGAAAACAAACAAATTAGCACTGGTAACAGGAGGAAGCCGCGGACTTGGGAGAAGCATGGCAAACAAATTGGCAGAAAAGGGAATCAACGTGGTTATCACTTATCACACCAACAAAACGGAAGCGGATAAAGTGGTAGCAGAAGTTCAGGCGAAAGGAGCTGAAGCACTTGCTCTTCACCTGGATGTAAGCAAAGCAGATACATTTGAGTCTTTTGTTGCAGAGCTGCGAAGTTCATTGAAAAGCAAATTCAACACAGAGAAAATCGACTTCCTGGTAAACAATGCAGGAATTGGATTATCAACTCCGCTTGGCGCAACAGAATTATCGGTATTTGACTCATTGACAGATATTCATTTCAAAGCACCATTTTTCCTGACACAACTAATCGTTCCATTTGTAAACGATGGTGGTGGAATCGTGAATATTTCCAGCGGATTGGCGCGCTTCACAGCTCCGGGATATTCCATTTACGGCTCACTGAAAGCAGCGGTAGAGCAATTGTCGCGCTACCTGGCAAAAGAACTCGGTCCGCGCCAGATTCGGGTGAATTGTGTAGCTCCGGGAGCTATTGAAACAGATTTTGGCGGCGGCGGCGTCCGAGATAATGCGGATTACAATAAAATGATCGCAGATGCTACAGCACTTGGAAGAGCAGGTTTACCGGATGATATTGGTGATGTAGTAGCTTTCCTTTGTACAGACGAATCTCGCTGGATCAACGGACAACGCATCGAAGTTTCAGGAGGGACGAATTTGTAAGTGAGTATTGATTTACCATAACTGAAAAACCTTTCTGCTGATGCGGAAAGGTTTTTTTTAGTCTTAATATTAATATCGAATCAATCCAGCAAATCTTCCTGCTTCTCGGAAAAAGAGCCCAGTAACTTTTGAAGTTCTGCTTTTTCAGATCTTTTTACCACATATGTTTTTGAAAGTTTGTCATGCCAGCCCCTTTCTCCAAAACATGAAAATGCTTCAAAAGGAATATATCTGCACACAGTTCTTAACAAAACTTTAGGAAAGCTCACCTTATTTGCGTGTTCGTCAATAACCGTGTAACCACAAATGAGTTTACCCAAAGTAGCACCACCCAATCCTTCACTGATTGCATAATAAAGGAAGAAAATCGGGTATCCCATCAAATCGAGAACTTTCATCATTGTTGAATCAGGTCTCAATGATTCAATACCACCTGTTGCCACTATAATAATTCCGAGAATAATTCCAATTATAAAGGTTATGATGTAATAAAATACAACATCAATCATAAAATATCCGAATCGAACTCCCTGGCTCACAACCACCGGTGTTCTTGGAACCATTTTTTGGTAAGGAGTTCTGGTTACATTTCCGAAAGCGTCCTTCTCTCTTTTGTAAAAGGTTTTTTCAACCTTTAGATCTTCGATGGTTTTCATAAGTTATTTATTTGGAGGCGAAATTAATTGTTTATTTGCGACCTGATGAGAATTTATGAAAAAAGCCTTCTCACCGAGGTAGAGAAGGCTTTTTTACTAGTCCTAATATTTTTAAATCTATTTAGCCGCCTTCACTTGTTTCAAACGTTCATACAAGATCATTCCTGTCGCCACACCAACATTCAGAGACGAAATATCTCCGGCCATTGGAATACTCAGGCGGACATCCGACATTTTTAATAAATCGTGAGAAATACCGTCTTCTTCTGATCCGACTATAATAGCCGTTGGACCAAAGAATGAATAACTTTCTGCGGAAACTTTTGTTTTTTCAGTACAGGATACGATTTGAAATCCGCTTTGCTGCAAATAGAACAAACTGTTTTTCAACAAATCTGTTTTACAGACCGGGATACTGTGCAAAGCACCGGCAGAAGTTTTGATCGCATCTGCGGAGACCAAAGCACTTCCTTTGGAAGGAACAAGGATTGCATCAACACCCATACAAGCCGCCGTACGTGCAATTCCACCAAAGTTTCTGACATCTGTAATACGGTCCAATACCAAAATGCATGGTTCTTTCCCTTCCGAAAGCCATTGGTCACACAATTCTTCGATGTTTTTATATTCAACCGGCGAAGTAAAGGCAATAACTCCCTGGTGATTGTTTGCCGTTAGTTTATTTAATTTCTCTACCGGAACGAACTGCAATTGATACTCTTTTCCGGTTAAAACCGTTCTTAATTCTTCGAATAAGTCCTTGTCAATTCCTTTTTGGATCAGGATTTTATTGATCTCCACTTCGTTTTTGATCGCCTCAATAACCACACGGATTCCATAGATAATATCCGACGGATCTTCTTTTGGTTTGCGTTCATAATCCTTTTTGTCGCGGCCAAATCCTCCGCCTCTTTCCTCTCGGTCGTTCTTCTTATTATACATTGAATGTAATTTCAAGTTCTATTTCTTCACTAACTGATTTTGCAACCGGGCAAGCCAAAGCAGCACGCTTTACTTTTTCGATTGTCGCTTCGTCCCAGCCGTTATTTCTAAGATCTATATCAATAACCAGTTTTCCGATTTTTCTCGGAGAAGAAGCCATGATCTTGGTTACTGTTGCAGATCCGTGTTCGTAATTATGGCCGTGCTCGTTACAGTAAATTCCAATAATGCTGATCATGCAGGAAGCATAAGCAGTTGCTACCAAATCCGTCGGAGAGAATTTTTCTCCCTTCCCGTGATTATCTGTCGGCGCATCTGTATGGATCACCGTCCCGGATTGAAGGTGCGTACATTCCGTTCGCAATCCTCCCAAATATTTTACTGTTGATGTTGGCATAACTTAAATTTGTTTAAGAGTTCACTAGTTGAAAAGTTAAAAGGGTTTAAACTTTTGAACCTTTTGAGCCTTTTGAACTTTTTTTGATTGCTTCTTTGTACTTTTGTAGAATCAAATTTAACAGCACCAAAGGTACTGAATTTTTGAATAGCGGAAAGGCACGACTATGTCAGAAGAAATAACAACAGCAGATAATAAAGTTCGTATTAAGAAACCAAATTGGTTACGTGTAAAATTGCCGATCGGTGAGAACTACAAGAAAGTACGCGCTTTGGTAGATGAGCATAAATTGCACACCATTTGTGAAAGTGGTTCTTGTCCCAATATGGGCGAGTGTTGGGGAGAAGGAACAGCTACGTTCATGATCCTTGGAAATATCTGTACACGTTCTTGTGGTTTCTGCGCAGTACAAACCGGGAAACCGGAAGCAGCAGATGAATTCGAACCGGGAAAGGTTGCTCATTCCATTAAAACCATGCAGATCAAACATGCGGTAATTACTTCGGTAGACCGTGATGACCTGAAAGATGGCGGAGCAGGAATCTGGGTTCAGACGGTGAGAGCCGTTCGTCATCAAAGCCCCGGAACAACGATGGAAACATTGATCCCTGATTTTGCCGGCAAGTGGGAAAACCTGCAGCAGATAATCGATGTAGCTCCTGAAATCGTTTCGCATAACCTGGAAACGGTGCGTCGTTTGACCAAGGGTGTACGCATCCAGGCAAAATACGACCGCAGCCTGGAAGTTCTTTTCCGCCTGAAAAAAGGAGGAATGCGTACAAAATCAGGTGTGATGCTTGGTTTGGGTGAAACAGACGAAGAGGTCATTGAAACCATGGAAGATTTGCGAGCTGTTGGAGTAGACATTCTTACTTTAGGCCAATACCTGCAGCCAACACCAAAACATTTGCCCATTGTTGAATTCGTAACTCCGGAACGTTTCGATAAATACCGCGAATTGGGACTAAAAATGGGCTTCCGTTTCGTGGAAAGCGGCCCGCTGGTCCGTTCTTCCTACCATGCTGAAAAGCATATTTTTGATCTGTAAAAATCAGAATGAGAATGAGAGCAGAGAATGAGGAATTAAAACTCATTCTGTTTCTGTTTCTCATTTTGTACCGCATTCTCACATTCTTACAACGATCTCTTTTTAGCACATTCTTTTCAATTCTCCATTCTCCATTTTCAATTAATTCCTACCTTTATCACACATTTTAGAAATTGAAACTATGAGTACGTTTGATGTTGCGATAATCGGTTCTGGTCCTGGTGGATACGTAGCTGCTCTTCGCTGTGCACAATTAGGATTGAATACTGCTTTGATCGAAAAATACCCAACTTTGGGAGGAACCTGCTTAAACGTCGGATGTATTCCTTCGAAAGCTTTATTGGATTCTTCGGAGCACTTTTTCAATGCGAAGCACAACTTTGCTACTCATGGAATCAAGGTGGACAATGTAGAGGCTGATATCACGCAAATGATCGCCCGTAAGGAAGAGGTTGTTGCACAAACATGTAACGGAGTCAAATTCCTGATGGATAAAAACAAAGTGACGGTTTACCAGGGAGTTGGTTCGTTTGTGGATAAAACTACGATTGCAATCAAAGACGGGGAAGGGAACAGCACGAATATTACTGCGAAAAATACGATCATCGCAACAGGGTCAAAACCCAATTTCTTCCCGGGAATGGAACCGGATAAAAAACGCATCATTACTTCTACGGAAGCCTTGAAAATGACGGAAATACCTAAGAAGATGATCGTGATCGGAGGTGGAGTAATCGGGTTGGAATTAGGATCTGTTTACGCCCGTTTGGGAACAGAAGTAGAAGTCGTTGAATTCGCACCGAATATCCTTCCTACGATGGACCTTTCCTTAGGAAAAGAATTGACGAAGATCCTGAAAAAAGAAGGATTCAAATTCCATTTGGAGCACAAAGTTCAGAAAGTTGAGAACACCGGAAACGGAGTAAAATTGACTGCATTGAACAAAAAAGACGAAGAAATTGTTTTGGAAGCTGATTACTGTTTGGTAGCAGTTGGCCGTAAAGCATATACAGAAGGTTTAGGCCTTGAAAATATCGGATTAACGGCAAATAATCGCGGGCAGATTGATGTAAACGATCATTTACAGACTTCCGTTCCAAATATCTACGCAATCGGTGATGTTGTTCGCGGAGCAATGCTGGCGCA
Organism: uncultured Fluviicola sp.; assembly: GCA_965650365.1. GTDB lineage: Bacteria > Bacteroidota > Bacteroidia > Flavobacteriales_D > Crocinitomicaceae > Fluviicola. The sequence continues at coordinate 74,384 of CBFGOJ010000011.1, read as the reverse complement.
CAAAGCGGAAGAAGAGGGAGTGGTTGTTGCCGAGCAATTGGCAGGGCAAAAACCACACATCAATTACAACCTGATTCCGGGAGTAGTTTATACCTGGCCGGAGATTGCTGCTGTTGGTAAAACAGAAGAGGAATTGAAAGCTGCCGGAGTAGAATACAAAGCAGGTTCATTCCCAATGAAAGCATTGGGAAGAGCAAGAGCTTCCATGGATATCATGGGATTTGTAAAAGTATTGGCAGATGCTAAAACAGATGAGGTATTGGGAGTTCACATGATTGCTGCACGTGCGGCAGATATGATTATGGAAGCTGTAACGGCAATGGAATTCCGTGCATCTGCAGAAGACATCTCCCGTATTTGTCATGCACATCCAACATTCTCTGAAGCAATCAAAGAAGCTGCTCTGGCTGCAACAGACAACAGAGCTTTGCATATTTAAGATTGTTCTTAAACAAAATATTAAAAGCCCTTTCGGATATCTGGAAGGGCTTTTTGTTTTTACTTACACTGCGAGATTAATTGCAACGATATAGCTACAAAGAAAACAGAGGGGAATTTTATATGCACTTTTGTAAAAACTATGTGTACTATGTGTCTATGTGGTTTGCTTTGTGTTATTTTTGCACTGCCTTTAAACGAACATGATGAGTAAAAAGATTGGAGTATTATTGATTCAACTAGGAACACCCGACAGCCCGAGCAACAGTGATGTTCGCCGCTATTTGAAACAATTCCTGATGGATCCCAGAGTAATCGACATTCCTTTCTTTTCCCGTTTATTGCTGGTTCGGGGGATAATTGTTCCGTTCCGGACTCCTAAGTCCGCGAAAATCTACAAAGAATTGTGGGATCTTGGAAACGGAAAATCACCCCTGCTGACTCACACCGAAGAGGTGAAGCGACTACTTCAGAAACGCTTTGATTCTGACAATGTAACCGTGGAAATGGCCATGCGCTATCAAAATCCTTCTATGGATTCTGTTTTGGAACGGATGCACAAAGCGAACTACGATCAAATCATCATTCTTCCTTTGTTTCCACAATATGCAAGTGCTTCAACGGGCTCTGCTGTGGACAAAGCCATGGAAATCATTAAAAAATGGTGGGTGATTCCTGATATTAAGATCATTTCCCAATTCTATAATCACGAAGGATACATTGATTCGATTGTTGACCGGGCTAAAGAATTTGATATAGCTTCCTACGACAAGATTATGTTTTCTTATCACGGACTTCCGGAAAGACAGGTAGATAAAGTATATGATTCCGGAGAGTGTAAAGACCACGACTGCGAAAAAGAAATCACGGAAGAGAATAAATTCTGTTATAAGGCCACAAGCTATGAAACAACTCGTTTGATCGCGGCTAAATTGGGCCTGACGGAAGATCAGTATATCGTCAGCTTCCAATCGCGCTTAGATGAGAAATGGATCCATCCTTTTTCCGATAAAGTAATCGAACAATGGGGGAAAGAAGGCAAAAAACGCGTATTGGCTTTCAGTCCGGCTTTCGTTGCGGATTGTTTGGAAACCCTTATCGAGATTGGTGGAGAATACCAGGAGATCTTTGAAGAACACGGTGGTGAAAAAGTACAGCTGGTCCCAAGTTCTAACGATCACCCACGCTTTATCGACTGCTTGGAAGATTTGGTAAGAACTAATTTTTAAGAATAAAATACATAAATTTGACATAAATCCCTTAATAACAACTTACATCATGAAACAACTGTTTATCATTACACTAAGTCTTTTTGTTTTATCTGGTACTTACTCCTGCAAAAGAAACGGATGTACCTATGAATCTGCTACCAATTTCAGCAAGAAAGCAAAATTGGATGACAGAAGCTGTGAATTTGAGTCTCGTGTATCCTTCTGGTTCAACCAAAATACTTCTGCTTATTTGACTGGTTCCGGAGTAACAACTCTGCACATTTATTTAGAAGATAAATCTGTTGGAGAAATTTCTGTTTCTGACTGGAGCGTGGGTGCAGATTGTGGCGGGAATAATTTCACAACGCCAAACAATTATACTGAATTGGAGAATAAGAGCATTAAATACGAAGTGCGTTCTCAAACAGGAACTCTTTATTTTTCAGGAGATTTTGCATCAACTCCGAATTCATGTCAGAGCGTTGAGCTGACTTATTAAAACAATCATCGGAGAATCTTCTCTATACTAAAAGAGCGTCCCGTACATACGGAACGCTCTTTTTGTTATTTCCCAAATCTTTTCTGCACACTAAGTTCTGCGAAAAAAAGGCAATAACACATAACTGAATGTTATTGTGCTGTTAGTTTTCCCGTCTGGATAGTTACACCACCATTAATTAACTTATAGTAATAAACTCCGGAAGGAAATCGCGTGGTATTCAACGTTGTTGTATTACCTGTAATCACAGTTTTCGATTGTATTGCTCCAAGCATGTCGTAGATAACCAATTCCGAATCATTCCCCGGATTTTCGTCTGTGAATACTATTTTTATGGAAGTCGAGAAAGGATTCGGATAAACAGAGATAATGTTTGCATCCTCAAGTGACGTGAGTCCTAAGGTTTCACAATTCGCTGGGATCATCGTTGCAATAGCGATTGATGCATTAGTTGATAAAGCACCTGTAGTTATTAAGGCTCTACCGTCAAGCAGAACCCCGGAATTTCCAATAGCTGCATTGTTGCAAATGAGTGTCCCTCTGAAAATAGAATTGGTACTGATGTCAGCAGCACCTTCTACTTTCCAGTAGACATTTTTGGACTGTGCTCCATTCATTAATACGATGTTCGAATTGGTACCGGTTGTGAGTGCGCCATTAATCTGGATAATAAATACAGCATCCGGATTGTCTAGTGCATTGAGGTATAGTGTATCTGTCAATGTAGCGGCAGCATCCATTAAGTAGGTATGAGGTGTTAAAACCAGATTGTTGCCAAATTGTGCGGGATACAATAGTTTAATATCATATGGAAGTGAATTGACATAGTTGTAGATTAAAAGGAGATCTGAAGCACATTGAGCTGTAGAACCATCTGGGCCCAAGTGAAGTGTACCGTCAATAAATGCAGCATTGTAACCAGTTGGTGTATCTGTATTGCTACCGACATCACCCGTAACATACGTCGCTCCTGTGTTAGAAATTGCACCATTGGAGGAAAATAAACCGTAACAGGCAGCTGCACCAAGTTGAGGTGCGGTAGGTCCGTTGAGCGAAGGGCTTCCGCAGCCGATCGGTGTATAGGCCATTGTTCCGTTTAACGTTATTGCTCCTGCAGTTGAAAGTGCACGTCCCTCAAGAGTATCTCCAATGGTCATGTCAATCGCTGCATTGTTTGCAATAATTGTCCCGCACATATAAGTTCCCGAAGCCAGGTTTACTGCGCCTTCAACTTTCCAAAAAATGTTACAGGCCTCTGCGCCATTGATGAGCTGTACTTTGGTAGCGGCTCCGGTAGATAATGTTCCTGCCTGTATTCTGAAAATAAATACAGCATTCGTGTTGCTCTGAGCATCGAGAGTTAGTATGCCGTTTATAGTTGTATTTCCTGAGATCGAATGAACTCCTGCAAAAAGTGTTTGCCCACTTCCAAGGGAAGGTGCCGGTGAATTGGTAGTAATAGCATTATCAAGTTGACCATATGCTATCAAAAGATCTGCAGCGCACTGAGCGGTAGCACCGTCGGCATTATGCATTGTACCGTTTACGTTGCCGAATCCGGTTACAGGACCATTGTTTGAACCAACATTGCCGGTGATTTGTGACGAACCGGTATTTGTAACAGCACCGGAAGTAGAGAAAAGAGAAAAGTTTGCAGCAGTGCCAAGTGTGGGTGCTTGTGCTTCAGTAACAGAAGCGAACGCCCATAAAGCAATACCTGTTAGTATTGTGGGTAACTTATTTATCATAAAGTTGGATTAATAGCGAAAGAATATTCGCTTCAGTGAAGGTAGACTATTAAATCGGAGGAAGTACTATATAACCAAAAATATAAGTTACGTCAATACTGAATCTAATAAAATACAGATTGCATGGCATATCTTTTAATGAGGTGTGGTTCTTGCGTGAGTCAGGAGTGTAGCTTGTTTTGCTACACTCTGATTTGATGGTTTTATTTCCCAAATCTTTTTTGGATTTATAATCCTTCGGAAGCTTTGTATGGTCGATTCAAGATTTTGCCCTTTGAACAGGAAATAAGGCACTAGAAAAAGAGCACCATTAAAACCTGCTATAAAAGACAAGTGTTGATGCAAAAGGAAGTTCAGAATCGGTTTTTAAAAATAGAACTTACCTAACTTCTCCTTCAAACTTGTCTTTTGCTCCTACACCAAACTGATCGTTCGACCACTTGTAAACAGGAATTCCTTTTTTCACCTGTACAAAAGTCGGGAAATGTCCTTCTGCCAGTTTAACCGAAGCTTCAATGTCTTCTGCCAATTCAATATCAAATTTACCGGCAATCAATAGCTTGTAAACTTCAAGATCTTTTTTATTGGAAGAACATACGGAAAATAAAAGTTTTGCTTCCGGATGACGCTCCTTGATCATTTTCAATTGCTCAATAGAAGCCAGACAATACGGACAGCCCGGGATTGTTACAATAACCAGGTCATATTTTTCGTCCACCTTTACAGTGCTGGCAGCTACTTCTGTTCCTTCCGAACTGAAATCCCCGTCAAAGATCGGGTGAAGCATAAATCCTACTCCAAACGGAGCAGCAATAAGAATGATCACCACAATTACCTTTACGATCTTAGCTCTGATCTTAAATCCTTTCGCAAATGAATAGGCCAAAAGAATTCCGCCAATTGCAAGCGCTAAATAAGGAAATAGTTTAGACATTGTCCAGGAAAAGCCGTTATTCAACAAGCCTAGTTCGAATGATTTAAAAGAATAGATAGTGAAACCTGTAAGGATTAATACGATAAAGAAAAAGATTTTCATACGTTGATTTTTAGGTAAAATTAAAAAATATATGCAGTTCAAAAGTTCAAAAGTTCAAAAGTTCAAAATTGAACTGTTTAAACTCTTGGAACCTTCGAAGCTCGTAGAGCGAAGAAGATTTAAACCTAGATTAAGCCCATGCTCAACCCAACTCCCAGCAATATTGCTGTTAGTTTGGCCAGGTTAAAACGATGGTTTTCATTCGTTTCAAAAATAATGGTGGTCGAAATATGCAGGAACATTCCAACTACCAATGCAAGCAAAATATCCATGAAAGGAATAGCAGAATCCATCGGAATGAGTTTCCCGAAGATCAATCCAAGCGGTGTCATGAGTCCGAAACCGATTAATAGGATCCAGGAAGTACTTGATTTGATCAAAGATTGTCTAAGCAAAGTCATCAATGCAATGGCTACAGGAAGCTGGTGCAAAATGATTCCCAGCAAAAGCGAATTATCGTGATGCCCGATTAAATGTTCGTGGGCATGCGTATGTTCGTGTGCGCCACTTCCAGCCAGGGGAATTCCTTCTATAAAAGAATGAATACTCAAAGAGATCAGCATCCCGTAGGGAATCTTCTTGTTTGCATGTGCATGAATGTGTCCGTGCTCGATCCCGCCTGAAAAATATTCCAGGAATAATTGTACCAGAAAGCCAACGAGTACCCAAACTCCAATCGAAGTGTGCTGCTCGGCATATAATTCAGGTAAAAAATGAATAAAAGCAATGGCCAAAAGGAATCCGCCGCTGAAAGCAAGCGACAATTTAATGAATGTTGCCTGGTTTTTCTTTTCGAGGAAAACAACCAATAGTCCGCCAATAACAACAGACAGGATCAAAAAGAAAATAGTCGTGATCGATTCGCTCATTTCTTTTTGCAGATAAGGATTAAACGATCGGATTGTTCGAGGTCAAAAGCTTCCAGTTTGTAATTCCCGGCTAATTGAATGATCTCAAAATCGGCATCAGCCAATAATTTTTCAAAATCCTTTAATTCCAAAGCCTGTACCTTTTCCTGGAAAAAATAGGACTTTCCGTCGTGTTCAAAAGCAATCGTTTTAATGATGCGGCTGTTAACCACTTCCTTTTTAATATGGAAAAGAATGTCGCATTTCCGGACTTCCTGTCTGAATCGCTGATTTTGAATGATCTGTACTACTTTATGAGCATTCATGAAATCGATTACCAGGATTCCCGGTTCAATCAAGGCATCGTGAACACTTTTCAGGACTTTCGCATTTTCACAAACATCTTCAAAATATCCGAAGCTTGTAAACAAATTGAAAACGTATTGATAGTGATCATTTAGCTTTTCACGCATATCATGCACGAAGAAGGTGAGACTCGGATCGGAATTCTTTTTTGCTTCTTCAATACTGTTTGGTGACAAGTCGCAACCGGAAACACTTAATCCATGAGAGGCCAAAGCCCTGGAATGCCTTCCGGCACCGCAAGCAAGGTCAAGCGTACTTGATCCGGGTTCCGGTTGTAGCAAAGCCACCAGGTTATCCAGGAATTCATTGGCTTCCTGATCGTTCCTTTCGTCATACAATACATGATAGAACGGGGAATCAAACCAGGTTGAGAACCATTCTTTTTGCTTGTCTAAATGCATCATTGTTGCAAAAGTACAAAATCTCAGAAGAAACGCAAGGAATTTAAGCGGGAAAGTTGCGTAAGTACTCAGTTAATGAATCCCAATAAAAAATTCTACCATCTACTCATTTTTTTCGTCGAATAGCAATTTTAGTTCGATAGGATTATTATATTTGTTGCACTTCGAAAACTACAATGATAAAAAACGATATCTACGAATTATACCAAACAATGGAACGTGAAAACATTCTGTTGTCATTTAAGGGAGTAGTTACTTCGGAATTATTATCATCTATTCTTTCAATTATGGAGTCGAAAATGGATTACATGGACGAATCTCCTAAATTGAAGAAAAAGGTTTTCAATGTTTTAGTAGAATGCCTTCAGAACCTGTATCATCACATCGATGCAACGGAAGAGCAAGAGCGTGATTTTACGCGTATCGAGGTGAAATCTGCCTTGTTTATGATTGCGAAAAAGGACGATCACTTTGTTATTAGAACAGGAAATTACATTGATACCGAAAGCGCTGTGAACCTTGAAAAGCGTTTGGATACGATTAATGGAATGGATAAAGAAGAATTGAAAAAATATTACCAGGAAGTGCTCAGTAGCGGAACCTTATCGGATAAAGGAACAGCAGGCCTTGGTATGATTGATATTGCAAGAAAATCAGGAAATAAACTAGACTACCAGTTTTTACCAATTAACGACGTGAATAGTTTTTTCTGCTTGAATATAAAAATTGATTAATTAAGAATATGGAAAATTTACACCTAGAAGGATCAGCAAAAACACCTTCGATCCATTTTGATGCCGCTACTGGAAAACTTGAGTTGAAAGGTCGTTCTATTCCTGAAAACTCCGTGGAATTTTACAAACCCTTGAACGATTGGATCGATGCTTATGGAAAAGAGCCAATTGCAGAAACATCTGTAGATGTGAAACTAGAATATTTTAATACTTCTTCATCCAAATGTATTTTGGACCTGTTCAAGAAACTGGAAGCAATTTCAGGTTCTAAAACAAAAGTAGTTGTGAACTGGTTCTTTGAAGAGGACGATGAAGATATGGAGGAAGCCGGACAAGACTATCAGGCGATAATCAGTCTTCCGTTCAACATTATCGAAGTAGAAGAAATTTAAATTTGAATCCTCCGCCAACAAACGGAGGATTTTTTGTTTTATGTCAAAAACAATCGGAATAACCGGTGGAATAGGATCCGGAAAATCGACCGTAGCAAAAGTGCTGCAGTTGATGGGTTATCCCATATATTCATCTGATCAGCGTGCCAAAGACCTGATGCATGAAGATCCCGAATTGATTGCCGGTTTAAAAGAATTATTCGGAGAAGAAGCCTACCTCGATTCAGAACTCAATCGTCCTTACATTGCAACACAGATTTTCAAAGATGCTTCCAAAAGAACAGCTATGAACAACCTGGTCCATCCTGCGGTGCGTTTGGATTTTCAAAATTGGAAAAAACAGCAAAAAACAGCAATACTCTTCCAGGAATCCGCCTTGTTGTTTGAAACCGGGAACTATAAATCTTTTGATGCAGTGATCCTGGTGAGTGCTCCCAAAGAAATCCGCATGCAACGCGTAAAAGAGCGTGATCAATTGACAGACGCACAGGTTGAGTCGCGCTTTAGTGCACAAATGCCTGAAGAAGAAAAAATGAAACTCACCAAGCTGGTCATTCACAACGACGGTAACCAACTCCTCGTCCCTCAAATCCTGGATTTACTAAAGAAAATATAACTGACTTCCAATTTTTAATTTAAACCGCAAAGAAAGAAGGACGCAAAGTTTTATCCAGATACTCTGCGCTCATCTGCTTTCCTGTTCAATTAAAGCGACAGCAAGTCTGCTTTAGTCTGCGGGAAAAGTAGAGAGCTATGCCAGAGGCGTAGATCGAACATCACCTATTTCCTCGTGCGCTTAGTGGTTTCGTGGTCATTTATTCCGGTGCTATCCGCGTAATTCTTGGGAGATTTTCATTCTCATTCTGTTGCTTCATTCTGGCTTATTCCACCTCTTCGTAATCATCAAAGTGATTATCCCGGCGGTTGTTATTGCGGTGCCGGCTGTCGTTATTATCATCCTCATTTCTCCCGAAAGCCCTTCCCGAAAAGATCATACTTAAAGCATTTACCATTCGAATCAGCATCCCGATCGTAAAAAAGAATCCGACGATCTTGAAAATAAATCCGAAAATTGGAGTGTTCTCAATATCGATAATACTCTTGTAAAACCAGTTCGAAATAGGATTCTCAGCAAACTCCGGTTTCCACAACAGGAAACTAAAAACAGCCATTGCCAAAACTACAATTCCAAATTCGAACCCCATTTGAGGTTTCGGACCTTCTGTTAATCGGTTTCCCTGGATTTGAATCGACATCATTGCTTTGAGCTGCATGTTCTGGACTTTTCCAATAAAGTACATCAATAATATAAGACCGGTCGTAATGGATGTAGCCAGGTTCCCATTCGGAATATTGATGCAAAAAATGATCGCTACATCTGCAATCAATAAATATTGAACGGTCTTAAATGCAAGTCCGGCCGGATAAGACATCGGAATACCGCCTCGAAGCAATACGACTCCGAATTTCAAAATTCCCCAAATGAAACTGAAAATCGCTAAAATGACTCCCAGTCGAAAGATCAAACTGATAAATTCCACAAAGCAAAAATGCAAAAAAGGGTTGAATCTAACAACTTGTTTTGGCAGGGTATTGGTATATTTGGTCAAAATTGTGAATATGAAAAATTGTTTGGTTGCCTTCATTGTCTTTATTGGCTTCGCGCTTCATGCGGAAGAGGGAATGCTTATTCCTTCCTTGCTTCAGGCCTTTGAATCTGATATGAAAGCAAAAGGAATGAAACTTTCCGCCGCGGATATTTATTCGGTAAATAATGCTTCACTGAAAGATGCAATCATGCATTTTGGCGGAGGATGTACAGCCGAACTGGTTTCGAATAAAGGCTTGTTATTGACGAACCACCACTGCGGATTGGATGCCGTTCAAAAGCATTCTTCTACGGAGCACGATTACCTGAAAAATGGTTTTTGGGCAAAACAATTGAGCGATGAATTGTCGAATCCCGGCTTAACAGCAACGCGGATCGTTCGTATTGACGATGTTACGGAAGCCATGAAGTTTGGTCTTCAGGGATTGGAAGACGGAAATAAGATTGGTGAAGTGTTGAAACGAAACATGAAAAAACTGATCGAAGATGCTACCAGGGGAACGCATTTCCAGGCAGATGTTCAGGCTTTCGATTATGGAAATAGTTTTTACCTGATGGTGAAAGAAGTCTTTACAGATGTGCGTTTAGTAGGTGCTCCCCCAAGCTCAATCGGGAAATTTGGCGGAGATACGGACAACTGGGTTTGGCCAAGACATACCGGAGATTTTTCCGTATTCCGCGTTTATGCAGGAAAAGATAACAAACCGGCAGCTTACAATTCGGAGAATGTACCTTACACACCAATTAAGCATTTGAATATTGCATTCAACGACAGAAAGAAAGGCGATTTCACAATGGTTTATGGTTTTCCGGGGCAGACCGAACAGCATTTAACTTCCGGGAATCTGAAATATTACATCGAGAAGCAGCGCCCGATGGAAATTGACATGCGTACCAAAAGTTTGGGTGTGATCAATGAAGCCATGACCAAATCTGACTTGACTCGTATTCAATACATGGCAAAACAGGCACGTATTGCAAATGCCTGGAAAAAGTACATTGGCCAGATTGACGGGTTGAAGCAATTGGATGCTGTTTCACTGAAAAAGAAATTTGAAGCAGAATACATTGCAAAAGCCAATTCGAAAGAAGAATGGAACCGGTACGCTCCTTTAATTGACCGAATGAACAAATTGGTGGATGAAAAGGCAGTTTACGAATACAATTACACTTTGTTTGTGGAGTATTTGTTTGTTGGCCCGGAGTTTTTCAAACTGGCAAGAAGTATGGAAGATTTGGAACGTAATTACACCAAATACCAAACGAATAAAGAGTTGGATGCCAAAGTGAAGAATTTGATCAGTGCAGCGGAAAGCTTCTTCAAGAATTATGACGTGAATGTAGACAAGGGAATCTTTGAGGTGCAGACTCCTGCGTTCAAAAACTACCTGGACAAACGTTTTGTGATTGCTTCACTGAATAATCCGAAACTGTCTTCAGAAATATATTCGAAGTCCATTTTGGTGAATAAGGAGAAATATACCGCATTCCTGAATAAGCTGACAGACAAGTCATTCGCTAAGTTGGCAAAAGATCCGGGATACAAGTTATTTGTTGAAAGTTTTGGATTAATGCGCAATGAGATTGCAGCGGGTTCCAACGACTATAATATCGAGATGGATGCCTTACTGAAAGATTTCGTGGAAGGGAAATTACTGATGTTCCCCGATGGAAAAAACTGGCCGGATGCGAATTCAACTTTACGTGTAACCTACGGACAATTGGAAGGTTCAGCTCCGGTAGACGGAATGGCTTATACCGAGCACACCACGCTGAAAGGAATGATCGATAAGTACAATACGGGTAATCCGGATTTTGATTTGGACAAGCGTATGATCGATTTATACCAGGCAAAAAATTATGGTTCTTATGCTCAGAATGGTGAGCTTTGGGTTTGTTTCACAGGTTCCAATCACACTACCGGTGGAAATTCAGGATCACCTGTTTTAGATGCGAACGGAAACCTGATGGGGCTGAACTTCGACAGAAGCTGGGAAAGTACAATGAGTGATTTCTATTTCGACCCGAATCGCTGCAGAAACATTGTGGTAGACATTCGCTATGTAATGTGGGTAATGGATGTGTATTGCGGTGCGAAAAACCTGGTGGACGAAATGACTTTGGTGAAATAGATTTTAGGATGGTAAGACATCAGGATATTACGACTTGATAAAAAATCAAAAATGCCTTTGGATTTCCAGGGGCTTTTTTGATTAAGGGACACTAAATTTGATATCACCTGATTAAATGCAAAACCCCATCTTTAGAAAAAGAATCTCCATTTGAATCAATTCCGGAAACTATCCAAAAGTAGATTCCATCGGGTGCGTTTTCCTGATTTTTTGACGTTCCATCCCAATTGATTTCTAAATCCGTTGTTTCATAAACCAGATTTCCCCATCGGTTGGTAATAATTGTAGTCATTGACTGAACCTTTCCTGAACTCATTGGAATAAAAAAGTCATTATAACCATCATTATTAGGAGTAAAAATATTGCCCATTACTAATACTGGATTGAGATTCGTGATACTGATATCATCAATTCCCATTCTTAGTGAGCCATCTAAAGAATAATCACCGTAATTGGTATCATCATCTAAAGGCATAAATTTTATAACATGCACAGTGGAGGTTGCTGTAAAAGTTACCTCGCGGTATTCCCAATTCAACTGAAATGAATTTGGCGGCAAGTGGCTGATAGTCGGAGTTGTTATTCCTATTAAAGTGTTATCTACATATACAGCCCAGGAACCAGAAGTGTCTAATCCGTTTAATTGTTTGACGTTTGCCTGGTAGAATGAAATAGTGTAAGTAGAATCAATTTTAAAATAACCGACTTCCTGTTGAATGCCTTCGTGAAATTCTGTGCCATATTCATTAAACGTATGCAGCCCGGTCATAAAAGTTTTCCCCGAATGCGGATTCCCCCGCAATCCGTAATACGTACCATATACGTACGAAGAAGTTGGAACAGTAGATACCAGATCAGGAGTGTCATTTCCTGAATAATCGGTTAAACAAACAGGATCATCTTTATCAACTGCAAACCAGCCAGGGGCAAGCTGAGATATATCGGTAACAACTCCCTCCAGACCTCCGTTTTTGAAAAACTGAGAAAAGGTAACAGAATGTAAAGCAACGAATAAAGTTAAAATGAGCAGGGGTTTCATGTTGGAAGAAGTGTTAATTGTGAGACGAGAATCCATTGATCTTGTCTCACAATTTAATCAATTTTTATTTCTCAGGCATAATATCCATCTTCTCCGCGAAGTGGTAGCAATAATCTCTCAAATCTTCGGAGATCAGTGTTTCACCTGTTGCTTTCTCAAACGTATCAGCCATTGTAAGCAATGTTTGATGAAAAAACTGCTTCATTTCTTCAATCGACATATCTTTTGTCCAAAGGTCGATTTTCATGGTGTTTTTGTCTTCCGGGTTCCACAATGAAAGCATCATGGCGTTTGCCGGAGCATCTTTAATTCCGCCATCATCGGCAGACCAATGCATCTCTAAAGGTAAGTTGTTCGCGTTAAGCCCAATTTGTACAGTTATAGCAGATCGTTTGTTTACTATTTCTTCTTCCATGTTGTGTATTTATTCTAATCTTCAATCTCGTATTCAGACAAAATTTCATTGTATGGTTTGTCTAATAATTGCTGCAAAGTTACATCATATTGTTCCATATAACTACAAACAATCCGATAACCTAAAAATTGTCCCAGCCGATCCGGTCCTTTTTGTGGAAGTCCGGAAGTGAAAGGAGCTTCTTGCAGAAAAGCAGCCTGATCGCTCTCACTTTTGGTAAACAAAATGTTCTGTTTCACCAGGTATTCCCAGAAAGCACGTTCGTTTTTCAATGCCCATTCGTAATCGGCAGCATTGTATCTCAATAAAATGCGTTCCTCACCTTCCGGGAAAGCTGCTTTTGTGAGGTAAAGGATTTTTCCCCACTGAACAATTGCTTCAATATTGTTCATGTCTTTTCCCGGTTCACAAATATGTGTCAAAACCCATGCACAAACAGCATCACGCTCCAGGTATTCCGGTTCCATTGCTTCCTTGATCCATTCATAAAACACATCGTTCGGAAGTTCTTTAATCACATCTGTTTTAGCACCTAAATAACGTTCCAGTCCAACTCCAATCTCGTTTTGGGTGCAGTACATGCTGGAAGAAAAATAGGAATTCATGAAAACCACCGTTTTGGGAAGCTTTGCATTTGGCAAATGTGTTTGAATCCGCTTGAATCCATCTTCGATCTTTTTTTTGGATCCCGCAGTATTGGGGAATTTTTCGCTGATCCGTTTGGATAAACGCTTGTAATAAGGATTGTGAGTAAACTCGGACCAGTTTGCCTGAAAAGCAGTGTCTTTCGGAAGGCCGGTTTTGTAACAATAGTAAAACTGGTAATCGATGAGCTCCGGGAATTTTTGCGATAGTTCAAAGATCTCAGTACTCAATTCTGTTTCCGGAGTGCGGGTAAGAATGCTGTCCATATGAACACTTCCCAATTGGTATTTGCTGTTCGAAATATCAACCTCGAGCGGGTCGTTAGAACAGGATTGAATAGCAAGCAATACCAATGCTGCTAAAGGAAGAAATCCGGTTTTTGGTGTAAATTTCATATTGCTCAAAAATAATCATTCTAGTCTCAGAAGCCGTTTAAAATTCTTCTTTGATAATGATTATGGCCAATTTTCGAGCGAGAAAAGGCGCGTTTTGCAGGCATAATGGAATGATTACGGCGAAAAAACGCAACGAATTTGCAGCCGGAAAGGGGGTGTAATCAAATTAAATGGGGAAATTTAAACTGCTTCTCGACGAAAGAAACTATATTTGGTTCACTTTAAGAGAACTTATGAAAAGATTAATAGTAACATGTTTGGCAGTAACTTTTTCTGCTGCAGTTTTTGGACAAGCGGATGATTCCGATAAGAAAGTAAACATGGGTCTTGCTTACCAGTTGGGCTTGAATTTTACGAAACCAGGTACAGCTTCCGTTGAAAAAGACGGTGTTGGTGTTCAAAATGCTTTTGGTTTGAATATCAATGTGAATTTCAATGAGAACATTGGTTTTGCAACAGGTTTGGAGTTCGATTTCGAATCGTACAAGATAGCAATGGTTGGAGTTAAAAATGCTTACTATTATTACAATGATAAAACGATCATCCAGGAAGAAGATTTAAAAGATCCGAATACGGATAATGTATTCCAATTGACCGGAAGAAAATATAAAACTATTTATGCAACGGTTCCAACTATGTTGATGTTCAGGACGAATGCTTTGGGTGATTTCCGTTATTATGGGAAGTTCGGAGCAAGAACCAGCTTTTTGGTAAAATCAACAAAAACAGACCAGGGGAATATTTTTGGTAAGGCAAATGGAACAAATATCGATGAGATTGAATCAGGATCAACGGCATTCCCGAAAGCAACTTCAGAAATGGAAGGAATGAAAACACCTTACGGGAACGATGTGAGTTTTATTCGTTGTGCTTTAGGTTTGGCAGGTGGTGCTCAATGGAATTTTACAGGAAACACCTTGTTATTTGCTGAATTGGGCTTCTACTACGGTTTAACACCAATCAATATTGAAGGAAGTGGTAAGAACAGAACATTATTCAATAGAAATGTGGGGGCTCCTAGTTCCAGCGATTATTTCGGGTTGAAAACCAATCAAACTCAGTTTTGTTTGAAAATTGGTATTTTATTCTAAATAAAGCATAAATCGATTTACAAATCCCGTTCTGGCTTAGCCGAGACGGGATTTTTTTTTATTTTTACTAACAGGATTTATGGAAAAAGAACTAGAAGTAATCGATTATATCTCAAATTGGTTGAAGCAGTATGCTTTAAACGCAGGAGTAAACGGATTTGTTATCGGAATATCGGGCGGGGTGGATAGTGCTGTCACGTCTGCGCTTTGCGCAAAAACAGGAATGAAAGTACTCGTTTTGAATATGCCGAT
Source organism: uncultured Fluviicola sp. (assembly GCA_965650365.1). Classification (GTDB taxonomy): domain Bacteria; phylum Bacteroidota; class Bacteroidia; order Flavobacteriales_D; family Crocinitomicaceae; genus Fluviicola. The sequence continues at coordinate 59,133 of CBFGOJ010000011.1, read as the reverse complement.
CCGGCAAACAAAAGCTGAATTCGCAAGAGCAGCGGAACACATTGATTGGTTGCAAACGAATTTCCCGAATGTAACAGGAAATACGATCGACTTAACAGATACTTTTCACCAACTCGAAAAAACATTCCCGTCAAATACAGTAGAGAATCACCTGGCAATGGCAAATACCCGTGCCAGATTGAGAATGACAACGCTTTATGCACTGGGTCAGACGCACGGATTGTTAGTTGCCGGAACCGGGAATAGAATCGAGGATTTTGGAGTTGGGTTCTTTACCAAATATGGAGACGGTGGAGTAGATCTTAGTCCAATTGCCGATCTGACGAAGACCGAGGTTTTTGAATTGGCAGGAGCTCTCACTATTGTTGAATCCATTTTGACTGCAAAACCTACAGATGGGTTATGGGAAGATGGCCGCTCGGATGAAGATCAAATGGGGGCAACTTACCCGGAATTGGAATGGGCCATGGATTTTAATGGAAAGGAAGAATCACTTTCTTCCCGGCAAAAAGAAGTGCTGTCCATCTACCGTAAATTGAATAGTGCAAACCGACACAAAATGGAACCAATTCCGGTTTGTTTAATTCCTAAAAACATCAAATGATCCACAAGGGAACTCTTCTTTTTTTAAGCTCCCTGTTTGTTTTGTTTCAATCCATAGGACAAAACGATTTTAATCACTATAAACCGCTATGCAGTAAGGGTACTGTTCCGAAAGATTTTTCCAATCCCACTTTGACAAAGATCAAACAGGATAACCGGGAAGACCTGAAATCACTTAATGGGCGAAAAAAAGAGTTCTTTGTTGAACAAATCAATTATTCCATTGATCAGATTCTGCACTCGGGGAATGTAACTTTTGGTGATACAATTAGCACCTATCTTCAGGAATTGGGTGATAAATTAATTGCCGGAGAAACAAACCTGAGGGGGAAACTGCGGTTTTACACCTATAATTCAACTGAAGCAAATGCTTTCTCCACCAGGCAAGGAATCGTTTTCGTAACAACCGGATTAATTGCTCAGTTAACTTCAGAAGCACAACTGGCTTTCGTATTATCACACGAGATTATTCATTACCAGGAACATCATGTACTCGACCTTTTCGAATATGCAAGCAAAGAAAAGTTTTATTCCTACAACGAAAAGGCGCGTTTTCTCAGCAATTATTCCAGGGAAAATGAATTGGAAGCTGACCGGTTGGCTGTAAAAATGTTTCACGATGCAGGCTACAAATCAAGCGAGATAAATAAGACCTTTGATGTCTTGCTGTATTCCTACCTGCCATTTGAAGAGTTGAAACTGGATAAAACGTGGTTCAATACCAATGAAATGTACGTTCCGGAAATGTATTTCGACTTTAAACGGAATGAGATTTCCGCAAAATTCAAGTACAACGACTATTTAATGTCGCATCCGAACCTGGCAAAGCGTAAAGAACAGGTTACGGAACAAGTGGAAAAATTCACTGATTGGCAACATTTTTTGTACCCCGATAGTTCCCGTTTTTTTTATATCCGCGATATTGCCCGCTTCGAATATGTTTTGAATAAAGTGTATTCCGAAGAACCGGTTGAAGCCCTTTATGCCATCTACATTCTCGAAAAAAAGTATCCCGAATCCACTTTCCTGAGAAATTACAAATCACAGGCCTGGCTGGATATTATGAAATGGACCATCAAAAAGGAAGGCTACACCACGTTTTCGAGCTACTCATTAAGTCCTAAAAAGCAGCGGTATTACGAAGGACAGATATCCATTCTGAATCAATTCATTACCGTACTTCCCAAAACCGGAAAATTGGCAATGGGATTACGCGCTATTTATGATGCCTATCATACGGATACCACGAATGTGATTGCCAAAAAATGCTATGAAACAGCCATTCATTTATTGGTGAAAAGCGATGATTTTGAACCGGAAAAGTTCTCTCAAAAAAACTTCCCGGAAACACTGGCTTACCTCAAAGAGTTAAAACAGGATACTTCTTCGAAATCAAAATTTCATGGAGTGGAGTGGGACAAGTATGCGGTGATCGAAAACCAATCCAAAGGTGTAACGGAAGATTTCGGAATTGATTCCTCCAAATTTTACATGTATGGAATTTCAGATATTATCCAGGACAGCAGTTTTTTGAAAAAGTTCAAGCAGTCTTCTCTCAAGAACGGGGTGCTGGTCAATAAAAGAGATGTATTTAACTTGTTGACTGATGCTGAACAGCAAAATCAGGAATACTACACGTATGATGAACAGGTTCATTTGAAAATGGACTCAATGCTCATTTTGCAGCCGGCGGTTTTTGAAACTTCCAGGTCTGAAATTGACGTGTTTAAAACCTTCAAAACACGGGACCTGGTTTCCAAAGAAATTTATTCCAATGCGGAGGATTTAAACATTCATGTAAAAAGTTTAGGGTTGAAAGACCTGGAAACATTAAATGCGGAAGATTGGAATGATTATGCATTGCTACAGCGCTGTTTGACGCGTGCTATCAGTGATTATGGGAACGATTATTTTGTGTTGGACGTTCCTGACCTGAATGGAATCAATGCAAAGTTCAAAACAGAAAAATTACTGTTTTTGGAATACCAGCATACATACGCACCGGATTTGTATTTCGGAAATGTGGCTTTGTTTACAGTGCTGCTTCCCGTAGGATTGGTCTATTTTCCGATAGCAATTCTATCCGGGCATTATTCTGATTGGCAATTCTATGTACTGGACTTGAAAACCGGCGAATTGGTTCTCGACAGATCTTATTATGTCAACGAACCGGCATCAAAACACAGCATAGGTTCACGCTTGAACGCTATGTTCCATCAACTAAAACAGGTGAAGAATGATTTTTAAAAAAATGCTCTTCGTTTGTTTGCTGCTATGTGCAACTCTTTCCAGGGCTCAGGAAGTTGGCTTTTACGGACACCGCATTTTTCTCGAGCTCGACGGACAGGGGCAATTTCCGCTTTTGCAGAACATTTTTGGAGAACGAAAGGGTTATGTTTCTAAAAAAGGATCTTTAAACAGTTCGTATAATCTATTGGACCTGTCTTACCGGGGAAGTTTGAATATTGCAATTACTGAATCGGTAGGATTCGGGATTGAATTTTCACAGCGCTTTTACCAGGTGAATCTGCAATCAGTAGACGAAATTACGCGAAATTTTAAAGACTCGATCGGAACAATGATTACCGAATACCAGGATGCGAAAGTGGCTTATCTTCCTATCCGGGAAACAATCTTCATGCCCAGATTATTAGTGGCTTTAAACGATAGCCGGGTTCCCTGTGGGTTTGCAAGTGAAATAGGAGTAGGTTACTCACTCATTCAACTTCCGAATAAAAACCTCGACATTGAATTGTTGGACCCCATACAGCCGGATCAAACGGAACAGGTAAAAGAAAAACTGCTGGATAAACGTTCAGAAGAATTCCGTGGTTTGGTGTTTATGTATGGTTTCCGAATGAACTACCCGATTACAAAACGAGTGCTCTTTCACATAGGTTTCCGTTACCAATATGCACTGCAGTTCGGTAAAAAGAAATTTCGCCGCATGGATGAATCCGAATATTGGTTTTCAGGCAGAGAAGTGTGGTCTAAAGTAAATCTCAGAAGACAACTCGGAATCTTCAGTCTCGGCACCGGATTGACATTTACGTTTTAATTCCGAAATTGAAGTTTTTTGTTTAACACTTAAAATCATTCAACTTTCTCAAAATTGAAAACGGCGTTTAGGTGAACAAGATCGGGCACCTGTGCAGTAAATGACAGTAAATTTTCCATACTGTTTGAGGCGGAACGCTGAGTTTATGGAAAATTCTGTCATAACCTGCTAACAGGTCGATTGGTTTACCCACGCCTAGACCTTTTTGGCTCCACCTTTTTACGGCAATGGTAAAAAGGTGGAATCTGAAATTACTCCGCTTCCGGCGCCAATCTCAATACGATCCCGTTAATTTCTTCGGAAATAGGAATCTGGCATCCCAAACGGCTATTCGGTTTAACATAAAATGCCTGGTCAAGCATGTCTAATTCGGCATCGCTTTGTTCATCCAATGGAGTATCGGATTCCAGGTAACATTGACAGGTAGCGCACATGGCCATGCCGCCGCATTCTCCTTTTACCGGAAGATCATAAGCTTTACAAACTTCCATGATGTTCATGTTCATGTCAGTTGGAGCGTCCAAAACATGTTCAACTCCTTCGCGGTCAATAATTGTTACTTGAATGTCAGCCATGGCAATTTTTTTGCAAAGGTACTAACTAAGGTGAGTTTGGATGAAATGCCGGAAAGAAATTTTAAGAAATAACAAGCGTTTTATGCTTTCCCAACGTTAACTATTCCGGATAGTGCCTATAAAAGCATTATTTTTAATAAAACTAAATTCGTTCTATGCGGCTGTTCGTCTTGCTCTCATTCTCATTCTGTTTCTCATTCGGCCTTTTTGCGCAATCCAGTCAATGGGTAGAAAATTCCGAATACTTCAAAGACAAATCTCCCTATCAAATAGGAACTCATATTTTCGAAGACGGATCTTTCCAATTGAGTGAAGGAAATTACCGCTTTAAGTTCAGTCAACAGGGAGTTTTGGATCGCAGCCTCATCCAGGAAATCGTAGAAGAAGAAGCTGCCGATGATCAGAAAATGAGCGGATGTACTGCTTTTGACATGAAAAACAATATTCGTTACACCTTAGCAGACAATATCATTCATGTAGAGCGCATGTTTCCAGGAAAGAAGAACGAATACAGAGCAATCCGTCTGGAGAAACAAGAGCATGTAGTGAAAAGCGTGTGGGATGAATACTCGAACAATTCCAATCATGTGGATGCTGGAATCATTACAACGCTGGAAGGAAAAGTGATCCTGTATCAAACCTATTTTGCCATTTCAGCCAATACACATCCAAATACTTTCAAGCCGAAGGGAATCAATACTTATTTGAGATTGAGCATTGTAAATTTGAAAGATTATTCTGTTTCCTACGAATACCTGTTGATTGATGTGTTCAATTCGGCTTACGGAAAGAAGAAGGAAGTTTTGGACCACTTTGATTTTAAATGCATCGGAATAAACGCGAAGCAGGAACTGCTTTTCAGTATCAGTAAAACATCTTTTAAGGATAGAGATGCCCCACCGCTTACACTCAGCGATTACAAAGGGGTGGATTATTGTAAATCCGGGATCGATATCTGGTCTGTGAACCTCAGAGACTATTCGCAGCAGAAAGTATATTCAACCACTATAGAATCGAATAAAGGCGCAGTATCAGTTAGTCTGACTTTTGGGAATGATGGATGGCTGTTGAGCTGGACAGAGAAGATGAAGGATTTTTACACTTTTCATGCGCGCAGTTTCCAATTAGATAAAGACTACGATGTGAAAGAAACTGTGATGCATTTCCCGGCATCCGAATTCAAACTGGAGAAATCCCAAACCCCCAATCTGCGTGTTTTCCCGGATCTGTCAGGAAAAAAATTGTTTTGCACCAGCCTTCCTGATGATTCGATCATTTTTATCATGGATGAGGAGTTGAAACTGAGAAAATGGGACAATAGCCTGCTGAAATGGGATTTAAACAAGAACTTCGTGATGTCTGATTCTGAACTGTTTTGTCTGCCTGCGATCACCGATTTTTCGCAGGAAGAAAGCAAGGTGTTGTTGACTTTGCCGGAAGCCATTCAGCAGAATACTCCACATACCCGGATCCTGAAATTCCGTAAAGTGGGGAACACCGTTTTCTTCTTACACATGGAAACGATAAACAAGCATTTGGAAGCCAGAAACCAGGAGAAAATCGAAAAGCTGTTCCTAAAAACCGGATCAATTTCCTTATAAACGGGACAGTAGTACATCTTGCGATGACTACGTCCCTATATATTGTCGTTCCTGTCTATCCCTGAACGTAAGCGTCAGGGGAAGGAGGATCGGAAAGCCCTCTCCGCCATGGCGGAAGAACTATAATTGCAACAAATGTAATCGTTTTTATAAAAACAGTAGGGGCGGAAAATTTTCCGCCCCTATAATAATATTGTTTCTGATTGGAATAATTACATCATTCCCGGCATTCCGCCTGGCATTGCATGTGAGTGAGCACCTTCAACTTCCGGCTCGTCTGCAATGACACATTCCGTAGTCAATAGCATCGCAGCAATAGAAGCAGCGTTCTCAATAGCAATACGCGTTACTTTTGTCGGGTCAATTACACCAGCTTCATATAAGTTCTGGTATTGGTCCGTACGGGCGTTGTATCCGAAATCCGCTTTTCCTTCACGTACTTTTTGAACAACTACTGCACCTTCACCGCCTGCATTTGCAATAATCTGGCGCAATGGCTCTTCAATAGCACGTTTCACGATTGCAATACCTGTTGTTTCATCGTCATTAATTCCTGTCAGTGTTTCCAATGCATCCATCGCACGGATCAACGCAACACCACCACCCGGAACAATCCCTTCTTCCACAGCAGCTCTTGTTGCAGCCAATGCATCATCTACACGGTCTTTTTTCTCTTTCATCTCAACCTCCGTCGGAGCTCCGATGTAAAGAACAGCAACACCACCAGCCAATTTAGCCAAACGCTCCTGTAACTTCTCACGATCGTAATCGGAAGTTGTGGATTCCATTTGTGCTTTGATCTGACCGATACGGGCTTGAATGTTTTCTTTTTCACCTGCACCGTTGATGATCGTTGTATTGTCTTTGTCGATCTCTACTTTTTCAGCTGTTCCCAACATGTCTAAAGTCGCATTTTCCAATGTCAAACCACGCTCTTCTGTGATTACTTGTCCACCAGTTAAGATCGCGATATCTTCCAACATAGCTTTTCTGCGGTCACCGAATCCCGGAGCTTTAACAGCAGCAATTTTCAATGATCCGCGTAAACGGTTTACAACCAAAGTTGTTAATGCTTCACCATCTATATCTTCAGCGATAATGATCAAGGATTTACCATTTTGAACAACCGGCTCCAAAACCGGAAGCAATTCCTTCATGTTGCTGATCTTCTTGTCGTAGATCAAAATCAAAGGATGCTCCATTTCTGCGATCATCTTATCGGTATTCGTCACAAAGTATGGAGATAAATATCCACGGTCGAATTGCATTCCTTCTACCGTTTTCACATTTGTTTCCGTTCCTTTTGCTTCTTCAACGGTGATTACACCGTCGTTTCCAACCACTTTCATTGCTTCAGCGATCAACGAACCGATTGTTTCGTCGTTGTTAGCAGAAATCGTTGCAATTTGCTTGATCTTGTCATTGTCAGAACCAACTTCTTTCGACATTTTTTTCAAATCCGCAACTACAGAAAGAACTGCTTTGTCGATTCCGCGTTTCAAATCCATCGGGTTTGCACCTGCAGCTACGTTTTTCAATCCTGCAGTGATAATTGCCTGGGCCAATACCGTTGCAGTAGTTGTTCCGTCTCCTGCAATGTCTGCCGTTTTTGAAGCTACTTCTTTCACCATCTGAGCACCCATGTTCTCGATCGGGTCAGCCAGTTCAATTTCTTTAGCTACAGAAACACCATCTTTTGTTACTTGCGGAGCTCCGAATTTCTTCCCGATAACAACGTTTCTTCCTTTTGGTCCTAAAGTTACCTTCACCGCATTTGCCAATGAATCAACTCCTTTTTTTAGCTTCTCACGAGCTTCAACATCAAAATAAATTTGCTTTGCCATTTCGTATTTCTTAATGATTTTAATTCTATGAATGTTCAAATGTTCTTCCGCAGGTCAGGTTAATAAGGTCACTGAACGGAGTCGAAGTGAACTATTACCCTATGATCCCGTAAATATCACTTTGTTTCATGATCAGGTAGTCTTTTCCGTCAATCTTGATCTCTGTACCGGAGTATTGACCGTAAATAACCACGTTATCTACTTTTACTTCCATCGGTTCGTCTTTTTTACCCGGTCCAACTGCGATCACTGTTCCTTTTAATGGTTTTTCTTTCGCTGTGTCAGGAATGATAATCCCACTTGCCGTTACTTGCTCTGCCGCTGCAGGCTCAATTAGCACTCTGTCTGCTAATGGCTTAAATGTTGTTGACATATGTATATTCTATTAAGTAAAATTTGACAATTCCTTTCGGCTAAGATTGTGCCATTCGTTTAAATGGTGTCAAATTTTCATCTTAGGAAGGCTTATAAACAAAAAAATGTCAGTATGCTGACATACTGACATTCTAAAATGAGTCTTTTAAATCTTATTGTGGAGCATTGCCGCCTGCCGGAGCTGTGCCACCTGCCGGAGCTGTTCCTCCTTGCCCTTGTGTTCCCGGAGTACCAGGTTGCTCTTTCTTAGGATCAGCTTTCGCTTTTGCAGGTTTCATCATACTTGTCAAACCGATACTTGCTACTAAGATTACTGCCGCAAGAGTCCAGGTTGCTTTCTCAATGAAATCGTTGGTACGTTGTACACCACCCAATTGCTGTGCAGCACCGAAATCGGAAGATAAACCTCCTCCTTTTGGATTCTGAACAAATACAACTACGATTAATAAAACGCTTGCTAATACTAGTAATATTGAAATTAATGCTATCATTATGAGGTAATTTTTTTCTTTAATTCTTCAATTTGGAGTGCAAATAAACTCTTTTTTTCTGGAAATGCCAAACTTAATTGATGATAAACATGAATTGCTTTTGGAAAATTTCCCTGTGCGGCATATATTTTTGCCAAAGTTTCCGACACCGGAATCCGCTCATCATCCAAACTTTCTTTTGCTTTCTTCGAAGGAGAATAAAATTCAGTCTTCGGTTTGGGCATTGTTGGACTCTTTTCAATAAACTTATCGATGATTTCCTGCTGAGTTGATTTGGGTTCTGATTGCTCGTCTGCCTTAGGTTCCGGTTTTGGAACTGAAACCTCTTCCGAATGATCTCCTGCTTTCAACCAGCTCGTGAACGAACGTTTTGAATCTGGCTGAATTGGATCAATCGTTGCTTTTTCTTCAACCGCGTGCGGTTCAATATAGGGTTCTTCTATTTCTTCGGGAACTGTAGCAGCGATCAGTTGGGATTGATCGGCTGCCGGTTCGTTTGCGTCAGATTCATTCTGCGCCAAATAGTCCTGTGATAATGTCGCGGCAACCGTTTCAAAATCGAAAATGTCTTTCTCGATAATCGGTTCGTTATTTATTTCGGAAATTTCTTCTATTTCGGTCGTTTCAGCAGCGATCAGTCGTGACTGATCGTCTACTGGTTCGTTATCCGGAACGTTTTCCAAAACAGGTGTTGTTTCCTCAAAAACAATTGGGTCTCTATCCTGAATAACTGAAATTTCTTCTGGTTCGGTGATTGCGGTAGCGATCAGTCGCGACTGATCTGCTACTGGTTCAATTTGTGGCGACTGTAAGTCTGCCATGGATTCAAACGCGCCATGCAGCAAATGAAACAAACGCGCACGATCGGATAACTTGTAAGCCTGTTTCGGAAGGACTTCGTCCAAATGAACGGATTGAAACCTCGAAACACCTTGTAGATATAATAAGGAATAAACCGATGAATACGGATGCTTTTCAGACAATTCGCGCAATACTTCCACGTCTTCGGAACGCATGAGCTCCGGACGCAGGATAAATTCAGCTATTTGTTCTGTATTCAGCATTACCAGTTCGATAATAATTTATTCACTACATCCTGAACAACCTGTTGATTAATGGCTTCCAATAAACGGGTTTCCACATCTACCAATTGTTCGTTGGATTCGTAATCGGCGAAACGGGAGCTTGTAAACTCCATTTTCTCCAAACCTTTTGTTGGTGTAAGTATAGTGAAATTAACTGAAACCGTTAAACGGTTCTTTGCCGCTAAATCTCCCTGCTGGATTGCAATAGGTGAGGTGTTGTATCCGGAAACGATTCCGCTGATCTTTACCTGGGCCTCATCTAAAGTGGAAGCGAGTTTCAAACGCGTATTGCTTTGAATGCCGCTCCGCATGGCTTCGGATAGGTTTGCCGGATAATTGGACGGGGCAGTAGCTGCGTTTAATTCCAAAGGAGTAACGAAGAATTTCTTCCATTCCTCGGGAGTCGAAACATCTACCGGGTTTAGAAGGGATTTCGGCCAGCAGCTGCTCAGTCCTGCCAATAAAATAAGTGCGATCGCTAGTTTTTTCATCCCTGGATATCGTATTCTTTGATCTTGCGATACAAAGTTCGTTCCGAAATTCCCAATTCCTCCGCAGCGTATTTTCTTCTTCCGCGGTGTTTGTCAAGGGCTTTTTGGATCAGTTCTTTTTCACGGTCCTCCAACGACAAAGACTCCTGGACTTCTTCGTGAATTTCAACGTCTTCCGTTTCATCCCGGTAGTTGTCCGCATCGTAAACAACTGGTTTCACGGTTTCGGTTTTCATCGGTGCAGATGGAAGCATGCGCTGTTCACCTAAATTAATGTCGCTATATAACCTGCTGACAACCGCTGCCTGATCATTCGATAAACTGAAATCGCCCTGGTTGTTCAATAATTCAACCACTAGTTTTTTCAATTCGTTCAAATCGTTCTTCATGTCGAAGAGGAATTTGTACATCAATTCACGTTCGTCGATCTTGGTTTCTTGCGCTCCTACAACTGCTGGAAAAAATTCTTCCGGCTGCGGTAAATAAGATTCTAATCTTGGTCCGTCAATATCGCGTTCCTGTTCAATCACAGAAATTTGCTCTACCAGGTTTTTCAACTGGCGGATATTTCCCGGCCAATGATACACATTCAATAATTCTACGGCATCTCCGGTTAATTTCACTGCCGGCATACGGTATTTCTCCGCAAAATCGCTGGCAAACTTGCGAAACAATAAATAAATATCTTCTTGCCGCTGGCGCAAAGGCGGAAGCGGAATAGGAACGGTGCTTAAACGGTATAATAAATCTTCCCGGAACTTCCCGGATTGGATAGCTCGCTGCATGTTTTCATTGGTAGCTGCAACAACGCGTACATTCGTTTTGATCACTTTCGAAGAACCAACACGAATGAATTCACCGGTTTCCAATACGCGCAGCAGGCGAACCTGTGTCTGCATCGGTAATTCGGCAACTTCATCCAGGAAGATTGTTCCGCCGTCTGCCACTTCAAAATAACCCTGACGGCTTCCGGTTGCTCCGGTAAAAGATCCTTTTTCGTGACCAAATAACTCAGAATCGATTGTTCCTTCCGGGATTGCTCCGCAGTTTACGGCAATGTATTCGTTGTGCTTTCGGGTGCTCAGCTGGTGAATGACCTGCGGAATGATTTCTTTACCTGTTCCGCTTTCCCCGGTCACCAGGACCGAAATATCTGTAGGTGCCACTTGCATAGCAACTTCTAAGGCACGATTCAATTGCGGGGCATTTCCAATGATCCCGAATCGCTGCTTGATTTGTTGAAGTGACATATTGCTCATTTACTCTTAGTTAGCGTGATTCACTAATTCGCCCATCAACGTTGCTGAAGTGCAGTCGGTGATTTTAACCAATACGTATTCGCCTTTCTTAGCATTTCCTTTCGGGAATACCACCATGGAATTTCTTCCGTCTCTACCGCACAAATGCTCAGATGATCTTTTGGATGGACCTTCTACCAGAACTTTGGCAATTTTCCCAAGCTGGTTTTTATGGGATGCAGCTGAGTTTTCCAACTGTAAAGCGATGATTTCTTCGAGGCGTTTTCCTTTTACATCTTCCGGAATATCATCCGTGAACTTACGTTCAGCCAATGTTTTCGGTCTCTCGGAATATTTGAACATGTAAGCAAAGTCATATCCGACTTGCTTCATCAAAGAAACGGTTTCGTTGTGTTCTTCGTCTGTTTCTCCACAGAATCCGGTAATGATATCTGTTGAAATCGCACAATCAGGAATAATGCGTTTGATTGCAGCAATGCGGTCCAAATACCACTCACGGGAATACCCGCGATTCATGCGTTCCAGAACATTTGAGTTCCCGGATTGAACCGGTAAATGAATATATGGACAAATATTTTCGTGTTTCGCCATCATCTCCAATACGTCGTCCGTCATGTCTTTCGGGTGAGAAGTGGAGAATCGAATGCGTAAATCCGGGTGGATCAATGCAACCATCTCCATCAATTGCGCAAAATTGGTAGTTGGGATCGATTCATCCTTGATAACCCCTTTGCTGCTCATATTCCAACGGTAGCTGTCTACGTTCTGACCTAATAATGTCACTTCACGGTATCCGTTAGCGAAAAGGTCTTTACATTCCTGCACAATTGTTTGCGGATCTCTTGAACGCTCACGTCCTCTTGTAAAAGGAACTACGCAGAAAGAACACATGTTGTCGCAACCACGAGTGATCGTCACAAAAGCGCTTACTCCGCCCTGGTCCATTCTCACAGGAGAAATATCTGCATACGTTTCCTCACGGGAAAGCAATACGTTCACTGCACGCTGACCGGTTCCAACTTCATCAATCAAATTCGGAAGGTCGCGGTAAGCATCCGGACCGGCAACCAAATCAACCAATTGTTCTTCTTCCAACAAAGCTTGTTTCAAACGTTCGGCCATACAGCCCAAAATTCCAACCACTAAGTTTGGCTGGTCTGCTTTTCGCTTTTTAAATTCTGTCAGTCGGTTTCGAACACGTGTTTCCGCATTCTCGCGAATGGAACAGGTGTTGATGAGAACCACATCAGCTTCGTCTATGTTTCGGGTAGTGGTGTAACCTTCTTTCGTCATGATCGAAGCTACAACTTCACTATCACTGAAATTCATTTGACAACCATAACTTTCCACATAAAGTTTTTTGGAGCCGGTTCCGCCTTCTAAAATGGTAGCTTCTCCTTGTCTGCCCTCGTCAATAACTTTATTTAAACCGTGATTCTCTAACATGCTTGAATTTTAAGTGTGCAAAAATAGGTTTTCGGACAGACATGTCAAAATGTCATGGCTTCTTCTATGTTAATTTTTTAGAAAAGAGGGATGATTTTTCGGTGAAATTTTGGATTTGAAAAAAATCTAAACTATAGTTTAAATAAGGAGCCGTATTTTTTTCGATCCTTAATAGCTTGTTATTTGTTTTTAAATCCATTTATATTTGTGCACCGATTCGAATCGTTTCGAGCCGAAAATTTAGTTAGCATGAGTAAGAATTTAGTAATAGTTGAGTCACCTGCAAAGGCAAAAACCATTGAAGGATATTTGGGAAAAGACTTTACTGTAAAATCAAGTTTTGGACATGTGCGCGATTTGGCTTCGAAAGGATTAGCAATCGATGTAGAGAACAACTTTGCCCCTGAATATGAGGTTAGTGCGGATAAGAAAGCCCTCGTAGCCGAATTGAAGAAATTAGCGAAAGAATCCGATGTGGTTTGGCTCGCTACCGATGAGGACCGCGAGGGAGAAGCTATTTCATGGCATTTATACGAGACATTAGGTCTTGAAAAAAAAGACACCAAACGAATCACTTTTAACGAAATTACAAAAGGTGCGATCTTAAAAGCAATTGAGAATCCGCGTCAAATTAATAAACCCTTGGTAGATGCACAGCAGGCCAGACGCGTATTGGACCGTTTGGTTGGTTTCGAACTTTCTCCGGTTTTATGGAAAAAAGTAAGGCCAAGTTTGTCTGCAGGTCGTGTTCAATCGGTTGCTGTGCGATTGATCGTTGAGCGCGAGAAAGAAATCCAGAATTTCCATGCAGAAAGTTATTTCCGTGTTACAGGTGAATTTCTGAAAGGAAAAGAACGCATCAAAGCTGAGGTTTCCAAGCATTTTGGATCAGATACGGAAGTAAATACATTCCTGGAAAACTGTGCGAAAGTGGATTTCAAAGTATTGGATGTACAACAAAAACCAGCTAAGAAAACTCCGGCATCTCCGTTCACCACTTCTACGTTGCAGCAGGAAGCTTCCTTGAAATTGGGATTTTCTGTTTCAAAAACCATGCAGGTTGCACAAAGATTGTATGAAGCCGGGCACATTACTTACATGAGAACTGATTCCGTGAATTTATCGGAAACGGCAATGACAGGTGCGAAAAATGAAATCTTCTCGGCTTACGGAAAAGAATATTCGCATCCAACTAAATACACCAATAAGAATTCGAATGCACAGGAAGCTCACGAAGCTATCCGTCCTACGAATTTTGCCATGCATGCCCTAAGCTATGGTGAAAGAGATGAAGTGCGTTTGTATGATTTGATCTGGAAACGTGCCATTGCTTCTCAAATGAGTCATGCAGAATTGGAAAGAACCACGATTTCTATCGGTGACCAAAAGCTGGCGGAAGTTTTCCAGGCAAAAGGAGAAGTCATCAAATTTGACGGTTTCCTGAAAGTGTATTTGGAAACAAACCTGGATGACGAAGAAAACGACAGTGAAACAGAAGGATTACTTCCGGCTGTTCAGGTTGGAGAAACACTGAACCGTGATTTTATTCGTGCAACTCAACGATTTACAAGACCTTCGGCGCGTTATGTAGAAGCTTCCCTGGTAAAGAAACTGGAAGAATTGGGAATCGGTCGTCCTTCCACTTATGCCCCAACGATTTCGACCATCCAGAAACGCGGATATGTGGAGAAACAGGAGCGTGATGGAGAAGAGCGCGCTTACCAGGTGTTGGAATTGAAAGGTTCCGATATCGCGAAGCAGACAAAGAAGGAAGTTACCGGTAAGGAAAAGAATAAATTGTTCCCTACAGATATAGGGATGGTAGTTACCGATTTCCTGGTGGATCATTTCGGCGGGATCATGGATTACCATTTCACTGCTGAAGTGGAAGAGCAATTCGATGAGATTGCACGTGGAAAAATGGAGTGGACGGACATGTTGAGTTCGTTCTACAAACCGTTCCACCATAATGTTGAAGATACACTGGAAAATTCTGACCGCGCTACCGGTGAGCGTGAGTTGGGAATTGATCCGGAATCCAATAAAAAGATCATTGCACGTATCGGGCGTTTCGGACCAATGATCCAGATCGGTGACGAGAAGGAAGATGGTGATAAACCGCGTTTTGCGTCTTTGCTGAGCTCTCAAAGTATTCACACGATCACCCTGCAGGAAGCCCTGGATTTATTCCAGCTGCCAAAAAGTTTGGGAGAATACAAAGGTCAGTCTGTAGAAGTGAACATTGGTCGTTTTGGACCATATGTGAAATTCGGGGATCAGTTTATTTCCCTTGCAAAAGGAGATGATCCGATGAGCTTTACACTGGATCAGGCAATGGTTTTGATCGATTCCAAACTGCAGGCAGATGCACCGATCGGCACTTACGAAGGGTTGCCTGTCCAGAAAGGAGTTGGCCGTTTCGGACCATTTATCAAATGGAACGGGATCTTTATCAATGTAAGCAAGAAATACGATTTTGATAACCTCACACAGGCAGATATCGACACATTGGTTGCTGAGAAAATCCAGAAGGATATTGACAAAGTTATCCATGACTGGAAATCAGAAGGAATCCGTGTTGAAAAAGCACGCTGGGGGAAAACAGTAATCCTGAAAGGCAAACTAAAAATTGAACTGGCAAGTACAGTTGATGCTGCAGCTCTTACTCTTGATAAAGTGAAAGAAATGATCGAGAAGAAAGCACCGGCAAAGAAGAAGGCCCCTGCAAAGAAAGCGGCTGCTAAAAAGAAGTAAACATATTTGAAAATAGAATGAGAAAAGGTAACTGAGTCCCGGAACTTCGGGAAAGTTACCTTTTTCATTTTTCACTTATTCGAGTTATTAACTTTTCAATCTTTATTCTTAATTCTAACACCTGTTTCTTCGAATGTTCATTCGGCTATTTTTGTCGAAAGGCATTTTAGAATGAAGGATATATCTATTTATTTCAGCGCAGTTAACAGGCTCGAGAATCCCGTTTCCGAATCTTTGGGCGAGTTTATCGTTCGAAATGATGAATCCGGGTTCCCTGAAATAGATCAGCCAGGTCTTGCCCTCATTTATGTTCCCGAATTCAGAAATGGCGAATTGTCTTTACACGGACAGACGGATGATCGATTCAGAAGTCATTTAAATACATTTTTCCCCGGAAGCAATTGGAAATTCAAGATCTATGATTTGGGGAATCTAATGCCGGGAGAAAGAGTAGAGGATACTTATTTCGCGCTGAGGCAGGTTGTAGCAGAATTGGTAAAGAAATCGGTTGTTCCGATCGTAGTTGGAGGTTCCCAGGACCTAACCTATGCAATGTACCAGGGTTACGAAGAGTTGGAGCAGCTGATCAATGTCCTGAACATAGATTCGAAACTCGATTTGGGCGATCCCGAACTTCCGATTGGTAAAGATGCATACGTGAGCAAGCTATTGATGCACCGGCCTTGTTATCTTTTCAACCTTTCTGTGATCGGCTACCAAACACCTTTGGTGAAAGCTTCGGAAATCGATCTTTTCGATAAGTTATTCTTTGATGCTATTCGTTTGGGAGAGTTTAAAGGTGATTTCAGAATTGCCGAACCATTACTTCGAAATACCGATTTATTGAGCATCGATCTTCAGTCTGTCAAAGCTTCCGATTTCAAAGGCAAATACTTTTCCCAGCCAAACGGATTTGATAACATGGATGTTTGCCAGCTTGCAAAATATGCCGGGATCTCAGATAAATTAACCTCCATCGGTTTGTTTAATTTATTGCCCGGAGATATTGCCGAAAGTGCTCATGCGGAAATTGCACAGATCATCTGGTATTTTATTGATGGGTATTCACAGCGAGTTGGTGACTTCCCGATTGGCTCAAAGAAAGAATATACCAAGTTTACCGTATTTTTAGACGAAATAAATCACGACCTTGTTTTTTACCGCAGTAATCGTTCTGAGCGCTGGTGGATGGAGGTTCCTTATCCTCCGAAAGAAGGAATTAAATACGAAAGACACCACATGGTTCCTTGCGATAAGTCACAGTATAGCAACGCATTAAATGGTGATATACCCAATTTGTGGTGGAAGACCTATCAAAAGTTAGGGTAACCTTTTACCGATTGTTCCGTAATAAGATCTTGTGTTAAATATTTATCTCTTCAACATTTCATTGTGGAAAAGATGAATTGATTGCACTAAAAAATTTTGTTTGTTCCAAAAAATACTTATTTTAGTCGCCAATTGGCTAAAATTTGTTAAAGCCAAACATGTTAAAACCATAATTAGGACCCTTTAATATGAATAAAACGTTACGTATCTTATCAGCGTTTGTGTTGTGTTCTTTCGGAGCTTCTGCTCAGCAAGATATTGCATTGACACATTTTATCTACAATAAGTTCGCCATCAACCCGGGTGCTACTGGTATTGAAGAAGGGTTGTGTGGAAATTTAATTTATCGCAATCAATGGGATAAAGTAAATGGAGCACCGAATTCCGTTGTCTTTAATGCTGAGATAAACATGGAAAGCTTTGGTAAGTGGACCGGTGGATTTGGTTTGAACTTCACACACGATGCAATCGGTTTTAACAGACAGAATAACGTGATGTTGAATTACTCGCATCATTTGACTCTTGGAAACGGTAAGCTTGGTCTTGGAGTAGGTGTCGGAATGGTGAACTTTGGTATGAATCCAACATGGATCGGTCCACAGACACAAATTGACCCCACTTTTCCCGGTGCAAGTTCCGCAATTACATTTGATGTGAATTTTGGTATTTATTACCGTGCTCAAAACTGGTTTGCAGGAATTTCATCCACACACTTACAGGCTTCTGCATTGAATCTGACAAGTCAATTCCCTTTGGGAAGCAGTACGGGTACTGTTCCTTATGACTTGGCTCGTCACTACTATGCAATGGGAGGTTACACTTTCAAAGCTATTGGTCCTGGGGATTTAGATGTTCAGGCAACATTACAAACGGATTTGCGCAAGTATTCAGCAAATATTAATGCACGATACATCTTTAAAGGTTTCCTTTATGGAGGTCTTGGATTCAGAAACAGTGATGCGATTTCCGTATTGTTGGGATGGAGACCATTTGATAAAACATTATCCAGTGGAAAAGGAAGATACTTTATGTGGGTAGGATACTCTTATGATATCACAGTTGGTAGATTATCAAAGATTTCCAACGGTACTCATGAGATTGCGCTTAAGTTTTGTTATATTCCAATTATACCAATTACAAAAGCACATCACCCTAAATGGTTGTAAAATCAAAAAAAAATTACAAATCTTTGTAACCATTTTTTATTCGATTCCGTTATATCGCAAATTGATCCTGTAGAATGTTAACGATAAATCCGGAACTGTAAAATTGAACTAGAATGAAAAAACTGTTGTTTATCGGTTTAATTGGGGCTTTAATTGCCTCTTGTAGCTCGCGTAGTGGCCACTTGATGGGTTCACCGGGCCGCCCAATCTACCATCCTGAGATTCCTCTTGGAATGGTTTATATTCCATCAGGTTCCTACATCATGGGGGAAAATGACCAGGATGTTCCTTTCTTGCACCAAACACGTGCAAAGACGGTTTCTGTCCAGGCTTTTTACATTGATCAAACCGAGATCACGAATAACGAGTATCGTCAATTCGTGGATTGGGTAAGAGATTCAATGGCTCGTGAGCGTATTTATTCCGGATTGGAGGAAGACGAAGAATCATCCCGCTACATCGACTACAAAGACATGTACTTTGATGAAGGTGCTTTGGAGATGGTTGAATTCGAACCGTCTGACCGTGATGTCAATCGCGCGCAATTCTCATTGAACTGGGATCGTCGTTTTTCTTATGATGACCCGGAATTGATGCCATTGTTAGCAGATATGTATTATCCGCAGCCGGAGCGTTTCTACAAACGTCGCCAATTTGATACTCGAAAGTTGAATTTCAAGTATTACTGGATCGACTTAAGAGAAGCAGCTAACAGAGGTCGTATTGAGATCGTTCACAATGGTGTGGATAAGGAAGGTAATGAGATTAGTCCGGAACACCGTGACCTAAACACGCCTCCGCATCCGTTTACGGAAGAGCCTCAAGGTTTGGATAAGGATTTGAGTTATTTCAATAAAAAAGGTCAGAGTACGGGTCTTCGTGGTCATGAGAATCGTCAGCGATTCATCATTGATGAAGAGATCAACGTGTATCCGGATACTTTGGTTTGGGTTCGTGACTTTACTTACTCATTCCACGATCCAATGACGAATATGTATTTCTGGCACCCGGCTTATGATAACTATCCTGTTATCGGTATTACATGGGTACAGGCAAAAGCTTTCTCTATCTGGAGAACTCAGTTGTTGAACAGCTGGTTGCTTGCAATGGGAGATTTGTTCGTGAATGATTTCCGTTTGCCAACTGAAGCAGAATGGGAAAGAGCAGCTCGCGGAGATTTGAATAACTCGCCATATCCTTGGGGAGGTCCATATATCCGTAACCAGAGTGGGTGTTTCCTGGGTAACTTTAAGCCAATGAGAGGTCGTTACTTTGAGGACGGTGGTTTCCACACAGTAAAAGCATATTCTTACAACCCGAACGGATGGGGGCTTTATTGTATGGCCGGTAACGTTTCAGAATGGTGTGAGACAGCTTACGATGAAGCAATGTATGAGTTCTCTCATGATTTGAATACTGAATACAGATATGATGCAATGGACTGGGATCCGCCAGCAATGAAACGTAAAGTTATCCGCGGTGGTTCCTGGAAAGATGTTGGGTATTACCTGCAAACTTCAACTCGTACATACGAGTACCAAGATACGGCTAAATCGTACGTCGGATTCCGAAATGTGGCTACACACTTAGGTCGCGGTGGACGTGAATTCTCGAAAGAGGGTGGTGAAGAAATTCGTAGCGATATCCAACTTCGCTAGGAATAACAAACAATTACAAAACAATAAATTTGGTTAAACCTAAAAAACAAAGAAAACTATGAAACCAGGAAGTAAAGGATGGAAAAAGTTTATGTCGAAATTATACGGTTTCGGAGCGGCAATCGTAATCGTTGGAGCATTATTTAAAATTGAGCACTTACCAGGAGCGAGTCTTATGCTTACCGTTGGTTTGTTGATGGAGGCAATCATTTTCATTTTCTCGGCATTTGAACCGATTCATGAAGATCCAAATTGGGAACTTGTTTATCCTGAATTGGCATTTGCACACAGTGATGATTTAGATCACGATGCTTTACCTGCAGCAGGAGGAAGAGGAAAGAATTCCGGAGGTACTGGAATTACTGAGCACTTAGACAAAATGTTGGAGGAAGCTAAAATTGACGGTCAATTATTGGAGCGTTTAGGAGACGGAATGCGTCAGTTAGGTGAAAATGCTTCTCAATTGAAAGGTGTAACATCTGCAGCAGCGGCAACTGACTCTTATGTTTCTTCATTACAGGCAGCGTCTGATAAAGTATCTTCTTTATCTGAAGCTTATGAAAGAGCATCAGTTTCTATTTCAGGAATGACTTCAAATACTCAGGAAGGTGAATCGTTCGGTGAGCAAATGCAAAAAGTTTCTAAGAACCTGGCTGCTTTGAACAACGTTTATGAATTACAATTGAAAGGATCTTCTGCTCATTTGGAAGCTACTGAGAAATTCCAGGGTCAGGTAACTGAAATGATGAAGAACTTATCTGATTCAGCTGAAGATACTCGTCTGTACAAAGAAAATATGGCAATGTTATCCAGAAACTTAACTGACTTGAATGCAGTTTATGGTAACATGTTGAAAGCTATGACAATTTCTAGAGACTAATTCGTCAATAGAAAACTTTATTAATTTATTACTAACAAGTAAATAACAAAATTTAGAAGTCATGGCAGGTGGAAAAGAAACCCCAAGACAGAAGATGATTGGGATGATGTATTTGGTATTGACAGCGCTACTTGCGTTGAACGTATCAAAACAGATTCTAGACGCTTTTGTCGCAATTGAAGAAAATATACAAAAGGCAAATATTGCTCAATTTGAGAGAGGACAAGGCTTTACTAGTGATGTAAACAGTGAATTGAATACTACTCCAAAGAATGCTGAAAATGCCGCTAAGAGAGAAAAATTGCAGAAAATTTTAAAGCAAATGGACGACGTTGATAAATTGTCCGATAAATTGCTTAAAAATATTGATGCAATTAAACTGGAGATTTTAGAGAAATCCGGTGAAAAAGTAAAGGAATACAAGAATCAGGATGAAAACACCATTCTTTGGGAAAAAGCTCAATCTTGTAAACCGATTCGTATGAACTTAATGGCTGTTCAGTCTAAGGATCAATACGATATACCGATGCACGAAATCGTAGGAAAAGAAATTAAGAACCCCGACGGAAAAGGAAAACAGTTGTGGGAAGATTTCATCAAATTCCGTTCTGATATCGTCAAAGCTGTTGGTTCCTACAAAGAAGGAGGTAAAGCTTACATGATTGACCCAAAACCAATCAATGCATTTAAAAGTAATGCTGATTTGGTGAAGCAGGTTTCTGATATGGTTAAGAAGAGCAATGTGAATCACATGGATGATGATCAGGCTTTGACTGACTTGTACATTAACCTGACAAAACCGGA
The DNA here is from genome assembly GCA_965650365.1 of uncultured Fluviicola sp. Lineage (GTDB taxonomy): Bacteria > Bacteroidota > Bacteroidia > Flavobacteriales_D > Crocinitomicaceae > Fluviicola. The sequence continues at coordinate 37,714 of CBFGOJ010000011.1, read as the reverse complement.
AAGAGTGAAAGTTCACGATTTGGAAGGTATCCATTGGATCGGTGCTACATTTGACCACGCTCCTTTGGTTGCTGCAGTTGCATCATTAACTTCTTTGCAGCAAGATGTCTTGTCTGCACGTGCTTATGCGCTTGCTCACTTGAAATCAAAAGTTTCTACTGGTGAGTATTCATTCAACAAAATCATGCCTTTGGCTTACGGACCTCCGATTGCTAACACAGGTGATGAAGTGGAGTTGAAAGTAATGATGGCTGCATTTGACTCGGATAACCAACCTGAGGTAACTTCCAATAGTGGAGCTATCGAGATTGCTGGTGGTCAGGGTACAGTAAAAACAAAAGTTTCCGGAGGTGCTGAGATGGTCTTGAGTGGTACAGTATCGATCAAGAACAAATCAGGAGTTAAGAAAACTGAAAACTGGACACATACAATCAAGATCATGAAGCCGCAGGGAACTGTTTCTCTTCCTGAATTGAATGTATTGTACAAAGGATACAACAACGTTGTTGAAGGTGTAGCTTCTGGTTACGACCAGACTATTCTAAACGGTAACGGAGTTTCTTTGACAAAATCAGGAAACGGTTATATCGGACGTGTGAGTGGTGCGGGAAGAACTGCAACTATCTCTATCTCTGGTAAAAACTCGGTAACAAACAAAACGGTTTCTTTAGGAACATTTACGTTCCGTGTAATGAACTTGCCTCCTCCATCATTGTTCTTCGGAGCAACGGAAGATGGTGGTAAGGCTTCTAAAGCCGAAACTCGTTTGTTTGCACGTTACTCTGACAGCCCGTTGAAAGCGGAGTTCTCCGTTCAAACATGGGAATTGAACGTAGCTGGTGCTCCACGTCCTGCTAAAGGATCAGGAAACCAGTTGAATGCGGACGGGATCAGCTTAATGAAACAAGCAAGACCAGGATCTACAATCAGCTTTATGACGCAAGTTAAAGGGCCGGATGGAATCCTACGTAAGAAAAGTGGTGTATTTACCATCTAATAAAAAATAACAAATAATAGAGTGTCAATCATGAAACGTTTAGTTCTATTAAGTACCTTGTTTGCTGGTTCGTTGTTAACGAACGCACAGGAGATCAATGGTGGGCCAGTGAATGTTCCTCAGGCGGATGTCATTGATGGGGTGTATATGACAGAACATATACCTACCAAAAGAATGATCCCGTATGAGTTTGTTCGTGAAGCTGATGTAGTCTGGAGTCATCGTGTTTGGCGTATGATCGATATGCGTGAGAAAATGAATCACACGATTTATTTGCCGTTTGATAAACACACTCCATCCGGACAGTATGTAAGAAATACTAGCCGCTGGTCTTTGTGGACAATCATGCGTCATCATATCATCAACGGAGATTTGAAAGTGTTTTCACCGTATAATCCATATCAGTATGATATGTTAGACGGGGATCAATTCAAATACCCGGTAGTACCTGAAGCAGGTAAGAATTACTTTACAGATTCTTTATTTCGCGATAAGGTGTTCTATTATATGGGAAAATTAGGTCCTCAAAGTGATGTTCCATTAACAAATGAGTTTGGAGATCCAATTGAAATCACCCTTCCTGATGGGACAATCACTTTCAAATATCCACCGGCTGATACCCTTTGGATTGATTCTGAAAATATTGTACAATACCGAATCAAAGAAGATTGGTTCTTTGATAAGGAAAGATCTGTACTTGATGTACGTATCCTGGGAATTGCTCCTGTTGTATATAGAGAAGAAGAATCGCCTACAGGTGGAAAGAACATCACAGGAATGGATGAGAAGTTTTGGTTGTATTTCCCTCATTGCCGTTACATTTTAGCTAACTACTTTGTATACAATGAGAAGAATGATGCCCAATGGCAGAGTTTTGATGACTTGTTCTGGCAACGTCGCTTTACTAGTACTATCTACCGTGAAAGTAACGTGTTTGATCGTGAGATCGACAGTTATAAAACAGGTGTAGATGCACTAATGGAATCTGAAAAGATTACAGAAGAAATTAGAAATTTCGAACATGATGTTTGGAACTTCTAATTGAATCAAAAAATAACGGACCCCGACCCCTGACGATACTGTCAGGGCGTCGGGGTTTTTGTTTATAACTACCTCAAATCCAACTGTAACCAATGCCCGGTTTTTTCGCTATTTGAAAAACCCAGGCCATGAAAAAAATTACCTTTTTCTTATTTCTTGCAGCAATTCATGATGTGAATGCGCAATGCGAACCAACCAGTTTTATTTCTTCAACACCCACTTTGGATTATCCGTATGTGAAAGAACATGTCTTAACCAAAAGAACTGTCCCTTACGAGTATATTCGCGAAGCCGATGTGGTATGGAGCAAACGCGTTTGGCGCGAAATCGATCTCAGGGAGAAAATCAATCATCCCTTATACTATCCTTTTGATTACCATACTCCATCCGGGCAATATGTGAGAAACACCAATTGCTGGTCATTGTGGACAATTCTGAGGCATCACATTATCCAGGGAGAACTGAAACTGTTCTCATCATACAATCCCTACCAGTTCGATATGATAGACGGAGATCAGTTCAAATACCCGATTGCACCAAAAGCCGGCGGAAATTATTGCAATGATTCTGTATTCAGAAATGAAGTGTTCTATTATTTGGGAAAACTAGGCCCCGAATCAGATCAGCCAAGATCTACCTGGGACGGTCAGGATTCTACCAGAATTGTAAATGGGATAGAAGAATATGTTTATTACGACCGGGATACTTTTTGGATCGATTCGAAAGACATTGTCAAGTATCGGATCAAGGAAGACTGGTTCTTCGATAAGGAACGTTCAGTGATGGATGTCCGTATTATGGGAATTGCTCCGGTCGTTCTGAAAGAAGAAACGGGACCCAACGGTGAGAAAATGATTTCTGGAATGGAAACCAAATTCTGGATTTATTTTCCGCACCTCAGATACCTGCTTACGAATTATTATGTGTACAATGAAAAGAATGATGCTCAATGGATGAGTTTCGACGATTTATTTTGGAAACGCCGGTTTTCGAGTACGGTTTACAAAGAAAGCAATGTGTTTGACAGATCCATCGACAGTTATCGAACAGGAGTGGATGCCTTACAGGAATCTGCAGATATTATAGAGAATATCCGAACGTTTGAACAAGATGTTTGGAATTTTTAAGAACGAATAGTTCAATGTTGTCCCGGCTTTCACTTTGTGAGGCCGGGATTTTTTTTGGACCTCTTTGTTACTAATTGAAGAAATCACATTCGATTGGTATAACCCTTAAAAATTTAAATCATGGCAGGAGGAAAAGAAACCCCGAGACAAAAGATGATTGGAATGATGTACTTAGTGTTGACTGCTCTTTTAGCATTGAACGTATCAAAAACAATCCTGGACGCTTTTGTAGCAATTGAAGATAATATCCAGAAATCAAATGGAATGCAGGTTGATCGCGGATCTGAGTTTATTTCCGATGTGTCCGCCGAAATTTCTACAACGAACGGAAAAGAAAATGCGGAAAAGCTCCGGAAATTGAAAAAAGTGATGAAGCAGATGCAGGAGGTGGATAAACTTTCAGCGAGTGTTATTCATGAAATCGACCAGGTGAAGATGGAATTATTGAAGGAATCCGGTGAAGAAGTATCTACATTAAAGCCGGAAGACAAGGAAACAATCCTTTGGGAAAAGGGAAGCGGTTGTAGACCTGCACGAATGAACCTGATGGCTGTTGAGGCAAAAGACCAATACGACATTCCGATGCACATTTTGATTGGTGATGATATCAGGAATCCGACGGCAAAAGGAAAGCAGATCTGGGATGATTACAATGGATTTCGTTCGAAACTCATTCAGACAATGGGAACTTATCAGGAAGGAAATAAGACTTATTCCATCAAACCTAAAGCCATTAATACATTTAAAAATAACCAGGACCTCCGTAAACAGGTGAAAAAGATGTTGCTTTCCTCCAAGGCAAATTTGCGGGACGACGAGGAAATTCTTTCCTCTATTTACATGAATTTGACCAAACAGGAGCGGGTTACACAAAACGACATGGAAGGAGTTCACTGGATTGGAAAAACATTTGATCATGCACCGCTTGTAGCAGCTTTGGCTTCCTTGTCCTCTATGCAGCAGGATGTTCTTTCAGCACGAGCGCTTGCATTGTCTCACTTGAAATCGAAAGTTTCGGTAGGAGAGTATTCCTTCAACAGCATTGTTGGTTTGGCTTACGGACCTTCTTTTGCCAATACCGGCGACGATGTGGAATTGAATGTAATGATGGCTGCTTTTGATTCGGATAATCAACCAACGGTTAATTATAACGGAACTTCTTTCAAAGGAACCGGAGGTAAAGGAGTCATTAAAACGAGAATCGGAACCGGAAGTGAACAGGTGATGACAGGTACGGTTTCAATCAAGAATAAATCCGGATTGGTGAAAACAGAAAATTGGTCGCATACGATCAAAATCGTGAAACCGCAAGGGACAATTTCATTGCCGCAGTTGAATGTTTTGTACAAAGGATATAGCAATATAGTTGAAGGAGTTGCTTCAGGCTATGACCAAACGATTTTGACTGGAAATGGTATTTCATTGACGAAGTCCGGAAACCAGCAAATTGCAAAAGTAACAACCAGTGGTAAAACTGCATCCATCGATATTTACGGAGTGAACTCTCTTTCGAAGAAAAAAGTGAAATTGGGAACTTATTCATTCCGAATAATGACTCTTCCAAATCCGGAGTTTTTCTTTGGTGCGGTGGAAGAAGGAGGGAAAATCTCACCTTCGGAAAAGAACTTGTTTTCACGTTACAAAAACAGTCCTTTAGATGCGAAATTCAGTATTTTGAATTGGGAATTGAGTTTAAGCAGTGCACCAAAACCTGAAAAAGGAAAGGGAAATCAAATTTCAGATGCAGGATCGCGGTTATTAAGACAAGGAAAACCCGGAACAATTGTAATCGTTAGAATGGAATACATGGGACCCGATCAAATACTGAGAAAGAAAACAGCATCATATGTGCTTTAAATTGTTCGAATAACCTTAAGCCAGGCTGAAATTGTTTCGGTCTGGTTTTTTTTGTTCAAATTGAATCTTTTTAAACTTTTGAACCTTCGAAGTTCGTAACGCTTATGCTGAAGCTTCAGCGAAGGCACAGAGCGAAGAAGATTTGAACCCTTGGAACTTTTTGAACCTATTTCTTTTATCTACCTTTGCACATGCTTGTTTTGGAAAAATTGGGAGTGCATTTCCCGCAAGGTTATTTATTTGAAGAATGTTCTGCCCAGGTCAACCAGGGAGACCGAATTGGTTTGGTGGGTAAAAACGGTGCCGGCAAATCAACTCTTTTGCGATTAATTGCTCAAACCGAAAAACCGACAGATGGTCAAATTCACCGTCAGAAAGGCCTGGAAGTAGGTTTCCTGACGCAGGATATCGTTATTGATACGAAGCAGAGTGTGTTCGACTACTTGTTTTTTTCCAATGAACAATTGAATCATCTGAGAAAACACATTGATGAAATCAATAAGCAGCTAACGACCCGTGAGGATTATGAGTCGGAATCGTATTTGGAATTACTGAACGATTTGAATGCAACCAACGACTTATTCAATATCCACGACGGATTTCAATGGGAAGAAAAAATTGCTTCCGTACTGGATGGACTGGGATTCCAAAAAGACGATTTCGAAAAACCGTTGAATTCCTTTTCCGGAGGATGGAAAATGCGGGCCGAATTGGCTAAGATCTTAGTCAATCGTCCGAATTTATTGCTGCTGGATGAGCCAACAAATCACCTGGATATTGTTTCCATTCAATGGCTGGAGAATTACCTGACGAAATTTGATGGAGCGGTGATTGTTATTTCCCACGATCGTTTATTCCTGGACAATGTGACAAACAGAACCTGGGAAATCTCTTTCGGAAAGATACTGGATTTCCCTTACGCTTATTCAAAGTACAAGGAGTTAAGAGCAGAAGAATTGGAGCGTTTGGCAGATGCGAAAAAACAGCAGGATAAAGACATCAAACATACACAGGAACTGATTGACAAGTTCCGTGCTAAAAAGAATAAAGCAGCTTTTGCGCAGTCATTGATCAAAAAACTGGATCGTACAGAACGAATTGAGATAGAAAATGATGCTGTTGCACGAATGAATATTTTCTTTCCCTTAAATGTTCAGCCCGGAAAATGGGTACTTGAAATGGAACACCTGGGGAAAAGCTACGGACCAAGAACCTTGTTTAAAGATATTTCAATTACAGTCGGAAGAGGAGAGAAAATCGCACTTCTCGGACCAAATGGAGTAGGTAAATCTACTTTGTTCAAATGTCTGACGAAAGAGATTGATTTCGAAGGGAAAGTAGAATTCGGTCACAACGTGAAGATTACTTATTTTGCGCAAGACCAGGCAGAACGGTTGAATAAGAATTTAAGCGTTTATGAAACGGTTGATCTGGTTGCATCCGGTGATGTTCGAAAAGACCTGCGTTCTATTTTGGGAGCATTTTTATTCTCAGGCGAAGACATCGACAAAAAAGTGGGAGTTTTATCAGGAGGAGAACGAACGCGTTTGGCCTTGTGTCAATTGCTTTTGAGCCCTTCCAATGTATTGATCCTGGATGAGCCGACAAACCACCTGGATATTCAGAGCAAGCAGGTTTTGAAAAGAGCTTTGCTTCAATACGAAGGAACTTTCCTGATCGTTTCCCACGACCGTGAATTTTTGGATGGATTAACCAATCGTATTTGGGACATTGAGGATCAAACATTGAAAATCCACCACTTTGGAGTTTACGAATATTTACAACGTAAAATGGCGGCTGTCGTTCCTGCAAAGAAAGCAGAAACGAAGGTTGTTGTTAAAGAAGCAGTGGTTGAAGAGCCTGTGAAAACGCAATCACAGGAAGAACGGAAGGAGAATAAGCGCAAAAAGAACCAACTTCAGAACCAGGTGAAAAAGCACGAAGAACGTGTTCATGAACTGGAGAAAGAAGTAAAAGTCCTGGAAGATCAATTGGCGACCATGGATTTTTCAGATTCAGCGAAAACAACCCCGGTGCTGAAAGCTTTTGAGGATGTGAAATCCAAATTGGATTATTATTCGGATCTGTGGATGGAAGCCACGGAAGAATTGGAAAATATACAAGATTGAAACATAAAACATGATATCATGATATCATGTTCGGATGGTGGGCCCGACAAGTATCGGGGACTTAAAATCGGAAAGAAAATGAAAGGATTATTAGAAAAAATGCGTGTTTCCTTCGGAACACCGGTTCAATACCAGCTGATTTTAAATAATGAGCCGCATATTACTATGAATACGCTGATCGGGAAGGAAATTGAATTAAACTGGACCGGGAAGATCATTTGTTCCAATTGCGGAAAACAAACCAAAAATTCATTCGGACAGGGATTTTGTTTTCCTTGTTTCCAGTCTGCACCACAAGCATCTCCTTGTATCATTAATCCGGAACTCTGCAAAGCTCATTTGGGAGAAGGAAGAGACATTGATTGGGAGCATAAGAACCACAATCAGCCCCATATCGTTTACTTAGCTGCATCAGACAGCATCAAAGTTGGAGTAACGCGTGCTGAGCAGACATTCACACGCTGGATCGACCAGGGAGCTTCTCATGCCATCATTTTGGCAGAGACTAATAACCGCTACGAAGCCGGAATGATTGAAGTGGCCCTGAAGTCTTTAATGACAGACAAAACCAACTGGCAGCGTATGCTCAGAAATGAGATCAATCACGAATTGGACCTGTTGGACGAAAAGGGAAGAGTGGAAGATTTACTGCCATTCGACATGCGTGATTTTGTGAGTATGAATGACGATATTATTTCCCTGATTTACCCGGTGGAAAAGTACCCTTTGAAAGTAAAAAGTGTGAGCTTTGACAAATCGCCTGTGATTCGCGGAAGATTGTCGGGAATCAAAGGCCAGTACCTGATTTTTGACGACGAAAGAGTGCTGAATATCCGCAAACATACAAGCTATGAAATCGAATTTTCTCACGATTAAGTTTTGAACGGTTCGATGTTGTAATTATTCTCGTTAATTTCTGCAAAAAAAACAATCAATTCTTCGAAATCGTATTAATTTTAATACTTCTAAAAAACTATCAAACATGTTCGATAAAAACGAATTTCACAAGTACGCAACAAAGCACGTCGGACTTTCCAGCATGCATTTAGACAGCTACATCGAATCTTCATTAACACCTTATATTATTGAAGAACGTCATATGAATATGACACAAATGGACGTGTTCTCACGTCTAATGATGGACCGCATCATTTTCCTGGGAACGGGAATTAACGATCAGGTCGCAAATATCATCAATGCTCAACTATTGTTCTTAGAATCAGTAGATGCAAAGAAAGATATCCAGATTTATTTAAATTCTCCGGGAGGATCTGTTTACGCAGGTTTGGGGATTTATGACACGATGCAATATATCAAGCCGGACGTAGCAACGATCTGTACAGGAATGGCCGCTTCCATGGGAGCAGTATTAATGTGTGCAGGAGCGGAAGGAAAACGTTCAGCTTTGAAACACGCACGTGTAATGATTCACCAGCCGCTTGGAGGTGCTCAGGGACAAGCTTCTGACATTGAGATTACAGCTCGTGAGATTCAGAAATTGAAAAAAGAATTGTACGATATTATTGCAACACACTCCAAACAAACGTATGAAAAAGTGTGGGCTGACTCTGACCGTGATTATTGGATGACGGCTGAAGAAGCAAAAGATTATGGAATGGTTGACGAGATTTTGCTTCGCAACCCAAAATAGTCTAACTTTGCACAATAAGATCTAAGTCACCTCGGTTTGTCGAGGTGACTTTTTTGTCGATTAAAATTAGAATATGTCAAAAAAGGAAACTTCCTGCTCCTTTTGTGGAAGACCACGAAGTCAAGTAGGTTTACTAATAGCCGGTTTATCCGGTCACATTTGTGATCATTGTATTGCTCAGGCAAGAATGATCGTGGATGAAGATCAGACAACCAAAACTTCTGCTCAGAACGCTCCTGTAAATGTCTTGAAACCACTGGATATCAAAGAACGATTGGATGAGTATGTAATCGGGCAGGACGATGCGAAGAAAACGCTTTCCGTTGCAGTTTACAATCATTACAAACGTTTGCACCAAACAAAGATCGAAGACGTAGAGATTGAAAAATCGAACGTGATCCTTGTTGGAAGAACCGGAACCGGAAAAACGCTTTTGGCGAAAACCATTGCCAAAATGTTGAATGTGCCGTTCTGTATTGCAGATGCGACCGTTTTAACAGAAGCAGGTTATGTAGGAGAAGACGTGGAAAGCATTCTTTCCCGTTTATTACAAGCCGCAGATTACAACGTTCAGGCTGCACAGCACGGAATTGTATTCATTGATGAGATTGACAAAATTGCCCGTAAGAGTGATAATCCATCCATTACGCGTGATGTTTCCGGAGAAGGAGTTCAGCAGGCTTTATTGAAGTTGTTGGAAGGATCTACCGTAAACGTTCCGCCGCAAGGAGGAAGAAAACACCCGGAGCAGAAAATGATCGCCATTGATACGAAGAATATTTTGTTCGTCTGTGGTGGAGCATTCGACGGGATTGAGCGCATCATTGCAAATCGTGTAAACAGACAAACCATTGGATTCGGTTCTCAGGTCGCTGAAAAAGTAGATGAAGATAACTTCCTCAAATACATCACTCCGACCGACGTGAAATCTTATGGGTTGATCCCGGAATTGATCGGGCGTTTCCCGGTATTGACTTACCTGGAGCCTTTGGATGCGAAAAGCCTGAAACGAATCATCACAGAGCCCAAAAACGCAATTATCAAACAATATATACGATTATTTGAAATTGATGGGATTCGTTTGACCTTTGACGCAAACGTATTGGATTTCATCGTGGAGAAAGCAATCGAATTCAAATTGGGTGCACGCGGATTGCGCTCTATCTGTGAAGCAATTCTAACGGATGCAATGTATGAATTGCCGTCTAAAAATGAGAAAGATTTCCGTGTAGACCTGGAATATGCGAAAGCACAATTCTCGAAAAGCAAAGTAGCACGATTGAAAGTCGCGTAATAATAGAATTAGTATAATAAACGAAGGGGGCTCGATTAATCGGGCCCCTTCGTGTTTTAGGAATATTTTTAATGGATTCTGAACGAACAATATTTAATCACCGAGCCTTTAGCAGTAAATAACTGTTCGTAATGCGTTTTGATATGCAAAATATCACGGATCGTTGGATCCAGGTCTTCCGGCATGGATTGATACAAATCCCAGGTAGATTCAATCAAATCGTATTTGTGTTCCTGGATTTGTTCTTCTGTTGATTCAAACAATAAGCTGGAATCTGTTTTCAGGTGGACAATTCCTCCCGGTTTCAGAATAGTTTTGTAACGTGCAATGAATTGTTCGGAAGTCAGTCTTTTTCTTGGTTTCAGGGGTTGTGGATCCGAGAAAGTCAGCCAGATTTCATCCACTTCACCGGCAGCGAAATACGACTCAATGAAATCGATCTTAGTTCTGAGAAAAGCAACATTTGTGAGGCTTTCATCCAGGGCTTCTTTTGCGCCCACAAACATACGGGAACCTTTAATATCAACTCCAATGAAGTTTTTGTTCGGATAATGTCTTGCAAGTCCTACAGAATATTCTCCTTTTCCGCAACCCAATTCCAACACAATCGGATTGGAATTTTTGAAGTAATCCGTGTGCCATTTTCCTTTTAGTGGAAATGCATCCTGTGGATTGGCTGCCAACGTAGGTTCGAAGACATTGTCCCATAATTTCATTTCCGCAAAGCGTCTCAGTTTATTCTTTCCCATAAATCGATGCAAAAGTACACAATCTCTAAAAGTTTTTTGCGGATTTTTCACCAAATCGTAGCAAGTGATTTTCCCAATATGTACATTTACACTTTAATACGGAGATCTTATGTCAAAGAAGCATCATCACGCGCTTTCGTTCGCGGGATTGATTATCACAGTGGGAATTATTTTCGGAGATATCGGAACTTCGCCACTTTACGTTTTGAAGGCAGTAGCCGGCAAAAGAGAACTTACCGAACAATTAATCCTGGGAGGTTTATCCTGTATTTTTTGGACAATCACTCTTCAAACGACACTGAAGTACGTTATTATTACTTTGCGCGCCGATAACAAGGGCGAAGGTGGGATTTTTGCGCTCTACACCTTAGTAAGGAGGCAGCGGAAATGGCTCGTGATTCCTGCAATGATTGGTGGTGCAGCATTGCTGGCAGACGGGATTATTACTCCTCCGATCTCGGTTTCTTCAGCAGTTGAAGGGTTGAGTTATGTCAATCCGAAAATCAATACGGTACCAATTGCAATCGCTATTATCATTGGGATTTTCATTATTCAGCAATTTGGAACAAAGTTTATCGGACGCTTTTTTGGTCCGGTCATGATGATTTGGTTCCTGATGATCGGAATTGTGGGCTGCATGTATTTCATGAAAGATCCTTCAATCTTGAAAGCATTAAATCCTTATTACGCTTACGATTTATTGGTTCATTATCCGAAAGGCTTTTGGTTGCTGGGAGCAGTATTCTTATGTACAACCGGTGGTGAAGCCTTGTATTCCGATTTAGGACATTGTGGAAAAGAGAACATTCGTGTGAGTTGGATTTTTGTCAAAGCCATGCTTCTACTGAATTATTTCGGTCAAGGTGTCTATCTATTAGGAAATATAGGTGGTAAAGTGGATGGAAATCCTTTTTATTCCATTGTTCCTGATAATTTCAGACTAGCTTCCGTTATCATTGCAACTGCGGCGGCTATCGTAGCTTCCCAAGCCATGATTTCCGGGTCATTTACTCTGATCAATGAGGCGATCCGGTTGAATTTATGGCCGCGGGTAAAAGTAAATTTCCCTTCTGAAATCAAAGGACAACTCTATGTTCCTTCGATCAACTGGTTTTTAATGCTGGGCTGTATTGCGATCGTTTTCTTTTTGAAAAAATCCGAAGCAATGGAAGCCGCTTATGGCTTATCCATCATTCTCACAATGATCAGTTCCACTTGCCTCCTCTTCTTTTATTTCCTTCGAAAACACTGGAATCCAATACTCCGTTATGGTTTGATTGGTTTGTTCTTCATCGTGGAGAGTAGCTTCCTGATTGCACAGATTGATAAATTCCCACAGGGTGGTTATATTACATTGTCTATCGCGGTTACCGTGATGTCGGTCATGTATGTGATCTACAAAAGCAAGATCATTCGCAACAGCATCATTGACTTTGTGAAGGTAAAAAGCTATCTGCCGATCCTGCAAAAGTTGTCGATCGATGACCAGATTCCAACTTACGCAACTCATTTGGTTTATTTAACCAGTGCGGAGCGTGTGGATGAAGTGGAATCGAAAGTATTCTATTCGATCCTGGAGCAGCAGCCAAAGCGTGCGGAACGTTATTGGTTTGTACACGTTCATACAACGGATGAACCCTATACGAAAGATTACAAAGTGACCAAACACGATGAGAATGATTTGATCCGTATTGATTTCAAATTAGGTTTCCGTATCCAGCCTAAATTGGATATGATGTTCAAGCAGGTGGTAGAAGAATTGGTGCAAAACGGGGAAATTGAGATCAAATCCCGGTATGCGTGCGAATACCATCACAGCGACCACATCGGTGATTTCAAATTCATTGTGATCCGTAAATTCCTGTCGAACGACAACGAATTGCCCTGGTTCCACAAGTTAATCATGAATATGTATTTCTTCATCAAAGGAAGAGCTTTGACTGAAAAGAATGAGTTCGGTTTGGATCCGAGTTCGTATGTGGAAGAGAATTTCCCTTATGTACTTTCGAAAGCAGCTCCGATCAACCTGAAGAGAAGTGAATAGCGTATGATTCCGGCCGAACTGTTGCATGAACGCATTTTATTCTCCTGCCTCGACTGGGGAAGCGGACATGTGGCCAGATCGATCTCTTTATTGAAGCAACTCTCCGAACAGGGAAATGAACTGGTTATTTTCTGTACTTCAGCACAGAAGGCGGTTTTTACTGCTTATGAAATACCCGCAGACTATTTACTGACAGAAGGATTTCAATTTCGTTTCAAAGGCGATGGCAACTTCACTTCTGAAATGCGACGCAATGCCTGGCGTTTTTCACGCTGGATCAGAGCTGAACAACAGCAAACAGAAAAACTGGTCAGCGAATATGGAATAACGCTCGTTCTTTCTGATCATTGTTACGGATTCCGTTCGGATCAAGTACCGTCGATTTTCATGACACACCAGGTTTTATTACCGCCAAAAGCAGGCTGGATCGCACAGCGCATTCATCGTAAATGGATGAACCGGTTTTCTGAGATATGGATCATGGACGAAGAACAGAAACGCCTTGCCGGAGTTTTAAGCAATCCCGTTCCGAAATCAGGTTATATTGGGTTTTATTCGCGTTTTCAGGATACCGAAATCTCCCTTGTTCCCGGAAAAGTAGTTGGAATTGTCAGCGGACCGGAACCCTATTCGGAACAGTTTTTCCAGTGGATTGTGGAACACTACGGAACACAAAACCTGACACTCATTTCTCCCAAAATCTATTCGGAAATCCCGCCAAATGTAAAGGCAGTTACTGATTGGAAAGAAGCCGATGCAGAAATAGCTTCTGCAGAAACGATCGTTTCCCGGAACGGCTATTCGACCCTTATGGATTTGCAGTTCTTACAGAAAAAAGCAGTATTGATTCCAACGACGGGGCAATTGGAGCAGGAATATCTTGCAGAATTGTTCGAATTGATCCTTTAATTCCGATAGCAATCGGGACTTTGAACCTTTTAAACTTTCTTTAAACCTACTTAATCGTAATCCCTCGGGAAGTCACCAAAGTGGATGAAGTTCCTTCGAATTTGTCCAAAGAAAAGGTAAAGGTACTTCCGACACCGATAGTACTTCGAACGGAAATCGTTTGGTTGTGGGAATCCAGGATGTGTTTCACAATCGAGAGACCCAATCCTGATCCGCCTTCGTTGCGGTTGCGGCTTTTTTCCACCCGGTAGAAACGCTCGAACAAACGCGGTAATTCGTGGGGCTCAATTCCCGGACCGTTATCAGAAATTTCTACCGAAACCAAATCGTCCACTTCGTAAAAACGGATTTGAGTTTCTCCGTTCTCGTTTCCGTAAGAAATTGAATTGCTGATGAGATTGGTCAATACCTGTGCAATCTTCCCGCGGTCAGCACGCACCATGATCTCTTTGCTGTATTCTTTGGCAAAGCGCAGTTTGATGTGTTTTTCCTGCGAGCGAAGCTCTAAACTGTCCATCACTTCCCGGGCAAGTTCTTTCAGGTCAAACGGACGCTGGTCCATTTTCAGGTCGTTTACTTCCAGCTTGGTCAGTTCGTCCAGGTCATTCAGGATATTGGTCATCCGGTCGATCGCCTTGGAAGCGCGTTCCAAAAACATTCGGTTCACCCGGTCATCTTCCAATCCGCCTTCCAATAAGGTCAGAACGTAGCCCTGGATCGAGAAAACCGGAGTTTTTAACTCGTGTGCCAGGTTCCCAATGAATTCTCGTCTGAATTTATCCTGTTCCTGAAGCTGAGTAATTTCAGAGCTTCGCTGTTCACTCCATTTTTTAGACTCCGATTCGGCCGCACCAATAATATCCTTAGACATATTGATGTAAAGCTTTTCATCAGGCATTAGTTTTCCCTTTCGGATAGAACGGTAAAGAATCCGCAGACGGTTGTAAATAAACCTTCTGAAAAGGAAGTAAAACGAGATGAATGTAGCCAGGGATCCAAAAAGGATAATGGACACGAATGCTCCCACAGGAATCGGATCGAAGAAGTTTACAACCAGCAGTGTAAGCGTTAAAAACGTTGCAACGATGGCACTTCCTAAAAGAACTATGGTAAACGGATTTAATTTTTTCACTTTTCAGAAAATGTATAACCAACACCTTTAATGGTACGAATATACGATTCTCCTAGTTTCTCTCTTAGTTTTCGGATATGAACATCGATTGTGCGCTCGCCAACAATGGTTTCATCGCCCCAAACGGTTGTCAGGATTTGTTCGCGGGTAAATACCTTTCCGGGTCTTGAAGCAAGCAATTCGATCAATTCAAATTCCTTTTTCGGCAATTGAATCTCTTCGTCGTTCATGTATACCAGGAATTTTTCGCGATTAACAGTAATAGAAGATGTTTTGATCTCGGTTTCGCCGCCATTGATTCTTCCGGCTCTTCTCAATAATGCTTCTACTTTTGAAACCAGTAAACGCGGTCTGATCGGTTTGGTGATATAATCATCTGCTCCGGCTTCAAAACCGGCAACCTGCGAATAATCTTCCGCCCTGGAAGTGAGGAAAGCAATCAGTGGTGAATTAAGCTGCAATTCTTGCCTGATAGTCTGACATGCTTCAATTCCATCCATTCGCGGCATCATGACATCCATAAGGATCAGGTCCGGGGAAACTTTCTGGGCCATTTCAACTCCTTCGAGCCCGTCATTGGCAACAAATACTTTATATCCTTCCCGCTCCAGATTATACTGCAAAAATTCCAGAATATCTTTTTCGTCATCCACTAAAAGTATGGTTTGTCCCTTACTTACCTGCATTGTGATCCTTGTTAATGTTCGTAGCAAAAGTATTCCTGATACTTTCCTTAATAATTACTGCTGTGTTACGAAATAATTAATTAAATCGAGGCGCATTATTATAATGTTAAGAATTTGAAGCATTCAAGTGATTAACTGCCAAGCAAACGAATTGATTAACTTTGCGCCATGACATTTAGATATGCTCTGGAACTCGCTTATCGCGGAACGAATTATCATGGTTGGCAAATTCAGCCGAATGCCGCTTCTGTTCAGGAAGAAGTGGAACGGAGATTGACTCAATTAATGGGAAATAATCCGGTTTCTGTAGTTGGCTGCGGCAGAACTGATACGGGTGTTCATGCATCCTATTATGTACTGCACGTTGATTTGGATAAGGAATTGGATACAAATCAGTTAGTTTATAAATTAAACAAGATGCTTCCGGAGGATATTGCAGTGTTTTCTGCTCAACCGGTAAGCATTGAATTTCATGCACGGTTTTCAGCGGTTTCAAGGACTTATCATTACTTTGTCCACCAAAAGAAAGATGCTTTTTTACTGGATAGTTATTACCTGGTAAATGAGATTGATTTTAAGGCGATGAATGAAGCGGCGACTGTTTTGTTTGGGACACAGGATTTTACCTCTTTTTCCAAATTGCACACAGATGTAAAAACGAATATTTGTACGGTTTCAGAAGCCGAATGGGTGCAATTGTCGTCAGATAGTTGGTATTTTAAAATAACGGCAGATCGCTTTCTGAGAAATATGGTCCGTGCGGTGGTCGGCACTTTACTGGATGTTGGTTTTGGAAATCTGAATAAGCAAGATCTGCTTCAAATCATTGCTTCCAAAGACCGTGGTGAAGCCAAATTGTCTGTTCCTGCAAAAGGATTATTTTTAGTGGATATTCAATATCCGGAAGAATTATTTTCGAAATCACCTGCAAAATAAGTGTTGAACTTAAAAAGACATATCGCCGTTTTTCTAACCTTCTTTTTGGGAAGCATTTCCCTTGCGCAAACAAGTTGGGAACCTGCTTACAGAACGTTTTCAATCAAAGAAGGTCTGCCCAGTTCGGAAACTTACTTTGTTTACCAGGGCCGGCAGGGATATATTTGGTTTTGCACCGATCGCGGAGTCGTAAAGTATGACGGATTTACAATGGAAGTCCTGACTACAAAAAACGGTCTTCCGGATAATGTCATCTTTTGGGTTTACGAGGATTATAAAGGACGAATCTGGTTTGTCAGTTATAACGGATTGTTGAGTTATTACGATACCGGGAAGCATCGGGTTATAAAATACAAGTACAATCATTTGATTTCCAGGTATATTGGAAATAATCTTTATCCATATAAAACATTTACGGTAGATAAGAAGGACAATGTCTTTTTCAGCTCCGGCAATAATGGAATTCTGAAGATTAATTCAAAGGGGAAAACCAGCTTAACTACATTTGCGACAGATCCACTAACCTTTGACCTCATTAATGGGACCTATCTTACAACCTTTAATATTCGATTAAGCCAGTTTTACAAAGAGATATTCAAAGCCAGTATCCGTAAAAATGGAAAATTGGAACGTAAAACGGTTAATAAGGAAGTATATAAAAAGAATATGCAAAGTGGCCTTTGTGAGTTGAAATCTGTGAATGGAGTCAGGATCATGCGCATCCAGGATTGTTTTTACGATTTAGACCATCCGGATAAAACGCTCCATTTTCCGGGGGCTACAGGTTTCTTTTCTATGAAGAATGATCTATGGATTACTACGGTAAATGGAACGCACAGACTGAAGGACATTCCAAAGAACGGGCTTGCCAATGCCCCAAGGCAGCATTTACTTCAGGGATTCAAAGTTTCTTCTGTCTTGAAAGACAGAGAAAGAGGTTTGTGGTTTTCTACCCTTGACAAGGGAATTGTGTATATGCCGAATTCAATTGTGAAGAACATCTCGATTTTTGGGCAGGAAAAAGAGGTCGATGTGACGCATGTGGCGGTTGATAGGAACAAGGATGTCTTTTATTCCAATCATTTGGGAGTGTTTCGATTAAAGGACCATTATCCCTTATACACGGCCAATAATATTTCAAGAAATAGTGTTTCAAGATTCAACAAGATTCTCCTTTTACCTAGTATAAACAAAGAGCCGATTGATGTGAAAAACAAAAAATATTGGCGGGTCCCGGTTTATTATGACAATTTCAACGAGCATGATACGAGTATGGTAACCTGTGCTTCTATGGTTATGCGTATTCATCAAAACGGAAAACTGGATACACTCTACGATTATTTTACATTAAAAAAATACGATAAAACCCTCCATCACTTTTTTGAAACCGTTTGTTCAAATGACAAAGGTGAAATTTTTGTTGGAAATACAAAAGGGCTGTTTTCTTTGAAAAAAGGACTTTTGGATAATTCAATGTTCCCCAAGACAATTCAGAATAATCGGGTTTCCTGTGTTAGGTTTTCAAAAGAACTGGGTTTGATTATTGGCACAAGGGGAGAAGGAATATATGTTTTTAAGGATGGAAGGATAACGAATCATATTACCAGTGAAAATGGTTTGGTGAGTGATCAGATCAATACCCTTCAAGTAGAGAAAAATGGAAATACCTGCTGGATCGCAACGAATAGCGGCGTTTCAAAATTGTTTTTTATCGGCAATAAGTATGTGCGGATCCATAATATCTTAAATGCCAACGGACTTGCAACCAATGAGGTCAACTATATTTACCTGGATGGGGAAATGGTTTTCCTGGCGACCAAAAAAGGAATTTCAAAGTTTCCTGCGAATCTTAGCTTTTTGATCAATCCGCTAAAAAAGCAGGTTTCCGTAAAGGGATTGATTGTGGATGGGAAAACGATCTATCCGAAATCCAGAAACCTTGAACTGGCCAGTAATTCAAAAATGATCCACATTGAATTGCGTTCAACAAACTACAAAAGCCTGGGAAGTCAACGGTACAAATACCGGCTTTTGGCAACAGATAAATGGACTTACGGAAACGATGGGAGTATTGATTTCTATGATTTAACTTCCGGGGAATATGATTTGGAATTGTCTTACTTGAACGACAATGGGATGTGGCAAAAACCTTATAGGATATTAGCTCTTCACAAGCAACCTAAATTTGTAGAAACCTTTTGGTTCTATCTTTTCCTGGTTTTGAGCAGTTTCTTAGTTGCATTTGTCCTTTTCAGGATCAGAGCTGTTCAGATCAACCGCCAGCGAAAATACAAGCGTTTAATCGAGAAATTGGAGCAAAAAGCTTTGTTGGCACAAATGAATCCGCATTTTATTTTCAACTCCCTGAATTCCATTCAAAGCTTTTTGGTCTATAATGAAAATCACCTGGCCGAAAAATACCTGCAGATGCTTTCACAGTTGATCCGGATGACCCTGAACAATTCGCGGGAAAGTGAAGTCACCATCCGACAGGAAATAGACGTTTTGACAAAGTATTTGGAATTGGAAAAAATGCGCTTCAAAGACCGTTTTGATTTCGAGTTTATTATTTCATTGACGCATGTAGAACTCCAAAACCACATTCCGCCGATGCTGATTCAGCCTTTCGTAGAAAATGCAATTATTCACGGATTTAAAGGCCTCGATATTCCCGGTAGGTTAGAGGTGAATTTTAAGGAATTAGCAGGGAACAGACTAGTTGTAATAGTTACGGATAATGGGATCGGATATCAATCGAAAGCAGAAAATGGGTTGGATTCGGAGCATAAATCTTATGGAATGCAGATCACCTCTGAAAGATTGAGTTTATTTAGAGAAAAGTACGATGCGGAGTTTGATTTTGTGATTGAAAAATTGACAGACGATGCGGGGAAACCAAAAGGAACAAAAATTATGATCCTGATCCCGGTTTTCATCAAAGATTAAAATGACATTGATAAAAAAGATAAACGGACTTCTGGTTTTTCTGCTCGTATTCGGGCATTGTACCTTTGCGCAGGAAAGATTGTGGGAGCCGGCTTATACCAATATCTCTGTGACTGATGGTTTACCAAGCTCGGAGACTTATTATGTATACCAGGACCGGAAAGGGTTTATCTGGATTTGCACGGATCGGGGAGTTGTGCGCTTTGACGGTTATCGGTACCGTTTATTCACCAAAGAAAACGGGTTGCTTGACAATGTGGTTTTTAAGGTTGTAGAAGATCACAAAGGACGGATCTGGTTCAAAAGTTTCAATGATCAACTGTGTTATTTCGAGAATGACCGTGTTTATCCTTATAAGTATAATCATTTGATTGCTGGATTTAGAGGAGTTTACCTGGCTCCCTATTCCTGGTTTAATTATGATAAAAGCGGTAATCTTTATTATTCAATAAAAGTAAAAAATGAGATCCTGAAAATTTCTCCAAAAGGAAAAACGACTCATCTGAAGACCATTCATACTTCAAACTACACCAGGATCGACGATGCCTGGTTATTTACATTAGATAGTAAGGCATACAAAAACGGAGTGGTAAACTTATCCTTTGATAACAGGAAAGCCAGCATCAATATCTATGCAACCCGCAGGGATATGGCTATTGGGAGGCAAGAAATAAACCAATTTGGGAGAGCTGTTTATCTCACTAACAAAAATACAATTTATGATTTGCAGGGAGATTCCTGTAACATGGAATACATTGTGGGATCCAATAAAATTGGAAAAGATCTTTGGATCGGCACGCTAAAAGGGGCTTATTTCTTTGAAAACATCGAAAAAAACGGATTAAAACGAAAGCCCAGGCATTTCCTGAAGCAATACTCAATTACGAGTATTTGTAAAGACAGGGAGGGAGGTTACTGGTTCTCAACCTTAGAAAACGGAGTTATTTATACTCCGAATTTGAGTGTTTTAAACTGTAAATTCTCCAATAACTCTCGTGATAACAATATCTATCGGGTTTTCAGAAGTGAAAAGCATTTTATTGTGTCCAATATCCATGCATATTATGATTTTCATTCAGGAAAGGAGTTGTCAGAAAGTTTTATTACCCAAAATGGGATCATTCCTTATCTGGGTAATACTCCATTCATCGGAAAATTGGAAGAGAAAAACCTGAAGCCGATTCCCGGAATTCCTTTTTTCGAGATCGGTTTTCTCAGCTGGTGCAAAGAAAGTGATACTTCGATTATCATGGCAGGTCTGGGAATAGTTCGGTTTAACAAGAAAGGGGAAAAACAGATCATTCATCTCCATCGGGATCTAAAAAAGTTCAGGAAAGTAAAGTCTCTCACAAAAGCGATTGCATTACTTCCAAACAAGGATATCATTATTGCAGACTTAAAAGGCACTTATAAATTTAAGAACGGCATCTTTGATCCCATAGAATACTCCAGGAAATTGCGAAATACCCGGGTAACAAATTTGGAGTATGCAAAGAATTGGGGATTGGTCATTGGAACCGGTGGTAAAGGGATATTTATTGTCCGGAATGAAAAGGTGGTAAAAATTATCAATGAAGATAATGGCCTGTTGTCCAATCACATCAACCACTTGTTTGTTGATAGTAAAAATTATTTATACGCTTGTTCAAATAAGGGAGTTTCCCGAATCTTTTATGACGGAGGAAGTGGATATCGGGTACAGAATCTGACCCCGTTCCAGGGTTTGAAATCGCAAGAAGTGAATGCTTGCCACGAGTATAATAATACCATGTATTTTGCTACAAAAGACGGACTTTCCAAAACAGATGCTTCCTATAATTGGGCCAATTCTTCACCTGGTCGGCAGGTAAAGATTTTGGATATCTCTGCAAACGGAAAGAAAATTGAATGCAGGAATAACTCGATTTCCCTGGATTATCGGTATAAAGTGATCCGGATCAGATTGACCTCTACCAACTTTAAAACCAAAGGAAACGCGCCTTACAAATACCGTTTGTCAAAAACTTCTTCCTGGAGCACAGGCTACAACGGGGAGATTTTATTGCTCAATCCGGCATACGACAAATTCAATATTGAGATCAAATACAAAAATGAGAACGGAATATGGTCTCAGCCCTATTTTTTAACTTCGATAGAGATTACACCACCATTTTACCAACAAATCTGGTTTTATATTGTAGTCACGATTTGTTTGCTGATCGGGGTGGTTTGGATCTTGCTGAGAAGGATCAAAACGATCAGTAGGAAGGCTGAAGTTCAACGAAATATGGAGATTCTGGAGCAAAAGGCTTTGTTGGCCCAAATGAACCCGCATTTCATTTTCAATGCCCTGAATTCCATTCAAAGTTTCCTGCTCTATGATGAAAATGAATTGGCAGAGCGTTATTTATTGAAACTATCCAAACTTATTCGGTTAACGTTAACCAACTCCAGGGAAACGGAAATTACCATCCAAAAAGAAATTGATTCGCTGCAAATGTACCTCGAATTGGAGCAGATGCGATTCAAGAATCGTTTTGTCTTTCAAATAGAAACTTCCCTGACGAAAGAAGGTTTAACGAAGTTCATTCCACCCATGCTGATTCAGCCTTTTGCGGAGAATGCCATTCTTCATGGATTCAAAGGTTTGGAACAAGGTGGCGAGATCCAACTGAATTTTGGGCGAATTGAAGGCAATCGGTTGATTGTGGAGATCATCGATAATGGAATCGGATACGCCAAAAGCAAAGCCAGTGCAAAGGATTCGGATCATAAATCCTATGCCACGGAAATTACTTCCGAAAGATTGAATTTGTTTAAGGAAAGATACCAGTCTGAGTTTGATTTCTCCATTGAAAGCCTGGAGGAAAAAGGAATTTTACGCGGGACCAAGGTAACGATCTCAATTCCAATCTTTAAAAGAGACTAATTCCTGGAATCGTTTCGAGTTAATTCTAACTGATTTAACTCTTTAGTTCGGAAAAAGAAATACCTTTGTGCCGAAGAAAAAGTCAAACCTTTTGAAAATGAAACTTTACTGCCTAATAATCACCTTCCTTGCAGGATATACCTTGTTTGCACAAGAAAAAATCGAATTCCTGAAGGTTCCGAAAGAAGCCCGGAAAAACACCAAATCCTTAGCCTCCTATCTGACGAAAAATTTAGTGGATGACAGCACGAAAGCGGTTCATATTTATCAATGGGTCACGCATAATATTTCCTATGATTATAGTGCAATTGAAAAAGGAAAACCCCTGGAGTATAAATCGGCCGGAGCAGTTCTAAAAGCAAAAAGTACCGTTTGCCAGGGATATAGCGCATTAACTGTTGAACTCTTAAAAAATGCCGGTATTGAAGCAACAACTGTTGAGGGATATACTGCCCAGTTTTTGTCAGATTCCATTCCTCTCATTGCAAGTTCTGATCACGAATGGGTGGCTTTTAAAGTAGATCGAAAGTGGTATTTATGCGATCCTACCTGGGATGCAGGCTATATTGGCCGTATTCCCAAGTATAAAGAAGACCTTCTTAAAAAGGAAAAGATCACTTTGAAACGACAGAAAAAACTAGCGAAGATCTCCAAAGAGAAACGTCAGAAAGTTAAGCAGTACAAATGGGATAAAAAGGACAAAAAGAAGGCTGAAAAGGCGGAAGAGAAACGGGGTTCTTACAAGTCGGATATTGGTTTTGTCCGTTACCCGAGCCTGGAGAATTATATGGTTGAACCGGATTTGTTTGTACAATCCCATTTACCATCCCAACCTGAATTTCAGTTGAGAGAGCATCCTGTTTCTATGGAGGATTTTACCAGAAGAACAAAAAATTGGGATTCGATCCTTGAAAAAGAAACGGGAAAACCGGTAGATTTTGAGGGATATGTTTCAGAATATGCTTCTATGAACCTGAACGATAAGTGGATCAAGGTTGCAAAAGATGGTTTGAAGTTCAATCCGGCGAATTACAGCTCGATGGCAGTGCATCACTTCAATTACCTGGGCTTGCATCTAAACGATAAGTTTAGAGAATCCTTCGAAATTATTGAAAAAGACCAGTTACACGAAGAATTTGCGGATCTGAGAGATATCAACGACAGTGTGGCTCTTTACAGTAAAGCTGCCAGGAAGATCAATAAATCAGCTTATGCAATCAGTAAACGAATTATTTCTGCTGAAACCAAAATTTTCAAAACTACAGATAAACCTGCCAATAGTTTGGTGAAAAAAGTGATTTCCGAACAAAAGAAAAGTGTGGCACAACTTGGAAAGGAAAAAGCGAGAATTTCGAAAGACATCACTTCGATCAGAGAAAAAATGGGGAAATTGATGCTTGAATCGAGCAGCTATTCAACTCCGGTTAGTTTCGATTCAACCCTTGTTCCGCCAACGTTCAGACTTTGGAAAGACAGTTTATTCCATTCCATCATGCGAATAGATAGTTTGAGAAGCCGATGGGATGCACTCGCACACCAGGATCTTACATACGAGAATCGTTTTAAATTTCTGAAAGTGGCCTATGAAATGAGCTACACCAATCTTCAGATTCTCAATTCAGCCCCGATTTATTACAACGATTCGATCATTTTATATGACACTCAAATTGCGGGTGGATTAAGCGGTTTGTATCGTTTTCACAAGGAAACGTATGATTCTTTGATGTACCCTGCTGCAATCGGGAAGGAATACAAAACGCTGGAGAAATTGATTAAAAGAGGAGTGACAGGTTTGAAAGGATATTCAAAAAAGAATCCGAATTATAAATTTAACGACATGAATCGTTACTTGAATTCATTGAATTACCAGACTTTGGCTTTGATGGAAACAGATTTGAGAACCTTTAATTCCGATCGCGCTGAATTGTTGCGCCTGGAAAACTACTACGAAGGACATTATCACACCATTCAGAAAAACCTGGAGAAGGAAAAAGAATTTAAGGAGAAGAATGCCGAACACAATTTTGAAGTCCTGGAGAAGAATAAGGAACGTACAGATGAAATGTTTGATCAGATCTTAAAGTCGAGCGAAAAAACGGAAGATTTCTTCCAGAAAACATTGGGCAGCCGCCCAAGATAATGGGTCGATCCCGTAGGCACGTGACGCATCGCGTGTCTACGGGATTTGAACGGTTTTTATTCCACAATTACAATGTAATTATTCCTCCTTCCTTTTCCTAAAAGGATGAATTTTTCATTGATCAAATCACTTGGGCCAACCAAAGTGCCTTCACTTACTTTGTCTTTGTTCAAGGAAATAGCATTCGCTTTCAATTCGCGTTTCGCTTCTCCGTTTGATGGTAGAAACCCTGTTCTTGCTGATAATAGGTCAACAATACTAATTCCATCTGTTAATTCGGAACGCTTAATTGTTGCCATTGGAACACCGTCGAAAACGCTCAGGAAGGCATCGTTCGACAATTTCTTCAAATCTTCCGAAGTGGATTTTCCGAACAAGATATTAGACGCCGCGATAGCCATTTCCAAAGCTTCTTTTCCATGAACACGAGTTGTTACTTCTTCCGCAATTGCTTTTTGCAAGGTACGCAGATGAGGTGCTTCGTTGTGTTCTTTTTCAATTGCTTCAATTTCTTCCTGGGTCTTCAAAGTGTAGAAGCGAATCAGTTTTGCAGCATCAGCATCGGTTGCATTTAACCAGAATTGGTAGAAAGCGTAAGGACTTGTTTTCTCAGGATCCAGCCAAACTGTTCCGGATTCTGTCTTACCGAACTTTCCTCCATCTGCCTTCGTCAACAAAGGACAGGTAAATGCATATGCTTCGCCGCTTGCAATTTTGCGCACCAATTCCGTTCCTGTCGTGATATTTCCCCACTGATCGGAACCACCGAATTGCACTTTTACGTTATTCGTTCTGTACAAATGCAGGAAATCGTAACCCTGGATCAACTGGTAAGAAAATTCCGTAAAGGAAATTCCCGTTTCGATGCGTTTTTTCACGGAATCCTTCGCGCTCATGTAGTTCACAGTAATGTGTTTTCCAACATCACGGATAAATTCCAGGAACGAGAAATGACGCATCCAGTCGAAATTATTCACCAGTTCCGCTTTATTTTCACCTTCTTCAAAATCCAAAAATTTGCGTAATTGCTTCTCGAAACAAGCCACATTGTGATTCAGGGTCTTTTCGTCGAGTAAATTGCGCTCTGCAGATTTTCCGGACGGATCTCCAACCATTCCGGTAGCTCCCCCCACCAAAGTGTATGGTTTGTGTCCTGCCAGCTGGAAGTGCTTCAAAAGCATTATCGGAAGTAAATTTCCTACGTGCAGCGAGTCGGAAGTCGGATCAAAGCCCACATAACCGGATGTCATCTCTTTAAGCAGTTGTTCTTCCAAACCGGGCATGATATCCTGTATCATTCCTCTCCATCTTAATTCTTCAATGACATTCTTTTTCATGTGTCTTTTTTTTGATTCCGGTATTTATCGCCGGGATTCTTATTTATTGGCGCAAAAATAGAAGAAAAAGCGTAGCTTTTGATAACTGAACAAGCGTTAGTGCAGTTCAGCGAAGAGAATTAATTTAAAAAAAGCGTAGCTTTTAGGTGCGAAGTTTCGTGGAACACGATTCGGAAAGAGGGAAATATAGTATCTTCGACCCTCATGCTTCGAACAAGAAAAGAAATAGCATTTATGGTGATGGCCGGAATTTTCATCACCAGTGCCATTGTTGCCGAATTGATCTCTGCCAAACTGGTTTACATGGGCCCTTATTTAGCTCCAATGATTGCTGGAATTGTACCCTGGCCGGTAGTTTTTCTATTGACAGATGTCATGAATGAGTACTTCGGAAAACAGGCTGTTCGCAGATTAAGCTGGATCACAACGGGTTTAATTGCCTTTTGTTTTATCATCGTCTACTGCGCCGTGCAGCTGCCAACAGCAAAAGGTTCCTGGCTTTCAGATGCTGAATTTGCAAAAGCTTTCGGCGGTTCGTTGTGGATTATGGTGGGAAGTATCCTGGCATTTATCGTATCCCAATTATTGGATGTACAGCTCTTTCATTTTTTCAATAAGCATACCAAAGGAAAAATGATCTGGCTTCGAAGTACGGGGTCAACGGTGGTTTCTCAGTTGGTGGATTCATTTATCGTTGCAATAATCGGTTTGTATCTTTCCGGTGCCTATTCCTTGAAAATGGTCCTTGTTTTGGCAATAACCGGCTATCTGACCAAATTACTAATTGCTGTTTGTCTCACACCGCTTATTTATGTGATGCATTATTTGGCAAAACGGATTTTGGGAGAGAAAGCGGATCACGTTATTCCGGACACGAATTGAAACTGTGTTCAGAGCGATTATTTCGTCAATGACTTGAAGACTTCTTCCAATGATTTTTCTTCCGTTCTCAAAGTCAGGACCAATAAGTTGTTTTTCTGCGCAAATTGCGCTACCGTTTTACGTAAATCATCTATCGATTGACTTTCGATGAGGTAAGTAGAATCCGTAACACGTTCAATTTTTGAAACACCCGGAATTTTTTGAAGTAGGTTTTTCGTTACAGATCCGTCAAATTCAGCATAGACAACTTGTGTGTCTGTTGCCAATTGTAAGTTGGAAGCTAAATTATCCGCAACCAGTTTACCCTGTCGTATAATCACAACACGGTCGCAAATGGCTTCCACTTCCTGCAAGATGTGCGTAGAAAGCATCACTGTTTTTTCCTTCCCGATTCTTCGGATCAATTCACGGATTTCAACCAATTGGTTCGGATCCAGACCGGAAGTCGGCTCATCCAAAATCAATACATCCGGGTTGTGAATAATTGCCTGAGCAAGACCTACACGCTGGCGGTAACCTTTGGAAAGCATTCCGATCTTTTTGTTTTGCTCTACTTCAAGCCCAACCAATTTGATCATCTCTTTTACGCGTTCTTTCAGATTTTTTACCTTGTATATTTTTCCTACAAATTCCAGGTATTCCTTCACGTACATGTCAAGATACAAAGGATTGTTTTCAGGAAGATAACCGATTCGTTTCCGGGTTTCAATAGAATCTACAGAAACAGGAATTCCACACACACTGATTTCTCCCTGAGATGAAGGAATAAATCCGGTGATCATTTTCATTGTCGTTGATTTACCTGCTCCGTTTGGCCCAAGGAAACCAATGATCTCACCTTTTCCAACGGAAAAAGTAATATCGTTCACTGCTGCTTGTTCACCGTAATATTTGGAAAGGTTCTTTACTTCAATCGACATACTAAAAACTTTGGCTACGAAGATAACGATTGCCAACGGAATAAAGTTGGTTTGGTTAAAAAACGCCTGACTTTTTACCGCAAAGGCGTGAAGGGATTGTAAGGCTGGCTTTTGAGAAGTAATCGGGAGCTTTCTCAAATATTCTTTACATTCCTCCAAACTATTCCTTGTGTGCTTCGTGCTCTTTGTGGTTAGCTTTTTAAGTATCTTTGTGGTATGATTGATCTGCGCGGAAGAGTTTTAAAGTCAACGGGGAAATGGTACCAGGTTCTGATGCCAACCGGAGATGTGGTGGAATGCAGAGTCCGCGGAAGATTGAAACTCCAGGGCTTAAAAACCACCAATCCGATTGCTGTTGGCGACATTGTGATCCTGGACCCTAAAATTGATGAGGAAGGAAAACGGGTGATTGTAGACTACGAACTGCGTGAAAATTACATCGTTCGAAAGAGCACGAACCTGAGCAAGCAGATGCATATTCTTGCTGCAAATGTGGATCGCGCTTACCTCATGGTTACACTGAAATATCCTGAAACGCATTTTGTGTTTATCGACCGTTTTTTGGTTGCCGCAGAGTCATTCCGAATTCCTACAACACTGATCTTTAATAAAGTCGATTTGTTAGATGACGAAGGTTTGCTGGATTTGAAAGCAATCATGTTCATGTATGAATCGATAGGTTATCCTTGTCATGGTATTTCTGCAACAAATGATAAAGACATTGAATTTTTAAGAGAAGAAATTAAAGATCAACAGGTCATGATTGCCGGGCATTCCGGAACAGGGAAAAGTACTTTAGTGAATGCCTTAGATCCGAATTTGGATTTGCGTGTCGGAGAAATTTCATCCGCTCATCACCAGGGGCAGCATACCACCACTTTTGCGGAAATGCATCCTTTGCAGTCGGGTGGATTTATCATTGATACTCCCGGAATCCGTGCTTTTGGGATTGTGGACCTGGAAAAAGAAGTGATTTCTCATTATTTCCCGGAAATGCGTGAGTTAATAGGTCAATGCAAGTTTCACAATTGCCAGCATTTGAATGAGCCGGCTTGTGCTGTGAAAGAAGCTGTCAAAAGCGGTGAAATTTATGAGAGCCGTTACTTTACATACCTGCAACTAATGACCGGAGACGATGACGATGTACATCGCAGGAATAAGCGGGGTTTGGAGTAAAAGCATGATGTCATGATATTATAATATCGTTATATAACGAAGAAATAGTTCGAGAAAGAAGCAGCGTTTTCTTTGGGATAATAAAATTACCTTTGAGCTTATGCGACTAGTCATTCAGCGGGTTTCCCGAGCAAGTGTTACAGTAGAAAATCAGATAATCGGTCAAATTGACTTGGGTTTATTAGTGCTTTTGGGCATCGAACAAACCGATTCGGAAGAAGACGTGGACTGGTTGATCCAAAAAACGATCCAGATGCGTATTTTCTCAGATGAAGAAGGCAAAATGAATTGCTCTTTGCAGGATGTCGGCGGAGAATTATTGGTGGTGAGCCAGTTTACCCTACATGCATCTACCAAAAAAGGAAACAGACCGAGCTTCATAGCTGCAGCCCGACCCGAACAAGCCATCCCGCTTTACGAATCCTTCATTCAGAAAGCAGGTTCGGCATTGGGGAAAACAGTTCAATCCGGATCATTCGGAGCGGATATGAAGGTAGATTTGCTCAACGATGGACCAGTTACAATTCTAATCGATTCAAAAAACAGGGAATAATGGAAATTTCAGAAGCACAACAAAAAGTCGATCAATGGATCAAAGAAGTGGGAGTCCGTTATTTCAATGAATTGACGAACATGGCCATGCTTACGGAAGAAGTTGGGGAAGTAGCACGAATTATCGCACGCAGGTATGGTGAACAAAGCGAAAAGGAAAGCGATAAAGGCAAAGACCTGGGAGACGAACTGGCCGATGTGCTTTTTGTATTGATCTGTTTGGCCAATCAAACCGGAATTGACCTCGAAGAAGCTTTGGAGAAAAACCTTGCAAAGAAAACAGGAAGAGATGCTGATCGGCATCACAACAATGAAAAGCTGAAATAGATCCTGCGCCTGCATCAATATAAGAGGAATAATTCCTTGGAAAGATCAGCTGGTGTAACCACGGAATAATTTTTGCTTTATCAGAGTAGAACGAAGTACTCAACTCTCCATGAATAAGTGTCTAATAATATTCTTTACCTTGCTGTGCCTGGATTCGCACGCGCAGCATTCTCCCGGATTCGACGCAAAAGAAGCCCGTGATTTTATTCAAATCTGCAATTCTTTTACCTATTTGGATCTGGAAGGCTCGGATTTGGCGATCCTTCCCAAGGAATATACGCGAATTTATACCTCTCCGGCTTACGGAATGGATAACATATTTCAGGTTTACGTTGATCAGTCAAAAACAAAAGCGGTAGTCAATTTCAGAGGTTCGACAGACAAGAAATCGAGCTGGCTGGAAAACATGTATTCTTCATTAGTTCCGGCAAAAGACACGATTTTCAAAGGAGAAACTTCGTTTATTTACAAATGTGCCGAAGATGAAAACGCCGCAGTTCATGCCGGATATATTCTGGGTTTGTCTTATTGCGCGGAAGATGTTTTGAAACAAATTCAGAGCCTCAATAAACAAGGAATATATACGATTTACATCATTGGTCATTCACAAGGTGGGGCACTGGCTCAAATGACAAGAGCTTATTTGTATTTCCTGCCGACATCTAAATTGAGTTCCAAAAACAGTTTTAAGGTGTATTCATTTGCCAATCCGATGATTGGAAACAAGACCTTTGCTAAGGAGTATCAAACACTTTTTGCTGATCCTGGCTACAGCTTGCTCATTCATAATCCGGACGATATTGTTCCGAAAATGCCCGTTTCATACAACGATTCTACGTTTTGGAAAAGTAACCTGCAGACCATGCTGTTCGACCGGGAAAATTTCAGCTTTAAAGGAAGTATGAAAGAAGGTTTGCTAAGCATGATGGGGACAAAAGTTGGCGGATTCAATAACAAGATTTCGAATAACGTACAAGGGGAACTCGTCAAATTATTAGGCGATTTCAAAATGCCGAAATACCGGAAAGAATCGAATTTTATGCATACTTCCAATCCAATTTTATTGCCGCCTACAGAGTATCCGCTTGAATTGAAGGATTCGAGTATTTTGCAGAATGATTCTTTGATGAGAGTCTATAAACGAGATGTAAACGGCGTGTTTGAAGATAAAAGTGTTTACAAACGTGATAAAGTATTGCTACAGCACAAACCGTATAACTATTATACTTCTTTGCTGAAAGTTTATTTCACTACGGATTACGAAAGATTGAAGGATAAATATTTTGTTGTTCCGAAGGAATAATTATCAATTAACGACGGAATTCCAATCTTGATAATTGACTCATTGATAATTCATAATTTGTTTGGCAACGATTTTATCAATCGGTAGGGATAACATCTCTTCTTTCAAATCGGATAATTTCACCCAATGAATTTTTTCATCGCCGGGAGTTTGGAAAACTAAACGATCTAAATCTGGTGTATTTGCTTTGATGAGGTAATAAACAGAAATCACCTGGTCATTAACAGAGAATGCAGAGATCTGGAAAAAATCGGTGAGATAAAACAGTTCTCCAACTTCGATTTCCAGGTTGAATTCTTCCTGAAATTCACGTTTTAAGCAATCAATCATTCCTTCACCGAATTCCAAACCGCCACCCGGGAATTTGGTAAAAGCCAGATTGCGGTAAGATTCGTCGGAAAGCAGCAGCTCTTTCCGTTCATTGATACAAATACCGTAAACGCGAATATTAAATCGGGTCATGCTTATTTCTCCAGGACGGAAAGAATGTTCGGTCTGAAATACAGTTCCGATTTCAATACTTTGCCGTCTTCCCGATAAATGGGGTTTCCGTCAGCGTCCAGTTTACTCATATTTGAACGTTGGATTTCAGCAAACACTTCGGCAATTTTATCCTGCAAACCGTGTTTCAGGATCGTTCCGCATAAAATGTACAACTGATCACCCAAAGCATCTGCAATTTCTACAATATCACCATTCTTAGCAGCTTCCAAATATTCTTCGTTCTCTTCCTTCATCAGGTTGTAGCGAAGTGTAATATCCGCTTCGGATAACTGTGCTGTAGGATTGTAATTATTCGGAATCTTGAAGGCATCGTGAAAGGCTTCAACTGCTGAAATGGTTTCTTTGAGTGTCATTTTGTTGTGTTTCTGCAAATATAAGAAGAAAAAGCCATGGCTTTTGATACGGGCAAACGTTAGTGCAGCCTAAGCTTTTGAAGACTGAGACACGACAAACATCAGTGCGAAAGTGACAAGGCAAAAGGAAGGATCAAAAGTTCAAATGTTGCTTTCGACTTCGCTCAGCCGCCTTTTGGTTTTTCTCATTAGGGTTCAAGGAGACTGAGCGGAGTCGAAGTCTCAATTGCCTGCAAAAGTCATCACCGGCCTGAAACCAACAGTCGGATTTGCTTCTGTAAACTTCTTCGTACTTTGATTGCGAATATCATATCCCGGAGAATTCCAGTCGCCGCCAACAGCCATATTTCCTTCTGAAATCATTTCTGAAACATTTCCGTTCAGATTGTAAATGCCGTATTCGTTTGGCCAGAATGAACGCACCGGAGCCGTTAGATCGGCAGAATCATAATTTGGAAAAGCCATGTAATCAAATTCAAAATCCTTAACGATGAGTTTTCCGGTAGTGTCTCTTGAAATGGCTCCTGCACCGATTGCCAGGAAATTGCATTGTGCTTGACCGTCCAATCTTTGCAGGTATGGTGAATTCCAGGCATAAGGTCTCTCGATGCTGCTTCCATTTGCGGCGAGAAGGAATTCAGCTCTTGTAGGTAAGCGGAACACGATGGACTCATTTCCTGTCTTCTTGCGCCAAACCTCGCTCAACCATTCGCAGTATTTTTCAGCCTGTTGTTTCGAAACATTGACCACCGGGTAGTTATGGTACGCCGGATGATTAAAATAGTAATCAACGTATTTATTTGAGAAATAATAATCCGAATGCCATTTCGTTGTGTCCGGAAGTGCAAGGGTATATGCTTCCATCTGATTATTCTTTTTAAGATCTGATAGGTATTCTTTGTAGGAAAGGTTACTGACCTCTTCTTTCATCATGAAGAATCCCTGGCAGCTCACAGTCTTTCCATCTTCAAGTGCAAATCCTGAAGGAATATAAGCATAGCCTAACTTCAGAGCTTTCTTCATTCCATCCAGATCTGAAATGGGTTTTTTAGGTTTCGAAAACGAGAAAAGAAGGGCAATTACGATCAATGAGGTGGAAAGGAAAGTTGTTTTCATAGGTTTAGATTTGTCTTCCTAAACGCAAAATCGGGAACTTGGTTACAAAAAAAACTCCCACCAAAAATGATGAGAGTTCTCTTCGTAAATGATCTAAAGTTTAATGAAATAACTTTGTTAAGTAGTAGATTCCTGCTGCAAGCAAACCTGAAACCGGAATTGTTAAGATCCATGCCCAAAGCAGGTTGATCGTAACTCCCCAACGAACTGCACTCAGACGTTTCGTAGCCCCGACCCCAATAATGGAACCTGTAATGGTATGCGTTGTAGAAACCGGAATTCCTAAATTGGATACGGTAAATAAAGTCAAAGCACCTGCTGTTTCGGCACAAACACCTTCAAGCGGAGTCACTTTCGTGATTTTTGTTCCCATGGTTTTTACAATTTTCCATCCACCCATCATGGTTCCTAAACCAATCATTAAGTAACAAGAGAATGCAATCCAACCCGGCATTGTCTCGGAGTTCACTTTCGCTTTGATTTTGTGACCTTTGATAATTTCTCCTTCTTTGTCCACGTATTCATCGAAAAGGGCAGCTTCAAAGTATTCCTTGTTTAGCTGTTTTCCTTTGAAAATCACATCGTGTGTCTTTGCATCGTAGATATCTTCACCTTTGGTGTAGATCAGGATATGATCTTCTTTTTCAATTTCCAATGAATCAATATTCTGGGAATACTCAGGTTTGAATTTTGCCTTTTTACCATCAGCGTCTTCAAATTCAATCTGGAATACTTCCGAAATTTGGAACATTTTAGGAATGTCTCCTACAATCTGTCCCTGGTCATTACGCTGTGAGTTAGCGAATACCATCAATGCGGCACAAATAATACCCATTACCTTTTGTGAATCCGCACCACCATGTCCTAAAGAGAATGCTGCAGAAGAAAGTAATTGAAGCTTTTTGTACATGTTGGATTCTTTCAGAGCAGTCTGACGTTTTCCATGTGCCAATTGGTACCAGGTATAAGTAAGGATAAATAAAATGATCATCCCCATCACGATCCACATCATAACTGGTTTAACGTCTAAGTATTCTACCATGTAGTCCATGATGAAATAAGTCGCTGTGGAAAGAATTAAAATGGAAATCATCTTTTTGGCAAAACTTCTGCTCATGGTAATCATCGCAATGACAAAGGCGATAATACCACCAATGAAAGGAGCTAAGAAGATAAATGCAGTAACCTTAATGATTTCAGCAGAAGCGATAACGCCAAACCCTGCGTGAGCAACCGCTGCACCTGCAAAACCACCAATTAGTGTGTGTGATGAGGAAGAAGGAATACCTAGCCACCAGGTTAGTAGATTCCAAATCATTGCAGCAATTAATCCGGAAAGAATTACGTATAAATCGATAGCGCTGTTGTCAACTGTTTTTGCAACGGTATTTCCAACACTCATGTCGAATACCCAGAAAGCAACTACGTTGAAAAGAGCCGCCCAGAGAACTGCCTGGAATGGTGTCAATACCTTGGTAGAAACAACTGTTGCAATGGAATTCGCAGCATCATGGAAACCATTCACCAAATCGAACAATAACGCAAGAATGATAATGGCAATTAATAATGTAAACATATCTTATTGGTTTACCAATTAGTATTAAGCGTATTTTACAACGATAGATTCGATGACATTTCCAACATCCTCACATTTATCCGTTGCAACCTCCATAATTTGGTAGATCTCACGTTTCTTGATTAAGTCTTTCGCATCAATATCCGAATCAAATAACTTTTCGATACTTAAATCAAAAATATCATCTGCCTGGTTTTCAACATAGTTGATCTTAATGACACACTCAACAATCTTCTGTGTGTTCTTCAGGTTTCGAAGTTCTTTCACAGCAGCGTTTACTGCTAATACAGCATCGTGAATCGCATCAGCCATTTTCAAAATCCCCGAATCATTCGGATCCACTTTGTAGAAGTTGATTTTTTTCGCAGAAGCATAAATGTAATCAGCGATATCATCTAAGGATGAAGCCAATGAGTGAATGTCTTCGCGGTCAAATGGAGTGATGAAATTTCTACCCAATTCAACAAAGATCTTGTGTGTTAAATCATCGTTTTGGTGTTCCAGATCTTCCATTTCCTTAATAAT
Organism: uncultured Fluviicola sp.; assembly: GCA_965650365.1. GTDB lineage: Bacteria > Bacteroidota > Bacteroidia > Flavobacteriales_D > Crocinitomicaceae > Fluviicola. Next base: position 2,597 of record CBFGOJ010000011.1, on the reverse strand, counting down.
GGTAGCTCTTTTATTATAATCGGATTCGTTTACACATAATACCAATTTACCTGCTATCGCTTCCAGGTTCTGAGAAGCCTCTTCAAATAGAGAGTAAAACACTTTGTCTTTTGGTAAGAAAAACTTTAAAATTCCTGATGCCATTTGTTTGAACTTAATATTGATGGCGCAAATGTAATTCGAGTTTCCGGAGGATGTTTCGCTCAAAGTAATTGTTAACGAAATGGTAAAGTTGACCCGTTTCAGGAGACGTCCAAACTGATTTTCGCCAAAGTGTCAGTATTTGAGCCGTTTAAGGTAGCTTTAATGTTAACTCAATGTTAAGGATTGGTTTTTTGCTCGGTGAGAAAGTGCAATTAAATGGCAGATTGAAGCTGTCAAAATTGTTAAAATGAGCTTTAATGTTACCGGAATATTAAAAATGTTATCAAAAAATTAAACTATCATTTCTCATGGATTAAATCAATGTGAAGCTATTAGTTTTGCCAAAAAAAAATCGAAATGAAACAAATTGCAGTTCTGATATTTTTGGTTTCTCCCTTTATGCTTAAAGCACAAGGCTGGGCAAACGATACACGATTCGGCACCGGAACGTGGAATACCGTCAATATTCGCTATGAGGCATTTCCTAAATTGCACTTTATTGCAGAAGGCCAGGTCAGAAGCCAAAAGTTTTACGATGATTTGAATTATTGGGAGCTCAAAACGTTTTTCCATTACCTGTTCACAGATCAGCTTTCGGGAGGTTTGGGTGTAGGTACTTATCATCAATATGTAGATTACGAGAATTTCAGAACACCTCAAAAACAATCTGAAAATAGAGTTTGGGCTGAATTTGTGATGAAAGCAAGTGTCAAAAGAATTCAGTTTGATCACCGCTACAGATTTGAATACCGCTTTATTCAAAAATGGAATGCCACAACCGAAGGATTTACATCGAATTACGACGGAACAACAGATGACGATCGTTTTCGTTTCCGTTACCGCTTGCAGGCAATGGTTCCTCTAACTCATAAAACCATGCAGGCAAATACACTTTTCGCCAACGTTTCTGATGAGATCATGTTTACGCAAAAAGCTCCGTTCTTTAATCAAAATCGTTTCTTTGTAGGTCTTGGGTATAAGTTTAAGAATTCATCGCTTCAAATAGGGCTGATGCACCAGTTTCTTCATTTAAATGCAACAGACAGAAGAAAAGATTATACCCAGATCACATTTAGCAAAGTAATCAAACGAACCAGTAAAAAGAAGAATCCGTAAACACATCCGAATATGAAATACATTCTGTTTTTAAGCGCATTACTACTTGGCAATTCACTTTTTTCGCAGAAAAAAATAGACTTGTCTATTTTAACGAAACCTCAAAGAGGTATTGAGTTCATAGGGAAAGATTCCCTGTTTTCCATGCGTATTCAGTTTCGGATGCAAAACAGAGCAGCGTTCCTAACCAGAAGTGACGAGGATTTCTCCGCAGGTACTTATGAGTTCCGTGTACGAAGAGTGCGCCTAAAACTGGAAGGATTTGTTTACAGTCCCAAGCTGACTTATAAATTACAACTGGCCTTTTCACGGGGAGATATGGATTGGGATATGACCCAGGAATCAACAATAAATACAAGCGTAAACATTGTTCGGGATGCGGTGGTTTATTACGAGCCCTGGAAAGATCTCAAGTTTGGATTCGGGCAAACTAAACTTCCCGGGAACAGACAGCGTGTCATTTCATCCGGTGATCAGCAGTTCGCAGATCGTTCCATTGTAAATGCAACCTTCACCATGGACCGTGATTTCGGATTCTTTGGATCCTATAAGCACAATTATTTTGGAGTTTCTGCAGCACTTACTTCCGGAGAAGGCAGGAACAGCAGTAACTCGAACAGCGGTTTAAGTTATACCGGAAGAATTGAGGCTTTGCCTTTCGGAGCATTTACTGATAAGAATGATTACCAGGAAGGTGATTTGGCGCGCGAGCAAAAACCAAAATTATCCATCGGAGCATCTTATAATTTCAACGATGATGCGGTTCGTACCGGTGGTCAGCTGGGACGGGATTTGTATACAAAAACAGATATGGAAACGTTTTCACTGGATTTGTTATTTAAATACAAAGGCTTTGCACTTTACAGTGAGTTCATGCAGCGCAATTGTTCCAATCCGATTACCTTCACTTCAGATAGTTTGAGCATTCAGCCTGTTTATGCCGGATATGGTTTTTTACAGCAGGTAAGCTACTTATTTAAGTCCAATTGGGAAATTGCTTTGAGATATGCGGAAGTTACGCCATTTTCATCTGTATATAGCAATCCGGATTTTACATCAATCAACCTGAAAAAGAACCAGGAATTCCAGTTGGGAGTTACCAAATATTTGTACGGTCACCGCGTAAAAGTACAGGGAAACATCTTGTATCAGTTGACAAATGATTTGAGGGCTAAAACCGATGCGGGTAAGTTCGGTGCAATCTTCCAGATAGAATTAGGTATTTAACAGGTCAATAAGTTAAAAGGGTTCAACAAGTTCAAAAAAATGAAAATTGAAAATGTAATTTGAACATTTGAACATTTGAACATTTGAACATTTGAACATTTGAACATTTG
>CBFGOJ010000010.1:0-102378 GCA_965650365.1 uncultured Fluviicola sp. | reverse complement strand
TGTGGTCCCATTGGTCCGGTTGCACCATCCAGTCCATTATTGCCATTAGCACCATTCAAACCTGCTGGTCCCTGAGGTCCCATTGGTCCGGTTGCACCGTGAAGTCCATTATTTCCATTAGCTCCATTCAAACCTGCTGGTCCCTGTGGTCCCATTGGTCCGGTTGCTCCGTTCAAACCTGCTGGTCCCTGAGGCCCAGGAGTAGAACTTCCAGAATTTTTTGCATATAGGGCATATGGAACACTTAACATTTGAGAGGTTCCTGAGATGGTGTAATTTGTTCCACCAGTAGGGTCCGTTTCAGTTTGTATAAAATAGATACCATTTGACCAATCAATAGTTGACCAATCACCCGAAACAACAAGCCCTGCACCAATTTCTAAAGACGTTAATCCGTTATTATTGGTTGTAGGTGTTTGACTTTCCTGATAAATAATTGTTCCCGGAGATGATCCTTCGAGAATGGTTATTCGCATTCCTACAGGTTGGTTAACAATTAAATTTTGATTAGCGTCCCTTATTACTGCCTGGTAACTCATCTTTTCCGGAGCCTGCGAATATGCTCCCATTGCGAGCATAAAGCTGGATACTAGTATGTAGATTTTCTTCATAGCATTTAGGTTTTATTGATTTTTAATAATTTTGAATGTTTTGATTACTGAATTGCTTTGAGATACTTTCAAAAAGTAAATTGCATTTGGGAGTTCAGACATGGCAATGACCGTTTTTTCTGAAGTAACTTGATTAGAACCAATCTTTTTACCCTGGAAATCAAAAAGCTCATAGGATAAGTTACTGTTGGCATTGTTTTCTATCGTCAACGTGATATTATTAATTGTCGGATTAGGGTAAGCTGCACATTTTAAATTGATTCCTATTTCGTCAATTCCTGAGGTGACTGAGATTTCAAAAGCTTGTTGAACACCTTGCGCAACAGTCCCTGAATTCCCACTATTTGTTGTATAGAATACTTGCCCCATACTGGAACTAGAAAAGCCACCCGTTCCCGAGGCTTCCTGGCCTGACGTTAGTATCGCTTCTTGAGCATTGACACCCAAGAGTGACATGCAAAGTGAAGCTGTACTAACAAGTTTCATTTTGTGTTTCATAGTTTCGATAATTAGTTAAATTAAATTCATCGGCATCTTTCCCGTTTGTTTCTATTGATTGCCTTTGATGTCTTCAAATCTATGATCGCTCTAATGAAATTGTTAATGATTACCCTTAGAATATTAAAGATTCAGGGTTATACTCTATTTCATTCTAAGTAGAAATACCTATTTCATTTAGATTTATGATCTTACTAAAATGGCTTTAGGAACTTTAGGGGTTGTTTGTTAGGGAAAAGCTAGACTTCTGGTTTAATAAATTACCCACATAAATTTGAAGCCGGATTCTAAAATGGATCTTGAATGCTTCAAAAGAGGAAGTTTAACTTTTAGGAATAGATGCAATAAAATGTTAGTCAGAAAGTAATGACGTAGTGGCTACGGATTTTTTTGTCACTATTCGCCCAATGGCTTGAAAAACTGAAGTATTTCTTCATTTTTCAGGAAGACGTATAATGCTCACTGGGTAATCTGATCAAAACATGAACCTGAATTCACCAAAAGGTGAATTTTATTGACGCAAGAGGGAACAGAAAGAAGGTTGGCTTTCTAAAACAAATAAAGAAGCATGTTTCGTTGGCCAGGTTTACGTAAATGAATATTCTGTGGCTATAAAAAGTCGGGGTATCACACCAAGAAAGTCATCAAAAGGTGTTTACATTGCCTCATTCTGCAGCGAATCATTTTATTTTAAAGGAATACATAGATGAAAACTTGAACCCTTATTTGGTTCACTTTTGATGACCATTGAGGCGTTTAAAATCTGAACTCTTCTTTTTATACTAATAAAGCTGCTTTTTGAATTAAGAATTGCTTTCGAGATACCATTTCCATCATCTGTAAATGTCAATTGAAGTTGATTAGCCTGAATTGAAAAACTCAGCTCAAATTTATTTGCAGCTGCATATTTCAATGCATTATTAAAAAGTTCCTGAGTAATTCGATAAATATGCATCAAATCGAAGTATTCAAAAAGCTGATCCATTTCTGCATCTTTTGTAAGCAGAACTTCCATTGTTCCTGTAGCTTTTACTTTCTGAATTAAACCTTCTATTTCAGCATAAAATCCGTTTTCAATTATTCTCTTAGGTCTGATATCTCTGATTATTTGATAACATTCATCTAAAGCAGTTTCTAAGGATTGATTCATGAAGACGGCTCTGGGTTCCTGAGCTAAAATGGTGGATTGTTCTGTCAAGAATGAAAAAATTAATTTTGCAGCAACTAGGTTCTGTTGAATACCATCATGCAATTCTGCTGCGAATTTTTCTTTTTCTTTTTCTTCGATTTCGATGATATTCCTATATGCAGTGCGCAATGAATCCTGAGTCTCAATAAGTTCTGTGATGTCATTTGACAACATAATGCAGCATGCACGATTATTTAATGTCAAATGATTTTGTTCCATTTGTACCTGGATTACTTTTCCATCTTTCAATTTGTGTTCCATCCTTTTATTGGAATCATTGAATTGTGGATTACTGAGGTCGTGTATTCTCTGTTTCTCTTCGTTTGAAAGCAGTCTTAAAACAGACATATTCAGAAATTCCGTTTCTGAGTATCCGTATTTTTTAATTGCTGCAGGATTAACGTTCACTATTTGAAGACTTGACGTTTCATAAACCCACATTGGAATTGGGCTTAGATGAAACAATTCACTGTATCTTTTTTCTGATTCTTTAATGTTTCTCAGGTGTTTTTCTCTCTCAATACTGAATAAAATACTTTTCTGCAACGAGTAAGCGGTGATTTCATCTTTCAAAAGGTATTCTGATATGCCTAGAGCAAGTGACGAGATACTAAAATCTAAGTTTTCATAACCTGTCAGAATAATTACAGGTGACTCATTAGCAAGACCTAAAACATCTGAAACAAGGATCAGACCCTGATTGTCGGGAAGCGTAAGATCTAACAGAATTAAATCGAATACCGACTTTTGATCAGATAATATTGTACATGCATCCAAATAACTGCGCGCTTGCGTTATGGTTGAATTGACGAGCATTTCTTCAATATATTCCTCCAAAAGGAGGAAATCGCCCGGGTTATCTTCAATTACCAGTATGTTTAACGGAATGGATGAGCTAATTCGTTTATTCATTATACACCTAGTCTGAAAGTTTACAAATCTGGAGCCAGAATTCTTCGATGGAAGTGATCGCTTTAAGAAATTCACCCATATCCAATGGTTTGGTTACAAAACTATTCGTATGTAGTTCATATGCTGATTTGATCTCCTTGGGGTTTGAAGAAGTGGTAAGAACAATAACCGGAATTGTCTTAAGCTGCACATCTTCTTTGATCTCTTTTAAAACTTCCATTCCACTTATAATCGGAATATTCAAATCAAGCAGAATCAGGTCCGGTCGTTCTACACCCTTGTACATCCCCTTAAAATTAAGGAAATCCAAAGCGTCTTTTCCATTCTTTACGACGCTGATGTTCGTTCTAATTTTGCTCTCTTCAAAAGCTTCGAGCGTTAAGACGATATCTCCCTCATTGTCTTCAACCAGTAATACATGTACTAATTTCATAACCTATCATTTATTTATCGTAAAATAGAATGTACTACCTTCGTTTAAGAAGCTTTCCACCCAAATTCTCCCATTGCATGATTCAATATTCTTTTTGGCAATAGATAACCCAATACCAGTTCCGCTATATTGGTCTTTGTCGTGCAATCTTTGAAAAATAATAAAGATTTTTTCAAAATAGCTATTATCTATTCCGATGCCATTGTCTTTTACCTGAATAATCCATTCAATATCATTTTCAGAAACTCTAATTTCAATTTGTGGATTTACATCTAATTTAGAGTATGTTATTGCGTTATCCATAAGACAATGCATGGTTTGAACAATTGGTGCTCTAAAGGAAGTAACTACCGGTAGTTGATCACTCAAAATGACAACATTTTTTTCTTTAATTTTTTTCCGGCGTAATATTTTATATTCTTCTACTACTTGATTTAAGTCGATAGGTATCAGATCTTCATTCAATTTTCCTGCTCTTGAGAAATCTAAAATATCCAGAATTATCTGCTTCATCCGGCGAGCGCCATCCGTAGCGAAAAAGATGTACTTGAGTGCTTTTTCGTCCAGATGACCTTCGTATTTTCTTTTGAGTAAATCCATAAAACTGGATATCATTCTCAAAGGTTCCTGTAAGTCATGTGAGGCTATAAATGCAAACTGTTCTAATTCTTCATTAGACCGCTCAAGTTCAAATGAACGTTCCTGCAGAGAAATGTTTAATTCATTTAACTGGATTTCCAATTGCTTTTGTGAAGTAACATCGGTCATTGCGCCAACCATCCGAATTGCTTTTCCATCCTTATTTCGCACGATTATACCTCTGTCAATGACATAAACTATTTTTCCCTGGTCATTAAATATCCTGTAATCTGATTCCCATCGATTGATTACCGGATTAGCGATAGCTGCTTGTACGGTATCCTTAATTCTGGCAACGTCTTCCGGATGAAAATCATCTTTCCAAAAGTTCTGTTCCTTCATTTCAGTTAAAACACTTTTACCGAAAAAATTTCCGATGGCTTTAGATCGGTAAAATACGTTGTTTTCTATATCCCAATCCCAGATGGCATCATTTGTGGCTTCAGTTACTTTTTCAAATCGTTCGTTTGCTTTTAAAATATATTGTTCTGCTTCCAAACGCTCAGTAATATTTAATACCACAGCCAGGAATCTAACTTCTCCATGATCTGTAACAAGCTGTAAATGCACTTCTACGGGGTAAACACTACCATCTTTACGTTCATGTTTTGCCAAAAAGACAATTTTTTCTTTTTCTTTCAATATTAATGGATCAGCCAGTTTTCTAAAACTCTCTTCCGTAAAACCTGACTTTATATTAATTGGTGTTAATTTTTTTATTTCCTGCTCAGAATATCCTAAGTTATTCAGTGCTCCTTTATTAACATAACTAAACAGAAGAGTTTCCTTACTGAAAATATAGATTTCATTCAAACTATTTTCGAGGGTAGTGATCAAGCTGTTTTTTTCTGCTTCTGCTTTTTTCCGCTGTGAAATATCTCTTATGAAGGCACAAAAGAACATTGCTTCACCTTGTTTGATTGGAATAACTGTTAACTCAATTGGGAATACTTCTCCATTGCTCCTCACTGCAGTTAATTCTAACAACCTGTTCAGTACTTTTTCATTGCCTGTTCGCAAGTAATTTTTAACACCTTCCTCATGGAATTTACGGAATGCTTCCGGTATGATCAACTGCGGTAGCAACTGTCCAAGCGCCTCCGACTCTTTCCAACCAAAAAGAACTTCAGCCTGAGGATTCCAGAAGGTGATTTCCTGGTTAGGCTCAATACAGATAATGGCATCCAATGCTCCCGTCATTATCAAGCGTCTTTTCTCTTCACTTTCTATGATCTCCTTTTGAGACTCCATTTGCTCTGTAATATCCCTCGTCACACCCAAAAGTGAAGTGATCTCACCTTTTTCATTTGTCATAGGAACAGCATGAGTCTCCATCCATCGGTGAGTTCCTTTTAAGCCCTTGATTTCAAAAATAAGTTTACCGGATTCTCCTCGGAAAACACTTTTTATAAGATTTAAAAAAGCCGATCTGTGTTCTGGTAAAATAATTTGCTGAACTGACTGATTTAGAATCTGTGTTTCATCGTCTGCTTCAATCATTTCTATACCGGCAGGATTCATCATGAGAATTTTACCCTGTTCATCCAACAATTTCACACATTCTGGTTCGGCCTCTAAAATGGTTCGCAACTTATTTTCACTATTGGCAAGTTCAATCTGCGATTTTTTGCGATCATCGATATCCTGTAAACTTCCGTAAACTTTGATGCGCTTGCCATTCGCTATTTCGCCCTTACCAATAATTCGTACCCATTTTGTTTCGTCATTCGCGGCATTTAAAAGCAGCTCTTCATCGAACTCAATTCCATTATGAATTAAATCGGTTACTGCGTTTTCAATACGATCTTTGTTCTCTCCAACAAATAATTCTAAACTACTTGAATAAGTAGGAGTGTAGCTCTGATCAAACCCCAACATTTCTTTGATAATCGGAGACCAATACATTACACCTCTATTCTGGAATAGCAAGTCCATTTCCCAACTCCCTATTCGTGCGATATTACTAGCCTGGATGATTAAGTTTTCATTCTTAACTTCTTGTGTAATATCAAGAATAATATTGTTGAATTCAATGGTCCCATCCTCTAAAAAATTAGGTGTTCCACTCGCGAAATATACCCGGATTTCTCCTGAAGGCATAACGTACCTGAACTTACTTGTCCATTTTGTTTTGTTTTCAATTGAATTAGCAACACTAACATTAACTTCTTCAAAATCTCCTCCGGCTTTTATGCAGTCCCAGATTAACTGGATATTTTGAATAACTTCTTCTGCAGAAAACCCCCATATATATTTTGCTCCATTTGTTGCATAGGTTATTTTTCCCGTTCCGTCAGGATGCATATGATATTGGAAAGCAACTCCCGGCAGGTTGGAAGCGAATGATTGCAATTTAATTTCTGCTTCTTTTAAATCCTGGATATTTTGAAAACTTCCATAAATCCGTGAGCATTCGCCATTGATGAATTCTGCATTTCCAATTACCCGAACCCATAATTCTTTCTTTTTAGTTGTAATTATTACAGCTTCAAAATCAAATGGCTCACCGGATTTTATACACTTTTCAAATTTGGCTGCAACTAAATCCCTGAAATCTTTCCGATAAAACGTTATTGCTGTGGTTACTTCAGGAACAAATGTATCAGGATCAGTATTATGCATCTGATGTAATTCATCGGACCAATACACCTGATTATTCAACAATTCAAGTTCCCAGCTTCCGATTTTTGCGATGCTTCGCGTTGCTTTATTTAATTCACGGAGTTTCTTTTCCTCCGTAATGTTCTTGGCAACTGCATAGACAATATGTTGTTCCAGATCGGATGTAGCGGTCCAGTTCAACCAAACAATTTCTCCTTGTTTTGTGATGTAGCGATTTTCAAAATTTCGAATATTTCCACCTGCATACAATCCCTTTTGGGTTTTTTGCGTGAGCTTTCTATCTTCCTTGTGAATAAATGAAACAATTGGCTGTGAACACATTTCTTCGAACGAATAGCCCATTAAATTTAATCCCGCAGTGTTAATTCGTTTTAAATAGCCATCAAAACCTGCAACGCAGATCATATCCGGTGTAGAATTAAATATCTGAGCAAGTTCAATTTCTACTTTCTTTCGACTCAATTCCGCACCAATTGACAATTTTAGTTTTTTGAACATCTCAATATATAGAGCGAGAGTGGATTTGTTCTTTTTTGTTCCAACAACCAGAACTCCAATCACTTCATCTTTGTGTTTTAAAGGAATTCCTACTAAGGTTTCAATATGCGCTTTCTCTGCCGCTTTTCTTGTGTTAGACAGGTGCCACTTCTCATCGTCCAGTGTCCAGATTTCGGTAGCCTTTTTCTTCCATACATAACCAGGCATCCCTTCTCCCAATTTACAGGTATCAAACTTTTTGGATTCTTTATAAAAATCTTTTCCTGATTTGTTTGCAGCGTATTGCGATACACGATTAATTTTTTCAGAATCAATAGCTGGCAACCACATTTCTGCAAAATCAAAATCACCAAACTCGGCAATACATTGACACAGATTGGTTAAACATTCTTTTAACTCATTATCAACACACTTATGGAAAATATCACTGATTTGATGGAGGAGATCTTTTTCAAGTTCTTTCATTTTCATTTCAGTAACATCATGCTGTATAGAAATAAAGTGAGTAAACAACCCACTGCCATCTGCTACAGGAGTTACATTGAAATTTATCCAAAATTCTTCTCCGTTTTTTTTATAGTTTATGGTGGTAATTTCAAATGACTCCGAATTTCTGAGTGCACGTCCGAGTTTCGCTAATTCCTCTTTGTTCGAGTTGGGGCCCTGGAGTATTCTTGGTGTTTTACCGATTACTTCATCCGCAGTATATCCCGTCATCTTCGTAAAAGCCTCATTTGCATAAATTATTCGGGGTCCGGGTTCATCCAGTGGTTCTATCTCTGTAATTAAAATAGCATCCTTTGCATTGGTAGTAACACTCTCAAGTAGTTTTAGTCGCTTTTGTTCTTCCACTTTATCAGTGATGTCCCTGAAATTATCTACAAATCCTCTAACTGCAGGATCATGGAGTAAATTGGTTACTACCGGTTCAATCCATCGCCAGGTACCATTTTTATGTTTAATTCTCGAAATGTGACCGGGTATTGGCACGCCTGGACTCGCGAAACATTGAGCCAGTATGACTTCCGACGGTGCAATATCATCCGGATGGCACAAGTTCCAAATGTTTATATCCATAACTTCTTCGGGAGAATAACCTAAAATCTTTCTAATGGATCCTGATACGTAAGTAGTTTTCCCTTCGGGTGAAATGATAACGATGCAGTCCATGCTGTTTTCAACAAGAGACTCAAATTGTTGTCGAACCAGTTTGTTTTTTTCTTCTGTTACAATTTTTTCAGTGATGTCTCTTGAATTGGCGACAATACCACTCACAGCAGGATTATCCAGCATATTTGTCAGGATAGTCTCCACCCATCGCCATTCATTCTGTTTGTTCTTAAACCGGAAAGGTTCGACACTAACTATTTTTTCAGTAGTCATTCGTTGCAAACATTCCAATACCCTTTCGACATCGTCGTGGTGTATGAATTCAAAGGCGTTCCTACCAATAAATTCTTCTGGTTTAATGCCAAGAATACTCGTGCTTGTTGCGCTTACATACGTGTAATTTCCATCAATGTCTAATATTCCAATCAAATCAGCTCCTTCTTGTACTAAAGCTTTAAAACGTTGCTCACTTTGCTGTATTTTCTGCTCTTGCTCTAATTTCTCTTTACCGTCTCTTGCAACACAATACATTAATTTTGATGCATTATCCCAGCGAGCCGACCATAAATTATAGGCAATGCCACCGTCTTTTTTCCAGTAGCGATTACTAAAAACATTCACATCTTTTCCACTGATAATATCAGCAGCAATTTGGTTTGTCTTTGGAATATCTTCTTCCAGTACAAAACTGATGTAAGGTTTACCAGATAACTCTTCTGACGTATAGCCCCAATGCATCAATGCTGCAGCACTAACATGAACAAAATTACCCGCCTCATCAATAGAACAAAAAACATCCAATGCCGTGTCCAACAGCTTATTCGTTGCCAGATTTAGTTTTACTATTCGTGTAATATCTCTGGATTGACAGGATACAGCGATCACTTCATTTTTCTCTCCCAATAAAGGCAGAAAGGATGTTTGAGAATAATGAACTTCATGCGACTCGGGAAGTGAGTGACTTTCTTCAAGTTCAAAACACTCACCTTTTAGAGCCCGACTATAATTGGATTTCCACTTTTCAACATCTTCCTTACCAAAAGTGTAGATGAAGGCTGGCTCGTTTAGTTTTTTTTCTATTCCAAAAGCTTCCTTCATAAAGCTGAAATAAGCAGTATTACCATAAATCAATTGGAAGTCTTTGTCAATAACCCAGATAAGGTCTTTGGTTTGATCTAAGATAATATGTGAGAACAGGGGGTGCATAATTAATAAGATTAAATCCTTTTTTTGAATTTTCTATATTTCAAATCATTTGAGATACAGTTAATTTCGTTCTATGGAATTTCAGTTTTTATATTCTAATAATACTTCATTAAAAGTAACCATGATCTCTCGACCAACTGCTCAGTTGAGCTGCATTTTGTAACTTCAATTTCTTTAATATATTATGCCTGTGAGTTTCAATCGTTCGCACGGAAACGAATAAATTTTCGGCCATCTGTTTAGAAGTTAACCCGTTTGCAATGCTTTTAACAATTTCAATTTCCTTTAAGGTCAATTCCTTAATTGAATCTTCATTTTTGGCTACGAATGCTTCGTTGAAAAGTTTGTCCCTTATATTTTCACCTAAATAAATTGAACCCGACATGACAGAATTTATGGCATGGATTAATTCTGCTCTGGACGAATTTTTACTCAAATATCCTCTGGCTCCCTTACTCATTAAACCCTTTACAATAGCAATATCGTCGTGTAATGACAAACCAATGACTTTAATTTTTGCAATTCGGTTACAAATCATTTCGGTGGCATCCATTCCATTACTATCATGCAAGTTCACATCCATCAAAACGACATCTGGCATTAAACTTAAGCATAAGTCCAGGGCAGCTTCGGCACTGTTTGCTGTGCCTACAACGGATAGATTTTCATCCAGACTAAGCAGAGCTGTCCACGCTTCAGTAACCAATTTGTGATCATCAACTAAAATAATTCTGATTTTTTCAGCCATGCAAAGTGTGTATTATTTTGTAAAATGGAACAATTTAACATTTTTTTTTAAATTGATAAGTCAATTTTCTTGATCGATGCCTGAAGACCTTTAATTACACTGCCGAATGTCTGACAGTGCAGAAAATAGTGAAGCCGAAATAATTGAACTTCCCCTGATATCATTTTTTCCGGATATTAATTTAAAGGGCAGGGCAGATGGGATAGAACTAACTTCTCGATTAACTAAAATCAATCGTGCATTTCAAATTTTAATTTTGCCGATGCAAAGTAGCAAAAACATATATGCTTAACACTTAAGAAGCTGGTGCTCAAAGTTTTGTTAGTAAGAATTTATCGGTGAGTGAAATCAATTCAGACATTGCAACAGTATTGAATGGTCAGTTTTATTTCAAATCTATTCATTCAGAATAAAAAAAACCGTGGAATTAATTCCACGGTTTTCACCTCAACTAGATTATGAGGTTACCTAACAACCTAACTACTATTACTACTATTACAACTTATCTCAACTATGAGATTACCTAACCACCTAACTACTATTACAACTTAACTCAACTATGAGATTACCTAACTACTATTACTATTACTACTACTACTAGTATTCTACTAGTATCTTTTTCATTTTTGTAAATCCAGATTTCAAATGAACCCTTGCAAAATAGATCCCTGGAGTTAAACCAGTTACTGTTACCTTATCGTCAATTGGATTTAGCATTTGAATCCTTTCCCCATTCACATTTGTAATCTCACAATTTTCAATGATTTGATTGCTTATTATGGTAATTGCATTTCCAAAACTCGCAGGGTTAGGAAACACGGTTATTTCAATTCGCTTATTATTTTCATTCTCAACCAGTGAAACAGTACTTGTATATTCTGTTATGTAGACGTCTTGGTAATTGTCATTCACGGAAGGAGTTGTTCCATTTCCTGTGCCACAACTATTGAACGTATTTGCCATAGTAACAGCAGCAGCAGCGTTTAGCCTTCCATTACCAATTAAACCAGCGTATTGAGGGTTTAATGAATCTATGTTTACAGATGTGGTATATAGAATTGTTTCAACGTCTTCAAAACTCAAACAAGAATCCACAGAGAGCATTAAAGCAATTGTGCCGGAAACAAATGGAGCAGCGAAAGAAGTTCCATTCCCAACAAGGTAATAATCTGGCGCTATTGTAAGTGGTACTAAATACCCTGGTGCTGAAATATCGACATCACTGTGGTGCTGATGCGTTGAATTTGTATCACCAATGTATAATTCATGATTATCGCTACTGCCGATTGAAGTTACAGATATTACATGATTACAAGCCGCTGGGTAAACTAAACTATCCGGACCACCGCAAGTACCACCATTGCCTGCTGCTGCAACAACAATAGAACCATTCTCATATACTTCGTCAATCACATTTTGAACATAAGCACTTGGTTCGCAGCCAGAAGTCCAGGAAAGGTTTATTACCCGATATCCACTGTATGTTGCCAAAAGTATATCGTTATAAGACATTCTGTATAAAGCAAGTTCCGAATTGTAACCAATTGAACTTTTACCTACTGAATTGTTTGTGTTTCCGGCCGCGGTGACTGCAACCGCAGTTCCATGGTACTGTGAATCTATATTCGTTGTGTCGTAATAATGTATTTTACCTATGAGCTCTTCATGCTCAACAGAAAAGTTTTGATCGGATATTGCAATTACAATTGAACTATCACCTGTTGTTATATCCCATGCTTCTTGCGCATTAATTAAATTCAAAGCGTAATCATCTGAAAATGCAATTGAATAATCATTAGGAAGCATTAACGTCTCGTAATGAGGACCGATTTCAGGATTTAAAAAAACACTTTTAAGTTTAGACATTGCAATCAATAAGTCTGTTTCTTCACAATCGCATTTGACTTCAACTACATTTTGTAATTTACTCTTTCTGGAGTTCGGAACGGCCAACTCAAATTGATATATTGAATAGCTATCTATTAATTGTTGAACATCCGTATTACTCGAATACAATTTATTATTCTCCTCTTTAATTTCTAGGATTCCTATGTCTTGAACCTCCGTCCAAACTACGCCATTTTGAGCA
Organism: uncultured Fluviicola sp.; assembly: GCA_965650365.1. Lineage (GTDB taxonomy): Bacteria > Bacteroidota > Bacteroidia > Flavobacteriales_D > Crocinitomicaceae > Fluviicola. The sequence goes on along the minus strand of CBFGOJ010000010.1, from coordinate 89,823 downwards.
AATGAGTTGAAACTGAAGAAAAGGGAAGAAGCAAATATGGATGCTTTAAAAAATGAATTAAATAAGTAGTGTATTTTTTTCATAATTAAATATTTATAGAGTTTCCTTTTTATTTATGGTTCAAATTAGCGACAATAAAACCAGAGAAAAGGCCAAAGATTCTTCCGGTAATAGTTATTTACAGACATTCATGTAGGTGGAGATAAGTACCTTTAACTGAACCTCTAAGTAGAACTACGTACAAATCAGAAATACAGCGTATTTCAAACGTATTTTTTTAGCGAAGTAGGGTATCGGTTCATTACTGAATTGTTCGAGTGAAAAAATGCATAAATACATAATCTTCATCGCTGATTCAGAAATTAAATGCTCACTTTTTATCACATTTGGACTCCAGAATTCGCTGAATATCCTCCACCAAATAGTTCGAAATATCTGACATTAGGGTCACAAATAAGACTCATCAGAAATGGTGGTTCTTTTGTTTTTAGTTAAGTTGTGACTTCAGTTTGAGTTTGAAGTTTACTCTGCATCGGATCTTTACCTTGTATTCTTCATGGTTAAGTCTCAAAAGTTATCTGTTCGAAGCTTTAACTCACAAGTAACAAACTAATTTACAGCCCTTATTCTTATTGTCTGTGTTACTCTGTGGGTAAAATAACTTCCTTTTTTCACTTCTCTTGCGATTTTTCCAATAATTTTGAAGAGTAAGCGTTTATACATCAAAACAAATTTCATGCGAAGTCTTCTTTTACTGGGTTTAATGGGTTTATCTTCCGCAGCGTTCGGGCAGCTTGGGATGGGACAGTGGCGCATGCATGTGGCCGCTTCTCAGTCGATTGATGTGGCATATGGTGACGGACTTACCATGGCAGCATTGAAAACCGGCGTGATTGAATACGATCCGGCTGCAGGAGAAACGAAGATCTACAACGACCAGAACGGCCTTTCGGATATCATTGTTTCCTGCATTACTTACCATCCGGGAACAAAGTCTTTTTTCATCGGATACGACAATGGAAACATCGACCAGCTTTATTCAGACGGAAGTATCGTGAATATACCGGCAGTTAAATTGGCTCCGATTACCGGAAATAAACGCATCAACAGTTTCACGGCAAGAAATGGAAGAGTATACGCTGCTACCGGTTTTGCCATCGTCGTTCTGGATCCTGTGAAACACGAAGTAAAGGATACTTATAATCCGTTCACAGTTCCTAAAAATTACCAGTCAATCCTGTTTGTGAATGATTCCATTTATGCATTGCACAATGATGGAATGCAGAAAGCACTGGAAAACAACCCACTGCTGGGTAATCCGAATAACTGGAGCGTGGACAACCGGGTAGACGTGCCTGCCCTGGATGTTTCTTACACGAAAGGGGGTGTTTATAACAACGAATTATACGTGCTCGCAAAAAAAGAGGCTTACGGCGGCGATTCAATTATGAAAGTTACTTCGGGTGGATTGCAGGAAATTATTGGTCATCAGTTTAATATGGAGATCGCGAATTTTCAAATTGTCAATAATAAATTTGGCGTGAGTTTTTCCGATTCTTACTATCTTTTTAATGAGGATGTTTCTATCTACTTTGGCATTTCAAACTATTCGAATACGGCTCCGGAGATTCGCGCGGTTGCATTTGACGGAAGTGGTTATTGGGTTGCAGATTATAAAAACGGATTGGTGAAATACGATACTTTTGGAACGGCAACGATTATATCCACAGAAGGCCCTCCGAAGAATGATTTCTTTAGTATCAATGGAAATGAAGGTAAGATTGTAATAACTGCCGGAACAATTGACCGCGTAAATTTAAGCTACACCTCTCCGGCCGCTTATACTATGAAAGAGGACAAATGGGGTTTGTATGATAAAACGAATCAAACACCTTTGTGGGATAATGGAGTTTGGGCGATCGGAACGGCAGCTATCAATCCGAAAAATGAGGATGAAATTGCCCTTGGAGGATATTGTGAAAATGGTTTAAGTATCGTCACTGGTTCAACAATTACCAATGTGTACGGAGCTTCTAATTCCATTTTGGAAAATACTAGTTTGGGAAATAATATGACTTGCATCACCGGACTGGATTACGATGATGACGGAAATTTATGGATTGTGAATGCCTACTCTTCTAAAATATTGAAAGTTCGTACCGCGGATGGAAGCTGGTATTCCATGTCGTCCAATCCATTGATCACAAATGCATATGCTTCCGAACTGGCAATTGATTACAATGGTAACAAATGGGTGGGTATTTATGGAAAAGGATTGATGGGTTATAATGACAACGGAACCATTTCAAATCCGGCAGATGATATCATTCGTGTCATGCAAACCGGTGAAGGATCCGGGAATATGCCTTCGGATAATGTAACTGCCATAGCGGTTGATTTCGACAATGAGATCTGGGTTGGAACAGATAATGGTTTGGCGGTTCTGTATAACAGCGCAGGGATTTTTTCAACCTCCTCAGTTACGGATGTTTCCCGGATTTTGGTGACCTACGATGGAAATGTCGAACTGCTTTTAGGAACTTCCTATATCTCGGATATTGAAGTCGATGGAGGAAACCGGAAATGGATCGGAACGGCTGAATCAGGAATATTCCTGGTTTCTGCAGACGGACAGGAAGTAATTGCAAACTTCAATAAGGATAATTCACCCATGATCTCTAATGTGGTTATGGATATGGAATTCAACCAACTGACCGGGGAACTGTATATTATCACCGATAATGGAATGGTGTCTTACCGCACGGATGCAACGTATGAAGATCCGGATTATTCATCAACAAAAGTGTTCCCGAATCCGGTAAAACCGGAATTTACAGGACCGATCACTATCCAGGGAATTCAATATGCAAGTGATGTAAGAATCACTGATGCTGCCGGAAATTTGGTGTATAAAACTACTTCCAATGGTGGAACAGCAACCTGGAATGGCAAAAGACTTACAGGCGAGGATGTAAGTTCGGGAGTTTATTTTATCTGGACAGGTCCTTCGGAAGGAAAGGGTAAGAAAGTGGGTAAAGTAGTTGTGATCCGATGAAAATTACGGATAAAGCGGTTGTTTTATCCCGGTTGCCTTATTCTGAAACCAGTTTAATTGTCAATCTGTTCACATTGGAGTCCGGACTTCAAACTTTCCTGTTCCAGGGAGCTAAAAAGAAAAAAGGATTGATCCTCTTTCCGCTTGAACTGGTAGAGATTACCTATTACAAACGAAACGACAGCAGTCTTTTGAAACTGACTGAAATGCAGTCGCTGGAACCTTTGCATCATTTACTGGATAATCCACTCAAATCAAGTATTGCCTTCTTTGTTTCTGAGTTAATGATGATTTGCCTCCGGGACAACCACCAGGATAAGAGGCTGTTTCAATTTTTGAGTGAGGAGATCCAATGGATAAATGCAAGTGATGAACTCAGTAATTACCTGATTTGGTTCCTGGCACAGGTTTCTAAACTGGAAGGTTTTCAGCCGGAAATTCAAAGCAATTACCCGAAATATTTTGAATTGCAGGAAGGAAAGTTTACCAATGAATTGCCTTTTTTACCTTCGTATCTCGAAGAGCCCTGGCTGCATTGGCTTACGGATAGTTTGGCCCAAAATAAACTGGATTTTCTGGCACATGCCATCCCAAAAGAAGAACGCGTAAAACTCATCGATGCCTGGCTGGAATATTATCAATTCCACGTAAGCGGCATGCGCAAAATGAAATCGCTTGAAGTGATCCGCACAGTTTTTAATTAATAGGGACGAGACACCTCGCGAATTAATCACTCCCGATAGCTATAGTGATGACACCCGCTATTGTTTTTACCACAAATGCACAAATTATTGGCTCGGCTACCGCACTCGCTTTTGAACCATGTAAAACATGGTTTATTAGAGTTTGCTAGAGAAAGAGGCGACTGGTAAGCGCCTCAAACATTTGCGCATTTGTGGTAAAATAGAAAATATAGTGCTTCAAAAAATGACCTGGGTCCGAATAATACACAACGCCTCGCGTCCCTACAATGATTTAATTCGCTTTCCGTTCAATCTCCTTCAAATTCTCCATCTTCTTCGTTGCCAAAAAGCCGTTGATATCGTCAAAATGCGTTTTCACCTGCTTGTTTCCGAATTCATAAACTTTTGTTACCAATCCATCCAGGAAGTCTCGGTCGTGTGAAACCAAAATGAGTGTTCCGTCAAAAGCCCGCAAGGCATCTTTGATAATGTCCTTTGTTTTCATGTCCAGGTGATTCGTAGGTTCATCCAGGATTAACAAATTCACCGGTTCAAGCAGCAATTTCATCAAAGCCAAACGCGTTTTTTCTCCTCCTGAAAGCATTTTCACCTTTTTGGCTGAAGCATCCCCGCCAAACATGAAAGCGCCCAGCAGATCTTTTATTTTAGTGCGGATCTCACCTTCGGCAATGCGGTCAATGGTTTCAAAAATGGTTGATTCTTCATCCAGCAGCGAAGCCTGGTTCTGCGCAAAGTACCCGATTTGGACATTGTGGCCCAATTCCAGGTTTCCTTCAAAACCAATTTCTTTCATGATTGCTTTCACTAAAGTCGATTTTCCTTCTCCGTTTCTTCCAACAAAAGCTACTTTTTCTCCACGTTCGATCGTTACATTCACATCCGAAAAAACGACATGATTGTCATACTTCTTTTGAAGATCAGTAATCACAACCGGGTACGAACCTGCACGTGGAGCAGGAGGGAACTTCAGGCGCAAAGCAGAATTGTCAACTTCATCTACTTCAATAATGTCCAGTTTCTCCAACATTTTTACCCGCGATTGAACCTGTAGTGTTTTAGAATAAGTTCCTTTGAAACGCTCAATAAATTCGGTTGTTTCCGCAATGAACTTTTGTTGTTCTTCGTATTGTTTTTGCTGCTGGGATCTTCGGTCTTTACGCAATTCGAGGTAATGGGAATATTTGGCCTTGTAATCGTAAATACGTCCCATTGTCACTTCAATCGTGCGATTGGTAATGGCGTCTACAAATGCCCGGTCATGGGAAATAACGACTACTGCTTTCGCACTGTTTACCAGGAAATCCTCCAGCCATTGGATCGATTCGATATCCATGTGGTTGGTAGGCTCATCGAGTAAGATCAAATCGGGTTTTTGAAGCAGGATCTTTGCCAATTCAATGCGCATTCTCCAACCACCACTGAATTCGGAAGTAGATCGGGTAAAATCTTCCCGTTCAAATCCCATTCCCTTCAGCACTTTTTCAACTTCGCCGTCGTAATTGATTTCCTCAATCGAATAGAACTTTTCGCTGAGTTCGGAAACGCGTTCGATCAGTTTCATGTAATCATCCGAATCATAATCCGTGCGAACGGTTAATTGCTGGTTGATTTCCTCAATCTCATCACGCATGGCGAAAATACCGGCAAAAGCTTTACTGGTTTCTTCAAAAACGGTACAATTATCTTCTGTCAATAAATGTTGCGGTAAATAAGCGATCACAGCATCTTTTGGAGCTGAAACGCCTCCTTTTGTTGCTTTGTTTACTCCTGCAAGTATTTTCAGCAGGGTGGATTTCCCGGCACCGTTTTTCCCCATCAATGCAATTTTGTCTGTTTCATTAATGACAAAAGCAACATCGCTGAATAGTACCTTTCCGCTGAATTCTACCGTAATATTATCTACTGTGATCATGTTCTTAATTTTCGAGGTGCAAAGGTACTGACAACTTTGGAATTGTATAAACAAAAAACAGGAGCGGAAAATTTTCCACCCCTGCTTCGTTTTGGATAGTAGGTTGTTATACGATAAAAATGACCGTTATATCAACTAGTAGAGTGACAATAAATGCATTTAGGATCCATCTCATTGGAGCTACTGCTAAAAGTAGACTAAGGGTTGTCATTGTCGGAATGACTACTGCGATCAATGACCATGTATGGAGTGCGGCTCCGAAATTCATGGTAACGCCGCCTAAACACCCTATAATTAGTAAAGAGATCGCAATAACTCCGAATCGGTATTCAGTTGCCAGATTTTCCAGCTTCATCCAAGTGCTTTGTTTTATTTCTTGTGTTTTCATAACCTGTTGCTTTTTATAGTTCAAAGGTCAGAATGAATGAAAAGGATTAAAATGAGCCAAATCACAAAAAAAGTTGATTTTTATCATCTTTTTGGGATGCTTGTTTATATTTGATTTAACATTTAGATAAAAAAGTTGGTTATGAAGAAGGTAAAATTGATGCTTACGTTGGCAACAGTTGTGTTGTTGGCAGGCAATTCACAAGCTCAGGGCTTTGGTGGAAGTGGAAGCAAGTATTTGCAGTTAGGATTAGGTTATAATCAGCATTATTCCTTGTATTCCGATTATGATCGTTCCTACAACACAAGTTATGGGGCATTTAATCTCCAAATGGAATTTGGGGTTCACAAGTACATTGGTCTGGGATTCCTGGTAGGAGCTGAAGTTTCTGCAAGAACAACCGGGTATTATTATGGAGGTGTTTACGCACCTGGTTATCTTAAGCCATCTAAATCTCCTTATTGGAGTGTTGGTGTGCCGATTGCATTTATTGCCAATTTCCACTTTTTGCAATTAATTGCAGATAAGGCAGGAAAAGATTTCGCTAACAAAATCGACGTGTACGGAGGTTTGAATATCGGTTCCGGACCGGTCTTTAGAAATGTTCGCAGGGATTATGACGATGATCCTTATTACGATTCCCGTGTAGGAGCTCTTTTCTTCTTGGGGCCGCATGTTGGATTTAGATGGATTCCAACTGAAAAAGTGGGGCTTTATGCAGAAGCAGGATATGGAAAATCATTAATTACCGGAGGGGTAATTTTCAAATTATAATATAAATTGACATAAAAAAAGGGGCGCGATTAATCGTGCCCCTTTTTTTATAGATGAATATTTATCACATCTTAATAAACGATTCCGAGTATTTCTCTCCGTCTTTCGTTTGGATCACTAAGAAGTAGCGGCCGCTTGCTAAACCTGTCAATGAGATCTTCCCATCTTTTTTCTCCGTATTCAGAATGCGTTCTCCCAACTGAGTATAGATTTGAATGCTTGATGCATCCAGTAAATCAAAGTTTTGGATCGTTAAATAATCCGTTGTCGGGTTTGGAAACAAAGCGATTTTTTTCCCGTCAACTTCTAATAAACTCAATGGATGTGAACCTTCTACAACCGTAAGTGGTTGATTAATATTCGGATTATTTACCTGGTCAATATGTCCGGATGGCCATTTGATCATAATGGAATCAATTACCGTTGCAGTTCCGATCCCGAAATGTGCATTCAAGGTATTCATGTACCTGAATCCGTCACCACTTCTGATATCCCGAATCTGTTTCCCCCATGAACCGTAAATCTCTACACGTGCACCAATTGCATTGTAGTTACTTTGAATTCCCTGTAAATTAATAGTAATCCAGTTGTTACTGTTTTTGTTGTTCATGTAAACAGTATTCCCATTTCGAACATCCAGGAATCCGTCGTTGTTCATGTCTCCTACAGCTCCGCTTGAGAATGCGTAAACGATCGGGAAGAAAGTCATGTTTCCGTTTCCGAATAGGATTTTATTACCTCCGCCCATTACATCTGTAAAACCGTCGTTGTCAAAATCAAAAGAAACGTGCTCAATGCTCAAGCTGGGATTTGTATCCCATCCTGAACCTGTTGTGACATCGCTGAAAGTTCCGTCTCCGTCATTTTTCATCAGGAAGTGACCACCGTCATCAGTAGAACTTGCACCAATTAATGCGTCCATAAATCCATCATTGTTATAGTCATTCCATGCAGATGACCACGATTGGCTTGGATTTGCCATTCCTGCAGCCACAGAAACATCTGTGAATAATACGTTACCGTTATTACTGTCGTTTCTGTGTAATTCGTCAATTTTAGCAGTTGAAGCACCACCGCGACATTTTGCAATGAATAAATCCTGGTCACCGTCATTGTCATAATCCATCCAGATGGAACCGTAATTACCACCTTCTGTGTGATCACCTAATCCGCCGGTATGAAAGACTAAATTTCCAGTGCCATCATTCAAATAATAAACATTCGGATCAATATCGTGGCAGGAGAAAGCATCCAGGTTACCATCGTTATTGATATCCACAAAATTGGTGCGCTGACAGAATACGTATTCAGAACCGGCAACCTGGGTATACCCGGTTCCTGTTGCGTTAGCTTTCATAAATGTTACACCATTCCCGCTTCCGTAAAGCATATCGTTAAATCCGTTTTTATCGATATCTCCGATTGCCATACTCCAGGATGGTTCAAACAACGCTGTTGGAGTTGTGATATTGGTAGTTACATAAGCTCCGCTGATTTGTTGATAGAGAATCTGTACACTTGAAGACGATACCGTAACGATGTCATCCAAAAAGTCACCGTTCATATCCGTAGTTGCCAACCCGTAACTTCCGCTGATTGTAGGAAAAGTATTTGCTGTAAAAGTAACAGGAGGAGTAGGTTGAACCACAATTGGAGCTTCTGTTAGTTTAAAACTAAATCCGGCGGATGTCCAGCGATTATCAAATGCAATGGTGTAAATTGTTCCGCTTGTCACATTGAAAGAAGCAGTTGATGTTAACCCTGAACCACCGTCATCGTCTCCGGAAACACAAACTTGTGCGCCACAAGCTCCCGAGTAAACATGGAATCGTGTATCCGTACCTCCAGTTGCCGGCAAATCGGTTGTCAAAGTCACCGTGTAGTTCGCATTTGGTGTATAGGTATACCACTCTCCGGCAGTTTGGCCGGTCCCGTTTGTAGTACAGATTAAGGTTGGAACGTCAGTTCCGTCAACCGCAGTCACGGCATAAGTTGTTCCCGGGGTAATGGGCAGAGCCGTTGCACAGGTGTTTTGGGCCTGGGAGAGGAAAGGTGATCCCAGTAAGAGGAAAAAAGTAAAGTTAATTTTCATAATCCTTTGGTTTTAAAGTTCATAAATAGTGTATTAGTTACAGGTTTGTTTCCAGGTAATCCATTCTTCAAGGAGCTGCAGTCCTTCGTCGTGAACAATAGTTCTGCCTAATAATGGCATACGTTCGCTAGGCAGGGTAGAGCTCAATCGGTAATGCATCATCGATCGGTTTTTATCATTTGGTTTGATGATATATGCATAAGCACCACCACCAATATCTTCATCCGGTTCTACGCAGAGTCCGAGGTTAATCGGATCTGAAGTCTCTGAATAAGCCAGACGCATTGGTCGGTAGGAGCAATGTTTGTTTTCAGCATGGCAATGCGCGCAATTGATGTCTACATAAGATCTGAAACGTTCATCAACGGTTTTTGTCTGATCCATATAATTAACCGTGGAAACAATATTTCCGGGAAGATTATTCTGCAGGTAACCAACAGCAACTAGTTTTTGCAATTGATTTTGAGTCCCGTCCGGATATGCATAATCGATATTCAGGTTTTGTGGTTTGATACCGATCGGAATAGGTTCGTCATTTAGTTTATGACACGTGTGACATTCCGTTTGATTCGGAATGCGGTACGAAGTACTTTTTTGTATTCCGTTTTGCAGCCAGCTGATAGTTGTAAAACTTCCGTTCATGTCGAGGTAAGCCTCTGTTTGCTCAGTATTCCAAACATAATTGGCAAAGATCCACCCGGAAGATTTGCGGATCATGATCCGGGTTTCAATGATCCGGGTTGTATTGGATGGTTGAACATTGTCATAATAAAATGTTTTGATCAATGCGGCACCAACCGGAAGTTCGAGTACACTGTGATCACCGTTATAAGTCGCCTGCGTTCCGGAAGGCATCCAGATGAAACGTTTTTTATGGGCGTAATCAGTAAAAAGCCCGGATGCCGGTTCGTAAGGAATGACTTTTTCCGCAGGAGTTTGATTTTTCAATTCTCCCTGGAAAAACCGGTAATCGGATAACTTCGTGTATGGAACGGTCGTCAGATCCACAGAAACTCCCGTGGGTTCTTCCACAGGCGGGTCGATGGGCTCTACTTTTGGTTTCTTCTTACAAGCGGGAACTATAAAGATCAATAATGCAATTGCGCCAATAGCACACGCTGAAATAATCAGTCGGTTCGAATCAGTTCTTTTTCGGTTCATAAAGCGTATTCTGGCTTTTACCTGGTTGGTAAATTCGGAATAAGGTACTATTTATTTTGAATAACCCACTATTCCGTTAGTAATTGTTTCACAGTACTATAGATTGCTGTTTGATAAAAATAGTTGCCTGAAAAGTTCGATTTGTGAAAATTTTGTTGATTTATGAATTCAAAAATTAATTTTTAACAATTAACTACCAAGGTAAATGGTGGATAATCCTGCACTTATCCCGGGGAACAAAAAAAATCCCTGACTTGGCGAAGCAAATCAGGGATTCGGATTATTTTAAAATGAGATTAAATCAAATCAACAGTCAATGTTTCATCAATTTTTGTCACTTTCAGTAAGCCATGTTTCGTTAATCCTTTGATACTTGTATCCCAAGCCTTATTGCTCAGGTTTACAGATTCTTTCAGGCTCAGTAATTCCATTTTTTTCTCTCGCTGCATGATATCAAAGATCAATTGCTCGTTTTCGTTCAAAACAACTTTTGCCACTTTTTCAGGACGCATTTGAGGGAAGAATAATACTTCCTGGATGGAAGGATTGTTCGTTAAGTACATGATCAAACGGTCCATCCCAATTCCCAAACCGGAAGTTGGGGGCATCCCGTATTCCAATGCACGCAGGAAATCCTGGTCGATCAATCCGTTTGCTTCATCATCTCCTTTTTCTGCCAAACGTACCTGGTCTTCAAATCGCTCGCGCTGATCAATCGGATCGTTTAGCTCCGAATAAGCATTTGCAATTTCTTTTCCGCAAACCATCAATTCAAAACGCTCTGTCAATTCCGGATTTTCACGGTGTGTTTTACACAATGGAGACATTTCCTTCGGATAATCCGTGATGAATGTTGGCTGGATGTAATTTCCTTCGCATTTTTCACCAAAGATCTCGTCGATCAATTTTCCTTTACCCATCGTATCATCCACCGGAATTCCCATTCCTTTTGCAGCAGCTCTCAATTCGTCTTCTGATTTTCCATCGATGTCAAAACCGGTGAAATCAATGATCGATTGACGCATAGTTACACGCTTGTAGGGAGCTTTGAAACTGATTTTGTGCTCGCCGAAAGTACAATCTGCTGTTCCATTTACTGCTGTTGCACAATGTTCCAGTAAACGCTCGGTGAAATCCATCATCCAGTTGTAATCTTTGTATGAAACATAGATTTCCATGGCTGTAAATTCCGGATTGTGTGTTCTGTCCATTCCTTCGTTGCGGAAGTTCTTGGAGAACTCATAAACACCGTCAAATCCACCAACGATCAATCTTTTCAGGTACAATTCGTTGGCGATTCGCATGTATAACGGAATATCCAAAGCATTGTGATGCGTAATGAACGGTCGTGCAGAAGCTCCACCCGGAATTGCCTGCAAAATCGGTGTTTCAACTTCCATATAACCCGCGTCGTTGAAGAAATTACGCATCGCTGTAAATAACTTCGTCCGTTTTACGAATACTTCCTTCACCTGCGGATTCACAACCAAATCAACATAGCGCTGACGGTAACGTGTTTCCGGATCTGTCAATGCATCGTGAACATTCCCGTCTGCATCCGTTTTTGGAAGCGGAAGTGGTTTCAATGATTTACTCAATAATTGGAATTCTTTCACGTTCACGGAAACTTCTCCTACCTGAGTTTTGAAAACTTCTCCTTTGATTCCGATGAAATCACCCAGGTCCAACCATTTTTTAAACAGGTCGTTGTAAAGCATTTTATCTTCTCCCGGACAAATTTCGTCGCGGTTAAAGTACACCTGGATTCTTCCTTCCGAGTCTTGCAATTCAGCAAAAGAAGCCTTTCCCATAATACGCTGACTCATCATTCTACCGGCCAAACAAACTGTTTTTCCTTCTTCAAAATTATTCTTGATAGAAGCCGAATAATCGGTTACCGGGTAAAGAGCAGCAGGATAAGGATCAATTCCCGCATCGCGCAAGTGCTGCAACGTTTGTCGTCTCTGGATTTCCTGTTCTGATAATTCTTGTGACATTTTACAGTCTATATTTTATTAGTTAGTATTTATTTATTAACCGGTGACTTCGACTCCGCTCAGCCACCTTAAGATATTATTTAGTTCTTCTCCACAAAAGGTGATTGAGCGGAGTCGAAATCACCAATGCGGACAGCTATCACAGCCGTTCTTTGTTTTGATGTAGAACATCAGTCCCAAAGATACATTTGCAGACGCTAATCCGAAAGCTTGTTTTGCTCGTTGATTGCGGTCATTTGCACGTGTTTTAACGGCCGGAAGATGCGCGAAAGCCAATCCGCCTTCCGCTTGTATGAATACGTGTTTGAAAAATTCAAACCGTGCACTGGCATTTGCACCAATTCCATACCCGGAAAGCGCTGTAGATCGATTCGTTTGTTCGTTTGAAAACAGGAAGTTCGTGGTAGTCAGCATCGGACCGATATTCAATCCCACATTTCCAGTAATTGCAAACTGCCTTCTGTCTCCCAATTCAACCAAATCGAACGAACGCATCAATTCGATCCTTAAATAATTCAGTGCTCCGGAATGCTCATAATGGAAATGGTTCGGATCAACCAAAACCGATTCCTGGTTATAATTCCCATCCCAAATAGAATCTGCCGTCATATCGAAATGACCGTCTAAAGTCACTTCCTTATCGTGGCGCATCACATAATTGAAATGATCAACTCCAACAGAAAATGCCCATTTCTCCGTAAAATAATAACCAATCCGGAAGTTGTACTGCGGAATGGTCATATTCACCGGGTTCAAATACAGATTTATTCCTCTCGGCTGTCTGTCTGTTGCTTTTACACCCTGCAGTTTGAAATCATAATCTGATCCGGTGAAATGGATCGTAGACGGAGTATAAGCCGTGCGATTATAACCCCAGTAGAAGAAAAGCGTACCTGCATTGGTACTTCTCTTCCGCTGATGCTTTCTGATCTGAGCATCAACCGGGTTTGCAATAACTGCTAAAAGAACCAGGAGTAACAGCTTTCTGTGCATGTTGAATTATTTAGTCATTTTTAAAAAACTCACCTCTTTCTCCGTTAAATGGCGGTAATATCCTCTTGGTAAATCTTTTTTCGTCAGGCTTGCAAATTGAACACGGTCCAGTTTCACTACTTCGTAGCCCAATTTCTCAAACATACGGCGTACAATGCGGTTTTTACCCGAGTGGATCTCGATTCCAACCTCACGGCCAGATTTTCCATCCGTTACATATTCTGCTTTATCTGCCTGGATGCGTCCGTCTTCCAATTCGATTCCGCGCATCAACAATTCCAAATGTTCTTTTTGAACCGGTTTGTCGGCTTCAACATGATAGATTTTCGTTGCTTCGTAACGCGGGTGAGTCAGCTTTTTAGCCATATCTCCATCGTTTGTAAACAACAATAGTCCGGTTGTATCGCGGTCAAGTCTTCCTACCGGATAGATTCGTTCTTTACATGCATTGATCACCAATCCCATGACGGTTTTTCTTCCCAGTGGATCATCCATAGTGGTGATAAATCCTTTTGGTTTATTCAAAAGTACGTAACGCTTAACCTCCGCGTTAATGGTTTCACCATCGTATTGTACTTTGTCGTCTTTTTTGATCTTGTAACCCATTTCGGTAATGATCTCACCATTCACGGAAACAACACCTGTCTGAATCAATACATCTGCTTCTCTACGGGAGCAAACTCCGGCATTCGACAAGTATTTGTTCAAACGCACTTCGTCTTCATTGAAAGTTGGCAATGGATCACCTTTACGAACTTTCGGTTTGAAATAAGGTTTTGAAGATCCATCCGCACTTACCGGTCTTGGCCTTGAAGTACTGGATTTAGGAGCGTCTGATTTTTCCGTTCCCGGAGCGGGTTTTCCGCCTCTTGTAGGCTTCCCTGTTCTGGAAGCAGGCTTTGATCCTGTGGGTTTGGAACCTGTTGGTTTTGCACCTCTTCCTGTTGTTGTACGGCCTTTCCCTGTACCTGTTTTTCTTGTGTTCATCACGAGCAGAATTAAATGTTTACTATCGCAGTAGACGCTGCAAAGATAATACGTTTAATTGAGAAATGTTACAATGCTGGAAACCAATGGTTTTTAATGCAAAATGATGAATGTAAAATTCAAAAGGGAAATAGGTTAAATGCAGGCACACGATTAATCGGGATATATGTATTATTCGCACCCAAACCATTTTTAATATACAATCGTGTTATATTTTACCGCAAATGCGCAAATGTCTGAGGCGCTTACCAGTCGCCTCTTTACCCAGTAAACAATAGGAATAATATATTTGCAAGGCTCAAAAGCGAGTGCGGTAGCCGAGCCAATAATTTGTGCATTTGTGGTAAAAATTAAGTCTGGATGTCAATTGTGATTAATTCCCGATTAATCGCGTGCCTACTATTTTTTGCAATTATGTCACTATTCGGTTTTTAATCCGTTTTGATTAAACAAGTATTCTAACTCAAGGTATTGTTTGGATGTGAAATTCATCATACCAAGCTTTGATAAGCTGTAGGAATTAGAACACGCAAAACAGATTTCCTTTGCGGTAAAAACACTGTTGGTTTAAGTTGAAAACGCATCTTCAATATGCTCCAGTTTAGTCCGGAATTGATTGTGAACGATCGAAATGATATCGAAACGCACTTCATTGGGTAAATCCCTGGATTGGATGTATTCATTAGCGCAAAAGATGATCTGGCGCTGTTTCTTTTTGGTAACTGCCATCCACGGTTCTCCGATTTCTGCAGTTTGACGGGTTTTCACCTCAACTACCACAATTTTCTCTTCCTTTTCAGCAATGATATCAACCTCGAATTTTAAATACCGATAATTGATCTTGCGGATGGAATATCCGTTCTTTAAAAGGAACTTTTGAGCCATTTGCTCCCCGAAAATTCCCAATTCCTGGTCTGTCATGAGCCTTTTCTTACTTAATTTAAGAAAAAAGATGACATTTTGCAATGTTCAAATGTTCAAATGTTCAAATGTTCAAATGTTCAAATGTTCAAATGTTCAAATTTGTGATTAAGCCACTTTTAACTTTTTGAACGCTTTTAACTCTTGAACTTTCTCTATCTCGTTTTAAACTCAATATTACTTCCACCGGCGCCTTTAATTACCTGCTGACCGAATTCAAACTCCAGTTCTTTGGCTACTTTGCCGCGTTTGTCGTAGATTTTCATCTTTCCGTGCTTCAAGCCGTTTTTGTATTCGGTTTCCGAAACCAGGTTTCCCCTGCGGTCCAGTTCAGTAGATTTTCCATCCAGCAACCCGTTTTTATAAGTCGTTGTGTTACTTGGAATATGTCCGCCCGGCCAGTAAGTGTACCAAACTCCGTCTTTTTCACCGTTTTTGTAATCTCCTTCTTCGGTTTTTTTGTAATCCTTTTGGGAAAATGAGACCGCATGACCATCCTTGATACTTTCTTTCACATCGTAGTCTTTCAAAGGACCATTCTGGATCTTGGATTTTTTGGTAATGACCTTGTAATTGAAAACATCTTTCGGCTTTCCGTTATCGAAGAAGCTGGTCCATTCACCTGTTTTTTCTCCATCCTTATAATTCCCAAAAATATTTGGCTTTCCTGTGGGGAAGTAAGACTCCCATTTACCATGCAGCAATCCGTTTTTGAAAGTGGCAATGTTCTTTTCTTTCCCGGTTTCCCAGTAATTCACCCAGGTTCCTTCTTCCTTGTCTTTCTCGTATTTTCCGGACATGAGCAGTTTCCCGTTTTCATACCAAGTTTCCCACAGCCCTTCTTTCAGGTCATTCGCGTAGGGCGAACTTTTGAATTTACTTCCGTCTTTATAGAAATACTGCCAGGTGCCGGTTTTTTTGTCGTGATCGTATTCGGCGTAATTGCGAAGCTCTCCGGTTGGATACCAATAAGTCCATTTTCCGTTTTGCTGTCCTATGTCAAAAGAACCTTCCATGTCTTTGGTGCCTTTTTTCGTATACCAGGTCCACAAACCTGATTTTTCGCCATTCAAATAAGCACCTTCTACATTGACTTGTTCGTTGTCGTAAAAGTATTTGTAATCGCCGTTCAATTTTCCATTGACGTAGTTACTGATTTTCTCTTTCTTTCCGGTGTAATAGAAAAAATTCCAGGTACTGTCTTTCTGGCCATTTTTGAACTTCCCGTTGATGAGCATGTAGCCGTAAATGGAGAATTCTTCAAAAGGACCGTTTTTTAACCCGTCTTTGTAGTTGTACCATTCTTTTTCCATCCCAGTGTCGAACCAGGTCAGGTATTCACCGTTTCCGTTTTTTACTTTTTGAGTGTGTAAACTGTCAGGTAACCAGAATTCACGCAAATAGGTCGTGGAATCAATGATTTCCTCTATTTGTTTTTTCTCACCGCTCAGGTAGTAATATTCCCAAATTCCAACGGGCAGTCCGAATTTATAATTCCCCTGAACGCTTAACTTCCCGGTTTCATTCCATTCCCTGAAAACACTGTCTTGTTCTCCTTTTTTGAAATAACCTTCCTGTTTGTTTTTGCCATTCGAATGAAATGCTACGACTCTTCCGTGAAGTTTTCCGCGGTAATAATTGCGTTCTTCGATCACGGTTCCAAAACGATCATAGTACAACCATTTTCCGTGTTTGTCCTGCGATGTTCCCAGCGGATCTCTGTAATAACTTCCAATAGATTCCAATTGGGTTTGTTGAAAATCATAGTAATTCTTCTCTTTGGGAGTGAGGTTTTCCTTGTTGATCACCTGACCAATCAGAGTAAAAGAAAAGAGAGAAAAGAAGATACAAAGGAATTTCATGGAATTGGAATGATATTTCAAGGTAATAATCACTATTAAATGGAAATGTTACAAGACTTATTTTGCCATAAAGCCTTTGATCATTAACAAAACTCCTGTCCCGATAATAATCAGACCAATAAGCCTGTTGAGTCCCACTAATACATTTTCAGTAATGAATGGTCTTAGTTTTTTAGCGCCAAAAATCTTCAAAAGGTCCACAGCAAAGAAGGTTACCATGATGATCAGGATGTACAAATACGTACTTTCATCAATGGCTTCATCTGCATTTTTCTTTCCGTCGGCACCCAACGCAATGACAGTAATCCAATAAAAAATAACTCCGGGATTGGCAAAATTGAGCAGAAACCCTTTTAATCCCAGGAGAATCAGGTCTTTTTTAGTGCTGTTTAATTGTTTATCGGTTTCCTTGGCATCTTCCTTAGGCTTTTTCAGCAAAGTAACCAATCCGAAAATCATTAGAATAATTCCTCCGACAATGGAAATGATGTGCGCGTATTCACCGGAAGTGATTTTACTGACCTCGGAATAGAAAATGAGGGCGATGATGATGTAGATGAGGTCGGAAAGCAGAACACCCATGTCAAATGCAATAGCAGCGCGGACTCCCTTCCGAATACTCGTCTCCAAAAGAAGAAAGAATACGGGTCCGATCATTATACTAAGTATAAATCCGGTAAGGATGCCTTTGAGTGTTATATCTAGCAAACGTTTGGTTTTTCTGTTTATACAAATATAGTCATTCGTTCTAGGTATGCGCCCTAATCAGAAAAGAAAGCGGGTCATCTAAGTGGAAATTCGAAGGATTTTATAAAAAATCGTTATAGATGTTATTTTAACTGGTAAGAAGTCATTACATTTGCATGTCTTGAAAGTTGAAGTATGAAAACGGCCATAGCCAATAAGAAATTAGAAACGATTGTTTCCAAAGTAGAAAAAGAGGGGATTACTTACAAAGGTGTTGTAGACGATTTGAAAGAATTGCGTGAGCAGGCTTTGAAAGAACAAGATCCTTTGGTTGTAAAGGTTTTGCGTTTGTCGTACGAGTTTTTGTTGGACAGAAATTCATTTGATGTTCAGGCACAATACGAAGAAGATGAAGAAGGAAATGAATATCCTTTGGAGATCGAAGATCAGGAGAACTTTTTGTATTTACTGAACTTGTTGAAGAATGCAGAACACAAGATCAATAGAGAAGAAATTAAGGATTATCGTACAGCTTTAAAACAGGAATTGTACTAAATCATTAGAACATACCTTTAAACCCCGACCTGCAAGGCAGCGTCGGGGTTTTTTATTGAGGTTGAATTAAGAAAGCGTATTTTAGCACCACATTGGAAAAAGGGAAAAAACACCTGGGACATATAGAATCACTGCGTGCATTGGCCGCTTTGATGGTGCTGGTGTTTCATTTCCTTTCATTTAATGGTGTAGATGGGTTTTTAATTGGAAATGCGGGCATCCGTGAATCTTCACAATTTGGCGCACAAGGTGTGGAATTGTTTTACATCATTTCAGGATTTGTCATTTATTATTCCCTTTCGAATACCAATCCGGCATCTTACAATTATTTGAAATACATCTGGAAACGCTTTGCACGCATTTTTCCCCCTTTCCTGGGTACTTTGATCCTGATATGTTTGGTAGCATTGATCTGGAAGGGAAATTACGGATATAACCCCAGACAAATTTTGCAAAATGCTACCCTGACTGTCGATATTTTCCGGGATTCTCAGTGGATGAATCCGATCTTTGTAACTTTGAAAGTCGAATTCCTGTTTTACCTTGTAATCGGATTTTTAGTGATCTGGATGCGCAAAAGTCAATGGATTTATGGACTGATCTTATTTTCTAGCCTGCTCAGTGTCTTGTTTTTTCATTCCATAGATATTGTGCACAACATTCCATTTTTTGCCGCGGGAATAGCTTGTTCCGAAATCTATCGTTCGAAGAATATTTTATTGAATTCAGTTATCCTGGCTGGAAGTCTGTTCGTCCTAATCGCTATTTTTCCATGGGAAGATATCCTTGTTTTGGGCATAGGAATTACTTTTCTGCTTTGGGTGAAAATCAAATCGGCCTGGCTGGAATGGCTGGGGCAGTTTTCCTATTCGCTTTACTTAACGCATGGTTTATCCGGCGGACTATTCCTCTTTGTGTTTAAAAACGAGCATTACGTGAATTTGAATAGCTGGCATGCCCTGATCTTAGCATCGGTGGTTGCAATTATTTTTGCTTACTGCTATTACCTGGTGGTTGAAAGACGTGCGATAAGCTGGTCGCGGAAAATCAGGTATTAAAGTGTGATTTGGACTCCGCTGCGCCTATGCTGTAGCTCCCGCGTAAGCATTCAATCACCTTTGGGTTATTGGTTTAGGGTTCAATTGGTCACTGAGCGGAGTCGAAGTGCCAATTAGTTCGTAAAGCGGTACTTGATAATACAGTAAATAGCTCTGAAACCATCTTTCCAACCAATTTTCTTGCCTTCTTCGTAAGTTCTCCCGTAATAGGAAATACCCACTTCATAGATGCGAATTCCTTTGCGCTTTGCCAATTTTGCGGTGATTTCCGGTTCAATTCCAAAACGATTTTCTCTGATCTTAATGTCTTTTGCAATCGAACTGCGAATCAGTTTATAACACGTTTCCATGTCCGTCAAATTCAGGTTCGTCATTATATTGGAAAGACCTGTCAGGAATTTATTTCCTTTTGAGTGCCAGTAAAATAAGATGCGATGAGGCTGATGGCCCATAAAACGCGAACCATAAACAACATCGGCATTATCCACGTAAACCGGCTTTAAAAGCAGGTTGTATTCTTCCGGATCGTATTCCAAATCTGCGTCTTGTACGATGATGTATTCACCGGTTGCTTCCTGGATTGCACGATTGATGGCCGCACCTTTTCCCTGGTTGTGGGGTTGAGAAATCAAGCGGATATCCATTTCCGGATTGGCAGCCATGTATGCTTCTACACGTTCCACCGTATTGTCCTTGGAACAATCATTAACGATTACTAATTCTTTTTGAACGTTGTTTTCAAGCTGAACTTTTTTGATTTTGTCCAAAATAAGGTGAATGGTTGGACCCTCATTGTATGCCGGAATAAGAATGGATAATTTTTGAATCATTTGTGGATAACGTAAAAAAGAGCGATTTATTAGATATTCATTTCCGGTACAACATCAGGAACTACCAGGTCTCCTTCGGTTTTAGAAATGATTTCTTCGACACTTACTCCTGGAGCGCGCTCAATGAGGTGGAATTTATTGTCTTTGATTTCCAATACGGCTAATTCGGTTACTACTTTCTTTACGCAGCCAACACCTGTTAAAGGCAAAGTGCAGGTTTTCAGAATTTTCGATTCACCTGCTTTATTGGAATGCATCATGGCAACGATGATATTTTCAGCAGAAGCAACCAAATCCATTGCACCCCCCATTCCTTTTACCATTTTCCCGGGAATCTTCCAATTGGCAATATCTCCGTTTTGAGAAACTTCCATGGCTCCAAGAACAGTTAACTGAACGTGCTGACCACGAATCATAGCAAAAGAAGTAGCAGAATCAAAAATAGATGCTCCGGGTTGAAGTGTGACTGTCTGTTTTCCTGCGTTGATCAAATCCGGATCTTCTTCTCCTTCAAAAGGGAAAGGACCCATTCCAAGAATTCCGTTTTCAGACTGAAATTCAACCTCGATTCCTTCCGGAATGTAATTTGCAACGAGTGTCGGAATACCAATTCCTAAATTCACGTACCAACCGTCTTGTAGTTCCTGTGCAATACGCTTTGCAATTCCAGTTTTATCTAGTGCCATGTGCTTTATTTTAACTCAATAATCTGAATGGTCGGATTGATAAGCTTGAAATGCTTTCTTTCCGGGTTCCAAATATAAATAATCAAACGGGATTCTTCGTCCAGAAAATGCTTTGCGGCAACCGGATAGTGCAATTTAAACAGCTGTACGTTCTCCCCGTAATACCAGCGGAGGTTTTGATATTCGTAACGCAGGTTAACATTGTTGGAATCATTGGTGGAAATCACTGCATTGAAATCATTCAGTTCTTTATCCGTTTTGAAATCTGCTTTCAGTTCGATTTGGATCAGTTTGTTGCGCCATTCCGGGCGGATCGGACCATCGTAAAACAGGATGTATTCCTCGTTTGACTGACGTGTTTTACCTATTGAATCGAACAAATGAACCTGTTTGAACGGAACTTTTCGTTTCAGCGCTATATAAGAACTCGCCGGATCTTTTGCCACTACTTTGTAAGCGCTGATATCGTCTTTGGGGAACAGCCAGGTGGTTTTCGTCAGGATCAGATCACTGGAAGGAAGGAAATCTTTCTGAAGCGTCCCGATGTGTTTGATCGGATGCTGTGGATTTGTCCGTTCAAAATACGAATAGGTCAGCTGCTGGATCGGATAAATGCTTACCGTTTCATTCGCTTTCAGGTCTTTCACCGCATTTTTATAGAATGTTTCGCTCATTCGGTCGTCGGGGGAGAAGATGGAAGTGTTCAGGTTCAATTTCACGATAAAACTGATGGGGAAGAACAGCAGAACGAGTAAGAAGTACTTCGAGATTTTGTTTTGAGCAAAAAGGGTTGTTAATGCCAGAATACTCAAGGGAATAAGATACATGGCAGCACGGTCTTCGGGATAATTTACCTGCATGACTTTTGCCAGGAAAAGAATAGCAAAGATGTTTCCGGCAATCAGCATCGATAACCAGAAAGAAGTACTTGCCAGGAATTGAAGCCAGCTTTCTTTTTTCCATTGCAGGAACAGGAGAACAGCACCCGTTAAACCGATCAGCAGATAGGCAATTCGAAGCCAGTTTGCATCGTAGAATAAAATGTAGCGCGAAAGTGTTTTCCCGGTTACCCACCAAAGTCCGTCCAAACTTCCATAGTAAAGTGCCCCGGCTTCTTTGAGTTCAAAACTGAATTGAATAAGCGGAATGAGGGAAAAACAGAAAACAATCAGCAAAAAGCCGTGAAAAACCAATGATTTGATACCTATTTTCTTTGCGTAGATCAAAGTGATGAAAACGATATAGGCAAGGATGATTAAAGAAGTAATGAGGTAAGTGAGATTGGAAAGTACCGCCAAATAAAGAAATCCTAAAAGCAGCATCAAATGACCGGTGTGTTTTTCTTTCAGCCACAGAGATAATTGGAACAATGCTGCCATGAAGAACCCGATTGCAAGACCATATCCTCTCGTGTAGCTGAAATAATCAAAGATCCATGGAATGGTATTCAATGCGACGAAACAAAATTCTCCCCAAAGACCTAGATTCAGGTTGCGGGTTAGTTTTCTGCTCGACCAAAAATACAGGCAGAAACAGGCAACTGCGGGAAGTCTGAACAGAAAGAAATGTTCTCCGAACCAACGGTAGGAGAGATTCCCCAACCAGCTGTTGAATAAGTGGTTATTAGCATCCATTAAGGAGCGTCCACCCCGGATTTCTCCTGTTTCAATGTAATGAAAATACGTGGCAACTTCATCGTGGATTGGCTCAACGATCCAGGCCCTCAAAATGGCATAGACCAGTAAACCCAAAAATAGGATCCAGGTAATGAGCCGTTCCGAAGTATCGGGATAAATTGTTTTGGAGTTTTTTGGAATCAAAATTGTCGGGTTTAATTCGTTTACTAAGTTATCTCTTTTTGCTTGCAGCAAGGATAAAAAGAAAAAGTGGCCAAATCAGCCACTTCCTTCTTAGTCAATTTCTATTACTTATTTTGATCGAACGGTACGTTGTTCGATGCGTTTTTCAAATTTTTCTCCCTGGAAAATCCGTTGAACGAAAATTCCCGGAGTGTGAATGAAGTTCGGGTCCAATTCTCCTGCGGGAACCAATTCTTCTACTTCAGCAACTGTAATTTTTCCGGCCATGGCCATCATGGGATTGAAATTGCGAGCTGTAGCCTTGAAGATCAGGTTTCCTTCCGTATCGCCTTTCCAGGCTTTTACAATGGCAAAATCGGCCGTCAAAGCACTTTCTAAAATGTGTGGTTTCCCGTTGAATACACGTACTTCTTTTCCTTCGGCAACTTCTGTTCCGTAACCGGCAGGAGTATAAAACATCGGAATTCCCGCTCCGCCTGCTCTGCAGCGTTCTGCCAAAGATCCCTGCGGAATCAAATCTACTTCCAATTCACCTGAAAGCATTTGGCGTTCAAATTCTTCGTTTTCACCCACGTAAGAAGAGATCATTTTTTTGACCTGCTTCTTTTGCAGCAATAAACCCAAACCAAAATCATCCACCCCGGCGTTGTTGGAAATACAAGTCAATCCTTTTGTACCCATTTTCACCAATTGTGCAATCGAGTTCTCCGGAATTCCGCATAACCCGAATCCGCCGACCATCAGGGTCATATTGTCTTCAATACCTTTTAGAGCTTCCTCAACGTTTTTTACAACTTTATTCATGACTTTCTATCACATTTGTATTTGGTCAACAATCTCGGCTGTTGTATCGGCTACTGCAGGATCTATTTCTACACCAGTCAAATTAAAGACGGAATTATCAAAATTCCGAGGTGCCACAAAATCCGTTGTTGATATGGCTATTTTCGGATCTTTATAAACTTTGTTCATGTAATATCCGTAAATAGGAAGAGCTATTCTTGCCCCCTGTCCCAGATCGGTGCTTCGGAAACGTACTCCGCGGTCTTCTGCTCCAACCCAAACTCCTGTTGCCAAATCGGGTGTTAAACCAACGAACCAGCCATCCGAATTATTTTGAGTTGTACCGGTTTTTCCTGCTGTTGGATAAGCAATTCCTCCATACGCAGCACCTCCGCGTATTCTGCTTCCGGTACCACCCTGGATCACACCCTTCATCATTTTTAGAACAGTATATGCAACATGCTCATTCAAAGCTTCTTTTGAAACCGTTTTTGCACTGTAAATAACATGCCCGGAGCGGTCTTCAATCCGCAAAATACTCGTAGGCTTATTGAAGATTCCCTTGTTCACGAAAGTGGATTGAGCACCTACCAATTCATATAAGGAAAGGTCCATGGATCCCAGGCACATAGCCGGAACTATATCTCTGTCCAGCAATTCGATATCCATATCCCGCATCAGTTTTGCTACGGTTTTTGGTCCGGCAAGTGCACCCATCTGTTTCATCACATAAACGGCTACATTGTTTTTGGAAAGAGCAAGACCTCTCTGGATGGAAATAGTTCCTCCGTTTCCACTTCCGTCAGAATTTCGTGGACACCACTGTCCATCAGGGTTTCCGCTTGGGTCATATAAATCAACACAGTATGAAATATTCGGAATAACTAATCCCGGTTTCACGACATTCATTGTTATTCCGGACGCATAGATAAATGGTTTGATCGTCGAACCAACCTGGCGTTTCCCCAGTTTCACGTGATCGTAAGCAAAATGGTCAATATTCGCCCCGCCAACCCATGCTTTTACAAATCCGGTGCTCGGCTCTATGGAAATTAATCCGGCCTGCAGGAATGATTTGTAATAACGCATGGAATCCATCGGCGTCATGATTGTATCTCGTTCACCTTTCCAGCTGAATACACGCATTTGAACCGGTTCGTTGAAGTTTTTTCTGATCTCATCTTCTGATAATCCCGCATCAGAAAGCATCCGGTAACGATCTGACCGGCGCATAGAAGAATTCATAATGCCATTTACTTCATCCTCCGATAAAGAGTTAGAGAATGGCCAGTTTTTCGCTGACTTATTGTTCTTGTCGAATAAAGGCTGCATTTCATCCTTCAAATGTCTTTCCAGGGCGTATTCCGCATGAGCCTGCATATCTGCATTCAAGGTTGTATAAATGCGTAAACCATCTCTGTAAATGTCATACGGAAGACCATCTTCACGTTTGTAAACCAAAGAACCGTCTGCATTTTTAGTCTGCAATAATTCGGTTACTTCATTGCGAAGTGATTCTCTGAAGTATGGAGCAATTCCACGTTTGTGATCTACTACCTGGTAGTTTGTGATCAATGGCTTTTTGCTCAATCGGTCATATTCTGCCTGAGTCAGTTTCTGGCGCAGTGCTTCGTTTCCTTCATCTGAATTTTTCAACCATTGTTTCAAAACCTGGTTGCGTCTGGTCAATGCACGAAGACTATCGGCTGATCTGGCCTCAGAAATCTCTGCCGCTGTTATCGCCGACGGTTCAACACCTTTGTTTCGGGCCAAAGAAAGTCTGTAATTCTTGATCTTGAAAGTATAAGGATTGTACAAAGCCGGATTTTTACACATCCCTACCAGCATTGCTGCTTCTTCTTTGGAAAGTGCTCCTGGCTTTTTATTGAAATATACTTTGGATGCATTGGAAATTCCTACCGCATTGTACAGGAAATCAAACTGATTCAGGTACATCGTAATGATCTCTTCTTTTGTGAAACGTGTTTCTAAACGAGTTGCAATGATATTTTCTCGCGCTTTCTCATTCAAACGGGACCACATTCTTCCAATTCTCCCGGAAGAACCCGCTTCTACATCTTCTCCGTTTGCACGGGCCAGCTCAATTCGTTCACGTAATTGAAGGGTATATAATTGTTTTGCTAATTGTTGGGTAATCGTAGAGGCACCTCCGGCACCACCAACATTGATGATCGCACGTCCGATTGCTTTGAAATCTACTCCGGAATGTTCATGAAAACGTTCATCTTCCGTAGCGATCAATGCATCGGTTACATTCGGGCTGATTTTACGGTATTCTACCGAAGTTCGGTTGATCTTCCAGTAGCGCCCCAATTCTGTTTCACCATCATCGGCAATGATCACAGAAGCCAATAATTCCGGTGGATTGTCGAGCATTGCAACGGGAGGAAGGTTGTCTTCCGATTGGAACATCAACAATGCCCCGATGAAATAAAGCGGAAAAGTAGCCAGTAACCAATAGGCGATTGTTGCTCTTTTATGCTGTTTTTCTGAAAAAGACTCTTTTGCAGGTCCTTTACTTTTTTGTGCCATACGACTCATTTGAATGGTAAAAATAACGAAATTCGATTCGCAACAACAAATATCGATATTCGGAAGCAATAGTTAAATGGTTTAAGAGATACTTTCTAACAAAAAAATGCTAAAAAGATTGGTGGTTTGGGTATAAACAAGTAGGGACGCAATGCATTGCGTCCCTACTGATATTTGTAAACAAGAAAAAGTTTTACTTTATTCAACGAATTGATTCCTCTTTGAGAGCTGCACTACCGCTTGCTCAGAATCAAAAGTTTCACTTTTTCTTATTGTGTTCTTTAATAAAATTCTCAATTGCAGCGGTCATGCTTGGTGCGTTTGGCATGGGTGCATGAACGTCCAATCGCAGATTGTTTTTTACAACTGCATTTGCTGTTGTTGGTCCGAAAGCAGCGATCAGAGTTTTGTTTTGCTTGAAATCCGGGAAATTCTTGAATAAACTTTCAATTCCGCCGGGACTGAAGAAAACAAGCATGTCGTAGTAAACATCCTCTAAATCGCTCAAATCTGAAGCAACTGTTCTGTAAAGCATTGCTTTGGTGAACGGAATTTTAGCTTCTTCCAGTGTTAATGGAATTTTATCCTGCAGAATATCCGTGCATGGAAGCAGGAATTTTTCTCCTTTATGCTTTTTAATCGGATCTACCAGGTCTTCAATGGTTTGTTTTCCGAAGAAAATTTTGCGTTTACGGTAAGTAACATATTTCTGTAAGTACAAAGCAACAGCTTCCGAAATACAGAAATACTTCATCGTGTCCGGAACTTCAAAACGAATTTCCTCTGCTATACGAAAGAAATGATCCACAGCAGTTTTAGAAGTCAATATAACAGCCGTATGATCTTTAAAATCTATTTTCTGAGTGCGGAATTCCTGAACAGCAACACCTTCCACATGAATAAACGGCCTGAAATCAATCTTCAACTTATACTTTTCGGCCAAATCAAAATACGGAGACTTATCTCCTTCTGGTTTCGGTTGTGAAACCAATATCGTTTTAATGCTCAAGGTTTATTTTGTTTTAGCGTTCAACATTTATTTAACCTAACCAACTCGAAATTTCACTTGGGAAAACCAGTTTTACGGCAATCAAAAGAGGCAAAATTTCGAGCGTCCAAAGGTACAAAATTATATAATACCATGATACACCCAATTGGATGGCATGATAAAAAGCACGAATTATTCGTAAAACAATGAAAAACAAAAAGGTGCCTCCAATAATTAATTTGGATTCTGTGATGAGTTCCGGCTGGAAATAGATGAAAAAAAACTCGATTAGGATGACTATTCCGGCTGTTTGTGCCATCGTCAAAGTAAGCTGGTTAACTTCCTGGATAACCTGTGCGAATCCGGTAATTGTTCCTGCAAGCGAAATGCTGAAAAGATGATATACCAAAAGGATTGCCGGGAATGTCGTCAGCACAATAGTTTGATACGTATTGAAATCTACCAGGGAAAAATGATTGTACCAATAAATATAAGTCCCGCTGATGATTATGTACTGAAAGACTAAAAAAACGGACGAAAGCGCATTTTCACGGATACCGTTTTTATATTGTTCCGAAAGACTCTGGAAGAAAAAGGTGTTTTGTCCGAGAATTAAAAATATTTCGCGCTGTCTCAAGCGCGCAGCCGATATCAACAGCAGGCACAACCCTAAAGAGGCAATAATCAAAACCGAATAGTTGGTACTCCTTTCCGTCAGAACCATTGCCTGGTTTGCTGCAGAAGTAGCAAAAAATTGTCCGCTTAATTGCATGAACCGAAATAATTTTCAAATACAAAAGTACTATTTTGGAATCACAGCAGAAATTAAATCTTAGCAGCTTGATCTATTTTAGGTAAAAGTTCAAAATAAATTTCCTTAAACAACTTTGAACCCTTTGAACCCTTTGAACCCTTTGAACCCTTTGAACAAGGTTTGAACTTATCCATTTTCATTCATTCGTTTGATTTCATTACATTTGCACCGAACATTGAAAAAAAATTCAAATGAAATCTGATTTATATTCTCATCCTGACTATTTATTAATGGATGAATTGCTTACGGATGAGCAAAAATTAGTGCGTGACGCAGCTCGTGCGTGGGTGAAAAAGGAGGTTTCTCCTATCATTGACGAGAGTTATGAAAATTCAACTTTTCCTATGCATTTGTTGAAAGGATTGGGTGAGATCGGTGCTTTCGGACCTTACATTCCCGAAGAATATGGTGGTCCGGGATTGGATCAGATTTCGTATGGTTTGATCATGCAGGAATTGGAGCGTTGTGATTCAGGATTGCGTTCTACTGCTTCTGTTCAAAGTTCATTAGTGATGTACCCGATCTGGAAGTACGGAACGGAAGAGCAAAAAATGAAATATTTGCCGAAACTGGCTACAGGAGAAATGATGGGTTGTTTCGGTTTGACGGAACCTGATCATGGATCTGACCCGGGAAGTATGATTACCAACTTCAAGGATAAGGGTGATCATTACTTATTGAACGGAGCTAAAATGTGGATTTCCAATGCACCGTTTGCTGATATCGCTGTTGTTTGGGCGAAGGATGAGAGCGGTCGTATTCACGGATTGGTAGTAGAGCGTGGAATGGAAGGATTTACAACACCTGAAATGCACGGAAAATTATCACTTCGCGCTTCTTCCACAGGTGAATTGATCTTTGTAAACGTAAAAGTTCCGAAAGAAAACTTGCTTCCGGGCCGTTCAGGTTTGGGTGCTCCGTTGAGCTGCCTGGATTCTGCCCGCTTTGGAATTGCATGGGGTGCTTTGGGTGCTGCCATGGATTGCTACGATCAGGCATTGAGGTATTCAAAAGAACGTACACAATTCGGTGTTCCGATTGGTTCTTTCCAGTTGATTCAAAAGAAATTGGCTGAAATGATCACTGAAATCACGAAAGCTCAGTTCATCACATTGCGTGTTGGACAATTGAGAAATGAAGGAAGAGCAACTTCCGCAATGATCTCTATGATTAAGAGAAACAATGTGGAAATCGCTTTGGACATTGCTCGTGAGGCACGCCAGATCCACGGTGGAATGGGAATTACAAGCGAATACTCCATGATGCGCCACATGGCAAACCTGGAATCCGTTGTTACTTATGAAGGAACACACGATATTCACTTGTTGATTACTGGAATGGATGTAACTGGTATTCCAGCTTTCACCAGAGAAAAACCGTGATCAAAAGGTGACTGAACGAGTCGAAGTCAAAACTTTTTGAACCGTTTAAACATTTGAACCATACAATTAAGAAACCTTCGGATGAATATTCGAAGGTTTTTTTATTTTAGACAAATTTTTTAATATTAAAGTACTATGGAACAGAATGATATGTTGGACTCGGTTGTAATGACCAATGCACCTGTAAAAGATTTGGATGGTGCCGGAGGGACCTTGGCAATGGGAATTATATCTATCCCGTTTTGTCTTGGATTCATTGGTTGGATCTTAGCCGGATTGACCTTATCAAGATCAGGGAAAGCGCTTGCTCTCTACAGACATAATCCACATCAATACACAGAGTCATCCTATAGAAAGATAAAATCCGGAAGAACTTGTGCTATTGTGAGTCTAAGCCTTACAGGATTTGCTCTTTTGCTTCTTCTTGTTGTTGCCGGACTGAATTAATTAGTTTGAACTAAATTTATAGATAGTAAAAAAACCGCTGAAGCTATTGATTCAGCGGTTTTTTATTGGAGCATTTTTTTCGAATGATACCTAGTTCCAGTTGATTGATATCATAGAGTCATTGAACGAATCGCGTAATCGACTGAATTTTTTTGCTGCGAGTTCATCTCCTAAATTTGCTTTAGCTTTTAATTTGTAATACTGGTCCAATGAGTGCCCGTAAACATCTTGTTCAAGTACCTGTTTTATTTCAGAAATGCGACCCGTTACGCCAATTAAGAAGTGTTCTAATTCGCCTAATTCGCCTAATTCGTCTTCCGTTAAGTTTTTGTGCTTCAGCAATTTAGAATAACGTGGCAATAAAACCCCCAATAAGTCGATAAATCGATCTAATTCTCGTTGAATGGCTGCCTGTTGTTCTTTAAATCCCATATTTGAAAAGTATATCTTTTTGTGGAATGGTAAAAATTAAAAGCGTTTTTTAACATTTGATGCTGATCGCGCCATTTTGCCAATAGAAAACCGAGTGATAATCCCTAATTTTGTCTCATGTCCGGCTGTTATATCCATATTCCGTTTTGTGCCCAAAAATGCAGTTACTGCGATTTTCATTTTTCGACCAATCATGCTCACAAGGAAAAAATGGTGGTGGCATTGTGCAAAGAAATAGCCATGCGGTCGGGTAGTTGGAGCAATGAATCTATTGGAACTATTTATTTCGGTGGAGGAACGCCAAGTGTCTTAACAGCAGAGCAAATCCGGCAATTGGTTCAGCAGGTTAAATCCAATTATCAGGTTGTTGATTCCGTTGAAATTACTTTGGAATGTAATCCGGATGACTGCTCTTTGGAAAATCTGGAGAACTGGAAGAAATTGGGTGTAAACCGTTTAAGTATTGGAATCCAGTCGTTCCGGGATGAGCAATTGCTTTGGATGAACAGGAGCCATCAGTCGGCAGATAGTTTAGCCGCAGTGAAAAATGCCAAAGAAGTAGGATTTGACGAATTAAGCCTGGATTTGATGTATGGCTTGCCAAATATGAGTATCGAAGAGTGGAAAGAGCAGCTGGACCAGCTAATTGCGTTGAACCCGGAACACATCTCTGCTTATTGTCTTACTGTTGAACAAAAGACGGCCTTATACAAACTGGTAAAAGATGGAAAACTTCAGGTTTCTTCCAATGAACAGCAATCCGAACAGTTTGAGCTTTTGGTTGAAACCCTGAAAAATGCCGGATACGAGCAATACGAGATTTCGAATTTTGCCCGGAATGAACATTATTCCAAACACAATACTTCTTATTGGCTGGGGTCAAAATATGTTGGAATCGGCCCGTCGGCACATGGTTATAATGGAAAGGAGCGTTATTGGAACCAGGCAAATAATGCATTCTATCTAAAAGAACTGGAGAATGACCGTCTGCCTGAAACGATTGAAGAACTTTCACCATTCGACCGTTTCAATGAAACCCTGATGATCGGTCTGCGCACAAAATGGGGCGCTTCGAAACACCTGCTTTTTGAGCATGTAAAACCCGATGAAGCATGGTTTCAACTGGTAAAAGATTACGAAGAACAAAACTTACTTATCCAAACTGAAGAGAAACTAATTTTAACGCCGGCAGGGAGGTTGTTGGCTGATCGAATTGCTTCAGACCTGTTTATAATTGACACTTCGGCTCCGATCAGTGTCCTTTAAATAGTTTAGTTGCAGAGAAATCGGAAAGGTGACTGAGCGGAGTCGAAGTCACTTTTCTAGTGTTTCCAATCCAAACTGACAACGAAAATCTTCTCTTGCCTTCCTTTCCGCAAAAAGCTCTTTACTAACCTTAACAAGCTCTTCGCGATTCGGTCGGTCGTGGAATAAATGATATTGGATGGTTTTGTAGCGGGTAGAAAAGGGAACCATTCCGGCTTTTCTCGCTCTGAATTCGATATCCGTATCTTCTCCAAAACCGGGAGTGACGTAGGTTTCATCAAAACCATTGATCTTGATTAAATCCGCTTTGTGCCAGCCCATATTACACCCGAGCAATGGCACAATCTTGCGTTGTAAAAGACTCCACAATGGAAAACTTTCTTCTACGCTGGTACTTTTATTTTTGATCATTTCGATATAACCGGGAACCGTTTTTTCTCCGCTGCGGATTTTACGTGAAGTCTCTGCATCCAGGTTTACCCGGCGTGAAATGCAAAATCTGCCCTGTTGGATGTAACGAACATATTCTTTGACAAAACGCCGATGAAGTACACAATCTCCGTCAATAAAGATCAAACGCTCACTTTTCGATGCGAGAATTGCCTTGTTGAGCATTTTCGTCTTCAAAAAGCCCTGGTCCGGTTGCTGTAAATGCGTAATGGAAATGGTTTTGTTGAATTTTTGAATCAATTCATCAAAACAGGCATCGTCGCAATCCTGTGAAATAATGACTTCAAAATCTTTTTCTTTTTGTAAAGCAACACTCCGGAGAACAGCATCCAATGCACTGACATCTTTGTAAACGGAAATAATAAGAGTTGCTTTCACGGCGCAAAGATAGAAAATTAACATTTACTATTTAGTAACCTTTTGGAATAGTTATGGAAGGAATTGGAATGCCACCTAAATTTGCAGGATGCAGTTAGTTTACACCTTATTGGTTTTTAGTGTGCTTTCCTTCGCGTCTTTCGGTCAGGGAATCACGATTTTGATCGATCCGGGGCATGGAGGTTCTGATCCCGGTCATGAGGCTGCGGATAAGAATTTACTGCCTGAAAAAGACCTCACGCTGAAAATTGCTTTGAAATTTGGTGCCTATCTTTCCGAAAGATTGGAGAATGTGACGGTTTTGTATACGCGTACAGACGATCGTTATCCGACCCTGGATGAACGCGTAAATATGGCTAATTCGAAGAAAGTAGATTATTTTATTTCGGTGCACATAAATGGCAGTCCGAATACGAGTATCAAAGGAACAGAAACGCATGTGCATTCGATGAGTTCCAAAAAGTCCGTGAAACTGGCAAAGGCATTTGAAAACGAATTCAAAACAAGGGCAGGACGAAAATCCAGGGGAGTCAAAGATTCGGACGACAGGGAGCATTCGCTGCAGGTTTTGAAATTTACCGAAATGACCAGTGTTTTGGTAGAATGCGGATTCATGACCAATGTTTCGGAGGCGAATTATTTGAATACTGCAGAAGGTCAGGATGTCATCGCATCTGCCTTATTTCGTGCCATGAGAGGACATCTGCAGGAAACACATCCCACTATTTCCTTCACTAAAAAAGCAGTAAAAACAGGTAACGATTCCAATGTGGCGGCGGCTGCCGATAAAAGTTACAGTGTTCAGATAATGAGTTCGAAAGAATGGCTAGATACCGAAAAAGGAGGGTTTAAAAATCTGAAGCATGTTGTAAGCCGCTCACAGGTTTCACAAACCGGCTATCGATACAAGTACTTTTCCGGTACTTTTTCTTCCAAATCAGAGGCCGAAGCTTACTGTAACGAGGTGAAAAAGAATGGCTTCCCCGATTCAATCGTGGTAGAAAGAAAGAATTAGCCTGAAATGTATTACTTTTGTTGGGGAACACACTTCCAAATACATTTAATTTACCAGCAATAAGAATATGGCAACTGTTTTTGAAACACGCTTAATTGGAAATATTGGAAAAGACGCCGTTGTCAAACAAATGGAGCGCGGTGTTATTGCAGTAAACTTTCCGGTTGCGCACAATAAGAATTGGCGCGATAAGCGTACAGGAGAAGCGAGAACCAAAACGACTTGGGTAAATTGCACCATTTGGAAGAAAGAGGGGGCAAACATGCGCATCCTGGATTTTTTAAAGAAAGGAGCTTTGGTTGAATTAGTAGGAACTCCATTCGCGAAATCCTTTTCCCAGGAAGATGGTTCTTCCCGATCAGAAATCCGATTAAATGTATCCAGAACAAATATTTTAAGACCAGCAAAATGTGAAGAAGATCTTCCGTTCGACATGATTGACGACAACGAATCACCATGTGAAGAAGAAGGTTGCGATGCAGGTTTGGACGATTTCACACTGAGTGAAGAGGATTTTTAGTATTGAAACTCAGGCTAGTACTGGATTTGATTAAAAAAAGTTTCATTTTTTTTCGCAGAATTTGTGTTGAAAACAAATCTTTAGCTATATTTGCAACCGCGAAACCAGATTCCTTCTTAGCTCAGCTGGTTAGAGCATCTGACTGTTAATCAGAGGGTCGCTGGTTCGAGTCCAGCAGAGGGAGCAAAAAAAAGTCCGATGGAAACATCGGACTTTTTATTTTATATGACCTATTACATTTACATTATTCACTCTCTGAGCATCAACCGTTATTATATCGGCTATTCATCCAATCCCTGGAATCGTTTGGAGCAACATTTAACTAATTCCGGAGAGAAATATACTGGTCAAACTAATGATTGGAATCTGAAAGCAGTTTTTGAAGTTTCTCAGAACGAATCCGAAGCAATTCAAATAGAACGTTTTATTAAAAAGCAGAAATCCCGAAATCTGATCGAACAATTATGCAATCCGGATTTTATACCGGTGGGAAATTTAGCTCAGCTGGTTAGAGTCCCGCACGTGCGGGATTAATCAGAGGGAGCAAAAGTAAAAAGCATTTGACGAAAGTTAAATACTCTTTTCATAGCGAGAGGAGAATAAATGATCAATCCCAAATCATGGAACTATACTGAATTTGAATTCAATAACGTTTCCTTACACCATTCATAAGAGTAAAACTCCAAATGTAGCTGCAAAGAAATATTCTTATTTTTGAGATGAATCGTCAAGTATCTAAAATTTGAAAGAATCATGGGGAATCCATTTTTTACAACTAAGAACTGGCTCTTACTGACAGATTCTGCCGTTGCGGGAAAATCAATTCAGGACTTCCAGCCCGCGAATCCTGATTCGCCGCATTCTGTTTGGGGGATTTTGAGAGAAGGTCCGGTTTATGAGAAGATTATCCCGATTTTCGATTCATCCATTCGAAATATAATTGAGACAGAAGAGGAACTGGATGATATTCCGCTTTCGCCAGAAGAACGGTTTGCATTACTCCAAAGCCTGAAATCGGAAATCAATCATTACTTGGAAAATCGCCCGGAGCCGATTGATGGTTATCATTTGGAATTAGAAGATAAAACTATTTTGATTGATTTAAGAAATAATCCGACTTGGAACAGACCATTGGGTTCATTGATCCGATTGTATGAAATCTTACGAAATGCGTATGAGAAACAACAGCCGATTTACCTAAATACGAATTAACCGGAACACTCTTTTTTTAAAGAACCATTGAAATAATCGATAATGCAGCACCTTCATTTTTGGATATACAACAAAGAACAGCAATTTGAAACGTTTCGGGAAGGAATGGAAAAATTGCTCTTGGTTAAGGAATTACAGCACGATGTAGAAAATTATTGGGAGTATATGTTTGGACACAGCCAAAAATTTAGCTGTGATATCAATGTTTCGAGGCCAAACGAATGGCAAATGAAAGACCTGCCAAAAGAGATTCCGCTCCACGTGATTTTCTATGATTGCAATCCCTCATACACAGATCAAATCGGAAATGAATTGAACTTCTATTTTAAATTGCCGGTTTATCAGGGGATTGTTTTCAAGATTCCGGATTCAAATTATGGTCGCCGTTTTCAAAAAATGCATACCTACAACAAGATAGATTTTTCAGGGATGCTAAAATTATAAGCAGTGGTGAAACCCCGCTCTTGCGGAGCAGAGGGAGCTTAAAAAGTTATCGGAAATGGTGACTTTTTTGTTTTTTCATATCATATAAGAGTGCTAAATTTTAAGCTCCCAATTTGATATCTTTGGCTGTTATGCATCAAACTGACATCAAAAGAATTTCCCGCATCACGGCAATCGTTACACAGCTGCAAAGCAAACGAGTGGTAACTGCTCAACAGCTTGCAAAAAAGTTTGGAGTTAGTGTGCGGACCATTTACCGGGATATAAAGGTTTTGGAACAGGCAGGTGTTCCCATTCTTGTTGAGGAAGGAAAAGGGTATATGCTGATGGAAGGTTACAGCGTTCCACCGGTGATGTTTACGGAAGATGAAGCCAACGCATTAATTACGGCAGAACAACTCATTCTTAAAAGCACAGACAGTTCCCTGCGGAAGGAATATGCAGATGCATTAGAGAAAATTCGTGCTGTTTTACGTTATTCCACGAAAGAAAAAACAGACTTATTATCAGGTAGAATAGCTATTAGTCCGGCAATTTCTAGAGTTTCAGAAAGTAATTCGCTTACTTTAGTTCAACGTGCGCTCACTGCTTTTCGAGGTTTGAAAATTACCTACATTTCGAAGTCTGAAGGTAAGAAGACTCAACGCGAAATAGAGCCTTTTGCCATTTATTACAGCTTAGAAGAAAGCTGGCTGTTGATTGCTTTTTGCAGATTGAGAAACGATTTTCGGATGTTCCGCCTGGACCGGATCTCAAAAATAGAATCGCTCGACTGGACTTTTGAACCGCATAAAATGACTTTGTCCGAATACCTGAATGAAAAGCAAAAAAACTTCACCACCCCTGACAGCTAGATGTCTTAACGCCCATCGATCTTTGCTTTAGTACTAACTTTTAAAAGCAAGAAAGATGAATTTGGTTTCAATACGAATTATTACAGCCGACGTAAAAAGATTGGTTGACTTTTATGAACAGGTAACTAACCTGCGCGCTGTGCAATTCACAGAAGATTTTGCAGAAATACAATCTAAATCAGCTACCCTGGCCATTGGAAGTACTAAAACGCTCGCTTTTTTTGGAGGAGATGCGGTAGCAAAAGCAGCAAGTAATCAGACAGCAATTATTGAATTTATGGTTGCGGATGTAGATGCTGTTTTCACTAATAGTAAAGGGTTAATTCAGGCAAATCTTATCCAGGAGCCCACAACGATGCCCTGGGGAAACAGATCTTTGCTATTCCGTGATCCGGATGGGAATCTGGTAAATTTCTTCACACCGGTAAGCCCGGAAGCGATGAAGAAGTTCGAGGTAAAATAAAATATCAGTAAGCAGGGGCGCCCGTTGTAGTGGGTTCGCCCCTGCTAATTTTACATCCCGACAATCAAATCTTCGTGGATCTTGAACGAATTAGTTCCCGTGCGCACCCACATGGTTACCCAGTTTGGTCCGGTATTGCATGCGCCGAAACGTACATCGTAATTCCAGATCGTCATGCTCATGTTGGTAAACGTCGTGGTGTTATAAGATGCCGTTGCATTTACTACAACAATCTCGTAACCGGGAGCAGGACTTACAGGCAATGCCTGTGAATAGAATGCAGTGTTTCCGGGTGTAACACTGTGGCAAACCCATTCGGAACTTGCAACAACCTGCGTAGAAATATCGCGTAGAGCGATCTCCAGGCAAACGGTGTAGTTACAGGTTCCGAAAGAACCATCGTTGGTTACCGACCAGGTCGGTGTTCCTTTTTGACTGATTCCCTGGAAAATGACCAATAGGAAAACACATGAAAGTAAAAATTGTTTTTTCATAAGAGTGAATAAATGAATAGTGTCCTTACTCTGTTTATTGCGATTTTCAGGATCCTCGCGGAGACTAAGTAAAAGCAATTCGATCACATTCCCAAAATAAAAAAGTTACATATTTCCCACATCCGCGCCTGATTTTTTGGAATTCAATCTTGAGCTCGCTATTTTAAATGTAAAACAGGGATTTATGCCAAAAAAGAAATCAGCAATTAAAAACTTGTGGACCATTACAAAAGCCACCGCAAAAGATTGGTGGAAAGCAGATCCGTTCCGTCAGAGTGCCGTAGTGGCTTATTATGCGGTGTTTTCAATTCCAGCATTATTAGTGATTATCATTGCCATCGCAGGCTTGGTTTTCGGTGAAGAAGCCGTACGTGGCGAAGTTTCTAACCAGATCCAGAAAGCGCTTGGTCCGGATACCGCCGAATCCATTGAAAGCATCATCATCAAAGCTTCGGAAGAGAAGACGTCGATTATAGCAACAATCATTGGTATAGTGACGTTGATTGTGGGTTCAACAGGAGTTTTCGCTGAGCTTCAAAAATCCCTCAATCAAATTTGGGAAGTAGAGGTGAATGCCAAAAAGAAATGGTGGAAATCGCTTAAGGACCGCTTGTTTTCATTTGGGTTGGTACTTTCCCTCGCATTTTTGATGCTGGTTTCGCTTTTACTCACAGCCGGATTGGAGGCCCTGAGTGAACTGATTAAACACCGTTTTGCTGATTTTGTTCCTTTTTTGATGCGGGTCGTTGGGTTTTTACTCTCTTTTGGGGTAATTACGGTGCTTTTTGGATTGATCTTTAAGATTCTACCTGATGCAAAGATCAAATTGAAGGATGTTTGGATTGGAGCAATGGTAACTACTTTGCTTTTTATCCTGGGTAAATACGGGTTGGGAATCTATTTTGCGAAAGCAAATCCGGGATCTACTTACGGTGCCGCCGGCTCAATTGTCCTGATCATGCTTTGGGCATCTTATTCCTGTATGATCCTCTTTTTCGGAGCGGAATTTACCAAGCAATATGCGGTCTTTAAAGGACATGATATCATTCCGGATAAGGATGCGAAAATAGTAGAGCAGCCTGAGCCTAAAACGAAGTAATTTTCACTCATTAAAACGAATGTTATGAACTTAAGAATAATTTTAGCTGTTTTTGTCCTTGCCGCACTTGATTCCTGGTCGCAGGGATATTCCGGAAATTTCCAGGTTTCGGATACGAAAACAACCTATCATTTCACGCTGGTAGACGGAAAACTGGTAGATGGGGTTTATACAATCGACGAGGGAACGAAATACATTCATACGATGTATCTTCCCGATTCACTGCTCCTTTCCGGGATTGATTCTCTAACAATTGTCCATAAAAAGGACAGTTTGCTGAAACATTTCCTGCTTCATTTTTCAGGGACCTATGCAGAATATACCAAAAGCGGCCGTAAGCTGGTTGTGATGCAGCTTTCAGAAACACCCGATTTAACGAAGTCTTTTTACACTTCAACAGAAACGCAACGTATGAACTTTTATCCCAATGGAAATCCGTATGCCCAGTTTTATATAGAAAACGGAACGCCGGCACACAGTGTTATTTATTTCGACAGGGAAGGAGAAACGAAGCACATATCAGATTTGTCGCAATACGCTAAGGGCGAAGAAGTGCTGATCCAAAATCCCTGGGACTTTCGCATGCGGAAAAAGATGCTGAAAGTGGTGATCCAATAAAACTTTTTGAGCGGGATTTGCGTTTAGGTAGTAACTTTGTATGATGGAATTACCTAAAATTTTTGTGTTAATTGGATTCATTTTCATCCTGAATTCTGCACATTCTCAGGATAAGGACTTCTCTTTAAAATGGCTCGGCCTGCTGGAAAATGACTGGCCGGATTTTGAGCGCAAAGAAAGTAAAGAAGCGGCCCACGCATTGATCCTGGAACTGCAAAATGAAATTCGGGAAAACAAAGGTGATATTGGACACTATAATTACATCCTGTGTGAGATCAATTATTACCTGAATGACTACGATAGTTCCATTTATTATGGAAATGAGGCGTTGAGAACTCATTTTAGCGACAGCAGTTTGATTTATAAGAAATTGCTGCTCAATTATCAGCATAAAGATTTTGAAGAATCTGAAATCCATCAGCTCAAAGACAGTGTGAAAATGATCGTGGATTTTTTTGGTACTCCACGGCAAATCAGGAGTTTTTTTATAATTGATCAGCGAAGAAATTATTCGGTGTATTTTGAGAAACATTCAAATGGAACAATTTGTTGTGAAGGGCAATTTGATCCAAAAAGTTTAGACAGCGTAAACTTCTTTTACGATACTATTTGTCTTTTTGATATAGTAAGAGATGGAACGGTAGGTTATTTGGAGCAAAAATTTCCGGTTGCCAAATCAGGAATTTGGAACTATTATTATGAGAATGGAGTAGTTCAAATGAGTGGGAACTATACCGGAAACAAACGAAACGGTGAATGGATTTTTTACGATCCATCGGGTAAGATTGATGTTGTCAGACAATATAATATGGGAGAAATAGTCAAAGACAAGATCATTCATTACTACATCGTTCCACCTAAATAAACCAGCTTTTTTTTTGATTGTTTAATACTTCTTTAAAATCCGCAGTAACAGCTTCTCTTCCGAATTGAGCCATTGGTCCGGTGAAGGCAACCGCTTGGTGTGTTTTTCGAATTCACCGGTTTCGTATAACTGAAGGATCATCGGGTGGACATAATAATTTTTACAGACCGTACGGGTATTTCCCAGGTGTTGACTCACCATATCGAGTACTTCCACCATTTTCTTTTTCCGTTGAGTTTGGTTTTCTGCTGATTCGCATTCCAGGAAACCTTGCAGGGCGTATACACTTCCCGACCAGGTTCTCAGATCTTTGGTACTGAAAGAATCGCCGGTGTGTTCGCGAATATAGGCATTCACTTTCCCGGAATCAATTGGATGGCGGTTTCCCTGATCGTCGTAATATTGAAATAGTTCCTTTCCGGGAATATCGCGGCATTGTTTTACGATTCGTGCAAGTCGTTTGTTTTGAAGTGAAATGGTGTGCTTGATTCCTTTTTTTCCTACAAAGGCAAATCGAAGAGAATCTCCCGAAATTTCCACGTGTTTGTCCTTTAAGGTTGTAAGCCCATAAGATTTATTGTTTTTTTCATACTGGCTGCTTCCCACCCGGATATGCGTAGCATCCATCAAAGCAAGTACCGTTGCAATGACTTTTTCTTCGCTCAACTTTTTTTTGTTCAGGTCGCTTGCTATTTGCTTTCTCAATTTGACAATAGCTTTCCCGAATGCGGTAAGCCTGGAGAATTTAGATTCGTTCCGTGATTTCTGCCAAAGCGGATGATACCGGTATTGATTTCGTCCTCTTGCGTCAATCCCGGTGCATTGAATGTGGCCATTTGCGTCTTTACAAATCCAAACATTTTCCCATGCTGGTGGTATGACGAGGGTTTGAATGCGTTGCAAATGCTTCTGGGAAGTCAGCTTTTTGTCTTTGTAAAAGTATTCGAAGGTATTCCCTTTTTTTATGCGTAAAATTCCGGAATCCAAGTTGCTTACATAGATCAAATCAGCCATTTCAGGAAAAGCATCCAGGTCAATAAGTTCTGCGATATCTTGTATCATGCTCCCAAAATAATGGAAAGTCCCGGGAATTGTATTACAAAAGTTTTACGGGAACTTACGGAATTATGAGATTTAATTCGTACTCACAAGTAAAGTAGTCTGGAAATGTCGTGTTTTACTCGGGGTTATAAACTGCAAACATTGATAATCTTCCTGAAATCACCCCGGAGTTTTTAAGATCAAAAACTGTATGACGCTCAAAAAAGATGATCAAATTATTGGTTGGGTTAATTTGTTAGTGCACAGTTAGCATAATTAAAAAAAGCATCACTTTCGCAATGCTTCTCTTTTATTAATTAGTTCTTCTGATGTTATTATCCTCCCGTTCCCGTATAACCAGTTAAATAAAACGTAGTTAGGGTTGATTGATGATTGATGAATAAAACATCACTCAAACTATCACTACACCAATCACCTCCGCCGAGCCTTGTCTCATAAAAGTCTCCATATCCTTCTGCTGAACTGAATATAGCATCTCCATTTGCCATGATAAACTTCCAGGAATAACCTGTAACCGTCGTCCCTCCAGGAACCTGAACCGTAATCGTTTTTGTTTCGCCTAAATCTAAATAGTGGGCAGAACTTGTTACAGTTCCCGAAGTTGATCCACTATAATGTACCATTAATCGGACTTGGGTGCATGTCTCAGTAATTGGTCTGGAATCGCTTTTCAGTTTGATATCTTTACTATAAAAATAGGTAAAGCCTATCTGACCAAATGAAAATGATGAAGATGATAGTAAAAATGCAAGTAGTAATAACGTTCGCAAATTAGTGGTAATTGTTTTCATAATAGTTAGTATTTGTGTTTGATCAAACATACAAATTAAAACGTAACAAAAAAATAAATGATCGTTATTAATATCTGAAAATCAACATTTTGGAATAGATGTTCTGTTACTGCCTCAACCAATCCTTCCGAAGCTTCATCTGCTCCACACTTGGATTCTCAATCTCCGTGATCTTCCCGTTCTCCAGTTTTAATCCTGCTTTCAGGAGCATTTCTTCCAACGGAAGCGCTTTTGTTCCTTCAATATAGTCGGCAATAAACGTTTTGAGTTCCGGATAGCCGCTCACAGTTACCAGGTCGGAAAAGAAAAGTTCATCTTCAAACGCTTTTCCCCGGTAATGTGCCATTAAGTCCAATACGAGGTCTTTGGTACCATATTCACCGCCGGATAGTTCCCGGAGCTTCAAATCCAGGCATAAGTTGATCAATGCGCCTTTTAAATACACATTGTAATATTCGCCTTGCATTTCCATTGGGTGAAGGCTCAGGTCTGTGATTGCAAGGTTCGGATCAAAATGACTCATGTCACTGATCTTCTCTTCAACGGTTTTGAAAAATACTGTTTCAGTATTTAAGCCCGTTTTTACCGGCATGTGCATGGTGAAATACTCTGTCATTCCTTCATACAGCCAAAGGTG
Source organism: uncultured Fluviicola sp. (assembly GCA_965650365.1). Taxonomy (GTDB): domain Bacteria; phylum Bacteroidota; class Bacteroidia; order Flavobacteriales_D; family Crocinitomicaceae; genus Fluviicola. The sequence goes on along the minus strand of CBFGOJ010000010.1, from coordinate 47,774 downwards.
CTTTGAAAATTTAGGCTCGTTGTAATCGTAGTTGGCAATCTCTTCCGAATGCAGGCCAAGCGGCATCAGCGTGTGGAAAAACTCGTGGCTGGCAATTCCGTAAATATTTCGGCGGATCGTTTCAATGTCCAAAGGCATGTAAAGCAGGATCAATGTTGAATTGGAATGCTCCAGGCCATCACCGATGATGTGCGTGCGATTGGGAGCCAGGCTGTGGTAGATCAAAAAAGTGTAATGGTCCACCGGCAGTTTGTTGTTCAGGTATTTCGCCTGGCTTAGCAAAAGGGGACGAATGTATTCCGCAATGTCTTTGGAAATCGGTTTTCCGGAAGTAGAATAACAGGCAACTTCAACCGTGATTCCGGGAAGTTTCAGGATCGTGGTATCTGGCTTCGCGTACAAAATCGGATTGTCGACCAATTGATGGTAGTTTTCTGCGGTGAAAAAGTCCTTATCCGGCTTCACAGTCTTTTTCAAACTCGTTGCCGGATATAAATGGATCCCTTTTCGAATCGTCACTTCTATTGGGTGGTCCATGTGCCCGCGGAAATAGCCGAACAAACTGTTTGGTGTTATCACGAATGAACTATCTTTAAAAGAACTTGCAGCAGACCGGTAAAAACCATCTATCATTTTGTCGTCGAAAGCTTCCCAGGCATCATCAACCAAATAAGAAACACGTGCGATATTTTTGGCATTGAAGATTTTCCAGGAATTTTGGTCTTTTTGTTCCGTGTTCAGTTTTTTGCCTTTTTTATCAAAGACTTCAAAACCGGAAATGTATTGCCCGAAATTCATCGCGCCGTAAATTCCGGGAATAATCTTCGGAAAACAATAAGTGAGGGTGTCTTCTGTAAACCCGGCAATCTTTAAATCAACAGCCAGTTTGTCGTTCGAAAGGGCTTTCAGGCTGGTTTCGTAAGTATATTTGATCTGCGCACCAATGGACTGACTAAACCCCGCAATCATCAATAGGAGTAAACACTTTTTCATAGTTCCCGATTCAATTTCAACCTTAAGACCGTTTAACAGCTTAAAAGTTACAACAAAAAGGCTGGAACAAGATTAATCTCGTGCCTGCAGATTCATATAAAATACAAACCCCCGATGAATATTCTCCATCGGGGGCGTAGCTACCACACGTACTTCACTATCAACCTGTACATGTATTACCTCTAAATTAAACCTAAACTGAAACCTAAACTAACCTAATTGTTACCTAACTTATAGCGTTATGATTGATAGTACGCTCTTTAAAATTTTTCTTCATAATCTTCAATGTCGCAACAGGTGCCTTAGGAATTTTGTAAATTCAAACCCAGTATACCATAATTCCTAAGTCTACACTATTGCAAGATCTTTTCGGAGTATTTCGTAAGTTAGTGGTAGAGGTCCCCGGAGGAACCTTACTGCCACATCGAACGGAAATAATCCTTATAACTCAAGTTCTACTATTTCAAATCTCTTAGTCACTTACCTGAAATCGTTTTTTCAAAAGTGATTTTCTTGCACTATCTCTTATAAAGAACGTGCCAAAGGTAGGTGATATGAAAAAACCCTTGAAAATCAAGGGTTTTAGTATTTGGAAGTTTTCGAATTATTTTCAAAATGAAAAAAATATTTTCAAAATGAAAAACATCTACAATGGTACGGTTCCCACACATGTTGGATTTCGCCCTGTTAATCAATTTCTTCTTCCTCTTTCAACATGCGATAAATGGTTGTCTGACCGATATCTAATTTATCTGCAACCATTTTTGTGTTGTTATTGTATTTATCCAGGAACAATTGCACAATTCTCCTGTTGTAAGCTCTCAAACTCATCTCTTCGGCAATAATTCCGGAAAGAATATCTGCACTTGCAACTACAATATCGTCCGCTTCAATGACATCGTTCATCGACATCACGGAAGCCAGCTCGATAACCGATTTCAATTCGCGTACATTTCCCGGCCAAGGGTAGGCAAGAAGCTTGTTTTGTGCCGCCGGGCTTAGTTTCTTTGTCGACATACCGTTTTCTTTGCAGAAACGCTCTACAAAGCTTTTACTCAACAATAACGTATCTTTTTCACGTTCCCGAAGTGGCGGCAATTCAATAGGAAGACCAAACAAACGATAATAAAGATCTTCGCGGAAAGCACCCGACTTCACTTCCTGCAGGAGGTTTTTATGAGTAGCAACAATGATCCGGCAATTGAATTTGTAAATTTTATTCCCTCCAACACGTGTTATTTCGCGTTCCTGTAATGCACGCAGGAGTTTTGCCTGGAAAACCGGATCAAGTTCGGCAATTTCATCCAGGAATAAAGTCCCGCCGTCAGCTTCCTCAAATTTCCCGATACGCGTTTGGTTTGCCCCGGTAAAAGATCCTTTTTCATGGCCGAATAATTCACTTTCGAACAACTCTTTGGGAATCGCAGCCACGTTGATAGCCACAAACGGTTTGTCTTTGTAGATTGAATTGTAATGAATGGCTTTTGCGATCACCTCTTTTCCGGTCCCGGTTTCCCCGGTAATAGAAACGGTGATGTTGTTGGAAACCGCCTTTTGCAGAAGCATAAAAATGTGCTGCATCTTACTGCTTTGCCCAATGATGGTATCGCTGAAATTGTATCTCGTTTGAACTTCTTTCTCTAACTTTTCGATCTTCTTTAAGAGTTTCGTCTGGTTCTGAGCATTTGCAAGGGTATTCAGTAAGCGGTTGCGAAGATCGTTTCCTTTTACGATGTAGTCGTATGCACCTAATTTCAATAAGCTAACGGCTGTTTCAATTTCTTCCTGCTCAGAAATAACGATAACCTGCGTTCCCGGACACATGGCTTTGATCTTTTCCAGGAGCTCTTCCCCGGAAATATCCGGTAAGCGGTAGTCCATGGTAATTAGGTCCGGAACATCATCGTTCAGACGATTCAGAAGTTCTTTTCCGGTTGAAAAAGCTTCCGTTTCATAATCAGGATTCAGCGAAACGGTATGCACCAACAGTTTTTGGTACCAATCGTTGTCTTCTACAATAAAAATGCGTTGTGTAACCCCGGTTTCCATATTGAGTTGCTTAGTTTAATTTTTCTTTTACTTGTGTGATGATGTGTTTCGCCTGTTCCTCGAATGCCTCCATAGATTCTTTGATCGCCGGATCAACCTTGGTTTCTTTCCCCATTCGTTCAATATCTTTCAGGGTAGAATAACAGTTGTGAGCTCCAAAATGCTTGAAAGGAGCTGCCAGTTGATGTGCCAGTTCGGAGGCCGCATCCCAGTTTTCTTCCGCTGCAAGATCTCGCATCTTGATCAGTCCGTTTTCAGTTGAATTCACGAAGGTTTGTAAGAGTTCTTTGTAGAAACTGTCGTTGTTATTAGTCAGCTTTTGTAAGCTTTTGAAGTCGGCGTCGTCTAATTGAGTTCCCATGCTCTTGTCTTTATAAATTTGATACAATATTCTTCTGATCTCTTCCGGATTAACTGGTTTTGTTAAAACTTCGGTCCAGCCTGAGTCAAGCATCCGCTGTCTTTTTTCAGGATTCAGAGTTGCTGTTAGACCAACCACCGGAATTTGATCCAGGGTTTCCATTTCGGCCATTTTTTCGCGGAGTTCGTGTCCGTTCATTTCCGGCATTCGGACATCCAGAAGAACGATGTCGATATCGTTGTTCTTGAGTTGCTCCAAAGCCTCCAAGCCGTTTGTGGCTTCGATAAGTGTAATGTTTACTCCGTGAAACATACTTCGCAGAAGTGTTCTGTTAAACGGTTCGTCGTCCACGATCAATAAAGTCTTTTCTTTCAAAAAGGAGAAATCGGTTCGTGAAGGTTCGCGCGGAGCATCAACTGTTTCTTCCGTTTCCTCAAATGGAATTTCAATGTAGAAAGTAGTTCCAATACCTTCTTCACTATTTACACGAATACTTCCGCCTTGTTTGTCGATGATTTGCTTGGTAATGCTCAATCCGAGTCCGGTTCCGCCATATTTGCGTGTTACGGCCAAATCGGCTTGTTCGAACGGTTCAAAAATACGTTCCAGTTGGCTTTTTGACATCCCGATTCCCTGGTCCTGAACTTCAATCAAACAACGGATCTGGCGCTTTTCCAATTCCTCATAGCGAAGACCGATGGTAATCAGACCGTCTTTGGAGAATTTGTTGGCGTTGCTGATCATATTGATGATGATTTGGCGGAAACGCAGCGGATCACCCATCACATTCGGGAAAGGTTTTTGGTCCAGTTCTACATTCAGGCTATTGCCTCTTTCCTGTACCTCTAATTCGTACTGCTCGTGAAGCATCATGATCTCGTTTGCCGGATTGAAAGCAATTTTCTCCAGTTGAATGTGGTCTTTTTCCAATTTGGAAAGGTCCAGGATCTCATTGGTAATCTGCGACAAATGTTTCACCGAATTGCGAATGATCTTTACTTTTTTCGCCGCACTTTGATTCAAAGGTTCAAAGAACAATTGTTCCGTAAATCCGGAAATGGCGTTCAAAGGTGTGCGAATTTCATGGCTCATTGTTGCTAAAAAGCGCGATTTGGCTTCAGTGAGCTGATCGCTTTTATCCTTTGCCAATTTTAACTGGGCATTTGTTTCTTTGGATTTATTGAACAGGGTAATGATCAAAATTACAATCATCAGGATCAATAAAGTGGAGATAATACTGAAACTGAAAATAATCTGGTTCGTTTCTGCAGCTACTGTTTTCGCATGCTGGGTTTCTTTTACCAATTCCCGTTTGTCTGCAAGCTCAATAGTTTGGAAAATCTGTCCGATTTGTTTGCTGAGCTTATTGTTCTCCTGTTCCAGGTTCAATTTGTACATATTGAGCAATGTTTCTTTCGAAACAGCTTTGTCTTTTACTGACTGGATTTTTTTGGAAATTTCACTGGAACTTACTGCTGCAATTTCCGAAGCTTTGATCTTAACTTCAGGTTGAACTGCGGTTGTAGTTGTTTGGGCGTTTTGCTTTTTCTTTTTTCGTTGAAACCATTTCTTTTTAGTCTCTTCTTCCTCTGGTGTTCCTTGTTGCGGAGTTTGCAAAGCATTTATCCGGTCACGGATTTCCATTTTGATCCGGGTGCTTTCACTGGCATTTTGGACTTCATTTTCCACCAGCGACATCGTCTCATCCACCCGGTTTTCATTCTTAATACTCATCAAAGTATCCAGGTTCAGAAAGCGATCTTTAACCAATATACTTAAGTTGCGGATCTGCTTTTGGTACGTTGAATCATCCATTTTATAGGATTTCAGGAAATCAATCTTACGATTGGTCTGTGATTCCAGGATCTCAAAATCCAATAGTGCATCCGGATTATTTTGATAGAGGTATGAATAAGTGAGATTGTCTGATTTTAGGATATTGCTGTTCAAATCACGAACAATGAATCGTCGGTTTTCCTTCAAATTTGTGGGGAGCGGGCTTTCTGAAACCTGCGATAATCGGTCGTAAACCCAGTAACCGGTAGTACAAACGAAAATTAGAAGCAAGGCGATAACTATAAATAAAATGCGTTCAAAAAGATTATTTCCCCAGCTTTTTTTCATATTGATATGAATTTTCAATTTGAAAAATACAACAATTTATCCGGATTTCATTTTTCAAAATGAATTTTTACAGATGAATTTAAATCAAAATTGCGTTTAAATGAATATTGAAAAGAATTAATGAGCAGAATTTGAAAGGATTATGAATTATACAGCATTTGAGTTATTTCAGAGCATCATTGAAAAATGGAATTTTGTTGAATCAAACCAAAGTTATTACTATGAAAAAAATCTACGTATTATCTATTGCTCTTGTTTTGGCAGCTTTTCAAAGTAAAGCCCAGCAGTGGTCCAGGATTCACACGAATCTCGATTCAATATGGACGACTTCTATCCATTATTTCAACAAAGGAGACACCGTTATCTATTCCGGAAAAACAGAAGCTGCGGAGTCCAGCAGGAGATTTTATGTTTCAACAGACGGAGGAACGACTTTCAACAGGGAATTTACTGATTTGCAGGGACTTACAAACAACCTTTCCGGATTGTGGGCCTTAAAACTGAATAATAAAATCCTTGGTTTTCGCAATACACCAAATCTGGGAACTCATGAATTCCAGGGAACAAACAACTGGACCTCTCTTTTGCCCAATGCCATTGGTATTTATGGAGAAGTAAATGTGGGAACGCTTTTCTTTCAGCCACAAAGTATGAACAAGATCTATACAGTTCCTGCTTCAGGAGGCACGCCTGTTCAGGTTGCTGCTAGTGCAATCACTCTGTATTCAACTTATACGAAAGGTACTCGTGTGTTCCTCGGAGGAAAACAATCCATGCCTAATTTTATTATGTACTTAGATAACGGGGATTTTTCCAACATCCAGCCAACTACGATCACTCCTCAGATTGTGGCAAACAATGATGTGGTTACCAACTTCTTTGAAAATGCAACTGGTCTGTATGCCGTTTTATCAGATGGATTTTCCCGCCTGTATAAAAGTACGGATAACGGGTTAAACTGGAATTTAGTTGCAACTACTTATTTAGTAAATGGAAGTCCCCAGCCATTCACGAGTACACAGATAATCGGCACACCTGACGGAAGAATATTTATGGTGAAAGCAGGAGGAAATGCGGACGATGTTTATTTAAGCACAGATGGTGGATTGACTGTGAGCAAGATCGGCAGCGGATTACCGGTTTCAGTAACTCCTTATGGAAAAATCCTGGTGAATGGGAACAAAGTGTGGTATGATGTGAAAGCAATTAACCCGCAAACATTTATCACTACGGACACATCCATAGCAGGATTATACCTGCTGGATGGCCAAACAAACAGCCTGGAGCAAAATTTTTCGGAGAATCAACTAACAATTTACCCGAATCCAGCAACTGATTTGGTGCATGTTGCAATAAATCCGGGACAAGTGATAGAACAGATTCAAATCGTAGACTTGGAGGGAAAAGTAGTATTTGAAACAACAGATACGAATCTTTCTTTGAACAAACTGAATAATGGAACTTACCTCGTTGCTGTTCAATGCAGCGGCGGTCATATAATAAAGAAGCTGTTAGTTAAACAGTAATTGTGGTACAAAACGAAAGGCGCTTTTCTATAAACGGATTGCGCCTTTTGGTTGAAAGAATACCTCAATTGCATTATTTCAGGATCAGATTGAATCAGTGAAATTTGCAGAGATAACTGACCTTGTTGAAATCCTGCGCCGGAGTAACTATCAGTCCTTAAGTGAATAGTAGTGCATAAGTGATGAGGAAACTGGTTGTGATAAATCTCCACCAATATAGCGTAAGACTAAAAGGGTATTCATGAGGTATGAATGCCCTTTTTAGTTTAATTCGAATTTTCGATCAGTTTCAGCACATACTTTAGCTGTGTATCTTCGTTTTGCATGAAATCCTTAAACGATTGATAAACTTCATGATCAGGAATAATTCCCCTTCCTGTTGGTTGTGATTCTTTGTTCGGAGCATCCTGTGTCACATGAACAATTGAAAAGCGAGTAATGATTTTAGAGTTGGGAAGCACATACTCTACCGGAAAATGACCGTTGTGCCCATAGTAGCCACCTGAAGTTTCCACTCCCACAATTACGGCATTGGAATGACCTCTAACCAAAGATGCGAAATGTGAAGCAGCAGAGCCTACATCTTCATTAATTACTAAATAAATATTTCCCTGGAAACGATTGGAATCCGGGTAATAAGTTGGGTTGAACTGCTGATCCTGGTAAAATTTGTTTTCACCCTTCTTTTGAACGGGAAAAATAGTTTGAAGATAATCGTTCAAATCATTCAATTCTTTCTTTTGATTGCTTTTGTCGCTTGAATTCCACTTGTAGTACTGCGGATAAGGCAACTTATTAAACAGAATATAAGCTTCTGTATTTTCCCGGAACGAATGATCTGTGAGATAAGTAAAAACTTTCTCATAGGTTGGGTCATTTCCACCGGGATTGTTACGAATATCAATGATGAGGTTTTTCGTTCCGTCAGATTTAAAGCCTTTGAATAAGCTATCCAGGTAGTTGGAAAAGACCGCGAAATCCGGATCTTCGGAATTTCCTGCCATTGTAAAGATCCGGAAGTTCAACAAGGCAGTTTTGGGAGAAATTCGTTTAAAGCTGTATTTATCCTGGAAATTGAAATCTGTCAGACTGTCCAGTTTCGCTGAATACCTCTTTGCATAGCGAACTGCGTTTTCCTGCCTGCTTAAACTTTTCAGGGTTATGCTTTCAACGCTGCCTGAAAAGGGTTTTTTGTAGGTGATGTCAAACTGTTCTGCTGTCCCATATTCGAATGGATAAACCCACCCGAAACAATTCTCAGTGCTCGCTTTGATTTTCGCTGTTTGATTGTACCCGTCTGTGGTGCAGTATTTGGAAAAGCGTTTCTTCAGATGGGTATCAGAAACTCCATTAATGCTCAGGATCTGTGAACCCAGAGGAATTTCACCGCCTTCATAATTTACGATCATGTGCTTGTCAATGCTTTTCAGGAAAAAAGAAAAGTATCCGCTGTCCTTCGGAATGTAGCTGGAAGGGTGATGAGGCAATTTGGTAGTATTGTGGTTGCTTCCTTCAAAATCGGTGAGGGTCATAATGATCTTATGGAATTCATTCATGCTGCGTGGCTGTTCAATTTCGGAATATGCCCAACTAAAGATGCTGTCGATCTGTGCTTTGGTCCGGTATCTGTAAAATCCCGAATTGGCCTTTTCACGGATGTTCCGGAATGCATCCAGATCTTCTTTCATTTGATCTGTATCAAGCAATATGGTAATCAATCCTTCTGCAGGAACACTTTCTGTGACCAAAACCGTACATGTTCCTTTTTTGGAATTGTTTTCATCCTTTAAGGCTTGAACCGATAAAATGAAATCTGTGTTGTTTTGGATGGAAACTTCCAAAATTTCCGGACCGTACTTTCCATTCGGACTATCCATATAGGCAGCTTCCGTTCCTTCCGGGTTCTTTAAACGCAATTCCACATCAATCCCCTTTTGCTCCACCACAATTTGGTAGGTTTTACCCCTTTCGAAATGAAGAGCAAATGTCTTTGCCTCATTTTGCGAAACTCCGAATGATTTCTTTTTGTTGATAGGTAATAAGGAATTTTTTTGTGCAAAGCCAGCCAGCGGTAAGGCAAGTAAAAAAGGAAGTATGAATTTCACGACATGAATTTTGCCGCAAAGAAAGAAATAAAGACGAATCATCCTGTTTCCTTTAACTTTTTTAAGCAATGCATTTAATTTTTTCGCAGGTGCTTGCTGAATTGAAATAATTCCTTATTTTTGCACCCGCTTGCAACGGTAAGTGGGCTGTCAGTCGGACAGCAAAAACAAATGCCTCGGTGGCGGAACTGGTAGACGCGCTGGATTCAAAATCCTGTACTTTCGGGTGTGCCGGTTCGATTCCGGCCCGAGGTACCAGAAAAAATAACGGCTGTGAAGTTTTAACTTTGCAGTCGTTATTTTTTTTGCCTTCATTCTTGTATTCCCCCACATCCATTACAAAAAATTGTGGAACCCCAGTGTTTTAATTCACAGTAATGTCATTATCAATAAAGAACTTCGTTTAATCCTGACTTTAGGCTGCGACCCTCGATATTTTATCGAAATGCTCTAAATAACAGAAAGATCGCTGTAGTTTGCGCCTGTGGCTATGGCGGGAGAAACGGACAAAAAAATCCCCGGTAAATAAAAAACCGGGGATAAAATAGGAATGATTTACTTCTGAATTTGGATCTTCTGCGTAGTTTTGTGCATGTTGTTACTAATAGTCACAAAATATAAGCCGTTCGCCAGATCTTCGAGATTTAATTCGACATTGTTCGTTTCATTTGATAAAAGGGTCGTGTAAATCTTCCCGTTTTGGTCAGTAACTGAAATCTTCACCTGTTCCACATAATCGCCCAGAACTACTATAAATCGGCCGCTGCTCGGATTTGGGAAAATGACAACAGATAATTGGTCTGACAAAGTTAAGTCATTAAAAAGCTCTGAATCCGGTGTTTGATCGCCGAACTTATTGATACCTGTAGAAGTATATAAGCTAGCAAGATAGTTATAGTTTGAGGTACAACCGAATTTACGCAAGCTAAGCAGTTGGTTTGGAAGTCCTTTGTAGTTTACTGAATGAATTAGATGATATCGTGTGTCGCTACCTCCCATATTGCCGATAGCCCAATCGTTGATATATGGGGATGTGCTCGGGCTTGCAGACCAGTTCCACGTCCAGCCGTTTTGTGTCGTATTAAAGTCCATTGTAGCTGACCATGCAGCCGATGTCCCGGTTTGAATGAACATTAGTTCGTCTTTCACGTCACCGTCTAGGTTGCCAATCAGCAGAACGTCGCCAGTTGCAAGGGGATACGACCAGCCTCCTAAGGTTGTTGCGCCATTGGTTGACCATGTATTCGAAAAGTTGTTGTTTACGAATGTAAATATAGTTGCAGAAGCCGCAAGTCCAAGAATTTCGTCTTTTCCGTCTCCGTCGAAATCGCCGCTTTTCATGTTGCTTCGATAAGGACGGATAGGATGAGTTGTAACTCCATTGTCTGACCAGCCTGCAACGAAATTTCCATTGTCGTAGTTAAACATAGTCGTCATACCTGAGGGAAGATCGGCGCCTAGGAGCTCATCTTTTCCATCACCATCATAATCACCCGGTACGAGCTGATCTTTATAAGCAGTGAGCGGATGATTACCGTAATCCGACCAGTACCATACAAAATCAGCATTGTCATAACCAAACATGGTTGTCCATCCTGAGAGTAGATTTCCGAGCACTTCATCCTTTCCGTTCCCGTCATAATCTCCCACGATGAGCTTATCTCTGTAAGGCAACAGCGGATGGTTTGCCGTCGAGCTGCTCCAGACCCATGTCCAGTTGCCGGCATTGTATTTAAGCATTGCCATAAAATTTCTATTCGTCCCAGTCTGAACACATAATAATTCATCTAGGCCGTCGCCATTATAATCACCCGGATAAAACTTATCAAAGTCAGACGCTGTCCACCCTCCAATATTTCCTGTTCCGTTGTTTGACCAGACTTTTTCCCATCCGTTCGTATTTACAACTGGGGTGGTCGTTCTGAATTTGAGCACGATAACGTCCAACGGACCGAAGCTCATCGCCAGATCTTTGGTTCCTGTAAATGCCTTGTAATATTGCTGACCAACAGTGTTCGCAGATAAATCAATAGTAGAATTGCGCGCTGTTTTATAAGTTGAGCTCGTCGTTAAATCGGAGCTTGAAGAGAATAACACGTCTACGCCTGTAGAATTCTTGATCAACTGGTTGGCCACGTTATTGAAATTCAGTGTCGCAGATACAGCGACATTCAACGGGTTGGCAACAATCATAACAACCTCATTTCCATTCGTTCGGATCGTATAGCGTAAACCATAATTTTCGGTTTTTTTTTCTGCTGGTAACGCGGAAATTCCACCATAAGCCGTAATCGGAGGAACAATGCAGTTTTCATCCGCTTTGTCTTTTTTATTGTAGATAATATTGCTTTGGTCCGAGTTTAAAAAGTTATTGTTTACCAAATACCTTAGCTCCTGTCCGAGGTTCGAAATGAACGACCTGTAATTATTCGAAAAGTATTGAGTGGCGTAGCGATCTGCATCCAATGAGGACTGTTTGCCGATATTTGCTTCTCCGTTTTGGTAGGTGTAGTCAGAATAGATGTAAATTCCCGTTGCTCCATGTATGATTGAAGTATAAGTCTGGAACCACAACCAGTTGGCATTGTTGATCGTTGTCGAATTGTAGTGTCTCTGACCATAATCGACTTCCGGGCTCACATAGGATTCTGCTCCGATAGTCGCCTGTACTTCCGGATACTTTGTGAGAAGGTATTCTATATTTTTGAATTTGGATAAATAATGGTTATTAGAGCAGGGAGTCCCGGCACATCCTACTCCTCCGGTGTGTAAGATATTGGCATAATCTTCACCCAAATAGCCGGGCGTAAACTGGTAGTAAGACTCTTCCAGTGCGACGTCTGCCTTGTTAGGAAGGTTCGTGTACTCCTGGGGATCGTGATCGATCGGCGAGTTTTCGTAGTTTCCGGCTATCGGATTCCACTCAGCGTCCTCCGTATTGTCGTGTAAGGAAGATCTGTGGTTTACCATTGACACATACGTTTTCTGATTGGGAAGAAGTGCCTGGTTAAAATGGTCTATTGCAATGTTAACCAGGTTAGGTGGAATTTCTCTTAGATATTGGGTAGCTTGCGGATCTGTTCCGGGATTAAACCAGTGAAGAAATGAATATTCACCGCCGAGCATAACGCCAGCAACTGTAGTCTGCAGCAACGGAAGATTGTAAACATTATTGAGTAAATAGTCGTAATTAGTGCGCGCTTTGCAATTATTATAAATGTTCTGGTATCCTGGAAGATTTGTTTGGTAAGACGGAGGACCCGACAAGTCATTATTAAAACATGTAAAGCCGTTATCATCGTTCACCGCGGATTGCGGAACAAACCAGTTAATGGCAACGGGGAGGTATTTCATGTTGTACTTTTTCGTCAGCTCGAGATATGTTTTAATACGCATTTCCGACGTGCCCCATTCACCAGGTAAGAAAGTATAGTGCGTATTAAATCCGTCTTGGCTGAATTGGGCCAGGGTACTGGTCGGATAACCCTGGTAAAGCATATCGGTTAATGTGACGATATCGCAATTGTACCCTATATTTTTTTGAGTTTGGGCCGCGTTTGCATGCATTGCGTTATGCGGATAAACGATGCCAACAGCAAAGTTATTCTGGGCTTCCAGGGAGCCGATGTAAAACATCAGGGTTGTGAGAATAATAGGACGTATCCTTGATTTATGTTTCATGGTTAAATGAATTTAGTTATTAAAAACAATTTACTGGTGCAAAATGATGGTTTTGTAAAACTAAGTAATTTATTACATAGAGTGCTTCAGAAAAAATATTGGGCTGCCATGTAGCATATTTTCAGAAAAACACAAAAATCCCCAGATACAACTACCTGGGGATTCCTGTCAATGTGTAATACTTGGTTTTCAGTCCTGACTAATTATATCTAACTAGTTTTGCTGCATTACGAGCATCGGCATCTTACAAGTGTTTTGTCCTTTTACTAGCACTGTACATAAAGAAAACACGAATATCCTTCCCTAAAAAGTTCGATTTCTTTCCGCTTTTTTGTTTTTATCTATACTAACTTTTCATTCGCAATTAATCTTTCCTGCTTCCATATAAATTCGAAGCTAAAGATTCCTTTTTCTTGAACGAAGTCTTGTCTTTTTCCATTTTTGCACTTCCACTGTCAGCTGAATAAACCAGTTTGTGACATTCCGGGCATTCATGGCTGGTGCATTGAATGTAGTTCAAACTCAGGTTCAATTCTTTTTCAGCATAGGTTGTAAGTTCGAACAACGCTTTCAATTTACCCTGTTTCACAGTAGATTCAACTGCAGGTAACTCCTCATTCGTTAAACCAAAGTGAAACTCATTTTCAGCCATGGGTTTATCACATTCTTCGCAGTAATAGCTCGGGTTTCTTCCAACGAAAATAGCAGGAACAACAACCATAATCAGCATTTCGACGAGGTAAATGATGGAAGTGATTTGTTCACCCAAACCAGCGCCGTTACGACCGATTTTCCCAATGCTCAACTCTCTCATGGAAATAACCTGCGCAAGTCCTGAAAAAGGAAGCTGAAAAATCATTCCTCCAAAAGCAGATTCGGCGTAAATAGCCGACCAGGCATTGTAAATGCAGACAAAACCAAAGAAAATGGCTAATAAGATTGCTACATATCGGTTGCGCAACTTGCCCGCCATTTTGAAAAGTGAGGTAGCGAGAATCACACCCATTACAGCAATTCCCAAAAGAATAAAATTCAAATAAATGAATGGATTCAGTTCTGAAAGCAAGCCATATCCGATTCCAACGAGACTTGAAATGATGTAGCCGATAACCAGGAAAAGAAAGAAACGTGGAATGTCTAATTTTCCGCTCTCTTTGTAGGTTGATCCTGTAAGGTGATTGTTGATGATCATAAGTAGTTTTTTTTCAAAAATAGAAATTCCTCCGAATTTATTCGGAGGAACGAAATTAATTTATTAGAAGCTTATTTAATGATTTTCAGCATGGCACGCTCATCACCTTTCACGATTTCAATGAAGTAAACACCACTTGCCAAATCCTGCAGATCAGTTATTGTCAATGATTTATCAGCTGCTGAGTTGGATGAAATCTCCTGAGTCTTAATCACTCTTCCCGAACCATCACGCACAGCTAATTGCGCTCCAACCAAATCTGCCTGCGTCCATTCAATGGTAATAATTGAAGAAAACGGGTTCGGATAAGCAGTGATTTTGTTCGCATTCACCAAATCCTGGATTCCCATCATGCTGCAGCCGTTCAATGTTCCCGGCATGTTTGCATCCAGCCAGGTTAATCTTCTGTGGAACCAGTCTTTTAGTCGCTGAACTTCTTCTGCATATGTTTGACTTGGAGCTTGTACTTCCGGAGTTCCGGTTGCACTTCCCAAATGTCCCCACGTTTGATAATGCCAAACCTGGCTTTCATTCACCATCAGCGCCACAGAATCAATTTTCCCGTCGATGTAGGATTCTTGCAAAATACTTCTGCGCAGATCGTCGTAACGACAACGTACTTCGTTTGCAAACAAGGTGTCCTGCAGCAAGCGGATGTACCAACCCGGAGCATTTACGTCCTGGTCGCATTCGCCGTACATGAATTGTGATCCGTCTTCAGATCCACCCCACATGTCTTTTTCCGCCCAGTCAAAATCCCAAACCGGACCGGCTTTTAGTTTCTTCACAGTTCCGTCGGCCTTGTCTTTGTCTTTTGAGAAATAACGGCTTTTTTTGAAACCATCGCCATTTCTGCACACTTCATTCACAATGAAATAATCAATGAAAGAGGGAACATCAATAAATGCACGGTAACCCAAACCAGGATTTGCGAAATCAGGTCCATATAGCGCATCTTCGTAATCTTCTATGAAATTCTGAATGTAAGTTTTTTGCTGAATGATAATTTCATCCGGTTTCGGATACACATAAACCATGTGAATGTCCAGACCCGGAAAGCCAATCGGGCTGTGGCTTAAAAGCCAGGAATCAGTGTTGTCCCAATAATCAATCTTCAAAATATAGCCGCCTGTTAAATCAACTCCGGTAATTTCCGTTGGGTCCAGTTTATTGACATCTACCCGGTTGCTATCTCGCTTGATCTTTTCTCCCAGCAGGTAAATTCCCTGGTATTCGCCATTAATGACCACATCTACCAAACGTGTTCGTGTAGCATAATGTCCCATCGAGTCGAACAGGTGGTATGGAAGAATGTTGCGTGAAAAAGATTTGTCGTTATAATTAGCCAGTAAAAGCCAATCACTTTCTTCCGGCATTCCAAGCAATGGAGCATCGATCGAATTTCCATTCAAGTCCCAGGTTTCAAATGCGTAAGGCTTTTGAGGAAGCGACAAAGAATAATTTCCGCGGTACTCAATTCCGATTTTACCATTGTATTCATCCGGAGCATCTGTCATGTAATTGCGCACTCCTTGTCCGTTGAAACGGATTTTCATGTCTGCCATTACTTTCGGGTCGTCCTGGATCGTGTTTCCATTCGTGTTGATTTCAACAATTGGCAGTAAAGAGGAGCTAAAAGTGAAATATCCCGCCGGATTATTTCCAAAAGTGATGGAGAAAGAGATCACATTTCCCTGGTCTGCCCCGTAATTATCATTGACACGCAATTTCCAGCTTCCGTTCGGATTTTGTCCGTTATTGACCAATCCCATTTGTCCGGAGGGTTTGAAAGTTCCCGTAAAAGGAGCACTTCCGGAAGAAAGACTGGTTGCTGCATCCACGTTCAGGCAGGTATTTGTAAAGTTGTCATCGCCGCCGCCGGTATTTGAAAACAACATACCAACTGTACCATCCGGAGCCACGATCCAAACAGTTAGGTCGGCATCGTAAGTATGTGTCAGGTTAATGCAAACAGTTTCCAAACCAAAATTGTTCGTATCGATTGTTGTTGGAAGCCCTGTTACAGAAACCGGAATGTCAATCGTTGCGTTATCATTGATTGGTCCGCCACCGCCTGTAAACGTTTGACAAAACACAGAATAAGAAATGCTTATGAATAAGCAAAGGAGAGAAATCTTCATAATTTTTCGTAGTTGTAAAACGAATGTAATTAAAATTGGCTTAACGATTTCTTAATATTGGATTTTAACAGATTGGAATTAGGGATAATAGTAGGGGCGAAAAATTTTTCGACCCTACTATCCGGCACTTGTTACGCGTTTAATGTATTATCTTTGAACCCTGAAAACGAAGCAAAATGGCAAAAATCCTCATCAAAAACATTCACACGCTTTACCAGGTTGGAGAAGACTTTCCGGAAATGATCTGCGGCGAAGCGATGAAACATGTTCCTACGATTAAAAACGCTTTCCTGGCTTTGGAAGACGGCGTAATTATGGCTTACGGATCGATGGAAGATTGGGAAGGAATTACAGACTGGCGTGGTGTTGAAGTGATTGATGCAGAAGGCCAGAGTGTACTGCCTGCTTTTTGTGATCCGCATACGCACACCGTTTTTGCCCGCACACGCGAAGAGGAATTCGTGGATCGGATCAATGGATTGACTTACGAAGAAATTGCTTTGAAGGGGGGTGGAATTTTGAATTCTGCACGAAGACTTGGCGAACTTTCTGAAGAAGAGTTGTTTCAAACAGCTTTGAAGCGCATCCATAAAATGAAAGCAAACGGAACCGGTGCGGTTGAGATCAAATCCGGGTATGGACTTTCTGTGGAAGCAGAATTGAAAATCCTGCGCGTGATCAAACGCTTAAAAGCAGAAGCCGGCATTGCTATCAAAGCCACTTTTTTGGGAGCACATGCTTTCCCAAAAGAATTCAAAGAAAATCACCAGGCTTATATTGATTTGATTGTCCATGAAATGCTTCCGCTTATTGCCAAAGAAGGATTGGCAGATTACATCGATGTTTTCTGCGAACGCAATTACTTCTCCGTAGAAGAAATGCAATACATTCTTTCCGAAGGAAAAAAAGTGGGGTTAATCCCGAAAGTTCATGTGAACCAGTTCTCGATCATGGGCGGAGTGAAAGCTGCTGTGGAATTGGGCGCACTTTCCGTAGATCATTTGGAAGAATCCAGCGACGAAGATATTGAAGCATTGAAAGGAAGCGGGTGTATGCCTACTTTCCTTCCCGGCTGTTCACATTTTATCAGTATTCCTTATGGAAATGCGCGTAAATTTATCGAAGAAGGACTTCCGGTTGCACTGGCTACGGATTACAATCCGGGAACAACTCCGTGCGACAATATGCAGCAGATTTTTTCCCTTGCCTGTGTGAAAATGCGTCTTACTCCGGAAGAAGCTTTGAATGCGTTGACGATCAACGCTGCTTATGCCATGGGCTTGTCTGAAACGCACGGAACTATTTCACTGGGGAAATCAACTCCGGTTATTTTAACAAAACCAATTGATTCGCTGGCTTATATTCCTTATGCTTTCGGAGAAAATCACGTAGACAGACTCATTTTTTAGTTACCTTTAGAATAGTTTAACTTACTGGAAACAAACAGCTAGTCATTTTTTAGCACCTTCGCAGATATGTACAAAATAGCAGGATTTCTTTTTCTCATAAATTGCTTTCAGGTCTTTGGCCAGGATGCGGAGAAGGAGTACCAGTTATTGTGGGAAGTGAAAGCTCCGAAAAGCAAGAAAATCAGCTACATTTTTGGGAGTATGCATTCCAACGATGCTCGTTTGTTTAATTTTCCTGATTCCCTTTACACGGCTTTTGCCAGTGTGGATGCAGTAGTACTTGAAACAGACGTCACACAGATTTACGATCAATACGATGTGCGTTTAGACTTGTTTAATTTTGACTTATTCGACAAAAAACGCTCTTTTGCCAGTTCGAAAAAAGCTACGCAGACCGTTTATGGTTCTGAAGACGGACGACCACAATTCCTGGATGCTTATTTTCAACAAACAGGTTATTGCGGTGGAAAAAAATTCTACCAGTTGGAAACCGTTCAGGATCAATTGAAATTGGCAGAAAATCCGGAGTTATTCAACACCCGCGCGGCGATCAACGGGTTGTTCTTTACCAAAGAAGCCTTTATACAAACATATATCAACGGTGATATTGCTTCACTAACAAATATGTTGAAAGCACAATTTAAAAGTTCACCGGATGCTTACAATGAATTGATCACGAAACGCAATCAGATCATGGCGAAAGGCCTGGACACGCTGATGCGGAAACGCACCGTTTTCTGTGCCATTGGTTCCGGTCATTTGTATGGAACAGACGGTGTTTTACAGCTCCTGCGGCAAAAAGGGTTTCAACTACGTGCCATAAAAGCAACCTACACCAATGCTGCTCCGGAAGCCCGAAAAAAAGTTCTCTCGTGGAGAACTTATGCTGTGGCCGACGAAGAAAATTCATTCCGCATGACTTTTGGCGGAAAACCCATAGAACTGGATGATGATAATAAGAAACACTACATCTACCAGGAATTGGGTCAGGGAAACACCTTCGAACTGCTCATCCATTCTTCCTCCGATTATTTGGATGACAACCGCTACAATTTTATTGAGAACGACATTGCACAAACCAAAGAGTTTACATTGGACGACGGAGCAAAAGGAATCGAAGGACTTATTTTGGATCCGATCAAGGGCTATCAATGGAAGCGCTTTATCCAATTTGGAGAATTGTGTTATGAATTGATCTGCTACGGCGGAAATAAATTTATGCATTCGGACCGCCCTGTCAAATTCTTCCAAAAGTTTGAGATCCTGACAGAAAAGGAGTAACCAACAACTCGTTGTTTATTCATTTTTCGCAATCTTCAAATGAATTTATCGGATAAAAGTAATTTCGATTCATTAAGTACGAATCCATGATTGAAAGAATACTCGAATCCACGCTCCGTGAAAAATGCCGTGAAAGTAAAATTGTTGTTCTGAAAGGAGCACGCCGCACCGGAAGATTAACACTCGTTTCTCAAATTTTCAACTTAGAAGATTCCGGGATCGGCATGATTGATTGTTCGAATAAGAAAGAACGAAAAGCAATGAATTCTTTGGAGCAGTTGAAGCGTTTTAGCGGGGATAAAAAAGTGGTGGTCATTCGTGATGCACAATTACTCGAAAACCTCCAGGGATATATTGATTTCGCTATTGAACTGGATTCATTGGAGAACCTGATTCTAATTTGTTCCTTCGAACCGGAATTGCACGAAGATTTGTGGGAAGCGCTGCGTGAACAAGGTTTGGAATTGAACCTGTTTCCGCTTTCGTATTCCGAAAGTGCCAAGTTCCACGGATTGGTGCAGGAAGATAAATTCTTAGAACAGCGTTTGATTTACGGCTATTACCCGGAAGTCGTAACCAATGAATCTGAGGCAGAAAAGCTGGTTTCTGAAATTATTGAATCGAGCATATTTACCCAATTGGGCGCTTCGGAGCGGATCAACAAAAAAGAAAACCTCATCAGACTGCTCCGGCATTTGGCCTTTAACATCGGAAAAGTAATCAGCTTCAACGATTTGGGTAAAAAGTGCGGACTCGATAATGAAACGGTTGAACGTTATGTGAAGCTTTTCGCGAAAGCAAATCTGCTGGTGTTGATCTCTTCCTATAACAACGGACATCGTTACGAATTGAAAAAAAGCCACGTCGTTTATTTCCTCGACAATGGAATCCGCAATGGGTTGATCCGTGCATTTCAGCCCTTGGAGTTCCGAAATGACGTGGAAGAATTGTGGAAGAATTTTGTGATCAGCGAACGGTTTAAAGCCAATGAATATGCGGTTAAAAGGCCGGAGGTTTTCTTTTGGCTGACACATACCAAACAAGAGGTCGATTACCTGGAAATCAATGAGGGCGAAGCATTCGGTGCAAAAATGAGCTGGGACGATTCCAAAAAGATCAAAGTTCCGGCTTCATTCACAGAGCTATATCCACAAATCAAAGTAACGGGAATCAGTAAAAAGACCTTCTGGACGTTCCTGCGAAAGTAGTTTAACCACGAGGCGCACGAAGAACACAAGGGTGTTTTTAGAGTTATCACGCAGTAATGGAAAGTGTTCTAATGTTATTGTATATTCAAAATCTTCGTGTGCTTTGTGTCCCTTGCGCCTTCGCTGGAGCTTCTGCGTAAGCGTTGTGGTAAAGAAAAACGAGAGCGAAGCGAAACTTCAATTGATCATCAAGAAAGTCAAATTCACAAAACCTCCAAAACTTCGTGTCCTTCGTGCTCTTTGTGGTTAAAAAAACGAGAGCGGAGCGAAACTTCAAATTGACCCTCAGGAAATCGTTTTAGCCGGATTTTCACGAAAAAATAACACACTCATCTCGAATATCTTCGTTATTTTCACAAAACTCGATAGACAGAACGATGAAGACAAAATCAGAAATAGTAGACAACTGGCTGCCACGCTACACCGGTGAAGAATTGAAGAATTTCGGAGAATACATCCTTATTTGCAATTTCCTTAATTACATTGAGAAGTTTGCGGAGATGTATGGTGTGGAGGTTATCGGGAAAAATAAACCGATGCAGTGTGCTACAGCCAACGGAATTACCATCATCAATTTTGGAATGGGAAGTGCTTCTGCGGCAACGATTATGGATTTACTTTCTGCTATCAAACCAAAAGCAGTATTGTTCCTTGGAAAATGTGGCGGATTAAAAAGTAAAAGTGAAGTAGGCGATTTGATCCTGCCAATTGCTGCTATTCGCGGAGAAGGAACAAGTAATGACTATTTCCCTTCTGAAGTTCCCGCACTTCCTGCCTTTGCACTGCAAAAAGCTATTTCAACAACCATTCGTGATGCTGGTTTCGACTATTGGACAGGAACTTGTTATACCACTAACCGCAGGGTTTGGGAACACGATGATAAATTCAAAGAATACCTGAGCCGCATTCGTGCAATGGCCATTGATATGGAAACAGCTACGATCTTCATGGTTGGTTTTGCCAATAAAATTCCAACCGGAGCATTGCTCTTAGTGAGTGATCAACCCATGACACCTGAAGGAGTAAAAACCAGCGAAAGCGATTCCAAAGTAACCACCGGATTTGTAGACAAACATTTGATGATCGGAATTGACTCTCTAAAACAATTGATCTACGACGGACACACCGTAAAACACCTGCGCTTCTAGATTAAACACTAAGCCCACTAAGACCACGAGGTTATTTTTACACTGTTTTGATTTGTTTACATGCCTTTGCTTTAGCAAAGGACTTATTGTTCTATATTCCTCGTGAGCTTCGTGCCCTTCGTGGTTAAAATAATCTGCGTGCCTCTGCGGACTTCTGCGGGAACCAAAAAAATGGTACTTTCGGAGAAAATCGAAGTCCATGCGTCTCTCTCTTCTAACTATTGGAATTACCCTCTTTGCGGTTTCTGTTTCTGCACAAAGCAAATTGAAGTACGTCAATCCTTTGATTGGAACTTCCAAAATGGGGCACACATTTCCCGGGGCAACCATTCCTTTCGGATCGGTGCAGTTGAGTCCTGATACAGATACACTTTCTTATTCGGTAGATGGGAAATATAACCCGGATGTCTATAAATACTGCGCGGGTTATCAATACGAAGATCCGACAATTGTAGGATTTAGCCACACGCATTTCAGTGGTACCGGGCATTCTGATCTAGGCGATATTCTGATCATGCCCACAAGTGGAAAACTTCAGTTGAATCCGGGTGTTGCCTCCAATCCCAAGAGTGGTTTCAGATCTTCTTACAGTCATACCAACGAATCTGCAAAACCCAATTACTATTCGGTTTTATTGGATGATCACAAAATCAAAGCAGAATTGACAACAACCACGCGTGTTGGAATTCACAAATACACGTTCTCTGAACAGGATTCAGCTCATATCATTCTCGACTTGATCTCAGGAATTTACAACTACACCGGAAAGAACGTAAACACTTACGTTCGTGTTGTTGATGAGTACCACGTTATTGGTTTCAGACAAACGACAGGCTGGGCAAAGAACCGTACAGTTTATTTTGCTATCGAATTTTCAAGACCTATTAAATCTTATGGATACGATGATTTCCAGTCGAAAAAAACGTACCAGGGATTCTGGCGCAAGTTTAACCTGAAAGACAATTTTCCGGAAATGTCGGCTGCCCAATTCAGAGCATTTTTTGATTTCGACCTGGATGCTTCCAAAGAATTGCTGTTAAAAGTGGCTTTGTCTTCTGTGAGTATGGAGGGTGCGGTGAATAATATGAAGTACGAAACGCCCGATTGGAATTTTGACGGATACGTAAAAGCGGGGGAACAATTGTGGGAACAGGAACTCAATAAGTTTGATGTTCAAATGCTCAACGAAGGAGATTTGACGAATTTCTACACGGCAGTTTATCATACATGTTTGGGTCCAACGATCTACCAGGATCATGACGGGCAATACCGCGGTTTGGATTTTGCTAATTGGTACAACAAGAACAGGCAGGAGATGAATTATACCACTTTCTCGCTTTGGGATACTTACCGGGCACTGCATCCTTTGTTCAATCTGGTTCAGCGAAAGCGAAATGAAGGCATGGTGAATTCCATGATTGCCCATCAAAAACAAAGTGCAGAAAAAATGCTGCCGGTTTGGTCGCACTACGGAAATGAAAACTGGTGCATGATTGGTTATCACTCTGTTTCTGTGATTTCAGACGCATATAATAAAGGACTTCAGGGAATTGACTATGACAAAGCTCTGGATGCCTGTGTGCAAACTGCACGAACCCGTTATTTCGAAGGAATCGATTCTTACATGGATTTGGGTTATGTGGCGGAAGATAAAAGTGGTAGTTCGGTTTCCAAAACCCTCGAATACGCTTACGATGATTGGTGCATTGCCCAATTGGCGCTTGGATTGAAGCGCATGGATATTTACACTGAATTCTCTAAGCGGAGTGAGAATTACAAGCAGGTTTTTGATCCGTCTTCCGGTTTTATGCGTGCAAAACTGAGCTCCGGAAAATTCATTGATAAATTTGACGCGCTTGAAACACACCAAGCCGGTTATATAGAGGGAAATGCCTGGAATTATAGTTTGTACGTGCCGCACCAGGTAGATTCTATGATTGCATTAATGGGCGGAAAAAACCGTTTCGCTTCACATTTGGATTCCCTGTTCACCATGCAGCTGGCAGATAAGTATTTTGAACATACCGAAGACATTACTCGCGAAGGGATTATGGGCTCGTATGTTCATGGGAATGAACCCTCGCATCACGTCATTTACTTATTTGATTGGGTGGGAAGACCGGATTTGACCCAGAAATACATCCGCCAGGTGCTTAGAACAAAGTATGTGGCTAAAATTGACGGATTAAGCGGAAATGACGACTGCGGCCAAATGAGTGCCTGGTATATCTTCAGCTCACTTGGATTTTATCCGGTTTGTCCGGGTTCAGACGAGTACATTTTGGGAAGTCCTTTGGTGAAGACTGCAAAGATCAACCTGGAAAACGGGAAGGTGATTGAGATCACTGCCAAAAATCAAAGTGAAAAGAATCAATATGTCAAAGCAGTTTACTTCAACGATGTTAAAATGACCGATTTCAAACTGAGTTACCAAACCATTAAAAACGGTGGAAAACTGGTATTTGAAATGACCAGTAAGCCGGCAAAGACATTTTGAGAATTCAATTTTAAGAGTTAAAATGTAACCAGGGTAATGATTTAAATGCTAAATTCAAAGCTCAAAATTACTCTCTTATGAAAAGAAGAATACTACTCTCCGGCGTATTTTTCCTAAGTGTATCTCTATGTTCTGTAGGTTTTTCGCAAACCACAAAACCGCAAAAGGATGCCTGGAAAATGATTACTGAAAGCGAGATCCCTGCAAGCGGTACTCGTTACATCAAGCCAACAAAATTCTTAACCTTTAAACTGGATGTAGCCAAGATGCACCAGTTATTGGCAGGTGCTAAACGCATTGAGGATCCTGCTTACATTCCGGTTTTTATTGATCTGCCAAAACCTGATGGTACCGTTGGAACTTACCAGGTGCATCAGAATGAGACCATGTCTCCGGGATTGGCTGAACAATTCCCTGAAATCCGTTCCTACGATGGTGTTGCAATGGATAACTCGGGTGAAGTAGTGAAGTTTGATTTGACTCCACAAGGTTTCCATGCCATGACTTTGGTTCCCGGAAAACAAACCTTGTTTATCGATCCGTATTCTTTTGGTGGTGGTGATATCGAGCACTATGTGGTTTACTCCAAAGCAGATTTCGTCAGTGATAAGACATTTGCCTGTCACCTGGAAGAAGAAGCGGGAGCTGAGATCAAAGGTGCAAATGATAATATTGTAAAAAGTTTTGGTAACTGTACAAAACGTACTTACCGATTGGCTTTGTCTGCAACCGGCGAATACACAACTTTCCATGGAGGAACAGTTGCATTGGCTCAGGCGGCTCAGGTTACTACCATGAACCGCGTAAACGGAGTTTACATGCGTGATTTGGCTGTGACTCTGACTATTATCCCGACTAACAGCGTTTTGATCTTTACAAACGCAGGAACGGATCCTTTTACAAATGGAACTCCTGGTACAATGATCAGTCAGAACCAAAATTACACAAATACAAATATTGGTTCCGGAAACTACGATATAGGACACGTTTTTGGTACTAATTCAGGTGGTTTGGCAGGATTGGGAGTTGTTTGCAGTAACACTCAAAAAGCAAGCGGAGTAACCGGTTCGGGTGCTCCAGTTGGTGATCCTTTCGACATCGATTATGTAGCACATGAAATGGGACACCAGTTCTCAGGAAACCACAGTTTCAGAGGAGCTACAGGTTCTTGTGCGGGAAATGCAAATAATGCAACTGCAATGGAACCAGGTTCCGGAAGTTCGATCATGGCATATGCGGGAATTTGTTCTCCGCAAGATGTTCAGCCAAACTCGGATGATCATTTCCACGGGGTGAATATGAACGAAATGCATATTTTTATCAATGCTGGTGGAAACGGATGTGCAGTTTCAACGGCTATTCCTTCTCAATCAGCTCCAACAATTACCGGAACTGTAGGATCAGTAACAATTCCTGCAAATACTCCTTTTGCCTTAACAGCTATTGCAACAGATCCTGACGGCGATGTTTTGACTTATTGCTGGGAACAAATGAATAATCAATCCGGTGCGGGAGCTGCTCAACCTCCGGTTGGTACAAACACAGGCGGTCCAAGTTTCAGATCGCGTACTCCTTCTACAAGCGGAACACGTTATTTCCCTTCCATTGCAAGTTTAATGGCTGGTGGACCTTTTACCTGGGAAGTACTTCCAACTGTAAACAGAACTATGAATTTCCGTTGTACGGTTAGAGATAACGAAGTAAATGGCGGATGTAACGATCACGAAGATCTTGTAATCACAACAACAACTTCTGCAGGTCCGTTTATCGTGAATTATCCAAGTGCTACAGGAATTACCTGGCCGGGTAACTCTACTCAAACAGTAACATGGGCTGTTGCAAATACCAATACAGCACCGGTTGCCTGTGCGAACGTAGACGTATGGATCTCTACAGATGGCGGAGCTACTTTTTCAGTAATTGCGAACGATGTTCCGAATGACGGATCACAAACGATCACCGTACCGAATACTGCTTCAACAACAGCAATTATTATGGTAATGTGTGAGAACGGAACATTCTTCGATGTTTCCAATAACGTTTTCGCAATTACAGCTGCAACTAATGATTATACTTTGAACCTGCAGACTGCAACAGTTTCTGCCTGCCAGGGTACGGATGCAGTGTTTACAGTTCAGGTTGGACAAATTGGTTCTTACACAGATCCGGTAACTTTATCCGCTACAGGGAATCCTGCCGGAACAACGGTTACGTTTATGCCAAATCCTGCAACTCCGGGTTCAACTGCAACTATGATAATTGGAAATACAGCCGGTGCAGCTCCGGGATCTTACCCCTTAACTGTAAACGGAGCTTCTACAGCGGGTCCTCACTTTACGAATGGAACCGTATTGATTTCTACATCAGGTGTGGTTGCTTCTACATTGGTGAGTCCGGCGAATGCCGCTACAAGTGTTCCGGTAAGCCCGAATATGACCTGGACGAATCCGGGTGTCGGAGTACAATTTAATGTGACTATAGCTACGGATGCAACATTTACAACAGTGGTTGAAAGTGCTACAGCTTTAAGTTCTCCAGCTTATACGGCTACTTTGTTAAGTCCGGCTACTACGTATTACTGGAAAGTTGAAACATTAAATTCCTGTTCCCCGGCAGTAGCTTCTGCAACATTCTCTTTTACAACTGCTTCTTGTATGACGTTCAACGCAACAAATGTACCGGTTACAATTTCGGCATCGGGAACTCCTACAGTTACTTCAACAATGAACATTGCAACCGGTGGAACGATCAATGACATCAACGTGGTGAACCTTACAGGAACTCATTCTTACATCAGTGATTTGACGATTACATTGACAAGTCCAACAGGAACAGTGGTTACTTTGATGGATAATCCATGTGATGACGAAGCAGATTTCAATTTGAATTACGATGATGAGGCTTCAACAGGAACTCTTCCTTGTCCGCCGGTTGGTGGAGGATTCTACATTCCTGCAAGTGCATTGTCTGTATTGGATGGACAGAACATGAGTGGAAACTGGATCCTGACTATTTCAGATGCATTTAACCAGGATGGTGGTGCTTTGGCTTCATGGGGTCTTGAGATTTGTTTCACTCCGGCAACACCTTGTACACCTCCAACTGCAGCAACAATTGGTGGAACAAATACCATTTGTCCGGGAGGATCGACAACTTTGTCTGTAACTGGAGGAACCCTGAATGATGCAACTGCATGGCAATGGTATTCAGGAACTTGTGGTGGAACGGCAGCTGGTTCAGGAACTTCTATCAACGTTTCGACTCCGGGAACTTACTTTGTAAGAGGAGAAGGAGGCTGCGTAACAGCAGGAACCTGTACTTCTGTAACGGTTACTCAGACCACGTTGAACCTGAACACGACAATGGCTGGTACAACTATTTCTTCTGCGCAGGGAACTGCAACTTATCAGTGGATTAACTGTGCAACGAATACACCGATTTCCGGAGCAGTAAGCCAGTCTTTCATTCCTTCGGCAAACGGCTCCTACGCAGTAATCGTTACCAGAAACGGTTGTACGGATACAAGTGCTTGTGTAAACATTTCGAATTTGGGAATTGATGATCTGAACTTCGAAGATGTTTCTGTTTACCCGAATCCATCAAATGGAAAGATCACTGTTTCTTTCAACAAAGAAGTGAACTTGAAATCATTTGTGATCCGTGATGTAACCGGAAGATTGATCCGTGAAGAAAAACCGCAAACTACTAGTGGAATTACTTTCGATATCTCTACGGAGGCGCAGGGAGTTTACTTCCTGAATATTGAAGTGGGTGGATCTACACAATCATTCAAGTTGATCAAGAATTAATAATTAACTGAATAACTAAAATCCCCGGTACCATTGAGGTGCCGGGGATTTTTAATTATAAACGAGTTCGTTAAAACTAGAAATCGCGAATTCTATTCTTTTGAGAAATCAATCTTAGTTCACCAGTTCGTTAAAATGCGTTCGGATAACTATCGGAATCTATATCGCCTCTTCACTTTGGTTCGAGAATTCTCGAACTCTGTTTGGTATAAAATGGCTTCCTGAGGTTCGTTAAAACTAGAACTCTAGAATTCTCGAATTCCAGTATTCTGAGCCACTAATTCGATTACCCCTGAATTGCTGCCAGGATCGCTGTCAGCTTATTCTCATCCGGAAGCAGCAACCTTTCCTCAAAAGCAGTTTCAGATTCAACCGTCACCTTCGAAGTTCCTGAAAAATGAATGGCATTTACACCTGTTGCTTTCAGTTCAGGAATCAATTCTTCTTTCACGCCGCCACCTGCCATGATCTCAATGCGTCCGTTTGCATAAGAAACCAGCTCTTTCAGGCGATTCATTCCGTGAGCAACAGTTAGGTCAGATCCGCTGGTTAAAATGCGCTTAAAACCCAATTTTACGAGTTGATCCATCGCCGTTCGCCAATCAGTCACATGATCAAACGCCCGGTGAAAGGTAAAATCCACATTCGGAGCTGTTCGTTTCCAGGTTTCCAGTGCTTCCAGGTTCAATTTGAAATCTTTCGTCAGTGCACCAACTACCAAGCCTGTAATGCCCGCATCTTTCAATTCCAGGATCTGATCGCGCATCACCACAATTTCATCGTAATTGTAAACGAAACCACCGGCACGAACGCGGATCAATGCATGTTGTTCCAAATGAAAGGTATTGTGAATCCAGCAAACCATCGCTTTAGAAGGAGTCAACCCGCCTTGCTCCAATGCAATACAGGTTTCAATGCGGTCAATGGGTTGTTTGCTGACAATACGTGCTGCTTCCAGCGTGCCCACACAAATTTCTATTTTCATTTGCTGAGAATGATTTCATTAATAAATGTCCAGGGAGTAAATCCGGCGCCGGTTTGACCTGGAGGAATCAATTCCTTATTGTAGATGCTCACTTTGATATAACGGGTCTTCATTTTTTTACTTACCTGAATGAGATCACCCTTTAATTCGGATTGCGCCACTGTTTTGAATTTTTTTCCGTTGGAACTGACTTGAATAACATATCTCTCCGGACGATAAATCCAGGAACCGGGATCGTTTAGCGCTCCGATTTGTATAGTACTGAATGTAATAATTGAATCCAGGTCTAATGTAAATTGAATGGTATCATTGTTAAATCCCAGCCATTCGTTTCCTTTCCACGGTTTTTTACCTACAACTCCATCCGTAAGTCCGAAGTCCCCGTTGTGGTTGTATTTTTCATGCGGTGGTGTATCGAAACGGATCTTTTTTCCCAATGCCAGATGTGAAATGAATGTGTAGTCACAAGTACGCAGTTCCTGGTCGCCAATCCGGGAATTTATCAAATACTTCGCTTCTTTCGGCTGATCTGTTCGCTGCAGGGAAATTTGATTTGCAGGTTTTCCATCCAGTGTAAAAACAACTCCTTCAATGGGTTCGATTAATTGGTAATTCACGCCTGTAGCGGAATAGTTCAGATCAAGTTTTGGATCCAGGAAAGAGGTTGAGTAATGGATTCCGTCTTTCTTTAATTGAGGCAGATAAATGGTCGATAAAGCCTCCACAAACGAAGAGTAGGGAGTTTTAGCTCGATTCCACAAGACTTCCGACATAGCAACCAAACGTGGGAAAGTACTGTACTCAACGGCATCCATAGTAGGCAGGTATTCCGTCCAAAGATTGGCCTGCGCTCCTAAAACGTATTGGTGATATTCATTTTCTAATCCTTTTTGCGGATCGAACTGGTACACTTTTTCCAAAGGTAGGTAACCACCTATTGCCAGGGGTTCGGAAGAATGCCCGCTTTGGTAATAATCAAAATAGCAGTAAGAAGTTGGCGTCATGACTACTGAATGTTTCAGTTTTGCAGCTGCAATTCCGCCTTCAACTCCCTGCCACGACATTACTTGTGCATTTGGAGCTAAACCGCCTTCCAGGATTTCGTCCCAACCCATAATGGTTCTTCCTTTCGAATTGACATGCTTTTCAATGTCCTGAATGAAGAAACTCTGTAGTTCGTGAGGTGTTTTCAAATGGTTTTGGGTCATTAAAGCCTGACACTTCGAACATTTTTCCCAGTTTACTTTCGGGCATTCATCGCCACCGATATGAATAATATGGGAAGGGAAAATCTCCATAATCTCATCCAGAACATCTTTCAGGAAAGCACGCGTCTTTTCCTGGCTGCAGAAAACATCGTCAAAAACGCCCCAGGTTCCTACTACCGGAATCTGCTTTTCCATGCAGCTCAATTCCGGGTAAGCAGCTATTGCCGCACTGGCATGTCCGGGCATTTCAATTTCGGGAATGATCTGAACGCCCCGGATTCTGGCATATTTCACCAGTTCCTTTGCTTCTTCCTGCGTGTAAAAGCCGCCGTAACGCTTGTGTTCGTATTCGATGGGCTGTTTGCTGAAATGACCGATCAATGTGCTGTCTCTCCAAGCTCCAACGCTTGTTAGTTTCGGATACTTTTTGATCTCAATCCGCCATCCCTGATCGTCTGTCAAATGCCAGTGAAACACGTTGAATTTCAAAAGAGCGATCTGGTCAATGAACCCTTTGATTTCTGCAATGGTGAAAAAATGCCTGCTGCAATCCAGGTGAACGCCGCGGTAATTGAAAGCGGGCTGATCAGAAATTCGCATTCCGGAAAGCTCCTTCGGATTTTGGACCAATTGTGAGAGTGTTTTAAATGCGTTCAATAAACTTTCTGGATTGCTGTATTGGATCTCGATTCCGGTGTTTGTTACATTCAATTGATAACCTTCCGTATAAACAAATGTTTGAATGCGGTTTAACTGAATATTGGCATTTTTGTCCGGAACTCTTTGCAGCTGTACATCCTTTTGCGCGAATAATTTCATGAGATAATCCAATAAATCAGCTGGAACCTGTGAACTGTCTACTTTCAATTTCCCATTGAAGACAAAGTTGTCTGTAGTTTGTTCCATTTTAGCCGGCTGAGGAAAGACTGAGCCATGTTGAGCCGATAATTTAGTTGTGAGAATACACAACAAAACAACAAGCGTAATTTTCATACCATTAAAGTTTAATTCCTACCAGGATAATGTCGTCGATTTGAGGGAAAGAACCTTTCCAGTTCTGTAAACTGGTTTGGAGGATTGCTTCCTGCTCTTTTGCAGACAAATGGGTGATTTCCAAAAGCAATTGCTTCAGGTTTTTAGTCATGAACTTTTTATTGTGTTCACCGCCAAATTGGTCCGGGTAACCGTCGGAGAATAAGTAAACGGAATCTCCTTTTTGAAGCGGGATCGTGATTTCGTTGAACTCATAATCGGAATAATTGTTTCCGCCAATCGACATTTTATCCGGTGAATATTGGATCAGTTCTTTGTTGCGGATCAACCAAAGCGGTCTGTTTGCGCCGGAATATTTGACACTACTCAAATCCTTTTCAAAAATACAGATTGCCGTGTCCATTCCGTCCCTGTTTTTTCCCATTCCATGATCCTGCTTCAGGGATTCGATGATGAATTTATTCACGTGGTTCAGGATTTGTGAAGAACTTTCAATACGTTTTTCAAGAATTGCGTAGTTCAAACCATCAATTCCCATCATACTCATGAATGCTCCCGGAATTCCATGCCCTGTACAATCCGAAACTGCAAAGATCTTTTTCCCGTTCTCTGTTTCGGTAAACCAATAGAAATCGCCGCTTACGATATCTCGTGGAAGATACATTACGAAAAACTCCGGGAAAGCTTCCTGGATGGTTTCGATATGAGGCAGACGCGCCTGCTGAATTTGTAAAGCGTATTCAATACTGTCGGAAATATCCTTGTTCTTAATTTCGATTTCCAGGTAAGCCTTTGCAATGATCTGGTTGTCCTTCTTTTTTCGCAGGAATGAACGGTAGATATAGATACCCAGCAGAAACAAGAAGAAGATCACGAAAATCAGGAAGATCTTGAAATTGCGTTCCCGTTTTTGTTCCTGCTCCAATGATTTGATCTGAAGCTTATTCTGTTCGTATTCCAGTTTGGCACCCATTTCCTGGATGTAATTGCGGTTATTGCGCGCATTGACAGAATCATTGGTTTGAGCATAGAGCTCCATGTAATTATACGCTTTCCCCAGTTTATTCTGAGTTTCGTAGATTTTGGATGCCAGGTAATATCCCTCAGCCAGTTCCGGTGGAAAATTGTGTTCTCTGCCCAGGTAAATTGCTTTTTCAAACAAAGGAAGTGCTTCGTCTAATTTACCCTGATCGTTTTTCACTTTCCCTAAGCCCAAATAACCCAAACACAGGTTGTAAGATTGATTGACCGATTTTGACAGGATCCCGATTCCCTGATTGTACTCTTTCTCAGATTCTGCAAGGCGTTTCAATTCATAATTGAGTTGGGCAATTGTAATATGAATGGTGCCGATAGCTTCCGGAAACTGGTATTTTTCTGCCAATTCTATTGCCTTTTTGCAGGATTTCAGCCCTTTCTCGTATTGCTCGGAAGTGAGGTACAAATTTGCAAGATCATCATAGTTTATAATGATGCGCTCTTTGTTGTCAATTTTGAGATTCAGGTTCAGCGACTTTAGCAAATATTCTTCGGAAAGTTCATATTTCTCCTGTCCCAAATAAATCCATCCGATATTTCGGTAACACTCAGCAATTTGTCCGTAGTTTTTGGTTTTTTGAAAATTCTTGAGTGCATCAATGTAATATTCGGAAGCATGAGTGTAATCCCCCGAGAACCAGTAAAGATTTCCCATGGAATTTTGGACCCTTCCCATGAGTTCTTTGTCCTTCGTTGCTTCTGCAATCTGCATAGCCTGGTTAGTGAGCTTAAAGGCTTTTTTATAATCCGAATGTGCGATTGGCTGCGCTTCATTTAAGAGCTTCAGAACAGCCATACTGTCTTTGACATTCGGTTTTTTCTCTGCACCGACAGACTTTTTGCCGCTTTCGTCAAGAGCTTCCGTTTTGTCAACAGGATCAATGAGGTTAAATAATTCGATGACGGAATTTGGTCTGGGCGTTGTGGTGTTCTTAGTATCTAACGTGGATTTGGGAATTTCAAATGAAAACGCAGAAAATTGGAATACGGAAAGTATCGTAATCACAAGTAATATTCCTTTTCGCAGCATCCTATTTTTATTATTTGAGTCACAAATTAAGTATTTATATTTAACCCTGAGTTTAAAATTAGTTGGTTTTCATGAAAGTATCAATTGGATTTAGTGTTTTGGCGGTCTTGTTTATAGGATTGCACGCTTTTGGACAGAAGAAAATTCTGGGTCCGGAAGTATATAATTCCTGGAATAGAGTGGGTGATGTTAAACTTTCTCCCGATGGAAAATTCAGTGCTTATTCCGTGAAACCTTACCGCGGTGATGGGTTCCTGTATTTAATGAACCTGGAAACCGGGAAGAAAGATTCGATTGCACGAGGTTACGAACCCAAATTTGATGAAACAGGCAGTTTTTTAATGTTTAAGATCCATCCCGGATTTGACACGCTTCGAAAAGTTGAACTGGCAAAAATCAACAAGGAGAAATGGCCAAAAGATTCCCTGGGCATGTGGGATACGAACACAGGGTCTTTAGTGAAATATGATAACCTGAAAGAATTTAAACTATCCGAAAAGGGAAATTCCCTGGGGTATCTTTCCACTAAAAATGAATGGCCGAAAGCATATTTAACCAAAAGCGAGGCTAAAAAAGAACAGAAGCAGGAGAAGAAAAAAGGAAAAATCAAAACGGATGGAAAACTCCTGACTCTGATTAACCCGGTTTCGAAACAAAAAAAATGCATTAGAAATATTACCCTGTTTGAATTGAGCGAAGACGGAAAGTACGCCGTTTTTGTACAGCAGGAAAAATTCAAAAAAGACTCGGTTCGCCTGGGAATCTATGATTTCACGAAGAATGAAGTGTGGAATAACTCGAAACGTGTGACAGAATATGCGGGAATCAATTTTTCAGGTAAAAACAACACTTTGCTGGGTCTTGCAACGGTGGATACCGCTTCGAACAAACGTTGGTCGCTTTTTACATTCAATCCTGAAACCAAAGCTTTCAAACAACTCATCGATACTTCTATGCAGTTCAAAAATGAGGAGGTGCTTTCGTCCAACTTCAGACCTTATTTGAATAATAATGACTCGGATGTGTTTTTTGGAGTGGCTGATCGTCCCGAAAAGCCTTTTAAAGATTCCCTGCTGGAAACTGAGAAATCAAAAGTGGATGTCTGGCACTGGAAAGATAAGCGCCTGCAGCCGCAGCAATTAATAGAATTGAAAAGGGATCAAACGCGTTCCAACCTGGCTGTTTACCATTTGAATTCCGGTGAAGCGGTTGTACTTGGAAACGATAGTTTATACCTGCAGTCGACTGAGCGCTACAACCAGGAGTATATTTTGGCAAATTGCGAAGAGATGTATCGTTACCAAACCTGGAACACGCTCAATCCGACAAACTATTATTTGATCCGGGTATCAGACGGAAAGATTTCTACTTTGAGAGAGAAAGTTTATTCCCGCGGGTATTTGTCTCCGGATGGAAAACAATTTGTTTATTGGAACGAACACACAAAAGAGTATTACCTGATGTACACGGAATCTCAGGTAGAAGAATGTATAACCTGCAGTTTCAAAGGGAATTTCTTTGAAGACAAAAACGGGATGATTGAAGAAGATGATCCGATGGGAATTATTGGCTGGGGAGTATATGATCAGATTTTTATCCAGGCTGAGCATGATATTCTTACGTATAGACCGGGTTCAAATAAAACGGTTTCCTTCACAAGTTTCCTTAGACTCGCTGATCAGGATACCAATTACAGGTATTCACTTTACAACCTGAATCCGGATTCGGTACTTTACTATCCGCAAAATATGCTGATGACACGCTTTAACAAAACCACCAAAATGATGGATGTATACCGCGTTGGAGAACCATTTAGTCATAGGGATTTCGAACTGATCTCCGGCTCAGGACACAACTACTTCAATTTTATTAAGGCGAAGAAAAGTAACCGTATCATCTTCAACCGTTCTTCAAACAGTGATTTCCCGGATTTGTTCGCAACCACGAAACCCGGGGATGATATTATGCAGATCTCGAAAGCAAACCCGCAGCAAAGTCAGTACAATTGGTCCACCGTGGAACTGATCAAATGGAACAGTTATTCCGGTATTCCCCTGGAAGGATTGGTCTACAAGCCGGAAAACTTCGATCCGAACCAGGAATATCCTTTGTTGGTTTATTTCTACGAAATGTATTCCGATGATATTCATAACCATTACGCACCAAAACCAACAGCTTCCATCATTTATCCAACAGAATACGCTTCTGCAGGGTATGTGGTCTTCATTCCGAATATCCGTTACACAGCCGGACATCCCGGAAATAGTGCCTACGATTGTATTTTAAGCGGAACAGATGCCGTTTTGAAAAAGTACTCCAACATCGATTCGAAGAGAATGGGACTGCAGGGACAAAGCTGGGGCGGTTATCAAACGGCACAGTTGATTACCATGACAGATCGTTTTGCGGCGGCTATGGCCGGAGCTCCCGTTGGGAACATGTTCTCTGCTTACGGCGGAATTCGTTGGGGATCCGGATACAGCAGACAATTCCAGTATGAGCATTCTCAAAGCCGTATTGGTAAAACCATTTGGGATGCGCCGGAATTGTATGTGGAAAACAGTCCTATTTTTGGATTGCCAAAAGTGAAAACGCCTTTGCTGATCATGCACAACGATGAAGACGGGGCAGTTCCATGGTACCAGGGAATTGAATTATACACCGGTCTGCGTCGTCTGCAGAAACCGGTTTGGTTGTTGAATTACAATGGAGATGATCACAACCTGATGAAACCGGCAAACAGAATGGATTTGAGCATCCGCATGCGCCAGTTCTTCGATTTCTACCTCCTCAATAAACAAGAGCCGCTGTGGCTGAAAGAAGGAATCCCGGCGGTGCAGAAAGGGAAGAATTACAAATACGAATTGACCGAATAAGAGCAAGCACTGCTTGCGATAAATGAAGAAGGGGCGCGATTAATCGCGCCCCTTCGTTTTCAAAAAATAAACCGGATTAAATAAAGACCGTTTCTTCTGTCGTTTCTTCTTGCTCAACTTTGATGATGCCGTTACCCACGGCACCACCCAAGCTCGCTTTTATTTTAAATACGGCAACGCCACATTGCCCCAACTGATAGACATCGTTGTAATTGAATGTGGCCTCGCCTTGCTCATTAGTCGTTGCTGTTTTCGGATCTCTGATTGATCCCTGACCTGTCGTTGATTCACCAATTAATTCTACTGTTGCACCTGCCACACGGCTATTGTTTTGATCCAGCACATAGATCTTTGCAATCGTATCGTCTTTCTTTCTGCAAGAACCGATAGTGATTATTGCTGCTCCGATTGCCAGGGTTAAAATAGAACGTGATAACATGGTAAATTCTTTAGTTCCTGCAAGTTCAGGTATTCAAAGAGATCCATTTGCTTCAAATGAATAAAAGGGAGTTCCGGATGTTCCTTTTTGAAGTTTGTGCGAATAAAAAACCCTGACGTTCTTGCGAAGTCAGGGTTTATATAGTATCTGAGAGATAACCTTACTGGATAAACACAGTTTCTTCGTTTTCTTCTTCTTGTTCGATTTTGATAATCGCTTCACCCTCAAGTGCATCTTTTCTTGCTTCAATGTTTAGAACCGCCACACCTGCTTGTCCTAATTGGTAAACATCATTGAAGTTAAAGTAAGCAACACCCGATCCATCACTGGTCGCCGTATCGAAAAGAACAACGGGCGGAGAGTTTTGAATAGTTGATTCGCCTTTCAGTACAACTTGTGCACCTGCTACACGTTGATTGTTAGCATCCAAAACATAAATAGAAGCAGTAGTGTCTTTCTTCTTTCTACAACCTGTAGAAGAGAAAACAACACCCATACCAATAATAAGTGCTCCGTAAAATGCCGATTTAATAAGTGTATTCATGTTTGTTGATATTATTGGGGAAGGGAGATAGTTAATACATTGGTTATACGAGCTCTGCAGCGAATGGATCCGCTTGCTTGCTTCGTATCGAATTTAGCAATTACATCAAAATATCCGGTAGTTTCCTTTTTTCCAAGCTTGCTAAAGAAGTCTTCCATATCAAAATACGCAAAACCGGATGAATTCGTTTGAACCGTGTCCACATACTCAGGTGTCGGCGGGTCAGAATTAACATCAGCGATGATAACTACCTTTGCATTCTTTACCAATTCATTGTTATATGAACGTACAAAAACCTTTAAAACAGAAGGGTCTTTCTTACACGAAGACAATACTACAAGTATCGTGATCAGGGATAAAAACCCGATATTACGTATCATTTTGTTCATGAGTGTCGTTTTATTTCGTTGTAAATATAATCTTTTTGCGTTTATAATCTGATTCTATACAATTTCGTAACTTCGTTGCTTGAAAAAGTATGTTTTTAAACATCAAATTAAAAGAAAAAGTTACATTTCTGGAAATATTTTTTTTGATAGACGTTTAGAAAGTAAAAAGGTTGGATTAAAAGAATGAAAGAGCAAATCGCTGCAGCTAAGGAAGCTATTGAAAATTACCCCGTAACAGATCTGAATGCGGTGGAAGCATTTCGTATTCACTTTTTGGGCTCCAAAGGAGAACTGAAGAACCTGTTTGGTGAGTTGAAAAACGTTCCGAACGAAGAAAAAAAGGAAGTAGGACAGCTTTTAAATGGCTTAAGAATATTAGCTGAAGAAAAATGGATGATTTCCAAAGACAGTTTGGAGCATGTGCAGGGCGCAGATTCTGATGTGGATGTGACCATGCCTGCTGAGCCAATTCCGCTGGGTGCAAGACATCCGCTTTCTATTGTGCGAAGTGAGATCATTGCTATTTTTGAACGCATTGGTTATTCCGTATCGGAAGGACCGGAAATCGAAGACGACTGGCATAATTTCTCCGCTTTGAATTTTCCGCCTGAGCATCCGGCAAGAGATATGCAGGATACTTTCTTCATCGAAAAAGGTGAACGGGAAATGGCTTTGAGAACGCATACGTCTTCCGTTCAGGTGCGTGTAATGGAATCTTCCACACCGCCGATTAGAACTATTTCTCCGGGAAGAGTGTACCGAAATGAAGCAATTTCAGCCCGTGCGCACTGTTTTTTTCACCAGGTAGAAGGTTTGTATATTGATAAAAACGTTTCGTTTGCGGATTTGAAGCAGACGCTTGATTATTTCGCAAAATCACTGTTCGGAGATAAAGCGAAGATTCGCCTGCGCCCATCTTATTTCCCTTTTACGGAACCGAGTGCCGAAGTAGATGTTTCGTGTACGATCTGTAATGCAAAAGGGTGTAATGTCTGTAAATACACAGGTTGGTTAGAGATCCTGGGTTGTGGAATGGTGGATCCGGCAGTATTGGAAGCTTCCGGAATTGATTCGGAAATCTATACCGGTTTTGCATTTGGGATGGGAATTGAGCGCATTGCCCAGTTGAAATTCCGGGTAAATGACCTGCGCCTGTATTCGGAGAATGATGTGCGCTTTCTGAAACAATTTAAAGGAGTGAATTTCTGATATGGGACTTTTTTCAAGTAAACAGAAAGCGGCGTTTCCGTGGGTAGATCTGACCAGTTCAGAGCAATTGCACGACCTTTTAAAGTCTTCAGAGGAGAAACCGCTGTTGTTGTTCAAGCACAGCACACGCTGCAGCATTTCTTCCATGGCATTGAACCGGTTTGAAAACAATATGGATCCTGAGAAGGCAACTTGCGTGTACCTGGATTTAATAGCATACAGGCCTTTGTCGAATGAAATTGCAGAGCTCACACATATTGAACACCAATCTCCGCAGGCAATCCTAATTAGTAATCACGAAGTCATTTACACGGAAACACATTCCGGTATTAATGCATCAGATATTTTGAAACTCATTTAAGTATGAAAAGAAGATACGGAATAATTATCCTGCTCATTTTGGTTTTGGGGGCATTTATCATGATCCCAATGATGAGATCCTGTGAAGGCGGTGATTCTGAAGAAGTGGACATGGCTCGTTTTGATCTGCCCGGAGCGCCTGCTGCAAAGTATGGAGAGGATATTCCTATTAAATTCATCATTCCGGAAGGATTGGTGAAAGTAGAATTGATTTACAATGATTCGGTTTTCCAAACCTGGAACAATCCGAAAGCTCAGACAAGAACAGTTGCGCTGAAAACCGATTATTACGGTGTTGGTTCCCGAAACCTGGTACTTCGATCAACTTATAAAGACGGAACTTCTTTGGAAAACTCAACAATTCTGCGGGTACTTTCAGATATCACGCCGGAATTTTTATTCGCAAAGATCATCAAAGAATATCCGCACAACCCGGAAAACTACATCCAGGGTTATGAATTCGACGGAAATCAATTGTATGAAAGTACCGGAGATCCGTCTCATACGGGAAAAACCAAGATCGGACAGGTTTCACTGGAAACAGGTCAATACAACGAGTTTCAAAACGGATTGGATGCAACTTATTTCGGAGAAGGAATCACTATTTTCGGAGACTTGATTTACCAGGTTACCTGGCAAAACGGGAAATGCTTTGTCTACGATAAAAAAAACCTGGTTTTGAAAAATGAGTTCAGCTACATCGGTCAGGGTTGGGGATTGTGCAACGATGGAAAATCGATCATCATGTCTGACGGTTCCGAGCGCATTACCTTCCGCGATCCAAAAACTTTTCAGCCTACAAGAGTGATCGAAGTATGTGATATGACAGACGCACGTGCGTACCTGAACGAATTGGAATACATTGACGGAAAGATTTACGCAAACGTTTATACAACCGGGAATGTATTGGTAATTGAACCCACAACCGGTCGTGTATTGCAGGAAATTGATGCCAATGAACTGGTCGTTCGCGGAAAAGGTACCGGAGATGTATTGAACGGAATTGCGCACAATAAGCTTACGAAAAAGACCTACATGACCGGAAAATACTGGACTAAGGCTTTTGAAGTTCAATTCGTGAAAAATCTATGATTACTCCCTACAACGACGAGTATTTCATGCGCCAGGCCTACATGGAAGCGCAAAAAGCGTTTGAACTGGGAGAAATTCCGGTGGGAGCAGTCGTTGTTGTAAACAATCAAATCATTGCAAGAGCACACAATCTCACCGAACGCCTTCACGATGTAACATCACATGCGGAAATGCAGGCAATCACAGCCGCTTCCGAATACCTGGGAGCAAAGTACTTGAAAGATTGTACACTTTACGTAACACTGGAACCCTGCGTGATGTGCGCCGGAGCACTTTACTGGTCTCAATTAGATAAGATCATTTTCGCTGCACGGGATGAGAAACGAGGTGCCGGACGTTTCCAAAACGAATTATATCACCCGAAAACAGTTGTGAGCAAAGGGCCGATGGAGAATGAGTGTTCCCAGTTGATGCTGGATTTCTTCCGCAATAAAAGGTAATTGCGCGTCGAAGTTTACTGCTTAATCTTCAACAGCTATCATTTTCGCAATGAGTGCGTCGCCAGGAATCCAACCATTTATTTTTCCTACATTATTCCCAATGAGTAATTCGTTGTTTTGTTTATCGATCAACAGGTGAAGCAGGTAATTTCCTTTCCAGCGAATGAATATGACATCGTTGATTTCAACGTCTTCGTATGCGGCGGTTTTTAAAGTAACGAGCTGCCCGCTTTCAATCCGCCCGCGCATGGAACCGCCAATCGGACGTATTTGTGCTAATCCGGTGTTCTTTAATGATTCAATAGCTTCCTTTACCCAACTCATGATCCAAAGATAACTCGTAATTCCATCCGATGCCTGTTGTATAGCATTCGTAATTTAAAACAGCCTTTTATACTAAAATCCGAATCTAAGACGCCGGATTATTTTAGCTTTGCCAAAAACAATCGTATGTCTGAAACTATTCTCGAAGTAACGGATCTGGATAAGAAATACAAGGATGTCCATGCTTTGGGCGGTATTTCTTTCAAGGTCCGGCAAGGTCAAATCTTTGGTATTCTTGGTCCGAATGGAAGTGGGAAAACCACAACTTTGGCAATCCTTTTAGGAATTTTGAAAGCAAATAAGGGAACTTTTTCCTGGTTTGGAAATGGAACGGATGATGCCAACCGGAAACGAATCGGTGCACTTTTGGAAACACCTAATTTCTATCCTTATCTGAACGCAATTGACAATTTGAGAATCGTTGCGAAAATTAAGGACCTTTCAGACCCGATGCCGGCTATTGATACTGCTTTAGCAAAAGTGGGCCTGACGGAACGCGCCAAGTCGAAGTTTAAGTCTTACTCTTTAGGAATGAAACAACGTTTGGCAATTGCTTCTGCTTTGCTTTCGGATCCGGAAGTATTGGTATTGGATGAGCCTACAAACGGTTTGGACCCAATGGGTATTGTAGATATTCGCCGCCTGATCCTGAAATTGAAGGAAGAAGGAAAAACGATTGTCATCGCTTCTCACATTTTGGATGAGATGGAGAAGATCTGTACGGATGTGATCATCATGCGTAAAGGAAAAGTGATCCGGGATGGAAAGCTGGATGAGGTAATGCAGGACAAAGAACATGTGATCATTCGAAGCAAAGAACTTCCACGGATCAAGGATTTGTTGGGTTCACACATTTTGCGTGTAGTGAATGAGCAAAATTCGGTCATGGAATTCACCAGCGATTTGAGCAGCCTGGAAATCAATAAACAATTGGCCTTAGTAACGATCTATTGCGAAGAGATCTTTGTAAAAACCCAATCATTAGAACAATCATTCATAAGTCATATCGAAGCATGAAAAAGTTATTTCAAATAGAGTGGATAAAAATCAAGAAGCTTAATTCGGTCAAAGTCATTTTGGCCATTTATATGGTTTTGCTGCCGTTATCAATGCTGGGACTAAATGCATTTTTTGAAAAAATAAATACCGAATTGCATTTTCTTCCTTCTTCGGAAACAATGTTCTCTTTTCCAAATGTTTGGGGGGTGGTGACTTATTCAGCGAGCTATTTTAACTTGTTATTGGCCGTTATAGTCATCATCCTGACGACAAATGAGTTTTCGA
Organism: uncultured Fluviicola sp.; assembly: GCA_965650365.1. GTDB lineage: Bacteria > Bacteroidota > Bacteroidia > Flavobacteriales_D > Crocinitomicaceae > Fluviicola. The sequence continues at coordinate 6,039 of CBFGOJ010000010.1, read as the reverse complement.
ACCGAACACTAAGACAGCATGTTATTGATGGATTAACAAAGAGGGAGGTAATCTTATCCAAGTTCTTGGTCGTATTCTTCCTTTCCGCGATAGCTACATTTTATAGTCTTTTGGTTGGAACTGTTTTTGGTTTGTCACAAGGGAAAGGATTGGACCTTTATACAAACATTCATTTTATTGGATTATTCTTTATTCAAACACTCTGTTATTTTGGTTTGGCTTTCTTCCTGGCTATTTTGCTGAGACGGCCGGCATTGTCCATCATTTTGTTTTACGGGATCCTATTCCTGGAAGTGGTGATCGGTATTTTTCTGCCGGATTCCGTTTACGCTTTCATGCCAATGAATAATACTTCCAAGCTGACCCCGCTTCCATTTTTCAGGGAAATTTTTGTAGATTCCAATCCAAAGCATCGTCATGAATTCTATATGCTGGACCTATGGCAAGTTGCATTGTTGTCCTTATTATTCATGTTCATTTGGTATGCAATCGCACTCTCCCGTTTGAATCGCAAAGATTTGTAGTAGAAACCGTTAACAAACTAACAAGTTTGGATTTTAGAAGTTAGTGTCCTAAATTGCAGGACATTAAACTTCTACTATGAATAAACTATTACTATGTGGTGCCCTTTTCGCGGGCTTATCAGCGAATTCGCAAACAACTCTTTTCCAGGACAATTTTGAAGCTGGTGGCGGAAACTGGACCTTGAACGGAGGTTCGGGAAACAATCAATGGATTCTGAATTCGGAATATGTGGATAACTCCGGTTTCGGTCTTGTTGCTGATACACCGGACCAGCCGGTTGGAACAACAAATGGACCAAATTCCGCTTACCTGCATATTTACAACACCCAGGCCTGCGGTTTTGGTATTTGCAATGCATCGTTTGACACCGGATCTTCTTCCAATCAAAGTGCTGCCCAAACAACACCAATCTCTACTACCGGGTACACGAATGTGACTTTAGAATTCATCTATTTGTGTGCCGGAGCTTCCGGTACTTCTTACGGAATTGTTGAGTATTCTACTGATGGCGGAACGATGTGGACCGCGGCAAGCAGCCAGTATTCAGGTGTTTCTACCTGGACAAGCGCAGTAATTACTTTACCTGCATTTAACAACCTGGCATCTTTGAAATTCCGTTTCAGATGGCAAAATGGTGGTACGGGAGCCGATCCTGCATTTTCTGTTGACGAAGTGAAAATTACCGGAACTTCCGGAGCAGGTGCAACAGTTGGTACAGGTTTAATCACTTCAACTACTTATTGTTCCAATACAACAACGAATGTTTCCGTTCCATTCACAGTTACCGGAACGGTAAATGCAGGAAATGTGTATACTGCACAATTGTCGAACAGCGCAGGATCTTTCGCTGCTCCAACTGCAATCGGGACTTTGAGTTCTACAGGAACAGGCAGTTTAACTATTTCTGCAGTCATTCCAAACGGATTAGCTGCCGGAACAGGATATCGCATTCGCGTGGATGCATCCAACCCTGCAACAACGGGCACTGACAATGGAGCAAATTTAACGGTTGCAACTGCTACAGCGGTTGGAATTACTTCTGTTCCTATGGATGGAGTAATCTGTGCAGGGAGTTCAGCGGCTCTAACTGCTTCAGGCGGTCCTGGTTTTCTTTGGAGTCCTGCAGGAACACTTAGCAGTGCTACGAGCCAGAATGTAACTGCAACGCCAGCTTCTACACAAATTTATACGGTAGTCGGAACGGATGGAAACGGATGTTCAAATACAGCTACGTTTACAGTAACAGTTGAGAATTGTGCCGGATTGGAAGAAGAATCATTCGGCGATTTCGAATTGTATCCAAACCCAGCAAACCAGGAGTTGACACTAAACTTCGGTGAATTGACAGGTATTGAATCAATTTCTATTCTCGATCTTTCGGGAAGAACAGTTCTTTCAACTACAGGAACTTCTTCAACAATCGATATCAGCGCTTTGGAAAGCGGAAAATACTTCCTGTTCATCAATCACGAAGCAGGAGTTTCCACAAAAAGTTTCTTAAAGCAATAACGAAATTCAGAATGCATGAAAGCCGGGTAGAGGAATCTATCCGGCTTTTTTGTTCTCCCTTTTTGTCCTCTCCGCAGGGGGAAACCAAAGATTCACCTCTAAAGCCTGATTTCCTCTTAGAAAATTTAAACTAGCTGAAAGTAATTCTCTTTTTTGGAGGATTTGAAAACTCCCCCTTTGGAGGGGGATGAAAGGGGGAGGATTACTACGATCAGCATTTTATGTAATTTTGTAAGATGAATCTTTCTTCAAAAACAATTTGTGCCTTATCAACCGCCCCGGGAATGGGCGCTATTGCCCTGATCCGTTTGTCCGGACCGGATGCTATTTCGATCTTGTCGCAGGTTGCCGGCAAATCGTATGAGCAGGCTGAATCTCACAGCGCACATTTTGTTCGATTGAAGAATAACGACGGTTCCGTTCTGGATGAGGTGGTGGTAACCATCTTTCATGAAGGCCGCAGCTTCACCGGAGAAAATACGGTTGAAATAGCATGTCACGGTTCCGTATTTATTCAGCAGGAAATCATTCGTTTACTTTTGGCTCATGGTTGTGAACTGGCTAAGCCGGGAGAATTTACCATGCGTGCCTTCTTAAACGGACGAATGGATTTGAGCCAGGCAGAAGCCGTTTCCGACCTCATCGCGTCTGAATCTGCACGTTCGCATGAAGTAGCGATGAACCAGATGCGTGGCTCGTTTTCAACAGAGTTAAGAGACCTGCGTGAAAAATTGATCCATTTTGCTTCTCTGGTAGAGCTCGAACTGGATTTTGCCGAAGAAGACGTGGAATTTGCCGACCGCACGGAATTATTGGCTTTAGTAACAGAAGTGTTGGCTTATGTGCGACGGTTGATCCAGTCCTTTGAATTGGGAAATGTGTTGAAGAACGGCGTACCTGTTGCAATTGTAGGCGCACCGAATACCGGGAAAAGCACCTTGCTCAACCAGCTTTTGGGGGAGGACAGGGCAATTGTTAGCAATATTGCTGGAACCACGCGTGATGTGATAGAAGAAACCCTGAATATTGACGGAATCCTTTTCCGATTAATCGATACTGCCGGAATCCGGGAAGAAGCTGCCGAAGAAATAGAAGCTTTGGGAATCCAGCGTTCACTGGATAAGATCAAGCAGGCGAAAATCGTGTTGATGCTGAGCGATTTTAGCGGCAACAATGCTTCCAGCGAAGGACATTTATCCATGAGTTCCGAAGAAACTGGCCGCTGGGCAGATGAACTTGCAAAAACTCATCCCGGTGCACACTTTTTAGTGATCGGAAACAAATACGATCTACGCTCAGACCAATTAAATACGCCCTGGCAATTCGAAACGCCATTTCTGCCCATCAGTGCGAAGAACGGAAGTGGAATCACGGAATTGAAAGCGTGGCTGTCACAGCAAATTTTAGGTTCTTACAATACACAATCGGATACCATCGTAACCAATGCACGCCATTTGGATGCCCTGGAGAAAACACAGGATGCCCTGGAAAAAACAACTTACGGACTGGAAACACAAATTACCGGAGATTTTGTGGCTATGGATATCCGCCAGGCCATGTTTTGGCTGGGAAGTATTACCGGACAGATCTCTGAAGACGACTTGCTGGCTAATATCTTTAGTAAGTTTTGTATCGGAAAGTGATTTCTCCAAACAATGTATAAAGGAATTGAGATAATATCATACGATCAAATAGATTCTTGTGATTTTCATGAAATGAAATGGAATAAAGTAGAAGGGTCAAATTATATGAGTGAAATTAGAATTTTTATTGGTAAGTATTTTGAAATTTCGACTGTTATGGAGTTTGACATAATAACATTGTTATCACTTATTCTAGAAAATGTACATGATCATGGAAGTGGTTCTTGTGCGCTTTTTGTTGGTAACGCTAATAATGAAAAGGTAATAGAAGTATACGAGGAGAATGGTGGCTTTGATCTAGCATGTCTTCCAAATGGTGTTGGAGGTTGTGGATTTCGAGGAATTCATAGAAGTAAGGCTCAGATTAGTCATTCACCCGATGGAAAAAAAACTTATATTTTAGTTCCAAATAGAAGCGTATAGGATGCCTCAAATTTCACATCACCATCAATTGTTTGAAAATTTCCCACTCAATAGTCCGGGGCTGTTATTACTGACAAAATATCATTTACTAATGAACCCACGTCTTCCTGGGTATTGTGAACTTGTAATTGTAGGTCTGTTAACTTGTTCTTTCGCTCCTCATTTCCGTGGTCAATTGATTTCCGATATGCCAATGCCAAGTATAAATGACCTTTGATTCCTTCAATACCTCCGTCAGATTTTACCGTTTCTTCGTAGTAATGAGTTTCTGTTTGATAAGTAGTCCACATGTTGACATTATGAAGTTTACGAATAACAGCTTCGTATTTTTCTGAAATAGTGGGTTCATTCATAATAATAGTTTTTTCCAAACATACAATTATTTTGTTTTGAGCCAACTACGCGCGCGTACGCGGGAATCCAAACCATGTTGAAAATCTGAAATAAATTGTTATCTATGCACTAATGATCACTATTCGAACTTATTATGACAACCGGAGATAAAAAAAGACAACGAATTTTTGAAGCCTATCGTGACAATCTGAATTTACTTATTGACAATGGATTCATTAAAAGAAAGAAAGATTTTTACCTATGCCCATTGTGCCTAAAGCCACATAGCAAAATTGACGAAGTAGACCCGTTAACCCTTGAAGATGCTCCACCAAAATCCTTAGGAGGCAAAGCTAATACTCTTACATGCAAGAGTTGTAACAATAAAATGGGCGGTACTGTAGATTTTCATTTAGCTGAAAGGCTAAGAGAGCTTGATAGTGCTAATTTTCTTCCTGGAACAGAAACACCTGTTCAAATTAAGAAAAACGGGAAAACATTACAAGCGACACTAACCATTATGGACGACGGAAAAATGCAGCTAATGCACAGTAAAAAGAACAATAATCCGGTCGTATTGGAAGAAGTAATGAAGGATTTTCTTGGTTCGAAGGTAAACATGAACTTTCTTAAAACACGCGTTATTCCTGATAATTTAGGGGTAGCTTTGCTAAAAACAGGCTACTTATTGGCATTTCAGAAATTTGGCTATTCGTTTATCCTTGATGAATGCTATAATCCGGTTAGAGAGCAATTAAGAAATCCAAAGGAGCAGATTTACCCGGTTGGATTTTGGTTTCAACCATCATATCCGGAAGAGTATGCAGGAGTGTATTTTATTGTAGAGAAAGGACTCGAATGTATTCTTTCAATGTTTGTGGTCAAAACTGGTAAGTCACAACGGTTTTTTGGAGTCATCTTACCCTTGCCAATTCATCCAACTGAAGAACTCATTTCAAAACTCAATGAAAGGCTAGAGAATGAAAAAGAATTCAGCATAGGAATATATCCAAGTCCCAACGAACAAGAAAAAATGAATTACTTGAACTCAGAAGCAAACATAAAAGCAATGTATGAATGGATTGAGAAAAGAAAGAAAGCTTGAAGTTGTGCATGTATTTCAGTCAGTTTGGTATTGTCGTCTAAATCTAAGAAAGAAATGAGCAAGAACACTTGCAAAACATTCAATTTTATTATCTATGTAATATGGATTATCAAGTAGAAGAAATAAGCATCACGGATAAACTTGTGGAACTCGGTTTAGCAATACCCGAAAGCTTGGCGTTTATGCCCGAGAATTTAAATAGTGCAACCGCAAAAGAAGATTTCATTTTCACAGATAGTTTGGTTGACTTGAATAAATTATTCCGGCAGAAAAATTTAGGTTTCGATGTGTTAGGTGGGGATACGGAACTTTACAGAACACGGAAAAATGCAGACATGTATTTGCCCGCTGTATTTCTTAGTATTATTGAAAACCCTCTGATTTCATCTGTGGTGCTAAATATCCTATCAAGTTATGTCTACGATTCTCTAAAGGGAATAATCGGAAAAAAAACTGTTCATGTTGAGCTGTATATTGAACTTGGGAAGAAGGGAAAAATCA
>CBFGOJ010000009.1:0-112772 GCA_965650365.1 uncultured Fluviicola sp. | reverse complement strand
CGTTCGTGGCATCCCTTGATATTGTGTTCTCCCGGCTATATGCCGAAAGGGACTGCAGCCTGAGCCTTTTGCTTTCCAGCTGTTTGAGTGTTTTATAGGCGTCATCGACGAAAATGTACTGGCTGTACAGGTGATTACAGGGCAGAAGCTGTCCCAAAGGACTTGCAAAACCGATGGAAAACTTCGTCCGATCGGTAGAGTAACGATCGAAAACGGTCTGGCTGCCGCATTCCCCCGGGAGGGATTCGGCATCGCCCAAGGTATACAGCAAGCAGCTATTGTCCCCTACGGTCAGCCCCTCATCAAAACAGATGTCCCCATACACCAACTGATCGCTGCGCTCGTTGAGGCATAGGTATTTTTCAATTAAGCCAATCTGATTGGGCTGGCTCATGAGCTCGTTTCCGCTCAACCTTGCCATCTTGATGAAGCCACTGTCTTCCAGGATTCGCTTAAACTGACCTACACTGTCCAGGAAATCCTGTTGCAGCGAACTGTCGATCGTTTGATCGGGCACTATGTTCTTTCTGAGCAGATTTGAAAAGAGCGATGTGGCAGGTTTCCTTCCCAATGGCATCTTGGTCAGCATGATATAACAGCTATGATCCAGGTATGGACGTTCGTTGAAGAACCGTTCACTGCTGTGGCTTAGGAAACTGGTATTATCTTTTTTAAAGTCCGCTCTGTAGCGGGCCTGAACAAACCAGTCTTGTTTGCACAGCACACTGTGTTTGGGAAGGACCTTGATCGCTTTTACCCAGGCATGGTGGAATGTTTCATAGTCCTGGTCGCTGAGTGTAAATACCTCGGGCAGCTCGGCTCTGAAGACCACCGTTGCGTCCCCTTTGTTGCTGAGGATACAGTTGTGCTCAACATCCATAATAGGGAATATCTCGTTCAATCGCTTTTCCATCTTCACTTGTTCCTTTATGGGGATCTTGATCCCCTTTTATTCATTTCCATTGCTTTTTTATCTCGGGGAGCGCCTTATGCCTTTCTTGTGCTTTAATGGCTCAAGTCCACGGTCTCTTCGGTTGCTTGCGACTACATAGCGCAGCCAAGCGTTTTTCGGCGTAACGATTTTTGCGTTGTGCTGCTGTTGTTGGGATGTTTTTTTAAGAAGCTCATCCAGTGCTTCCCCGCTTTTTCGTGAGCTGCCGACCAGGTCGAGCCGCTCGGGAGAAGGAATTTCTACAAACACTACGTTTTCTGGCATCTCAATAAGGTTTGCATAGTCCAAAATGCCCTGGCTTTGGGTATCATAGGGCAAAATGCATTTGCTCCCGTTGTTGACATAGAAGTCTTCAAGTTCATCAAAGGTGATACCTTCAGTTGGTTCCCCTTTCTTCTCCAGGCGCTGCTGCATCCAGTTGACAAAGAAGATCTGCCCGCAGATTTCCAAAGTCGGCTGCTTTCCATTCAGCCGTTCTAAAAGGGCACTTTCTTCGCTGGTAAGAATTATTTTGGCAGTCAGCCGATCCTTTAGTCTCTTTTCGTTTTCTTCCGAGGGTCTAGCCATGTTCTTTTGATTTGAGGTCAAGAAATATCTGTCTATTGTAGATTTTGATAACATTGGGCACCTGCTTTCTTGCGAGGGCCTTCATCAGGCCATGTTCACCATATTTGCTGCTCATAGCGTATGCTTTGGCGACTGCGCCACCGCCGAGCACTGCGGCGATAATGACGCAGACAATCGAAGGAATACCGATTATATACAGGATCGTAAAAACAATCAGTACACCTACAAGTCCCGCTCCTAAGTACCATATATACTGTGCCTTGAGGCCTTTGAACTCTATGCTCTTGTTGATGCCCTTGTTGATCTGATATTTACTGTTTTCCATTTTTTTTTGATTTAATGTGTAAGGCACAGATGAGCACTTATCTGATGCATTATTGCGTATCGCTGGGCCTTGGGATTATCGCGCTCTGAAAAAGGTCCAAACCTCTCGAATATGTCCACCGATGCATCCAGTATGTTCAGCACCTCGTAGTCCAGCATGTAGCTTAGGCGCAATAGATGGTATTCCAATGGAAACTCCTCTTGGATTACACGCCGGACCAACAGAAATCTTGATGGTTTCAGCTCCCGGGTAAGTTCTTCGATGCAAGCTTCAAATATCTTGCACATGGCAACTCCTTGGTCGAGCATTTCATGTGCCTGTGGCAATACTTCGCTTACCTTCTCTTGCAGGTAAGATCCTACCATGTAATGGTCCTGTAGGTCGTACATCAGTTCCGGATTATGGATGATGATATAGTTCCAAAGCCGTTCTTTTAATGCGGTTTCCATGACGTTTTATTTTTTGGTCAGACTCCGAAGAATGCCCTTACAACTGTTGTTACGATCACGAGAAAAACACAGCTCCCGAACCAGGCAGCAGCTACTTTCCCTGTATCTTGATCTCCGTTATTCCATTTCTGATAGACCTTTACCGCTCCGATAAGAGCCAATAATGCACCCACGGCATACATCAGGTTGGTCCCGGCACCAAAGTAGCTCCGTACCTCCTGGTTGGCCTGGTTGATCCCGGCCAGCCCGTCTTGGGCGACTGCGAATTGGGCCAGCAGCACCAGTAGTGCGGTAAGGTTGATCATCTTCCAAAGATTTCCTCCACGATTATTATTGCACGTTCTCATATTATTAAGATTTAGTTCCGAAAAAATTTAAAATAACGGAGTGCCGCCGCCGGCTCAATGCCCCCACTATCACACCTTCCATTACACCGGGCAGGACAGGGGCGGACACTCCGTTGTGGATCTATGCTACTTCTCCCACATCTTGTCTACTTCCTTCTCACTGAGTGCATAGTTCCCATGTTTTGAGCATTCCGACACGATCAGTTCATTGATCGATGGTCGGTAAGGCGATGTTTTCAATGCTGGTCTTTCCTTTAGTATCAGTTCCAGCGTCCAGGTGAATTCTGTTTGATCGAGCTGTGCTGTGGATGCTTGCTCGATGGCCGAGACCAGCTTGGTAATCAGTTCCTCGATGTCGTCAAGATCACTATGCGCATCGGGAATATCTTCCGTGGCTTCTTCTGCCGGTTGTAATAGTTCTTCATCTGCGATGAAGGGCGAGCTGGCTGTTTGGTTTGTTTTTCCTCCACCAAAAAGATCCTTCAGCTTCTCGGGATAATACCTGACCACTATGTACAGGTAGTAGATGATGGCCAAAATGAATGTGCCTGTAAAAAATTGTGTCCATGTGATATTGCTAAGCATAATCGTTACTATTAGTCCAACATTTTTTCCTTTGATGCGATCACGGTCTGACCGGATTGCTGGAACAAAGTAAGGGAGTACGTAAAGGCGCATCAAGGACAAGTTTGAGCTGTTCCCTTTGTTCCTCATTGTATATCAGCTTGTTATGATCGAGATCTTTTTTGATTAAGTCTTCATCTTAGCGTGAAGTTCTGCCGTTAGCCTCGGGGCGCTGCAAAAAATTCCGCCATAAAACGCGTGCGCATTTATTGCGTTGCTTTTTGCGCTTGCTCAGCTACGGCAGCTGCGGACGCCATTATTAATTCTTAATACTGGCATTATGAAAAGTTTGCAGAAACATGAAAGTTGGCAGGTTGCGGAGGTGCAACTGAGTTACAAGAACAGCATTCCACAAACGCAGCGGCCGAAGGTCACTTCCTCAAATGCAGCCTATGAAATCTTCAAAAGCTGCTGGGACCATGATAAGATCGAATTTGTAGAGCAGGCGAAAATGATGCTGCTGAACCGCGGCAACCGGGTGATCGGAATGTACGATCTTGGCCATGGAGGAATCGATTCGGTGGTAGTAGACATTAGGATCGCCTTTTGTGCGGCGTTATTGGCAAAGGCCTCGGCCATTATCATAGCACACAACCATCCCTCGGGACAGCTAAGGGCCAGCGAACAGGACCTGCAGAACTACCGCAGGTTCATATCAGCAGGAAAGCTGCTGGATATCGTAGTATTGGACTCGCTGATCCTGACCAGTGAGGGCTACCTCTCATTTTCTGATACGGGGCTGAGCTAAAAGCCCCTTTTAATATTCTTTTATGCGGGTGATCATCTTCTGCAGCAAGGTGATCACCACTTCCTTGTCGTTCTCTTCGGCATTGTAGGACTTGCTGCGCACCGCGGACGGCGATAGGACATCCTTTTGGAGCGAGCTGAAGTGCGGTATCAGTTTTTTGAAGGCAGCGTTCATCGATTTTCCGGCAAACATACGGGCGTCGTCGGCCGCCCTGATCATCAGGGCGATCTGGTCTGCGGAAAGTGTCCATTTTATCTTTTCGGTCTGTTCAGCGGGCTGGTCTTCGATCACCTTTTTTTTGAGGTCATATTCCTGTTCCAGGAATTTGGATTCATGCTCGAACCAGGCTCCGATGACCTCTGAAAGCCCCAGAAAATCGGGATGGAGGACGACGTCGGGCTTTCTTAACAATTGGGAGAAGTCCTTGACGTACAGGTTCAGCAGTTTAAGCTGTTCAAAAGGATCTTTTGGCGCCTCAATACGTTTTGCCAACCAGTTCTGTAGCATGTCGATATAGGTCTTGCTGTTATAGTTCATGTAGATCAGAACTTCGTCTACTGGTGCAAAGGTACCGATGTTGTGGTCGTCCCAATCTATCCGCTCGAGCTTGTACGCTATCTCCAATTGATAGGGGATGACCCGTATATCGGTTTCCTGGTGATCATCCCTTTCACAGATGAATTTCTTCATCTTATCCATGACGTGCTCAATCACAGGTCGGGAGTGGGGATACTTTGCACTCTTTTTACGGATGTTCGCCAGTTTTTCGCTGATTGCAGAACAGACCTTGTCCATGAAGGTTTTGTACATGTCCTGCCTAAAATCGACATGCGACCTTTGGTCGGTAATGAGCACGATTTCCAGAAGAGCTTTTAGTTCGGATGAATAGCCGGTCGTGACGTCGTAGTGTGAATTGTCGTTAGTGCTGCTTACCATGTTTTCTCTCTATTAAACCAGTTATTAGACATTAAAAATTCCGCAGGGTTGTTTCCAAGTCCTGCACAATACCTTAAAATTGAGCGAAAGAGCCAATCCAGGTACTTAAATGTTTGTTTGGTTTATGGAACTGCTGTAATACAAGGAGATACCGCCAACAGCTGTACAGCCTAGTATATACATGGTTTTCCTATTGATATATCAATAGGTGTTATGATTTGTTACCCTTTAGCAGCGATTTTTTTTGGAATCGCAGAAATGTGGTTTTCCGCAATGGCTTTTTGTGGTAAATACGGCCAATGCAGCGTCAGAATCATTTCCCCAGAAATTATTTCTTGGCGGGATTTTTTTGTACTGAACTGATGGGGTCGAGTAATTTATTGACAGCTGAATGGACAACCTGGTTGATGGTTACTTTATCGGCCTGAGCATTTTCAGGACCAACCCTACTCAACAAAATGTACGTAGAGATGCCGAAGAAAAAAGTAATCGCGATTGCAAGAGTCCTATGTTTCATTTCAAGATGTAAAGACGTTTGCAGCAAATGTATAGATGCGTTGTACTTAAACACACAGTGAACCGCCAAATCACCTTAAATACGGTAAATTGGTGCCCGGATTTGCAAAACAGATACCAGATTTGCACGACTGTTTAGTCTGGAAACCGGGAATATTGTTGATGAGGCTTTACCTTTTTTGTAAAAGGGCAATTACCATTTCACTATATGCACCCTTTACCAGAAGATCATTGCTATCCGGGTCGGGGATGACAGTAGGATCAAAAAATCCAAGCTTATAATTGTACCTGGCGGTGGCTTGTGAGAGTCCTTTAACAATCGACATATTTACCAGCGTACGGCTGCTGATCCGGCAGAACCCTAACCCGGAATAAAGTTCCTCCATTTCGTTTATTGTCCCTTTGCCAAACGAGTATTCGCGTTCGCTGGTAACGATCATTACATTTGGTTTTGACAGGTAGAAATACAAAATATCCTGTTTGACATCCAGCTTATTTGTGAGTTTGCCATAGTGAACTAGGATCGTGGGCGGTTCTCCTAAATCTATTGGTTGTTGTTCTGCCTTTCCCATTGGTTCAGACATTAGCGATCGTATAACATAAATCAGGTTTAGCGCCACAATTAAGATCACCACCATTGGAAAATCGACCGTGAAGAATTCTTTGCTATCAAAATGTGCCGGGTCGAACAGTGCATAGGCAGTCACAAAAAGGAGGTCAAAAGCTACTGGGACTACTACCCCGAGCAACGTCTGGAAAAAACTCCTTTTAATAAGCTGCAAACGCCAGTCATATTTTTCGTCCAGTACCAGCGTTATCCAGTGAATCCAATAAACAATTGCGAAAGTCACCGGAAAGCTTGCAGCCAATGACAAGTAAAAGGTTGGCTGCTTGATTACACGCCCCACAAAATCTAGGTCTTGTCCATGAACCGCTAAATAGAAGGTCATCAGTACCGATATGACGATGCGAAAAACAATACCTAATAAAGACTTTGTAAATTTCATTGCAAATTATTTTACTGGAGCGAAAATATAAACAAATTGATTATATATTTAGCCTGTTACTATTGTCCAATTTTAAATTTTTAATTAATGAATTATGCTCTCACACCTAACGGCGTAGCCCAACTACAGGCTGACTTTTATGCACTCCCGCCCGCGCAATTACTGGTAAAAGCGACAGCCGTCAAAACCAATTTTAAGAAATTTGTAGCCGATAATTTCACTTTGAGCAACGACCAAAAGACATACTTGAACGGGCTGAACGATCAGGACGCTCAATACTTCGGTGATCAATGCTGGTTTTGCTTTCTGTACAAATTGAAAATTACGTTTGTATATCCTGATCCACCAACTCCCGCGTATTCGAAATACGTCGAAGCCAGAAGTACTGGTAAACTCAAAGCCGGGCTTGATGGAAATCCGATAGCAACCGGTGAACTGTCCTTCACGATTATCTATGTAGCAGCTTAAAAAAGCAGATTGAAAATGCAAAACCGCACGGACAACCGTGCGGTTTTTTTTATTATAGTGTCGATCATTTATGTGGTAAATACGGTATTTTATTTCAAATATATGGTTTTACTTTACCGCCAAAAATATATACGCTATTCTAGATGCTTGGAATTACCCTCAAATACGCACTGCTGACATTCATATTATTAGAAGGTGGATTACTATCATGGCACCTGATCGATCTGATGGTGAAGACCCATAAGCGCTCAGATTGGAGATTTCTGCTACTGATAACAGGATTTCTTTTGTTTAACGTAGCGAGCTTTTATACCGTTTTCGAGCCGGGAGCAATTGACATACGTTTACAACTGCTGCTTGCAAATGGTTGCGGGATCGTGCTAGCAATCTATTACGCAGTTTACCTGTCTGTAAAATTCGGTAAAAAGGAAGAAAAGAAAGCAAGCGGAAGATTTCTGCTGCCGATCCTTATTGGAACTTACCTCACAGGTGTTTTCGTTGCCTATATTTTTGACGGCAACTACCGGTTCGCGGAAGGTCTTTTTCTCGTATTGCCTATTATTTTATCCGTTGGTTTCTGTGTCTCGCTTGATGGCCAATTAAGAAAACTAGGAGGTGTTAAGGTGCTGAAGGAAAAAAAGATTGCGATCTATTCAAGTTATGCTGCCATAGTGCTTATGACTGCCAATCCGTTAATTTCTATTGTTACTGAATTTTATGACTTGAGCGTTTCATTGATCAACATTCTTTTCCTGATTACAGTTGGAACATACATGTACCGCCTTGCCCTGGAGGAACGGAAAGCAACTCAGGCTCTTGGCACGATCGGTTTCTTTACAGACCCACGAAGCATATTTGCATATGAACTCTCAGCGAGGCAACTGGAAGTGGCATCAATGATCCTTCAAGATTTAACATTTGCAGTCATTGCCGATAAGCTAAATTTAGCACAGAATACCATTTCTAAACACGCGTCTGAGATCTATAGAAAGACAAATACCGCCAACGTTGAACATTTCAAACAAAAATTTGCTGTTTTTCAACAAGCCGAGCGACTGGACTAAAATCACCCTATAAGCCACTGTTTATCGCTGACCGTAGGGTCACCGTAGGCGGCCCCATTTAAAAAATACGTTCAAATACGGCGCTTAAATAGTTGATATTCTATTAATGCTCATTAATGTTGCATTGACCTAATAAGGTCAGTGATAGCATGTTTGCTATCTATTTAGTGAATAGTGGTTAGGAGCCGGGGAGCCCTTCAAAAGCGATAATAGTAACGGTCAATTGTCATAGGGTTCTCCGGTACGCTAATCTAAACTGAAAAATCTTAATTATGGAAACAAACTTGGCGATGATCTGTCATGATACCGATAAGAACGTAGATAGCTTACGTTCCGAATGTCTAACTTTATATAGATCAACGTTACAATACAAACAAAGCAGTTACGCTTTTCGATGACTAGCAAATTTAATTCTAGCTGGCTCTTTTATCGAAGAAAACTCTCGATCGGATTTCATGTTAACTGCTTTTATTCGTTTAAACATTATTTATGGATCAATCAAAATCAAGTAGACTTTTTACATGGATTCCCAGAGCATTAGCGATGAGGGTCATAGATTTTATAGTAGTATTTATTTCGCCTCTTTCAATCCTGCCAATTTGGTTGCGCGGAATCTCGGATTCGAAGGCAAGCTGCTGTTGCGTTATTCCCTGCTTTTCGCGGAGTAGCTTGATTTTTTGCCCCAGTTTAGCAATAACGTCTTTTTCGTCTAAAGATTCCATAGGGCTAATTTGCCGAAGACGAGAATAATTTTAGTCACATATATGTGTCTTTTAATCGTTTTAATTATATTTAACCCAATAAACAAGTACAAAACCAGAAATTTCAACTATTCACGGCGAAGAGCACCACGTAATTAATTGGTCTTGCCTGCGAGATGCATGGCACTTCGAAAGTTCATTCCCCAAATGAACAATTGTTGACAAAATGTTGTCATTAACACAGATTTCTTTTCCCCTTCAGTATTAAACCATACGTTTCTGCTTTGAAGAGTACTTCCTTCGTTCTTTACAATTTCGCGATACTCTGAATAATTAAATGCACGGGCTGCAAAGATGTTCCCTGGATCGCAATCAGAGTTATTTAACCCAATTTTTTAAAACTGATGAAATAAAAATCCAACCTTTTAATTGGTAACTCGTCTACTTATTGTAAGCAAGTTCCCTTATTCGGTTTATTGCCGGATTAAAATGAACTACTAATTTTATATAAAATATACTATCTGAAAAAATTCTGTTACATATTGTTACTCAACATGCTCATTGGTAACACGCTTTTTTCACAAGAATCGTGTTATATAAGCACCGGCAACCAATTGTTCACGGTAGATTTGGTCACTTGCACGAGCCAGCTCATAGGCAGTACAGGGCCCGCCCTAACTGACATTGCGCTCACTCCATCGGGTTCCTTATACGGTATTTCTTTTTTTGATTTTTACAAGATCAACAGCTCAACGGGAAGTGCAACATTGATTTCGAATATCGACGGATTTGGCTCTGGATTCAATTCTTTAGTTGGATACAACGACGAATATGTGTTGGCTGTAAGAGCTAATACGGGGCTTTATAAAATTCATACAGTCACAGGTGACACTACATTGATTGGATTGATTGGCTATTACCCCGCTGGTGATATTACCCGTTACAAGGATTATTACTATATGGCTGAATCAGCAAATAAATTGATTAGGTTCAAATTGGACTTTGATAATTCGATCATTTCTAATATCGAGGTTGTTGGCACAATGAATACTGTGGACAATGCAGTATATGGGATAGTAACCGTAGGCGACGCGACTTGTGAAGAAGTTGATCTAAAAATGATCGCCTTTGAGAGTACTACTGTATATGCAGTTGACCCTACAAATGCCAATTGTTCTGTTTTGTGCCCGTCGTCTAGTGGAATTAATGCTTACGGCGCCGCATCTGCAGTTGAAACGCAACCTCAAATTCTTGATGGCGAGCTTAAAACCCCCAATATATTTACGCCTAACGGCGATGGGATAAATGACTATTTCGAGCCATTGGTCATACAAGGTGTCTCGGATGTGAAGGTAGATATCCTAAACAGATGGGGAAACGTTGTCTATTCCAATAGTTCTGTCACTAATTTCAAGTGGAACGGGCTCACAAATGACAATCAAATGTGTTCTGAGGGCATTTATTTTTACAAAATATTTTACGCCGATTATTGTAACAAGGAATCAATTGTAACAGGGTTTGTTCAGTTAGTAAAATAACTGAATTTATGAAAAAATTAAAAATGAGTACCATCGTGCTCGCAATATTCGTGTCAATAATTGATATCGGATTTGCACAGCAATTCCCTACTGGTACGCCTCCGGGAGGTACTACCGCCGCGCAAGCTAACGCAGGATGGTATAGGGGAGGGAACAATAACTCAAATGGTACTAACAATATTTTTGGAACTCTTTGGAACTCGCCTATCTACACAGCGACCAACAACACGTTACGCCAGAAGTTGAACGGTAATGTGACCTACAGCATTGCCGCATCAAATCAACCTAGAAACGGCTATCAATTGTTAGGAGTAGATGGTCCTATGTATAGTGGTGGTCCGAACGAGTTGTTCGTCAACTTCGGAGCCTTTTCGCTTCTGCACCTGAATGGTAACAACGGTACATTCACCCAACAATTCGGGCATCGTGACTGGATGAGAACCGGGATTACCTTTACCGACAACGACGATATGAGCTATTTCGGACTTAGAAAGGTAGGAACAGGAACGGATATAACCGAAACAGCTGTAGTGTGGGCGGATAATGCCGGAAGCTCTGGAGGCCCCGATGACTTTGTTTTCCGCTTTACCTCAGGAAACAACTCCACCGCCACATTAACGGATTTGGCTGCTGACAGCGATGCTGATGGATTGCACATTGGACGCTTTGCGGGTACCGGTCAATTTGGACTTGGGAACACGTTCGGGGCAATCCCGACAACAGCGCTTTATATCCGGCCTCAATCATTGTTCCACATGAGTTACCAGTTCCGGGCAAATGCGGCCTCTCAGGGCTTTGGATTCCAGCAGATCACTTACCGTAGACCGCTTAGTGCGGGGACAGATATTATTGGACAAGGTGAAGCCGCTACAGATGGTCTTCGCTTCGGTATCGATAACGTGATCTGGACTCCCTTGGGAGGAACCAGTCATTTGAACAGCTACCTGCGCTGGCAGGAATCATCCAGTTTTATCATCCAAACCGAAGATGGAGGTGCTGCAAATATTGATGCGAACGAAAGATTGCGGGTTACTTCTATCGGAGCCTTGAATGCAATTTACAATCCGCTCATGTATGATGGGCTAACTTCGACCACAGATGCCACCAGAATTTCGATCAGTGAATCAGGAGCTACCCCGTTGACCCGTCCCAAGAGTTTGCTGCATCTGGGATATGATTATGGAGGATTTTTAGGTGCAGGAGGTTTTCAAGGATACCGCAAATGGATGGACTTGGGAGTACTTACGAGTAATAATAAAGACCATGTATGGTTGGGCTTAAAACCACGAGACTCGCTTACTACCACTGTTGCGATAGGTAATGATAGATTGAATGCAGTTGTTGCCTGGGGAACAGATAGACTTGCAACATCGCCTACTCAAGTAGATAATATGCAATTTATCTTTACAGGACATGTCCTAGATGCAAATCCTGACAATGCTCCTTCTACCAGCTATAATGGTCTAGAAATGATGCGCATGTACCCCGCAACTGTATATACCCATCCGATATTTGACCCTTCAGGAGCACAGACTGATTCCGTTCGCAGTTACGGGCGTGTAGGAGTCGGTGATTTTACAGTTTCGGGGGTTAACGAAGAACCTACCCAAAAGCTTGACGTAGTTGGAAATGGTCGCTTCAGATATTTGCCTGATCCCGCTTTTGCAAGGGATAGTACAGTAGATAAATTCGTTATGGTTGATACCAATGGGGTACTGAGATGGGGCTTCGCTCCCAAGGGATTGTCCTGTTGGGATATAAACGGTAATGGCATTCAGGATAGCATCGAGGATATCAATGGAGATGGCCTTTGGAATTCACTTGACTGTTCGGGCGTAGCTGGGCCGATGGGCACTTTTGGTGCACATAACGGGACTTCAATTTCCACAATTGATACCACTAAAGTCTCTTTGGGGCAGGATCTGAACCAGATTGGTGCACCTGGGCAACTTTTAAGTACGCGTGAAATTCCAATGAATAACTTCAATACCGTGTTTACGCATGTTCCAGGTTACAGTGGAAACGCAAACCGCTTAGGACTGGGCACTTCGGCACCAACTGCCAAGCTTGACATTACAATGAACCCAACAACACCATATCCTCTGCCTGTTGGACTGAATATATTGATTGACCAGACAGCATCAAATGGTCAGGTCATCGGACACAAAATGAACATTTATGGCAGTAATTCAACGAATACAGGCGGGCTGTGGGGTATTACTCCGGGAACTTTGCAAACTCAGGGGCTAATTGTACAAGTTGCAGGTTCAAGCCCGGCGGGTCTAAGCCACCATGGTATTCAAGGAACATCGTTTGTTGTTGGTCCAAGTAATTTTAATGTTGGAATTGCTGGTAGTGCAGGAAGCGGACGCCATAATTATGGAGGAGCATATTCGGCGACTGGGCTTGCAGGAGCGCAAAGAAACGTAGGAGTGTCAACCAATGCTTCGGGAGTTGGGAACTCTGAAAATATGGGTATTTTATCCCAGGTATCAGGAACGGGTACTGCAAACAACTATGGCCTTTGGACCCAGGTTCTTGTCAACTCAGGCGTAAATTTTGGTGTGTACGCGCAAATAAACAATGTCACAAACCCGCTGAATAGAGCAGGTTTTTTCGCTGGGACAGTGCAGGTAAACACGACAGTGATAACTTCTGATTCTATCTTCAAAACTAACGTAAATTCAATATCAGGAAGTTTACGAGCGCTTGCTTCAGTTAAGCCAGTTTCCTATTATATGAATGTTGCTAATTATCCTAACTTCGGTTTTGATAACAAGAAACAATTTGGTTTCATTGCGCAACAGGTAGAATCCGTATTCCCAAATTTAGTGTACGAATCTATAAAGCCAGCAGAATTCGATGACCAAGGAAATCAGACCTCCGCGGCAGTTCCTTTTAAATCAGTGAATTATACGGGCCTGATTCCGATCAATACCCAGGCAATCATCGAATTGAACCAGAAAGTTGATGCTATTTCGCTTTCCGACGAATCCATAAAAACCAATGTACAAGATCTGACAGGTTCATTGGATAAGGTCTTGGAAATGCGCGGAGTTTCCTACGATTGGGATCACACGGTTCACCCGGAACTTAACCTGGATAGTGTAAACCAGGTTGGATTTATTGCACAAGAGATCCAGTTGATTGATTCTCGTTTGACTTTCGTTGCTGATGATAGCCTACTACACGTGAAATACGAAAAAGTAGTTCCGATCTTGGCTGAAGCAATCGAAGAATTGAACGTACAAGTAGAAAGCAAAGATTCGATTATCAATGTATTGGTGAATGAGAATTCAGCGCAGCAGAATACCATTGATGATCTTAACGATCGTTTAACTCAATTGGAAAACTGTTTGTCAGGTATTCTTCCATTCTTGTGCCAGTTAAGCCACAGCGCAATTCAGGCAAATACACCTGAAGCACAGGAAGAGTTCCGCAAAAACCTGAATGTTACGTTAAGTAACCGCAGTGCTATCGTGCTTGACCAGAACGTACCGAACCCGTTTGCAGAACAAACGGTAATCAACTTCTCTATCCCTGAAACGGTGAAGAAAGCACAGATCCATTTCTATGATGCAAACGGACGCTTTATGAACTCTGTTGACGTTACAGAAAGAGGTCTTGGTAGCGTAACGGTATTCGGTTCAGACCTAAGTACAGGTATCTACACTTATTCATTGGTTGCTGATGGACAAGTTGTCGCAACCAAAAAAATGATGAAACAATAAAAGATAATTTTTGGAAAAAAGGGAAATACCTCCAGGGCTTACATCTCTGGGCGGGTATTTCCCGACCAAAATCTAAAATTTTGAACATGAAAAAACAACTAGCAATTTTTTTATTTCTATTATTTTGTCCGCTTTCTGGCGCTTTGTTCGCCCAGTCTAAAGTCGGGCATGTGAATACGAAAATGGTATTGGATACCATTCCCTCGCGGCAAAAAGGCCTCAAGGAAATCCAGGAGATTACCAGAAAGAGCGAGGCCGAGCTGATGGAGCAGGACAAGCTGCTCCAAAAGGCCTATACCGATTACATGGGCAAAAAGGGGGAGCAATCGCAAACTGTCAACCAATATGAGGAGAACCGCATCCAGAAAATGCAGCAAGACCTTCAGAGCCGCGAACAGGATCTCAACGATCAGATCCAGAAAATGAGCATGGCCCTGAACGAAAACACGTATGGTATGGTTAAAGAGGCCGTTAAAGTGGTGGCAAACAAAAAGGGATTACAATATGTGATCGACCAAGATTCAGCGCTTTTTTCCGGAGGAACAGACGTTACCACAGAGGTTGTACTGGAAGTTTTGCGACTGGATGCACTCGCAAAAAATCCATAATAGTAAACAATTTGCAGTCCGCCCGATCAAGGGCGGCTTAATAAACTCACCAACAATGCAAAAAGCGAAAGAGCAGGGGAATATATTGCAACCATTTTTTGATGGTATTCTACATTCTATCATTGCTGACATGAGAAACCGGAAACTGTTGCATAGTTATATGGCCCTGGAACTAGATGTTTCTATGTACGAAACCAATCTTTATAAGGTTGTCTTCCTGCTTGTAGGGATCAAAGATATCGATCAGAACGAAGAGCTAAGGGATTGGTATGACCACCAGATCGATCAGGTTCGGGATGTAGAGATTCACAATGATGAAAAGATCAGGATCATGGCGGGCAATATTTTGCTCGGGCTGATGGAAAGGAAAACAAAGAAGAAATAATAACCTAGCACAATGCTCTTACAACTTATCGATGAACTTGACATTGGAAGCCCGACCAACCACAGGATGGTATTCCGTGTGCTGGAAGATGGCAACTTGTTTAACTGCGGGAATTTCAATCAGACCTATTGGCTTAACCGCCCAGTGGTCTTTCCTTTTTTTCAGGTGAAAAAAGATGAAATTGTTGTTCTGTACTTTGCAGATGGCAGACAAAAAACAGAAAAGTTTGTCGACGGCGTCTGTCACTTCTTTTACCTTGGCTTTAATTGATTTTGACCTATATTATTCCCTGAAGCAAGAAATTTTCTATTTTTGCATCGCTTTGCGCTACTTTAACGTTGCATTATGAGCCGGTAAAATTTACTGAAGGGGCGTTACCGCGCCCCTTTTTATTTTCTCATTTTCAAACCCGCAAATTTAATTTCCTTTTAATCAGGCAATAGTTTAATTTTGGTTATAATCGCCTGATAATATGACCGTAGCCAGCCACCATGATGAAACACTGCTCCTTCAGCAATTGAGGGATGGGAGTGAGCGGGCGTTCGAGCTGCTATATCAACGGCATGCGAAGCCCATATTATGGAAACTTCGCAGAATGGTTAAGGACCCAGATGAGGCTGATGAGCTTTTGCAGAACCTGTTTGTAAAAATCTGGGAAAAAAGGGAACAGATCGTAATAAACCAGACATTTGATGCCTATCTATATAGGGTTGCCCAGCGCATGGCGGTCGATTATTTCCGAAGTCTTGCCAGGCAGAGCAAGTTATACGAACAGGCACAATCGGAAATGACCGAGGTAATCGACAACACACAGGAACTGCTGGAAGCGAAGGAAACACAGCAGCTGCTGAACAATGCAATCTCCCTACTTCCCGAGCAGCGTCGCAGGGCGTTCACTCTCTGCAAAATTGAGGGTAAAAGCCATCAGGAAGCTGCGAGGATCATGGAAATCAGCCCAAATACAGTCCATAATCATTTGGTGAAGGCCGTTGGATTTGTGAAAGATTACATGGAGAAGTCTGGACAAGTGCTATCCCCAATGGCCCTGTTGATTTTGCTCTACGCCCCTTAATAGGGCATTTCAAAATATTTTTTCATTGTAAGTAGTCAGTTTTGTTTTCCCAACCGTCATGTATTTAAACGGTCAGGCCTGCCGGGAAGATTTAACCACTTAATTATTATGAAACAAAATTTGACTGCTGACGGCGTTGTCGCCAAGATCGCGGAGATCTATGCCATGACCACACCAAACCGCCTTGCAGAGGCAACTGCGGTAGAAACCGGCTTTAAAACCTGGGTTTCAGACAATTTCAATCTCTCAACAGACCAAGGGAACTTTCTTACGGGTATCAGTAGCTTAGCGGCAAGCAACTACGGCTACAATGTTGCAATTTGCTTCCGTAACCTGTTGGAGATTGCGCTGATCGTACCTTTGCCTCCTATGCCTCCACCGACAAAATGGTTGAAGATGACCAACAACATTCTAATTTCAACAAATGCTTCGGGAACCTATGAAGCTACAGGATCGCTAACGTTCGCTTACGAGTACCGTTAACAATGCCCTGGTGAGGAACTGCTTTGGCATGTTCCTCACTTTTTCAGTTAAATTTTTCAAATCCTATTTGATAATCGACTATTTTTCCGTGTATTTAAATAGTCTGATATGATGAAAGCTAAAAGTAACGAACGTGAAGTAAGGGTTGCCAAAACACTTCATATACAGAACCGGGAAAGCAAACCTGGGGTGTATTACATTACAAGGCAAACCCGCGAAATCATTTTGGAAATTAAATTGAGAAACTCGGTTGAGCGCACTGGCAGGATCGCAACGGAGGGACAACGCGATGATATGCTTAGAGAAATGGAAGTTGCAACGGTGATTGCTCGAAAAGAAGGCAGAACTGCAGACCTTAATTTCTTGGTAAACCAGTGCGATAAGATCAAAAAAAAGAAGCTCTCCAAGGTTCCCCTTTTTCAGGTTTAAAAAATTTCAGATCTCGATAGTCAGTTTCTTATTTGCAAGCGTCATATATTAAAGCAACCTACCAATTGATGATGACCCGACTGCAGGAACTATATACAAAGTATCTGGATGGCTCAATTTCCGAGCAACAGAAAAAAGAACTGTTTGCGAAGATCAAGTCTTCGGAAGACGGGCAGCTTCGGCATCTTGCCGAAGGTTTTTTGAATTCCGACGTACCGGGTGACCTAAGCCACCTACAACCTGAGGCCGACCAATTATTCCTTCAGATCAAGGGCAGGTTAGACAATCAACAGGTTTCAAAGCACAAAGTTATGTGGCGGTGGCTTCCGTACGCTGCGGCAATTATATTGGTTGCGGCAACCGCTACCTTTTTATTCAATCGACAGCATGATGACAATGCCGCGAAGAATCAATTGATCGCGGTTCAAGATGTATCCGCCGGAGCCAACCGTGCAACCCTGCGTCTGGCTACTGGTAAGACCATTAACCTTGATGATGTAGGGCTCGGACAGGTTGCCCTTGATCAGGGTATGAGGATCACCAAGACTGCAGATGGACAGCTGAGCTATGAAGTGGTTGAGAACACCTCGTTACCTAACGGGATGAACACAATTAGTACCCCAAATGGCGGGCAGTATACCGTAAAGCTTCCAGATGGCAGTTTGGTTTACCTGAATGCTGCGTCCCAATTGAAATATCCCATACGCTTCGATGGTGCGCAAAGGCGCGTAGAACTTTCGGGGGAAGGTTATTTTGAGATCACCAAAGATAGCAAGCGCCCATTTTTGGTCAGCACGCAGTTGCAGGAAGTTCGCGTGCTGGGAACCCATTTCAACGTGAACAGCTATCAGGACAATGGACAAACCGTTACAACCCTTGTCGAAGGCTCGGTTAAGGTGACTTCCGATGCCGGAACGAAATTGATCATTCCTGGCGAACAGACATTGGTTGACGGCAGGTCGATCAAATCTCAGGAAGCTGATCTGGAAATTGCCCTTGCGTGGAAAAATGGAAGGATCGAGTTCAAGGACGCGGAACTGCGTAACATTATGGACGATGTAGCAAGGTGGTATGATATCGATGTGAAATATCAGGGCGTCCTTCCCCAGCGCCGCTTTACGGCGAGCATACCGAGGAACTCGAACTTGTCATCACTCTTAAAGGTGCTTGAATTAAGTAATATCAACTTCGAGATACATAAAAGTGGAAACCGGAAGCAACTGATCGTAAAGCCATAAATAAAACCATAGTCAACCAATTACCAACCAAATACCACATCCAATGAAAATAGATTACCATTTTAGATTTAGTTAGTTAATAATCCCCCAACATAAAAAGGCTGGAAGTGCGCGAACACGACCAGCCAATAGTTGGGTGGGCTTTAGCTCATCGACTTTGAAACAATGTTTTACTAACCAACCTAACAAAACAAACTTATGAATTTTTTCACAAGGTTTTTGCCTGCATTTTTTAAACGGGCAAAGGCCAGGGCTATCACTAGCGATCTGCTCAAACCAAGCAGTTCAACAGGCCCTACATTTAACAGCCTGATCATGCGTTTAAACCTC
Source organism: uncultured Fluviicola sp. (assembly GCA_965650365.1). Classification (GTDB taxonomy): domain Bacteria; phylum Bacteroidota; class Bacteroidia; order Flavobacteriales_D; family Crocinitomicaceae; genus Fluviicola. Next base: position 94,254 of record CBFGOJ010000009.1, on the reverse strand, counting down.
GTATTTCTTCTGGTACTGTTTACAGCAATGCAGGTCGTCGCTACCACGGTAAGCGGCCAGACGATAACGATGAAAGCCAAGAACCTACCGCTGGATAAGGCGCTCAATGAAATCAAGAAGCAATCTAGCTACGGACTTTTCTACGACAGCAAGGACCTTCCTAAAGATGCCAAGGTTACCATTGATTTACAGGGGGCAACCGTAGAAGAAGCCTTGAAGCAGTGCATCAAAGACCGGCCCTTGCAGTTCCAGATCGTAGATAAGCTGATCATTATTAAAGCAAAGGAGCAGGGCGATCTGCAACGAACGGGAAGTCCCAAGCGGAGTGTGATCAGCGGAAAAGTCATCAATGAGCGCGGCGATCCTATACCGGGGGCAAATGTAACCGTAAAGGGAACGGGCAGAAAGACTGTAACTGACAATTCAGGCAACTACTCCATCGATGCTGGCCCTACGGATGTGCTGGTATTTTCTTTTGTGGGCTATGCCCTTCAGGAGCGGAAGATCGGTGGAAATGAGCAGATCAATGTTGTACTTGTTGAAAGTTCGGGGCAACTGGACCAGGTTCAGGTGATCGCCTACGGTACGACTACGCGAAGGTTGAACACGGGTTCGGTGGGAACAATTTCAGCGAAGGACATTGCAAACCAACCAGTATCAAACCCATTGGCAACTTTAGTCGGTCGTGTTCCTGGTTTGGTAGTTACGCAACAGTCCGGTGTACCGGGTTCTTCGTTCTCGATCCAGATCCGTGGAAGGAATTCTATTTCGCAGGGATCACAGCCCCTGATCTTGATCGACGGGATTCCCTTTGCCGCTGGCAATGAAAATATGCAGTTGATCAATTCTGCAATTAATAATTTCAATCAGGGTTCTGGTGTAAGTCCATTTAATGCCATCAATCCGGGAGATATCGAAAGTATTGAGGTATTAAAGGATGCGGATGCTACCGCTATTTATGGAAGCCGGGGTGCGAATGGAGTAGTGCTGATAACGACGAAAACGGGCAAAGCGGGTAAAACACAGATTAGCGCCAACTTTAACCAAGGTATTACGCAAGTTGGAAAACTACTACCCCTACTCAACACAGAGCAATATTTGGTGATGCGTAAAGAAGCTTTTGTAAATGCAGGAATCACTCAGACAACAATCAATGCTCCCGACTTGACGGTTTTCGACCAGAACCGTCACACCGATTATCAAAAAGAGTTTTTGGGAGGAACAGGTCACACCACCAATGCCAATCTTTCCCTTTCCGGAGGTAGTGATGCTACACAATTTCTGTTGAGCGGAACTTATTACCGGGAGTCATCCATTTATCCCGGTGATTTACCTAACCAGCGCGGTAGTATGCTTGCTAATATTTCTCATAAATCAACGGACAATCGTTTTCAAGTCAATTTTTCGGGTAATTTTACTTCGGTTGAGAACAAGGCTCCAACTATCGATTTAACTAGCAGTACTTTTCTTAGTCCTAATACACCAGATTTTTTTGACGCTAATGGAAAACTACAATGGGCATATAATGGGATAATTATCCAAAACCCTTATGCCTATTTAAAGGAAACTTATCAGATCAGGACAAACAATTTGGCTAGTAGCCTAAACGCATCGTATAAGATATGGAGAGGACTTTCTGCAAAAGTATTGGCGGGTTATAATCAGCAATTCACCAACGAACAAAGACTTTCTCCAGCCGAAGCTAAAAGCCCAATTAGTTTAAACCCAGGACATAGTGCGACCATTGGCAAGAACCAGTTTAACAGCTGGAATATTGAACCGCAGCTTGAATACACTACGCAAATCTGGAAGGGCAAGTTTACAGCGCTTGCAGGGGTGACTTTTTTATCAAGGAGTACAAGCTCATTAACCATTGATGGAACAGGTTATAGCAGCGAAGCGTTATTGGGGGATTTTGATGCTGCTAGTGCAATCGACGCAAGTAGTCTTTCTTCATTGTACAGGTATCAGGCAGTATTTAGCCGTATAAACTATAATATTCAAGATAAGTATCTAGTAAATTTTACTGGTAGACGCGATGGTAGTAGTCGTTTTGGCCCTGGGAAGCAATTTGCAAATTTTGGTGCCATTGGCGTAGCTTGGATATTTACCTCAGAAAATTGGTTAAGGAACAATCCGATTTTAAGTTTTGGCAAATTAAGAACAAGTTACGGTGTAACAGGCAATGATCAGATTGGCGATTACCAATTTGTAGAAACCTGGAAGGCTGCGACTAATAGTTATGTTGGCTCATCTGCTTTAATTCCTAACAACCTGTATAATGGCAATTATGCATGGGAGAAGAACAACAAATTAGAAGCAGCTATTGATCTCGGTTTTTTTCAAGATCAAATTTTGCTCTCTGCTGGTTACTTCCAAAATAGAAGCAGTAACCAATTGATCAATTACAAAGTACCCTATATTACGGGCTTCACCAGTGTAATCGCCAATTTCCCTGCAGTGGTAGAAAATAAGGGATGTGAATTTTCGCTATCTGGAACCCCTGTTCGAGTAGGTCGTTTCCGTTGGGAGAGTTCCTTTAACATTACTTTTCCTAGGAACACATTGGTTTCATTTCCCGGTATAGAAACCTCATCATATAACTACTCATATATTGTTGGAGAATCCCTTAATAGTATTTACAACTACACTGCGTTGGATGTTAACTCCCAAACGGGATACCTAAACTTTGTTGATAGAAATGCAAACAATTCTGCTGATTTTGACGATTACGGTTACAATGGTAAAACTGATCCTAAGTATTATGGAGGCTGGCAAAATACGATCGTGTTTGCAGGATTGGAATTACAGGTTTTCCTCGATTACAAAAAGCAACTGGGCAGAAATTTATACTACTATTTGTATGGCCCTACACTTTCCGCTGGAATAATGATGAATCAACCAGAGTCCACCGTAGGTCGGTGGAAAAATATTGGCGACAGAGCGGAATTACCTAAAGTGATGCCTTCCAGTACAGGTACAGTTGGCAACAATTTATTAAATAGCAGCTTCGCTTACAGTGACCAATCCTTTATCCGCTTACGAAATGTTTCCATTAGCTATTCTTTAGGCAACAAAGTTTTAACAAAAGCTGGCGCTAAAGCAGCAAGAGTGTATCTGCAAGGACAGAATCTGCTCACTTTTAATAAAACAAAAGGTTACGATCCGGAAACACAAAACCCAATAATTTTACCTGCAATGCAAGTGTACACTGTTGGGTTGCAAATCACCTATTAATCATGAAAAGGAAATTAATATTACTCATCGCCGCCGTAATTGCAGTTTGCGGAATAGCGTGCAAGAAATTTGTAACGGTCGGCCCTCCGACCAACCAAATTGCAAGTGAAATCATTTTTGAAAATGAGGAAACGGCTACCGCTGCCATCAACGGATTGTACACAACATTATCAAACACCAGTTTATATTTTGCGGCAGGGGGACAGACAGTATACTTGGGTATTTACGGAGACGAACTATATTACACTGGCGCTTCGACTCTTATTCAAGAATTTGCAGGCAGTAAGTTGTCCATTGCTAATAGTTTGGTAACCTTTAATTTTTGGAGTCAGCCCTATCAGGTAATCAATCAAGCTAACAGTTGTATTACAGGCCTAAATAAGTCAAAATTAAGCGCACAAACAAAAAATCAACTGCTTGGTGAAGCACACTTTGTTAGGGCATATACATATTGGAGCATATTAAATCTCTTTGGAGATGTGCCGTTAGTGCTTACTGCCGAAGACTATGAAAGTGTAAGTAAAATGAGCCGAACCCCAAGTGCTAAGGTGAAAGAACAAATCTTGATGGATTTATCAGAAGCAAAAAATCTACTTAACCCCGCCTACCCAACAACCGGTCGATATCGGGTTAATTACTACACTGTAATGGCTTTTTTATCTCGAGTGAATACCTACTTGGGAAATTGGACTGAGGTGTTAAATGCCAGCAATGAAGTAATCTCTCAAACGGCTATTTATACCCTTGAAATGGATTTAAATCGCACTTTTTTAATCGGCAGTACAGAGGCTATATGGCAAACTGCCACTGGCAACCTTTCGACTAATACTTACGAAGCGTTTTCTCTGATTCCTTCAACCTCGGCGACGACTAGACCGGCCTATCCACTTCAACCAAGTTTGTTCAATACCTTTACGACGATAGATAAAAGGAAAACAAACTGGATCACGACCAAAATAGTCTCAGGTGTTGCTTACCAGTATCCAACTAAATACAAAATCAGAACCAACACTGTCAAAACTGAAGCACAAATGATGATCCGTTTGGCAGAAATATACCTCAACCGTGCAGAAGCAAAGGCACATTTAAATGATGCAACAGCACTGGATGACCTCAATAAGACGCGAACAAGAGCCGGACTTGGTGTATTATCTGGCATAGCAGGACAATCTTTAATAGATGCCATATTACAAGAAAGACGTTTGGAACTTTTTGCAGAGTGGGGATTGCGATGGCTTGACCTCAAACGGACAGGACAGCTTGATGCTGTAATAGCACCATTAAAAACAGATTGGAAAAGCACCGCGTCGCTTTTCCCTATACCTAACTCAGAAGTTATGTCTGCACCAAGTTTGGTGCAAAATCCTGGATACAACTAGAATCGACAAAATGAAATTGAAATATATAAATAAAATGATTACTGCATTTCTGCTATCAAGTACTTTTACTTTTGCGCAAGAAATAAAGCCGCTAAATGTAGGCGACAAAGTGCCCGACATTTTCTTAAAAAAGATGCTCAACCATAAAAGTAATAGCGGAAAATTGAGTGATTTTAAAGGGAAGGCAATAATAATTGATCAATGGTTTATTGCATGCGCTCCTTGTGTGGGTAGTATGCGCCACCTTGATTCAATTCAAGAAAAATTCGGAAAAGATTTAATTGTTTTACCAGTGACATTTGAAAAACAACAGAGTGTTGAGAAATTTTGGAGTCAAAACATTATAGTTAAGGGTTTAAAATTTACTCAGGTGGTTGAGGACACAGTTATACGAAAACATTTTCCAGCTGTTAATTTTCCTCATCAGGTTTGGATTGACAAAAATCAAATTGTAGTCGCGATTACGGATGGTAGTAATACAACCGAAGCTGCAATTAAAAGATTCCTTAATGGTGAAAAGTTAAAAATTGATCAGAAAGTGGATGAAATGGATGCAAATATTAGGTATGCAACTGAGCCAGATATTTTTATCAGATACGAAGAAAACAAGCACAAACTGCTGTTTTATTCTTACTTCAGCACTTTTCGAAATGAGTTGTCGGGTATGGGTCGAAGTACATTAGATACTGTTTCAAGAAAAGTTAGAATAACTGTAAATAATTTTCCGATTTGTGATCTATACAACTTTGCGTACACAAATAATTCTTGGGATTCCTACCATAGACCAACAAGATTTATACGTTTAGATAGTAACAAAAACAAGAGTTTTACGGATAGTCGTGCCGACAGTATTTATCAGTTTTGTTATGATTTGATTTACCGCGATAGTACCCTTGGAAATTTTGGAAAAATTATGATATCCGACCTCGATCGATTCTTTAATCTACGAAGTTCTGAAAAAATGAAGAATATTGATTGCTACATTATCTCTCCTAATGGAAACGGAAGTAAATATCAAAACAAACTGCTCAGTGAGCGTGAAAGGTTTCATACCATTTCATTTAATCAAGCCAAAAGAGTTATTTCAAACGATCAATTTACTTGGATGCTCTCCAGAATAATTAATGATTCCAGTCCCAACCTTATAATTTTTGAATTGGGTAAAAGCAAAAGAATAAATTTTGATATCGCATGGAACTTGCAAGACTTAGAATTAATGAATCAAGACTTGGCAAAATATGATCTAAAGATTGAAAAAGGTGTTAGAGAACGAAAAGTAATAGTTTTAGAAAATGCTCATTACAGGTAATGTAAGGCAACCTTAAGAAGGTTGCCTTTTTTTGGATTCTACTGTAATTGTTTATCTCCACGAAGAGTAATTGGAGTACCTACAGGTTCCTCATTTTCGTCAATTTGAGGATACCCTACAACGCAGTCTTGAATTTGTGGTCCACATTGGGTCTGCTTGTTAACGTCGCTATCGTAGCCGAGGTAAGACCCAGTTCCTAAGCTGAACCAATGGTAGTTCGTTGCAGAAGATTTAACTACTGCTCTTTTTGGTGCGGGAGACATTGCCATTGCTGCTACAGCTCCGATTGCTAGGGCGAATACGCCCAGTGTTGATGTTAACTTTTTCATAGTGAAAGTTGTTAAATTATGCCTACTCGATTTGTGGGTTTTCGGCTACGCCCAGTTTATGCTTTTTATTATTGGGTGGTTGCAGTATTGTTCTGTGCAGGTATATTCCGATAACGCTTAGGATGAGGTATGAAAGATTGAAGACAAAGTGCTGCTTCCAGGTCATTGCCGAGATCACCCCACCACATGTACAGGTTGCTTTGCTCTGATCGACATAGACTACGTAAAATACATATCCTGTAAAGGCAAGCATAAGTCCGGCAGAAAGCCAAAGTCCATAAATTCTCGCTGGTCTGAAGATGAGTGCTAACGCTGCTAGCAGTTCGATCCCGGGGAGAAAGTAGAACAGAATGTCTTCATATCCACCAACCACTTTATTCCATGCAAGCTGACGGTAGAATGCCTGATAATCCGCCCATTTGCTAAGTGCGGCATAGACCCATAACAGTACCAGTAGGGCGATGATGATTTCCAGAGTGATAGTGCGTGCTTTCATGGCGTGAATAGTTAAAACTTTTTCTTTTCCCGTGGTGGGATGCCATAAAAGTATTACGCTTTTTTCCAACGAAACAAGTGGTTTTAGGGCGCTGTGCACAACCCGCCCTAAATTTGTACCTCACCCGCCATATATTTTTTCATTTCTTTTTTGAAGCTGGTCAGATACTCCCGCGTCACCCGAATTTTTTCAAGGTCACTTTTAGAAATCTTCTCTTTGAACTGTGGTCTGAAAAGTGGTTCAAGGGTCTTTGACCTGATTCCGGTCGCATAGCCTTTCAGCATCTGCAGGTTGATGACGGCGGATGGATTGACTTTACAGAACCCGATCGCTTCGAACGAATTTTTGAAGCCGTTAATAGTATCTTTTTTGGTATAGGAATTTCCGGAAATCGTCACAACCCTGATGTTTCGACCGTCTTTCAGTACAAAAAGCACATCTGATGCAGCATTTAGGATTAAATCTGCGCCGTTGTGCTTTATCGGCAGTGAGATCATATCACTATACTTCTTTGATTTCACTGATCGCAGGTACTCTACCAGAATATACACTAGATTAATCCCAATGATAAAATGTACGACACGACGGTACTCGTAGTTAAGATGGGCACTTAGTTGATCTGACTTTCCAGTAATCAAAAAATAGTTCACGATCAGGATCAGATCAATCACTGCTGGAAAAATAATTCCATCTGTAACCTGTCTGAACAGGCGCATTTTCCATTTTTTGGACCAGGGAAAATCTATCTCGAGCCTTAGATTGATTCTGTGCATGAGATAAAGGAGCAGGAAACAGATCATAAAGCTTACGCAGAAAGCTACATAGAACATTGGACTTACAAAAGCTCGTTCAAGCAGGTACCAATGGCCATCGATGTTGATATCGAATGCGGCAACGAAACAGATGATCAGCTGCAGCCAGAGCAAGCGAATGTGGTGTGATTTCATTTCATGAATGTGTTTAGTTTGGATCTTCATGAGGGATCATTTCCACAATAAAAACAAAAGCATTTAATTAAACTATGAAATCGCCGAGATTAACATTTTTATTTGCTGAAGTAAACACGATTGTGTTACACCGGAAACCTACGCCAACTAAAGAAATATACGTTCGCAAACCATGGATGCACCATACAAAAACGCCCCGGTTTCAAAGCCGGGGCGTTTTGCATTTTGCTACTTTCATACTAGGCTTTTGCCAGCGTCTTCAGTTTTTCGCTGAGTTCTGTCAGTCCTGATTTTTGCAGACAGTCGGTGCAGAATGCCTTTAGTTCTTCGACCAGTTCCTGGGGAATGTTTTCCAGCATCCCATCTCCTTTTTCATCTCCCCTGGAGCTCAGTCCGCGTTCGATCACGCTGGTGAGTAGCAGGGCATTCTTACGCGATATCCGCATGTCAATCTTAACCATCTCACTCATGCCAGGTATGCTCATGATCGTGTCGTACACCTGGGCCACTACATCTTTTTCTTTCATCACTTTTCAATTAAAATTAGACACTCTGTTAACTACACAAAGATACTGGCTAACTATCTGATTTCCGGGGTAATAATTTAGCCTTTGTAGGTGAATGCGAAGACGCCTGGGTAATTTTGTTTGGTAGAAGAAAGCACTGGAACTGTCGTACGATCTTAAGCTCCCACTATGATTTGACCAGCTTGTTGTGATCATTAAGAAGCAAAATAATTAAAAAGACGGCTTAAAGCGCGTTTTCAGTGGCTTTCAGGTGGTTTGCCTGTTTCTGCCGCAAACGGCAAGATGTTCTTTTGTTAAACAAAAGGATCTTGCCCCCTGTCCACTCGGAACTCGTTGGGGGTCATTGCTGAGGTTTTGCAGGGTAGAGAATTAGGTGCTTTTTGATCCATGGTGGGTCATAGTTGGTGAAGTAAGATTTAAGGTGATGAAGGGAGATTTGTGATGGAGGATAAAAAGCAGAAAAGGACGCGCATCGTTGCCGTCCGTTTGACCGAAAAAGAGTTCGGCGAAGTTGAAAAAAAGATCAGCGGTACTACCGCAAAAAAAGTAAGCGATTATGTGCGCAAGGTACTTTTTGGAAAGCCGGTGGAAACCGTTTTCCGCAATCAGTCCATCGATGAACTCATGGGCGAGATGGCACTGTTACGCCAGGAACTAAACCGGATCGGTGTCAACTTCAACCAGTCGGTAAAGAAACTGCACACTTTGAGCGAAACAGTCGAATTCAAACGTTGGATGCTTGCGCACGAGCTTGAAAAACGGACGTTGTCCAACAAGATCGATGAGATCAAAAATCAGATCCTTAAAATCGTTCAGTCATGGTTACGGTAATCAAATCGGGGTATTCGATCAACCGCACGTTCTACTACAATGAGAACAAGGTTTCCGTGGGGAAAGCGGTCTGCATAGGGGCAGGAAACTATCCCTTGGATGTCGCGCAGATGGACGCTTCGATGCGCCTTGGCTATCTCCAAAAAAGGATCGATCTCAGCCAGCGTGCCGAGCGGGTCAGCATACATATTTCGCTGAACTTTTCCCCAAAGGACAGTTCCCTTTCCGAGGATAAGCTCATGGAGATCAGCGAGGCCTATATGACTGGAATTGGTTTCGGTGCACAGCCCTTCCTGGTCTACCGCCATGATGACGCTGGTCACCCACATATGCATATCGTGACCACTCCGGTAAAGCCCGACGGAAAGGCGATCAATACTTATATGATCGGTAAGCTGAAATCCGAACCCGTGCGCAAGCAGCTCGAAATGGTACATGGACTAATCAGGGCAGAAGATCAATTGAAATCGCAGCAGTACAGGCTGGAACCCGTTTCATCTTCAAGGGTAGAATACGGTCGTTTGGAAACAAAGAAAGCGATACAGAATGTGCTGGAAAATGTATTGACCAAATACAAATTTGCCAGCCTCTTTGAACTGAATGCGGTACTGGGCAGGTACAATGTCCGGGCACAAGAGGGCGAGGAAGGCTCCCGCGTGCAGAGACATAGAGGTTTGCTGTACAGGGTCACCGATACAGATGGGAACCCGATCGGGGTTCCGATCAAGGCGAGCAGCTTTTACAGTATGCCAACACAGTCCCGACTCGCTCCAATTTTTGAAAAGAATAACGATAAACCTGCTTCCGCAAAAAGCAGGGTGCGCAGCGCTATAGACCTATCTCTGAAAGCAAAAGGTGTATCCTTGGATGTGCTGGCCCGGGAGCTGAACGCAAAGGGAATCGATATCGTCACGAGAAAGAACGACCAGGGATTTATCTATGGTGTTACCTATGTCGATCATGTTTCAAAATGCGTGCTGAACGGGAGCGAACTTGGCAAAGCCTACAGTGCAAAGGCAGTACAGGAACGTTGCTTCGCGTCTACGCTGGAACACAAAGGTGTTGATGTCGAAAAGCTCAACCGCTTAACGACTAGCCCGCAAGATGGCATGAATAATTCCTCAAATGGCACGGAAAACTTTGGACCGATTTCCTCAACCGTTTCCCCCTCATTTATCTCCCAGCTCTTGGACACGCTGCTGCAGGTGGAAAGCAGCTCTGAATACATTCCCTACGACTTGAGGCAGAACGCAAAACGGAAGAAAAAGGGAAGGAAAATTAAACGATAAAATTTTTGGTTATGGCATCTCAATCATCAGAAAACCAGCAGGCGCTGGGAAAGATATTGGACATGACGCGCTTCATCGCTATCACTGTCCTGATCCTCCATTTTTATTACTATTGTTATGGCGCGTTCCAAAGGTGGGGGCTTACCGTACAGTTGACCGACCATTTGATGGAGAATATCCAAAGGACGGGTCTGTTCAATGGTTTTGCAAGATCGAAACTGGTTGCACTACTATTCCTTTTCATCTCTTTGATCGGTGCGAAGGGAAAGAAGGATGATAAGCTCGGTTACAGGCCCGCAATTGCTTACATGATTTGTGGTTTGTCCATCTATTTCGTCAGTTACCTGATAATGTTACTTCCGATCCGGCCGAACTCTATAGCGATGATATATATGCTGGTTACCACAGCAGGGTTCCTATTGGTGCTGACTGGTGGCACTTTACTTTCTAGGATAATCAGGGACAAGCTCGATCAGGATATTTTCAACAGGGAGAACGAGACCTTTCCACAAGAAGAACGGTTGTTGGAGAATGAATATTCGATCAACCTTCCGGCTCAGTATCAGTTGAAGAACCGCATGCGGAAAAGCTGGATCAATATAATCAATCCCTTCCGCGGAATTCTTGTAGCAGGTACGCCAGGTTCGGGTAAGTCTTACTTTGTCTTTAGGCATGTGATCACCCAGCTTATAGGTAAGGGGTTTGCACTGTTCGTGTACGATTTCAAGTTTCCCGACCTTTCGGTGATCGCTTATAATGCCTGGTTGAAATCTAAACATCTGTATGCCATCGCACCGAAATTCTTTGTGATCAATTTTGATGACCTGAACCGGAGCCACAGGTGCAATCCGCTGGACCCGATGGCGATGAACGATATCACCGATGCGGCCGAGAGCGCACGGACGATCCTGCTCGGGCTCAACCGCGAATGGATCAGGAAACAGGGCGACTTTTTTGTGGAAAGTCCCATCAACTTCCTTACCGCAATCATCTGGTACCTGCGCAGGTACAACGATGGCCAGTTCTGCACCCTGCCGCACGTCATCGAACTGATGCAGATGGGATATGATGAACTCTTCACCGTCCTACGTTCAGAGCCGGAGATCGAGGTCTTGATCAACCCGTTTGTCACCGCTTACCTCAATGACGTAATGGAACAGCTCGAGGGACAGATCGCCTCTGCAAAGATCGCAATGGCTAGGCTCGCCTCGTCTCAGTTGTACTACGTACTTTCCGGCAATGACTTTACGCTCGACATCAATAATCCGAATGATCCGAAGATCCTTTGCGTGGGGAACAATCCACAGAAATTGCAGACCTACGGTGCGGTACTTTCGCTCTATTCCAACCGCCTTGTAAAACTGGTCAACCAGAAGAACAAACTGAAATGCGGGATCATCAAGGATGAGTTTCCGACCGAATATGTAACAGGGATTGATTCGCTGATCGCAACTGCAAGGGGGAATAAGGTGGTGACCTGCCTTGGACTCCAGGACTTCACCCAGCTCCGAAAGGACTATGGCAGGGAGCAGGCCGACGTGATCACCAACATCGTGGGCAACGTGATCTGTGGACAGGTGACGGGCGATACAGCTAAGCAGATGTCCGAGCGGTTTGGGAAGATCATGCAGGACAGGGTCAGCTATTCGATCAACAGTAGCGATACCTCCATCAGCAGGTCGAGCCAGCTTGATTCCGCAGTTCCTCCCTCGACCATCTCTTCGCTCAGCTCTGGAGAATTTGTAGGTATGGTGGCCGATAACCCCGACTGCAAGATTGACCTCAAGGCATTCCATTGCCAGATCATCAACGACCACCAGGCGTTAAGTGACGAGGAGCGCGCATACGAGCCGATCCCAGAGGTGCGCAAGGTGGATTCGGTCATGGTGCAGCGCAACTATATGCAGATCAAACAGGATGTGCAGGACATCGTGCACTCGGAAATGGAACGGTTGCTGAACGATCCTGGCCTGCAGCATTTGGTCATCAAAAAATAGATTTATTAAAAATGAAAGGAGAAAATATGGACAACAGGTTCAATGAAGTGATACTGCTGATCAGGCAGTCACGTTCAAGGGCGATCAGTGCGGTAAACGCAGAGCTGATCGATCTATACTGGAACATCGGAAAGTACATTTCCGACAAAGTGGCAAGTGCGGAATGGGGCCAGGCGGTGGTTGTTGAACTTTCAGTTCATATCCAGCGATCCGAACCCTCGCTGAAGGGATTTTCCGACAAGAACCTATGGAGGATGAAGCAGTTCTTTGAGGCCTACGGCACATCACCAAAACTCTCGGCACTGCTGAGGGAAATCAGCTGGACAAACAATATGACCATACTAAGCAGAGCGAAGACACCAGACGAGCGGGAGTTCTATATGCGGCTTTGCATACGCGAACGCTATAGTTCCCGTGAACTCGAACGCCAGATAAACAGTTCACTGTTTGAGCGCACGAGGCTTGCCGGGGCAAAACTCTCGGCACTGCCGAGAGAAATGGAAGGAGATATTAGTGCTGCCTTTCGCGACAGCTATATCTTCGAATTCCTGAACCTTCCAGAACCTCATAGCGAAAACGATCTTCAACAGAGCCTCATCAGGCAGATGAAAAGCTTTATCGTGGAACTTGGCAAGGATTTCCTTTTCATCGACCAGGAGTACAAGCTACAGGTCGGAGGATCGGATTTTTATGTCGATCTGCTTTTCTACCACAGGGGGCTGCAATGCCTGGTAGCTTTTGAACTCAAAGCGGACAAGTTCAGACCAGAGCATCTTGGACAGCTGAATTTTTATCTCGAGGCTTTGGACAGGGACGTGAAAAAACCGAATGAAAATCCATCCATCGGCATACTGCTTTGCAAGTCCCGCGACCAGGAGGTCGTGGAATACGCGATGAGCCGTAGCCTGTCTCCGACAATGGTTGCAGAGTACCGGACACAGTTGCCCGATAAGAAACTGCTAAAGAAAAAACTACATGAAATCATTGGCGGTTCTACCTAGATACCTGCAAAGTACTTTCGTCGCGCAGCGTCGGAAGTATTCCCAAAGTGACGTTTCCACCAGCTGTCGTCAGTGATCAGGGGCTTTGGCTTATTAGCTGGATTCCATCCATTGGTGATACTTTCACGGAAGGAAAAGTGCTTAAAAAGTCGCCAGTATTCTCCAAGGTAGATATCGGCCACCCTCTTATTTCCTTTTACGATCAACATGTTTTCGTCATTTCCTGTGGTGGATGCTTCACTGAAATTGGCCGATCCCGCTATGACGACGGGCGAGTCGCCCAGCGGATCGATAAGCGCAAATTTATTATGTACATAGTTAACGTTTCCGTTCAGTTCGGTAAGTTTTTCAAGTACCCAGCCGTCAAGCTGATTTGTGACGATCTTGTTTCCTACTGCAAAGATATTCTCGGGCATATTTCTCAGTTTTTGCATCTTTTCAATCTCGTCCTGTTTCTTTTTGATCTCTTCATCAGTGTCATCGGCCATATTCCTGATAAACTTCTCCAATAGTGCAATCCGTAACGGTGCCTGACTATTCATATAGACCTCTTTAAAATCGTCGCCCATCCCAAAAGCGAATGTCATGAAAAGCGCTTCCTTTGATGCCTTTGCCATGGCTGCATATTTTTTAAGCACAGTTTTCTCCTTTCTTGGGGAGAAGATAACGGCAGTGCCGTCTTGGATTTCCTCTGGAAGGTCTGGACTGATCGTCAGGTTTTGTGACCTTATGTCGTCAAGGTCGGGGTCCTTGTTCAACTCCTCCCAATATGCTTTGTATTTTTTTGCAACTTCAGAATTCTCTACCACGTGGGCTACGTTGGAATGTCCGAAGATACCGCCATCCTTAAAATTCGTACCCCCTGTCCAGACGGTTATGGGAACTCCATCCTCTAATTTGACCATGAATTTATTATGAGAAATCCTGTACGCTGTCTTTCGCCGTTCGTTACAAAAAGGCTTGATCCCGGGAGCACCGTCCACGGTTTTCCTGTTGTTTTCGGTTACCTTTTCATCGCGTGCGTCATAGACGATTCTCACATCCAAGCCGTCGGCTATTTTCTTTTCGAGAATTTTTAGGAACGGCAGATATTGGAACTCATAGGCCGCGATCCTTAATGCATGTCTGCCGGGCACGCAACTCTCCACAAAATTGCACATCGCTTCATAAAGTCCACGCGATAGCCATTCAAATGCCTTACCATTAATCACTTCCCCAGGTTTCTTGTCACCGAAAAGACGAACATATTCCTGAGATGCGGCAGTGCCGCGGTTGAAATAAATATCATGATCGCCATTTTCTGGAGATTCTGTTTCAACGTCCAAAGTCACAGAGCTGATCGGGTTCAGGTTTTTTGGCGAGCCTTTCAGTGCTGTGATAACATAAGTGTATTTGTGTCCGGGAACGGCATCGTAATCCCCCCATTGGAAGCCCTGCACGGGGTGGAACTCTGTTGAGTACAGAGATCCTGCCGCATACCCGGGATCTGTCTCGCTGAAAGCCTTCATTCCCTTCAGAAACCCAGCGGTCTTTGCAGTATGATCGGTACGATGTATGGAAAATCCCTTTAGGCCATTGCAGTCATTTTCATCAAGGTGGATACCCAAGAGAACAACGTATGTACCTGAAATGGCTTGGACCTTCAAGCCGTTGTTTGTTTTAGAGAAGCGCATGAGTGTAGATTTTTAAGTCAGCAATAGTGTTAAGGCACTAATCTAATATATAATTATCAATCCGTCAGCATGTTATGGTGTTTTTTTCTAAAAGCCAATCCTGGTATATGCTTCACTTTACCGATACATTCTAAGTTGCTATTCAAAATTTTAGAATTATGCTCGCCGTTATTTGTTTCCAGAAATCCTAGATACTGATTCTTAAACATCAGCCATATCCAATGGGCTGTTCACCGCTTCCCCATTTTATCCAAAGGCTCGTATGCACATGTCCGATTTCAAGAGCAAAGGTATGACCGTGTTCTTCTGCCTTCCCAAGGTCAAGCGAGTTTGTCAAAAAATCTCCACGCCTGCGGGTAGTATTTTTCGCCAAAACCTTGTGCCTGCCGAACACTGACCTTTCATGCTCGTGAAACGAAACATAGCATACTCCGGCTCTTTGGACGAATAAAAAAAAATGTCAGTCATGAACAGCAACAACATTGGAAACGGCAAAAAGGTGAAACGGAACAGCACCTCCACTCATTGCCGAATAAATAGCAAAATCTGTTTCGGGAACTTAAATCAAAAGTCATGGAAATCGTAGGAAGGATCACACAGGATGCGCAGGTGCGCGAGGTAAAAAACGGGAACAAGGTAGTCAGTTTTTCAATTGCCCTAAACGACAGCTACCGCAACAAACAAGGGGAACGGGTACAGTTGACCAGTTATGTCGACTGCTCCTATTGGAACAGAACAGGCATCGCCGACCACTTGACAAAAGGTCTGTTGGTGGAAGTTTCGGGAAGGATCAGCCCCCGTGCTTGGATCGGGAGCGACGGCAAACCGCATGGAGGGCTAGATTTCAATGCGCAGACGATCAAGTTTTTGGGGGGCTCGGCAAAGAGCCAAGAGCAGGTAGCGAAAAAGAAACCTGCCAAGAAATCGGAACGCAAAGCGGACAGCAATACGGCAGAGGACGACGATCTGCCATTTTAATCAGAACAATTATTAATCATAAATATCAAAGTCATGGGACACAATTTGAATAAGAACGAAAAAACAGGAAGATACAGTTTCTTCAGCGTTAGGGAAAAAGCTTGGCATGGGCTTGGGCAGATCGTACAGGATTATCCGACGAGCGCGGAGGCAATAAAATTTGCAGGACTGGACTATGAAGTCATCAAACAGCCATTGTTCACGCATGGCAGGGATTTGACCGTAGGACAGCAGGGCGAGATCGTCGAGGGTGCTATGGTTCCAGTTCCTGACCAGTTCGCCACGATGCGATTCGACAACAATGCAGTTTTTGGGGTAGTCGGCAAAGATTATCAGATCGTGCAGAACAGGGAGGCGTTTGCGTTCTTCGATGCCATCGTAGGCGGTGGGGACGGTATCATGTACGAGACCGCAGGCGCTTTGGGAAATGGTGAGCGTATCTTCATTACGGCGAAACTGCCAGGGTATATCCGTATCGGCAACACTGACGATGTTACCGAAAAGTACATCTTCCTGACCACTTCGCACGATGGTAGTGGAAGCATTACCGCGGCTTTCACGCCCATCCGCATCGTATGTCAGAACACCCTTAACGCATCCCTTCGCAATATGTCCAATGTGGTGCGCATACGTCACACCTCGGGAGTGAAACAGCGCTTGGAGGATGCCCACAAGGTAATGGGGCTTGCCAATGAAATGAGCGTACAGCTAGAGGACATTTTCAATAACTGGTCAAAGGTGCGTGTGAGCGACACGGAAGTAAAAAAGCTGATCCAGTTGGCGTTATGCCCCAATAAGGAGACTTTCGAAATGATCAAGAAGGGACAGGAGGAAGATTTCTCTGCCGTATTCCGCAATTCCATTGAGGATGCGTTCGCCTACGCAATGATTTCGGACACCCAACAGATGGACAGTACAAAGGGTACGCTGTTCGGGGCATACAATGCCGTTACGGGCTACTATCAGAATGTCAAGAAGTTCGGGGACGATGAAGCGAAACTGCAGTCCATCATCATGGGCGGTACGGGACAGCAAAGGGCGCAAAAGGCGTTCGACCTATGCAGGGACTTCGCAAAAGAAGGTGCAGATATATTCACTTGGAACTGACAGCATATTGCAGGGGCGACTGTACAAACGGTCGCCCTTTGGAGAAATCAAAAACTAGATATATGAATATCAGCGATTTGAACGGTTTCGCGATCGAGGTCACCGACCTCGATGAAGCCATCGGTCAGGCAGAAATGTTCAGGCATTTCCGCCACAGCCCGCCCGCCCCCACCGACGGGGAACTAAGGCGGTATTGGGAAGACCTCCATAACAAACTGGTCGAAATTCGGAAACAGCATAAAATCAATGAAGATGAACGAGAATGAAAAAGGTTATACCGATTGGCTTTACAACAGGTATGTCGATGCGGTGAGGATGAACGACCACATGAGGGCAACCATCTATTTGGATCTGCTCGAAAAGTGTATAGGTATGTTCAACTCGAGGAAGTTCAGCAGGCTGAGACGGTTGGCAAGGGAACTACTGAAAGAAATCTACAGGGCACAGCGTAGCGGAACGCTTGCCAAGCTTTTGCTACGGGGAGAGGAAGGAGCGCGAGAATTCGAAAGGAAGATGTTCGACTATGAACAGCAGTTGCGCGACCTGCATTTTTCCGAGGACAAGATCAAGGAAATGGTAATCGATAAAAGGATAAACTACGGCCAAGAGGTTTAAAATCTACAGGTAAGACCACCAGTTATTAATTTAAAATTCAATATTATGGATACAATGGAAAAGGACAGGGAGATCGTTGATGTCGAACTGTCACAGATAGTATTTAGCAACTTTAATCCGCGGACATCATTCCCCGAAGAAGAAATGAGGGAATTTTCGCTTGGAATTTCGGAAAAAGGGGTATTACAGGCGATACTGCTCAGACCAAAGGGCAAAAAGTATGAGATCGTTTTCGGGGAACGGCGCGTCAGGGCGTCGCGCCTTGTCGGAAGAAAGACCATCCCTGCCGAGATCAGGGTACTCTCAGACGAGGAGGCACTGGAATTGGCGGTGATCGAAAATCTGCAACGTAGCGAAGTGCCACCGATGGAGGAAGCCCTCGCATACAGGAAACTCGCGGAGCTAAAAAACTTTGATGTAGCCACACTTTGTGCAAAGTTTGCCAAGTCCGAAAAATACATACGCGGACGGTTGGCGCTGAACGATCTTGTATCAGACTTTAGGGAACTGCTGTCTGTCGAAGTGATCAACGTGGCAATGGCGATGGAACTCAGCAAGTTCTCCGCTGAAATCCAACAGGAAATCTACAGCGAGCACTTTGCAAAAGAAGAAGGGCATTACAATTCATGGCGCACTTATGGGGTAAAACAGCTTGCAAAAGCGATCTCCCGTAAGTACACGAGCGACCTGAAACAGTTTGGGTTTGACAAGAAGGATTGTCAGAACTGCCCTTTCAACAGCAGTCTGTTCTCTTTGTTCGGCGAGGACTTGGAACAGGGCAATTGTAGCAGGAGAAGTTGTTTGGACGACAAGAATACGCAGTATATGTTCTCCTTAGCCAAACAGCTCATCGATGAAGACCCGAGGCGGATATTGTGCTTTACCTATAACGCAAACGAAACTGTTAATGAAATGCTCAACGAAGCAGGATATTTGGTGACCGAAAAGGGCGATTTCCGTAGCTATCCGAGATCACCTAAAGCACCAGTAATTGTACAGGGCGATGACAGCGGTTCGGGGGATGCGGAAATGGAGGAATATCAGGAGGGACTGCAATCCCATCAGGATAGAATGGCTGAATTCATGGAACTTTTGGAACAGGGAAAGATTGTGGAATGTGTCGAAATTGGGTTTTCGCAGATCAGTTTGGGCTATGTCCATCAAAGCAGGAATACAAAGTCGAACGATCCGCAGGCGGAAGTGGAAAGGCTGAAATACAAGGATAAGCGCAACAAGGAGATCGCCAGGGAAAAGATCGTAGCGGACACCAAAGGTTTAGTTCACAAAGCCATCTACAAAGATGGCTTTAGCGACTTAGAAGAACAGGCGATCTATTACCTGATGCTCTCTTCGCTCAAAAAGGATCACTTTTTTGAATTTGGTGTCAAGCAGGCATATTATCTGGACGAAAAGGATCGGCTCAAAATAAGCGGTAAACTGACCGAGGAAAAAAAGACGCTTATCCGCCGTGATTTCCTAGCAAGTTACCTCACCGAACAGACGGGCACGGGACTGGAACTGTTGCTGAAATTTGCGCGTCAGCACATGCCTGATGAACTCGCTGAGATCGAGAAGGGTCACAACGAGTTCTACGACAAAAGACACAAAAGGCTCGAGGAACGTATCAAGGCGCTAGAGGGCTTAAAACCTAAGAAATGAGAAAGAGCCGTGCACCATGCACGGCTCTTCTTTTGATCAGTGCCGACCCCGGCGACAGCGGGGAATAACCGTTTCCGGGCGGCAAAAAGCCATTCCAAACTCCGTTGGAATGGCTTTTTGCATTCTATAGAATGTGATGTCCATCGGTGCCGGGACTGCGCCCCTGGCAACCGAGCTCCATCACGGGATTTTTAGTGTCATTTCGGATGCATGTTGTTAGGTGTCAAGGCTCTCGGATCTTTTTGAAGGCAGGGGGTAACAATTCCAGCCCCTGCTTGATATACACCTGACAGAATATTGTTTCACTTAAATCTTTAGAATTATGAAAAGAAATCTTTTGATCGTTGCGACAGTCTCCATAGTGGCAGTTTTGTTCTCAAATACAGCCCGGTCGCAGGAAGGGAGCTCCCTTAGAATAGGGTTTTATGGAAGTACCAGTAATCCTTCCGGAGAGTATAAGGACGGAATTGCCAGGGCAAGGAAGGGCTTTGGCTATGGGCTTTCCGCGGACTATTTCTTTACGGGCAGTAGGCTGGGAATAGGTATAGATGCTCGGTTCACCAAACACCCGCACCAGATGGCAGATACTATCTTCGAACGCAGTGGAATGGCTACCCGAACCGTTGCAAATACCTACAGTTCGCCATTGAATTTTAGGCATCTTGGCATTACATTGGGTCCGGTCTACCATTTCGGAGAAGGCAAGCTCGGGATCGAACTCTACGCCAAGGGCGGAATGCTCTTCCAGCAGTTTCCCACCTATGTGAGAAGGGAGGTGATCGTTATCAACGACATCTTTGGCAATGCGCCCCCAGTTACCGTTGTCAATGAACAGCCTTCTGCCCGTGATGCTCGTGCAAATACATTGACAGCATTGATGGGCGCACGGGTGAGCTTCGAGGTTTTCCCAAGGTTGGAACTGTTCGTTCTCGCGGACTACCAGACCACTTTTGGAAAAAATGGTCGTTTTGCCGAACGTGACCAGGCAGGACAGGCGATAAAAAGCGCCGGAACGAGGATGATGGGGCTTGGCAGTGGGATCAGGCTGAACTTCGGGGATGCACGCGATCCGGGTTCGCTGAGCAGGAACTATTGACCATCGGCTGATTGATTTATCGAGCGCACGGATTGCCGTGCGCTTTTTCTATATTTTATTCAACGGAATTTGCAGATAATGCTTTCTACCAATCTGATTTCTTCCTCTGGAACTCTCTGTAGGTCGGCATTGACCAGCAGATCAATGCTGATGTGATAATAACAGGCGAGCCTTTTTAGGATGTCTATCGGCGGTTCAGCTACCTCTTGTTCGTATGCGGAATATCTTCCTCTGCTAACAACAATTCTTTCGCCCAACTCCCTTTGGGACAGCTTATTGACGTGCCTTAAATATCGAAGGTTATCTGAAAGGATTGACATTTTGCTAAAATTCTTAGCAACAAATGTAAAGATATTAATCAAAAACCAACATACCTTTGTTGAAAACAATAACATTAAATCTTGCGAGTGATGGGAAGAGCTGTGGTACACCTCGATCTGGACACGTTCTTTGTGTCCTGCGAAAGACTGAACAATTCTAAATTTGACAAACTGCCCCTGATCGTGGGCGGGGGGAACCGCGGGGTGGTCGCCTCCTGTTCCTACGAGGCAAGGAAGTTCGGTGTACGTTCTGCAATGCCAATGAAAATGGCATTGCGGTTATGCCCGCAGGCTACCGTGGTCAAGGGAGATATGGAGCTCTATTCCAAGAAATCACATGAGGTTACGCAGATACTGACTGAAAGGGTGCCAATATTGGAAAAAGCAAGCATCGATGAATTCTATATGGATCTGACGGGTATGGACAGGTATTTCGGGTCATACAAATGGATTACAGAAATCGCTGCATATACTGCGAAGGAGACCGGACTTCCCTTGAGCTTTGCGTTATCGGTAAACAAGACGGTTTCCAAGATTGCCACCAGTGAGGGCAAGCCATGGGGCAAGCTCCAGGTACCCGAGGAAATGGTGAGGCCGTTCCTCGATCCGCTATCGATACGAAAAATTCCGATGGTCGGCGAGAGTACCTATAACATACTCTCCAGGATCGGGGTTCGGCAGATCCGCACATTGTCGGAAATGCCTATGGAAGTGCTGATGAACCTTCTTGGAAAGAACGGATCTGACCTTTGGAAAAAGGCGAATGGCATTGATAATGCCCCAGTTTTCCCCTTCCATGAACGCAAATCGCTTTCCACCGAGCAAACTTTCCATCAGGACACTATGGATCTTCCCAAGCTGAAGGGACTTATGATAGGGATGGTCGAAAAGCTCTGCTATCAGCTCAGATCGGAACAACTACTGACCTCTTGTGTAACCGTAAAGATCAGGTACACGAATTTCGATACGGAGACCAAGCAGCTCAAGATTTCCTATACCTCTGCCGACCATGTGATCGGAAAAGTGGTAGAGGAACTTTTCCGCCGCCTTTACCAGCGGAGGATGAGGCTCCGCCTGATCGGCATTACCTTCAGTGGACTCGTTCACGGTAGTTACCAGATCAACTGTTTCGAAGATACACAGGAGCTGATGAACCTCTACCAGGCGATGGACCAGATGAAACGGCGCTACGGACCAGATGCGATACGGCGATGCGCCGGACTGTCGCTCAAATATCCCCAAAAGTAGATTGGTATGCTGCTCAACTGTCATACCTACCATAGTCTCCGATACGGTACCCTATCGCTGGAACAGCTCATTGGCTCAGCGGTTGCCTCGGGGCATCGAACATTGGTGCTGACCGATGTCAATACGGTAACCGGTATCTATGATTTTACCAAGACGTGTTCAAAGAGCGGTATCAGACCGATCGTGGGGATCGATTTCAGGTCGGAGGGCGTACAGTATTTCATCGGTATCGCCAGATCGGCCAGTGGAATTGCAGAAATGAACGCTTTTCTGACAGACCTAAACCTTGGAAAAAAGCCCATGCCCGATCAGGCTCCGCATTTCAGGGATGTGGTGGTAGTTTATCCGATGAAGAGGTTTTATGGTACTCTTAGGGAGAACGAGTATATCGGCATACGTGGCGATGAGGTGAACCTGCTCTACCAGCAGAAATGGAAAGGCTATCTGACCAAGATGGTTGTGCTACATCCGGTTACCATTGGAAGCAAGAAAGAGCACAACCTGCACAGGGTGCTCAGGGCGATAGACGGCAATACATTGTTGTCCAAATTGAACACCGATGACTACTGTAGCGAGGGCGACAAGATGCTCTCTGTACGGGAACTTCGTGCTATGTTCGAACAGTATCCGGAAATCGTGGACAATACAGAAAAACTTGTCGCCGGATGCAGCTTTGAGTTCGATTTTTCTGTTCCAAGGAACAAGAAATGCTTTACGGAAAATACCGAGAGCGACCTTGAACTATTGACCAGGCTTGCCTTTCAGGGGATGGCAAAGCGATATAGTGATAATCCCGAAGCGGAGAAAAGGATCAGAAAAGAGCTGAAGGTCATACACGAACTGGGCTTTTCTGGATATTTTCTCATCACATGGGATATCGTACGCTACAGCAATAGTTTGGGCCTGATGCATGTTGGCAGGGGAAGCGGTGCGAACAGTATTGTCAGCTACTGCATCGGAATAACCGATGTCTGCCCCATTGACCTTGATCTTTATTTTGAACGCTTCCTCAACCAAAACAGGAAAAGCCCGCCCGATTTTGATATAGATTGGAGCTGGCAGGACAGGGACACCATTCTTCGCTATATCTTCGAGAAATATGGGGCTGACCATGTCGCCTTCTGCGGAACGAATGTTGAATTTAAATATCGTTCCATTTTCCGGGAAGTGGGAAAGGCGTTTGGGCTTGCCAAGGAGGAACTGGACCATCTGGCAAAGAACCCGATGGCAAAACATGAGTCCAACAACGTGATAAAATATGTTCAGGAATATGGGATGATGCTGGAAAAATATCCGAACCAGCGTTCTATGCATTCCTGTGGCATCCTTATCTCCGAAGAGCCGATCACCAACTTCACCGCCTTGGAACTCCCGCCCAAAGGCTTTCCGATTGTTCAGTTCGATATGCACGTAGCAGAGGACATCGGGTTTGAAAAGTTCGATATCCTGAGCCAAAGGGGTCTTGGAACGATCAACGACACGGTAACACTTGTCAAGCAGAACCGCGGAATCGACATCGATATCCGGGACACAAGACCTTTGAAAAATGATCTGTTGTGCAACAAGTACCTTGCCGAAGGAAAAACGATAGGCTGTTTCTACATCGAAAGTCCTGCCATGAGGGGACTTTTGCGCAGGCTTAAATGCGACAACTACCGGACACTTGTTGCTGCATCCTCCATTATCAGGCCGGGCGTTGCCCAATCGGGAATGATGCGGGAATACGTGTGGAGGCACAACAATCCCGGACAGTTCGAATACCTGCACGAAATACTGCAGGCCCAGCTTGGCGAAACTTATGGGATAATGGTCTACCAGGAAGACGTGATCAAGATCGCGATACATTACGGTGGTCTTGATCCTGCCGATGGAGACATACTCCGCAGGGCGATGAGCGGAAAGGGAAGGTCGCTTGCTGCCCTGCAAAAAGTAAAGGACAATTTTTTTGGATCTTGCAGGAAGCTTGGAAGACCAGAGGAGGTCAGCCAAGAGATATACCGTCAGATCGAAAGTTTTGCCGGGTATTCCTTCTGCAAGGCACATTCCGCTTCCTATGCCGAGGAGAGTTACCAGAGCCTTTCGCTAAAGGTCCATTTTCCCGTGGAATTCATGGTATCGGCGATCAATAACGGGGGAGGATTCTATCGTACGGAGGTATATGTGCACGAGGCGAGAATGTCGGGAGCGAACGTGTACAACCCATGCGTAAACCTTAGCCGATTTGAAACGACCGTTTTTGGATCAGATGTCTTTCTTGGCTTTATGCATCTCCAGGGACTTCCAGTTGCCGTTGCCCAGCTGATCGTTTCCGAACGCGAACAAAATGGTACGTTCGCCTGCCTGGAAGACTTTATCCGGCGCGTTCCCATCGGGATAGAAACTGTACAGATCCTAGTCTTCATTGGTGCATTCAGGTTTACGGGAAAGGAAAAGAGCGAACTCCTTGTCAGCGCAAGGATGATACTGGTAAACTACCGGGATGAAAACAGGATGGCAACGCTGTTCGAGCAGCCTGTGAAGGAATATAAGCTGCCCGTGCTCAAACGCTCTGTCATCGAAGATGCCTTTGACGAGATCGAACTTTTAGGCTTTACGGTTTCCTGTACTCCATTTGATCTTTTAGAAATTGCCTACAGGGGTGACGTGATGGCGCGGGAACTTGAAAAACACCACAAAAATCAGGTCAGGATGCTTGCCTATCTGGTTTCGCGCAAGCATGTTCCGACCAAAAAAGGGGAAATGTTTTTCGGTACCTGGATAGACTTTGAGGGAAATTTCTTTGATACCGCCCACTTTCCGGACAGCCTTGCGCAGTATCCTTTTAAGGGCGGGGGCTGTTATCTGCTTCGGGGAACCGTCGAGGTTGACTTCCATTTTCCGACCATAACGATCCACAAAATGGCAAAGATGCCGATGGTTGCAGATCCACGCTATGCCTATGACGACGAGAAAAAATTCGAGGCACATTCCAGGATCAAGGAGGATGTTAGCATGACCCACAGGGCACCATATCCGCAGGAACATGAGATAGGATTGCCGAGAAGAAGTTTATCGAACACTTAGGCCCAAACATTTCTTTTTATATTCTAACAAGCTAATAAAGTTTCCTTCTTCCAGTACTAACCAAAATATCCATCCGCTTATACTAACACCCCTTATTGCGCGCGCAGCCCCACTAGGATATGGATAGTTTTTCGTTATGCCATTTTTTTCAATGGTTATTGATCCGTCGTCATTTAGGATACCTGTAATCTTGTTATCAGAAGAAGCATATATAATAGTGCCCGGTTTTAACAAACCTGCATCTATTACCATTTTTAAAGTCACATCTTGATGTTCTAAATACTTCACTTTTGTTTTTAATTCTAAAATAAGTTATTAAATTTTAATCTTTTTTTGCTAATTATTTTAGCATTCGCTATGTTTGCCTTATCTATTTAACATTTTTGGAAGAAGATCTAAAAATTAATTGACTAAGATAGACACTTTAAATTCGCGGTGAATGGATATCTATTCGATTTTTCACATTTACTTTTAAAAGATGATAAAATGCACTAATTTATGGTAATTTTGGAGGCCGTTAATAAAAAAATTAATTACTAATTTTTGATCGTAAAAAGCATAAAAAAGGATGAAGTACCGTGGTGGTGAAATATTTCAAGGAGATTGTTTAGAGATCATGAAAAAAATTGACAGCGCGTCTGTTGATATGATCTTGTGCGATTTACCATATGGTACTACCCAGAATAAATGGGATAGTGTAATCCCGTTAGAGGAACTTTGGAAAGAGTATCGGAGAATAATTAAACCAAAAGGGGTAATCGCACTTTCATCACAAGGTATTTTTACGGCAAAGCTTATCATGAGTAATGAGAGTTGGTTTAAGTATAAGTTTGTATGGATTAAAAGCAAACCCACTAATTTTTTAAATGCTCGTCGCCAACCATTACGTCAACATGAAGATATCTGTATTTTTTATGGTAGCCAACCTAATTACTATCCGGTTATGTCTCCTGGAGAACCTTATGATAAAGGTGTAAGGAAAGCCCAGTTCACAGGTAGTTACGGAGACTTTAAACCAGTTCAGGTAAAAAGTGATGGAGAACGTTTTCCAACCGATACATTATACTGTAAAACTGCAGAAAGTGAAACTGGCGGACGGGTTTGGCATCCTACGCAAAAACCAGTAGCCCTAGGAAGGTACTTGATTCGCATGTTTACAAAGGAGGGGGATATAGTATTGGACAACGCTTTCGGAAGCGGTAGCTTTTTGGTCGCTGCTGCATTGGAGCAACGTCGATTCATTGGGATCGAAAAGAATGAAGAAGTTCATTTATTCAAAGAAAATAAAATTGATTATATCACGGTCGCAAAAGAAAGACTAGCTGAAGTAGAGTTAGCTTTCAAAGCTAAACAACAGCCACCGCCAATTTTCTCTTCCTTGCATCCATCTTCTGGATCAATGAACCTAAATAAGAAAGGCATGGTTGATGTCAATGCTATAATAAATACCGAACCTAATATTGCAATATGAAGACCACAACCACTACCTATAATGAGAGGTCTTGGGCAATTGACCTGATCGGTCACCTTAAATATCTTGCTACTTCTAATAACAGATCAATCAAAGATGCTGGAGGCGAACAAACAATTAGAACCGATGGTGGCAGCTTGTTTCCTGATGTGCTTCTTTTCGGAGACAGGGAAACAGCAAGAATTCTCCAAGGTTGGGAATTAAAGATGCCCGATACGAGTATTTTTGATGTGGAGTTTAGAAAGAATGCGGAAATAAAGGCAAATGCACTTGGCTTGGATAGTTTCATTCTCTGGAATGTTTCTCAAGCACATTTGTTTGTTCGCGATAACAAAACCAAATTTTTTTCTCTATCCAAGACTTGGGACTCCCTCGCCGATATTACTGACAGAGGATCTGTGCGGTCTTCGAGAATACGTTGGCAGGCTTTGGCTACCGAGATATTTAATCATTTAAATGACCTTTTCGATAGTGGTATTATTGAAGGCCGTCCATTTGTGGATGCTTACCAGAGTGGTGGAGTGACTTCCCTGATATTAGAGAATTCTGTTGAGGTCAGGGATTCTATTGTCAATATTGCACGCCGCAATAATGTTTTCCGAGCTGAGATAACTTTGTGGTGGGATAGGTATCGAGCTGAATATGGAGATGGTGAAATGGAGTACGTCCTCGCGCAGGCAGTTATCTCAAATTGGATAGGGAAAATTTTGTTCGGTCATATTCTTAGAGAGAAGGACATCCGGGCTCAAAGGATTCTTAATATTGATAGTGCAACAACACCAGAGCAGGCACTTGAACTGTTTAGACAACTTTCTGAAGACTGTAATTTTTGGACAATCTTTTCCGAGAGTATTGCATTAAAAGCAATTACACAAAGGGCTTGGAACCAGTTGAAGGAATTTAGTAGATTACTGTCAGATCTTCGATTGGGATCAGTAGACCAAGCTCAATTATCGGGAATTTTAGAGGCTACTGTTGCTGTGGCTATACGTAAATTAAGAGGACAGTACCCAACACCCATTTCTCTAGCTAGGCTACTGGTACAGATTTGTGTGCGGAACATTGTGGATGATCGCATATTAGATCCATGCTGTGGGAGTGGCACAATTGCAAGGGCAGCCTTAGAGCAGAAGATTTTGGAAGCGGTTAATCCTGAAGAGGCAGCGCAGCAAGTTTATGCGAGTGACCAAGATCCACAGGCTATCCAGATTGCGACGTTCGCATTAGCCAAGCCAACGCTGATGCATAAGCCTATAAAAATATTTCAGTACGATGCTTTTGGCCTACAGAGCACTCAAAAAGTGGATTTTCGCGATCCGTCTACGGGAACAAAGTTTACAGAGGAGCTAGGCCAGTTCGAGACTATAGTAAGTAATCTTCCTTTTGTGGGCCAAGCTGGGAGAAAGCAATACGGGAACGCATTGAATGCCGTTGTTTCAAGGATGGGGATGGGTAAGTTTACCAAACGCGCAGATGTAGCTGCTTACTTGCCGTTTTCATTACATCCGTTGTTGTCAGAAAATGGACGTTTGGGCATTATAATTACAAATGCTTGGCTTGGAACTGATTGGGGCGACGACTTCTATAGCGAGCTAGGAAATTTTTATGATCTTAAATGTGTAATAACTTCAGGGGCAGGCAGGTGGTTTCACAATAGCAGTGTTGTAACAAATTTGCTTGTTTTGGACAAAAAAGCTGATCCAAATTGTGAAAGTGGGAATGTAAAATTTATAACCCTGACACGTCCCTTAGAGGCTATTGATGATGATTCTTCAGTTAAGTTATTGGCTGCACAGATTGAACTCGGCCAAACGCAGAACGATTCTCTTATGGTTAGAAGTATTAGTCCTAGCCAACTTCTAAAATTTCGTTCGCTAGGTTTAGGCGGAAATGCGCAATTTGTTAACTGTGACTGGATACTGGACCTTCCATTGGTTAAAATAACCGACATCTTCGAAGTCAGAAGAGGAGAGCGCAGGGGAATGAACGAGTTTTTTTATCCCAAACCAGGGCACAATATCGAGCAAGATTACATAAGACCATTGGCAAAAAGTCCGAATGACTTCAAAATGTTGACAATGCAACCAACCAAGGAAGCTTTTTGCTGTTCTCTTACAGAAGAAGAACTTGAAGAGCTTGGACATCTGGGTGCACTTTCTTGGATTCGGAAATTTAAAACGGATGAAAACATCTCGAAATTGGGATCTTCCAACAAATTATGGTACCAAATGGATGTTACAGACCTTTCGGATCTGGTTATGTTTATTAATTTTGGAGACCGGTTATTCAGTGGGCGGGTTGATCCACCTGCATTTTCAGATCAGCGGCTTGTTCCTTTAAAACCAAAAAGTGAGGTTGACCTTGATCTGTATCACGCAATATTGAATTCGACAATCGCAATGTTCATCATGGAAGGCATGGGATTTGGTCGGGGACAAGGCGCACTTGATCTAAGTAAGGATCGAATCGAGAATTATATGCATGTGCTTGACGTTTCGGTTCTTAATAGTGATTCGATTGCAGAAATTAAAGATGCATTCCGTCCTCTTATGCAACGAAAAATTTTGTCTGTTGCAGATGAGCTGGAACAAAATGATAGGAAGACTTTTGACGATGTGGTAATTTCTTCCTTCAATTTGGGGGTTACCCGAGATGCGATTTATGATTCTCTTTTGGCACTGATTGAAATTCGTTTGACTGCAATCCATTAATCATCTGACTGTTATGCTCTGGGCACCTTAAAACCCCACTCTATCAATTTTAGACGCGCTTTACGTGGAATATCAAATCCACCGTGTTTCCATTCTCCGTCAAGATTTAACGCGGACTTTCCCTGATCATTAAAATGCATCTGGATCTGCTCACCATGCAATGTTTGATCGTTTTCTATTACTGTGGGTATATCAAGTCTTTCAAATATTTTATGATCTTGCTTCTTTTCAATTATTTTCTTCAATGAACCTGCGGAAATAGTTAACCGTGCTTTATAGTGTTTCTTAAAATATTCCGACTCCTTATCGATGCCCCGGTAGAACTCGTAGATGTTTTCTTGGTGCAATGTCTTCCAGCTCTGCTCATCATGTACGTACCTTGGTTGGTCTTTTGGCGCTAGACCATACCAGGAATTGTTTCGCTGTGGAAACTCAGCATGCAAATCATTTAACGACCTGGCATTGCCCGGCGTTGGATTTCCATTGATAAGCCTTGCGAGAAATACCTGATATTCCCTATTTAGCCAAGGACAAATATTGTAAATTTCTGCAAATGTCCTATTTGTCAGTTCGTATAAATGTCCCCAACTTAGAGCAATATTTAATAGTTCCGGAGATGAATACATTATGTCGCCACCATCTCGAGCGAACTTTTGTGCAATGATCAAATCCTCAATTAGATGTGACCGATCAATGGAAAGATCTTCCCAAAGGAAGCAGCTTGTATCGCTTATCAGATTAGCATTCATCAACCAAGTTTTTTTCTCTTTTCCATAATCATATTTGCAATGTCTTGCTGTTCCTGATCAAAGAAGCCGGAAGGATAGTCGCTAAGATCCCCCAGATTCGAGATGTTAATCTCGTCAATATGTATTCCCTCCTGCTCTTTTTTTGAAACAAAATTCACGATAACATTTTGAGAAGGAATAATTTCTCGCAATGTACTCAAACGGATACCATTGATAACATGATCGCTGTGTGTTTCTATAATAATACGCAGTCCGCAGTCCGCCATTTGGGCCAAAAATAGTCCTATCCGTGATTGCCCGAATGGGTGGAGATGAGCCTCGGGATTTTCGATTATTACAACAGTATCTTCCTTTGCGATCAAACAATTGACGATTATAGGTAATACGTAAGAAATACCGAAACCTACGTTTGTTGGTAAACTCTCTGCGAAAGTCCCTTCAATTACGCGACTTCGTCCCATTGCTGTTGCAGAATTGAACTTTGATCCTGGAATAATATATTCCAGCCATTCTCTTACTACGTCGAATAACAGGCCAAAACTTTCCCTATTGATGGTTCGAGGCGCCATTATTTCAATGTTTTCTCCACTCAAGATCTGAAAAGTGTGCTCGCCCTTATAACCAACATGCTGATAGGGTAAAACTTCATATTCGTATTTTAATCTAGGCCCAATCCTTTCAGCGCATAGGTAATAGAAACATTCGTGCATTAAGCCTGTTGGTGGGTCACCAAGAATCTCAAAATCTTCCGTAACCAGTTCATAATTAGTTTGCGTTGCCCTGTCTCCCACGTATAAGACATCTGCATATTTTACACCTCCTACTTCTTCAAGCGCCAAGCGCATTGTTGAATCAGATACCCTTTTACTTCTTCTGATTACCTCAAAAGTGTTTCCCAATTCCATGTTATATGGACCATTTAGTGGGATCTTGATTTTATCCGCATTTTGCAAAAACAATCGGTCCTGTTCTATTGTAACTCGCAACAATAACAGTGCTTGAATAATTGTGGATTTGCCTGCCGAATTTATGCCTGCTAGTACCGTAAGATTTTTAAGCGTTATAACCTCTCCATCAAATGACTTAAAATCGGAGATTGTTAACTGAAGGTCATTCATGACTTTTGAAATAAGATTTTAACAGTAAATCAAATTCGTTAAATACAAAATCGACCTTATAACGGTCAGTTGTACCAGTGGTAAGTGCATTAAACAAATCAATATTTTCAGATAACTCTCTCGCTAAGAAGTCAGTCATATATTGATAGCTTTCGATATAACCTGGCTCATAATGGGAAAGTATGCTAGTCCACGCCATAAACATAGCCTTATTTAAGAATTGCTTCCTTGCAAAAGGCTCGAGATGTTCAGGCAGGACTTTTCTGAATGCATAATCACCGAAAAGATGATATGAATTTGTAAGGCTAACATAATATTTTGCTTCAACTTCCAACAACTTCTGGTCAGACACATCATTCAACCTATCCAAAACCTCGTCCAAGAACCCATTCATTTCGCCAGAATATAGTTCTCTATAAAAATAAAATCCGCAAAAACGAAGAGCTAATTCTTGAGCATCCATTCTGGTATCATTTACGCTAAAAGCCGTGGCCAACTTAAATCGCTGGTCACTTGCCATTCGTTTCAGCAGAGCTCTAATTTTTTCCGTAGCAAAGCAGTTTCGGATTTCTTGCCTATTGAGGGGCCTGCCGCCAGTATTGATCCGATAAAAAATATCGTATTTCACCCTCAGTGGTGAAGACGCCTCAATAATATTGACATTAAGCTGTGTGCCTTCTATACGACTATCATATGGCTCTTCTAAAGCCTGTTCGGGCTTAATTCTCTTTTCAGGGTCCGGGGAAAAATACTTTCCTTCAAGATGATGTAGATATTGTAGTTTTTTCAGTTTAAACTGATTGTTCAAAAATTGACTAATTACCGTAAGTCGCTGCAAACCATCGATAACCTGTTGTCGTCCTTTTTTATCCTCTGCAAAATAAAATGCTGGCAAAGGTATTTTCAACAGCATCGATTCTATCAGCAATGATTTTTGCGCATCACTCCAGACAAAGTTTCTTTGAAAATCTGTATTAAGGTCGATTCTCCCCTTCGTGATATCCATATTGACTTGAAATGCTGAGTAAACCGCTGGTCGAACTCTTATGTCTTCAGGATCATATGGTTTAAGGATATTATTGCTTTCTTGTTCCTCTCTATCAAATCCCATTTGCTGGGTTTCATGAAATTCACGAAATTCATTTAACAATCGTTCAAGAATTATACCAGGCTCCGTATCTATATCTTCATGGACCTGAAGATCTGTAATTATACCATCGTCATAATTAAATCTTATTGTAGCAACATTCGCGGGATCGTCAGCTAAAAAACAGACCCACTTGCTTTCCGTTTCGCCAAAAACTTCAAAGTCTCTTTCTGTTTCAAAAATTGTAGCGCTTATTTTCATGGTTTATTAAGTTAAGAGCCTACTATATATCCTCCTAATATTCAAATATAAATCTTTTGTTGTAATGTTCTCGTGAAGGTGTATTAATTCGTAGCGTTCAATTCCTAAAAGGTATGTTTAAATAGATCCTCCTTCGCATCGGGTAGCATTTAACAGTAGGTGTAATTTCGTTTATTCCTTTCTTTTTGCTATCTTTGATATATCATTTTGCTAGCAGTCAGTTAGTTGTGCATTATCATAACAAGCTCCGACTCATCCTATAGCAAATCTTTACGGCCTTAATTTGTTGAAATTCAACAAAGATTCAATTAAGGAGCAAAACGGCACAATACGGTATTTAATTAAGGTAATTGCTATTAGCAAGTTAAGCGCTTGTAAATCAATTATCGAAATGGTTGACTCAGTCCGGTAAGAAAGCCGTACTGCAAATCAAAGTGTACAAAGATGGAACAAACAAGAGTTGGTATTTGGATCAGAGTATCCACGGATTTTCAGGTTAAGGAAGAAAGTCCAGAACACCATGAGCAGCGTGCAAGGTATTATATTAAGTCAAAGGATTGGGAAGTTGTCGAGGTTTATAGGCTTGATGCCATTTCTGGAAAAACAGTAATGGAACACCCAGAAACACAACGGATGCTCAATGATATTAGGCGTGGACATATTTCGGGTATCGTATTCTCCAAATTGGCGCGTCTTGCAAGAAATACAAAGGAGTTATTGGAATTTGCGGAGATATTTCAAAAAGAAGGGGCGCATCTTATTTCACTAGCTGAACAAATTGATACAAGCACGCCTGCAGGCAGACTGTTCTTTACCATTATCTCAGCGATGGCCCAATGGGAGCGCGAAGAGATATCTAGCCGTGTTGCAGCATCTGTACCAATTCGTGCGGAAATGGGCAAGCCATTGGGAGGTCAGGCAAGTTTTGGCTATAAGTGGGAAAACAAGCAATTAATTATTGATGAGGAAGAAGCACCTGTGCGCAAACTGATATACGAAGTCTTCAACGAATGTCGACGAAAGAAGACCACGGCAGACAGATTGAATGACCTTGGTTATCGCACAAGAAACGGCTCCAAATTTTCTGATACGACTATAGATCGTTTACTGCGAGATACGACGGCAAAAGGAATCCGCATTGCAAATTATACCAAAAGCAGTGGTGAAGGAAAGCAATGGAAGATGAAACCAGAGGAAGAATGGGTTCACTTATCTTGCCCCAGCATTATCGATGAACTACTGTGGCAGGAATGTAATGCTATCTTGGACGAGCAGAAAAAAAGGAGATCTGTTAAAGGAAGAACATCTCAATATTTGCTTTCTGGTATTGTAAAATGTTCCTGCGGAACCCCAATGTACGTTCCTGGTGAGAAGTCAAGACGTTACAAATGTAGTAAATGCCATAACTCAATAAATCAACAGGCCTTATATACAGTATTTCAGGATAACCTAAGTAACTATATTTCAGGAATTAAACCAGAAATATTCTTAGAAGAAATGCATCAGGAATTGGCGAAACGTGAAGAGTTGCTAAATACGGTTCGGAAGCAACGTGAGGCTTTGAGAAAGAAGATGGATGAACTTGTGGATTTGAGACTTTCTGTCGGTTTGAATAAAGATCATTTTACTGAACGCTACAAACCCTTGGACGAGCAGGTGTCTCAACTTGATGTAAGTATTCCAGAACTGGAAGGCGAAATAGATTTTATGCGTATTCAGATGAACTCGAGTGACTATGTGGTCAATGGAGTAAAATCGCTGTATACGGAATGGAACGATTTGGAATTTGCTCAGAAGAGGGCTATTGCGGAGACAGTTACGGAGCGCATTACTGTTGGTCAGGATACGATTGATGTTGCGCTAGCCTATCTTCCGGGATCTTTGCAAACAAGTCAACGCAACTTCAAGGATTCATCGCTGCCACAAGCATAAATCCGGCAGGATAATCAACGGAGAAACGCGCTCGTGATACCGTCACAGTGCGATCTTCCAAAGGTTGCCGCATGACTTCCAGAACTTGCCGTTTGTATTCCGGAAGTTCATCCAGGAACAGAACACCATTGTGTGCAAGGGAAATTTCTCCCGGTTGGGGGTAAGATCCGCCGCCAACCAACGCCACATCAGAAATGGTGTGATGAGGTTTTCGGAATGGCCGCTGGGTAATCAGTCCGTTGTTTTTTCCAATCTTTCCTGCTACAGAATGAATTTTAGTGGTTTCCAAAGATTCATCAATGCTCATCGGTGGAAGAATCGTAGGAAGTCTTTTTGCAAGCATCGATTTCCCGGCTCCGGGCGGCCCGATCAAAATTACGTTATGTCCGCCGGCTGCCGCAATTTCAAAAGCACGCTTGATAGCGCTCTGACCTTTGACATCTTCGAAATCTACTTCGTTTTCATGGAGCTGACGGTGGAATTCCTCCTCAATATCGAATTTCGCCGGAATAAATGGTCGGTTATCATTTAAGAAATCGATGACTTCCTGCATATTTTCCATGCCATAAACGTCTATCCCTTCTACAATTGCAGCTTCGGATTCGTTTTGTTTGGGAAGCAGAATACCTTTGAATCCGTCTTTTTTGGCCTGCATCACGATGGGTAAAACTCCTTTTATAACTTGCAGCGTTCCATCGAGGGATAATTCTCCCAACAAGATATAATCTTCCAGTTTGGTATAAGAAATTTGCTCGGAAGCTGCTAAAATGCCAATTCCGATTGCCAGATCAAACATAGATCCTTCTTTTCGAATATCCGCCGGAGCCATGTTTACTGTAATTTCTTTTCCCGGATAATTTAGGTTGTTGTTCTTTAATGCAGCTTTGATCCTTTGATGACTTTCCTGAACCGCCTTATCCGGCAAGCCGACGAGCATAAAATTGACTCCGTTAGCGATGTTAACCTCAATAGTGATAGTGGTTGCGTCGATCCCGAAAACCGCACTTCCAAATGTTTTTACCAGCATAACTTGTTTCGTTTTTACTTTAAGTTATGCAGAAAGTTGATTTGAAACAAGTAAAAAAGATTATTTTTTAATCCTTTTTAGACGATAAAATAAGATTTTTTATTTGATGCAGCTAACAAATAGATCCAAGCCATAATCGGGATTCTCGTTTACATGGAAATGCTTCCAGCTAATATCCCTGAATTTTCCATGTGAACACATTAATTTTTTCCTGTTCAGGCGATTGAGCAGCTCATAAGGAATGCGCAAAAGCATAGCAGGCAGTTTATACTGCAATTTGAAGACGTCGAAACGCATAATACTTTTAACGGATTTTTGGTTTTCGAAATGGTATTTCCAAACGAGTTCGTTTCCTTCAACACCTTTCATATCGACTTTACAAAAGAACATTTTCAATAATACGGTGAGTCCGATGGCATCGTATTCACGAATATGCCAGGGGTTTCGTGAAATGGAAAATCTGCGGTTAATGGTACTCAGATGAAGTTTGCCGCCAGGCTTCAGAACCCTGTGTATTTCCTTCAGGAATAATTCATCGTTTTCAATGTGCTCAATTACTTGAAAAGCAATGATGTGATCAAAAGAGTTACTTGCGAAGATACTTAAGTTCGGAAGTGTCAGTTGCTGGAAATTGCAAAGAGGATAATTTGATTGCAGTTCGTTTATCAGTGATTTGTTTTTATCTACGCCTGTGTAACGGATCTGATCCAGTTGAAAACATTCAATTCCGCGCCCCCAGCCGCAGCCAAGCTCCATCACGTCCCCGGCCAATTGAGGGGCAATTTGAATGTAAGGGAACAACAAACGTTCATGAAGCGGTTTGTCCGATATGATATGCTCACTCGTAATTTCTGTTTTAAAGTAATTCATAACGCCAGATTTATAAGAGATGTTTGTATTAATTTTTTTAAGTTTCTCAAACTAATTGATTGGTAAACGGAGATTGTTTTCACGAAATTCGCAGACAATTGAAGTCTATTCTGTCCAATAAATTCATTGTGACAGGTAAAAAATAAGTCATCTGATTTTCGTTGTTTCCTTCTGATTTAAAGCTTAAATCCAACCCCGAAATGAATGCCCCAAGAAGCATACTGCCTTCGTATGAGGTTGTTGGATATTGCAGGATTAATCATGGATTTGAAGTAAGGGTTTATAAAAACATGCCATCGGTTGAAATTCCTCCGAACTTCCAGTTGAATGAGATAAGAAATATTGAATTTAACTGCCCGGTATTCCAGGACACCATTGAAGTTTTCATTTGGGAAGCGTCCTTTGTTCCGGGAAGTTCCGAAGTTGAATTGCGCGCCGATCCGTGGAATGACTTCATACTTTCCAAGACCGAACCGATATCCGAAGTGGAGCGGGATAGAAATCCATGAATAGGTGTTTTTAAAGGATGTTCTTTCACTGGTCGAATCCTGGAATTGATAGGAGTGATGAATCGTTGTATCATGTATTTGAGGAACCCAGTTGCCCAGGGTATCAAGAACGAGAATCGTATCGATAATATGTTCTGATACGGTGGAATCCTTCCAATGGTATTTCTGGATATCCGCTGAAGTTTTTTCCCCGGTTTGCGAATAAGAAAATCCTAAACCGAAAGTGAACTTTTTATAAGATAGATTTCCATTCACTCCAAATGAAGCAGCCAGAATGGAAACTTGATTTTCGTCTAGCTTCTCGAGATATGTTTTGTTGACAGGGGAATCCTTAACAAAGTTTGCTCCCAGTCCCCCAAAAAGTTGAATTTCCTTTTCCCAGTTGGCATTAGGTACGTTTTCTATTTTATCGTTTGGAATAGCTGAAACGACGGGTTGATCAGCTGTGTTGTCCACAAAAATCACAGAAAGAACAGTGTCTTTTTTTTTCTCTGATACCACCATGGAATCGGGTTCCTCAGAATATGGGACTTCCACTTCTTTAATAGGGTTGGTGGTACTTTCGAAGAATGTATTCCCGATTTTTTCATGTTCTTCACCATTTTGAATATCAGCGTACCGGACACTTTTTTTATGTTTGGCAGGTTTCTTTTGATTGGCTTTGTGAGCTGGCAGTGTTAGGTAACTTTGTTTTTTTGTTCCGGTTAAACTAACAATTTGATTAATTAGTACTTGCTTATCCGGATTAGTAGTCTGAAAGAGATTTGTGTGAAGAATAGTTTTTTCATAGTTTATTTCCAAACTAAGAAGCGGATAAGATTCTTTTCGGATGTATGTGGATCCTGGCAATTGCGGGGAATTAGATCCTTGAAAAGAATAAGGTTGTATACTAAGAAAGACGGTAAAGAGTAAACAGATTCCTCCTAATAGTGCTGCCAACCACCAAAAGAAAGGGTTTTTCTTTTTTTCTTCCGCATCAAGTCGTATGTTCAGATCTTCAATGAACGATTCAGGAACATCAAATGCTCTTTGGTTCATTACTTCACTGAACAGTTTGTCGATATGTACTTTATCTTTTTTCACAACTTCAATCCTGTTTGGTTCGTACTAATTTGAGTTCTCAACCTTTTTCGTGCTTCTTTCAGATGCCATTTAACCGTTTCATAGGAGATCTGCAGTTCTTCCATGATCTCTTTTGTAGAATAATCATCAACAGCATATAAGTTAAAAACCATTTTGGTAGCCGGAGGCAGGGTGTCTAAAGCTTTTTGCAGGCCTTCTGCTTCAAATGTGCCGTCAATTTCCGTTTCATCGGTTAATGAATCATTCTGGTAATTATTTGTGTACTGGAATAGCTCTTTATGCCGTTTGTTTTTTCTGAAGTCATCAATTATTTCCCGTTTAACAATTTGTTTCGCCCAGGAAAAATAAGCTGTGCCAGGATGGAACTGATCGATAGCGGAAATGATTTTCATAAAAGCATTGTTGACTATTTGCATTTGGCTTTCCTGGTCGTTAGTATACCGTACAGCATTTCCCATTAACACCTGGAAAGTGTGATGGTATAAATCTAGGATGACTTTTCGGTCCCCTTTCTTTATTGCGGCAATGGTATCAGCGTTTAATTCGAACAAGGTTTAATGGAGATTTAAACAGTTAAGAATGAATAATTATTTAACAATAAAACTAGTTAGCTAATGAAATTTTCACGAAAGGTTGGAATTGATTCCCGGAACAAGAAGAAAGTGTGTTCATGCTTTTCATTTTAGCCTTTTTCAACAGAAACGAGATAAGGAACGATGCAGGGGGGGAAGACTGATGTTTTTTAAAATTCAAAATGTGAGATTAACAATAGGCTTGCTTTTATTTGTTTATCTGTAACAAAGAGCCGTTAAGACTGTTTATTAATCTTATTTTTGTTTTGCTTAATACTGAACCCGTTACATGACACGAATATTTGGTCTTATCTGCTTTATTGTGCTTTCATCGAATTTGTTCGGGCAATCGCAATGGATCCGGTTTTCTGTTTTGGGAAAAGACATTCCCTGTGAAGATGTACCGAAACAGCTTATCATTTCAACAAAGATCGCAGGAAAAGACAGCGTTTTACTAAAGAAATCATTCAAAGATTGTCAACAGCTGATTGAAATTCCAAAAATGGGAGGAGTTTATGTCTTTACCATCAAAACACAATTGTATCAGCCAATTTTACTAAGTTTCGAAATCAAAACGGACTCTCCTGATACAATCCAACTTGGAGAATTGGCTTTGAAGGAAGCCGTTTCACAATTGGATGAGGTTACAATCACTGGAATTCAACGAAAATTTATTGAGATCGATGCGGATAAGACCACGTTAACGGTAAAAGACAACCCGGTTTTATCAATCAGCAGTATTTACGACGCTATTCTAAAAGTTCCGGGAATTATGCCTTATCCGGGGGGCGGATTTGCAGTGGGCGGACAAATGGCTACGGTTTATTTTGAAAATGTTCCGAGTAGTTTGTCTACAGATGATTTGATGAACTTATTGAAGAGTTTACCGGCAAGTTCGGTTGAAACGATTGAAATTATTTCGAATCCGGGAGCTTCTTTTGATGCGAATGTCAGTGGAGCAGTCATCAATATTAACAGCATCGGTAAACCAACTAAATGGCTTTCAGGAACGGTGACACTGAATTACGGTTTGAACCAGAACCAGAAAATTTCACCTTCGTTGGTGTTGAGCGGCCGACAGTCGAAATGGAGCTGGCAGATGCAGGCAGGATATTCAAATAACGAACGTTCAAGCAGAGATACATCGGCACGAGTCTTTAATTCTTTCAGCCCGGAAATTGGTTTAAATTCTGACCGACAGGAACAAACCCGGAACAATTATTATTATTTTAAACCCTCGGTGACGCTGAATTTCTCCAGGCGTTCCAGTTTGATCCTCAATTACAATGGATCTTTCGGAGATAATAAGATCAAAGGAAGTTCTGAGACGGAAAGTCCGGGAATAGTTCCTTCAATTGCTTTACGTACGGATTATAGTTCCCGAAATTATGGAATGGGAAATGATGGAATGATCAAATTCAGACAGGAATTCGATACTTTAAAACGCATGTTGAATGTTACGGCATTTTATTCCAATTATCAGAACAGGTCGAAACGAAGCAATTCTCAACACGTATTGGCGACGGACGATTATAGTATCCTGGATTATTACATGAACATCAATCGGTTTTATTTGCGAGCGGATGCAGAAATTCCTTTTGAGAAAATTAAATTTTACCTGAATACCGGTGTTAAATACAGTTTAATGCATGTTGACAATATCGGTTCCTACAATTTCAATAATGCCGCTTCGGATATTTTTGATAACCGCATCTATTCATCAGAAATTGATTTTGATTACACGGAAGACAACCTGGCGGGGTACATTGATTTGAAAAAGAAGCTGGGCAAGAAAGTTACCATCGGGGCAGGTTTGCGTGCTGAGAACTTTAGCTTGAGACGTTCTTCTAACGTAACCAGCACGGCAAGAAACAATTATTTCAATTTCTTTCCGTCATTTAATGCTATTTACCGCATGAATTCTTTGGTGAATGTAGTCGGTACTTATTCCAGGAAGATTGGGATTCCCAATTTTTCGCAGTATGATCCGAATAATTCCGGGTATTATGATGCATTCAGTTCTTCGAGTGGAAACACGCAGTTGAGACCCAATTTTTACGACAATGCTCAGTTCAAGATCACTTTCTTCGATTATGCGCAGCTTTCCGTCAATTTTACTCATTCTCAATTCCTGAATTTGAACGAAGTGGTTGCTGGACCAAATTCGTTACAGACAGTGAATACGTTCCGTACTTACAAGAATGTGAATGCGATCAACTATTTCATGGCACTTCCGGTTCCCTTTGTATTGTTTACAAAAGGGTTGAAATTTATGGACGAGCCGGTTGACGTGGACAAGATGTCGTTTTTGTATATCTACAGTTCATTCACAAAGACTACCATCCCGGATTATAATTATGTAAACGGAAATAAAGGAATGTGGACCCTGGGAGTGTATTCACAGTTTATTTTACCGTGGAAGATCCGCCTGAATTTTGACTATTACATCACCGGAAAAGGAAATTACCAGGTTTACGAATTCGTAAGAAATCGTTCGGCATTTGATGCGACACTCAGCAGGGAGTTCTACGACAAGAAACTCAAAACTTCTATCGCGTTTGAGGATATTTTTAATACGGATCAAACCACTGGCAGGGTTTCATTTCCAAATATTCAGATGACCAACTATTCAAAGCAGGATACGCGGATCATCTGGTTCAAAATCGCTTATTCTTTCGGGAAAGTGGAGAAGAATGATTCCGAAGGCCTGAATTTACCGAACGTCGGCGGGGAGTAAAATTTACCCGAAATTATTAGGCTATCCGCAAATAGAAAATCCCGCTCTG
The DNA here is from genome assembly GCA_965650365.1 of uncultured Fluviicola sp. GTDB lineage: Bacteria > Bacteroidota > Bacteroidia > Flavobacteriales_D > Crocinitomicaceae > Fluviicola. The sequence goes on along the minus strand of CBFGOJ010000009.1, from coordinate 52,977 downwards.
CAAAACAAAACGGGACTTCTGAAAATATTCTTTTTATTATAAAGCAGCCAAAGCGCTTTCGTAGTTCGGTTCATTCTTGATTTCAGGAACCAATTCCGTGTAAACCACGTTGTGATTCTCATCCAAAACTACAACTGATCTTGCGTGTAATCCCTGCAATGGGCCATCCAATAATTCCAATCCGTAGTTTTTTCCGAAAGCTCCGTCTCTAAAATCAGAAAGGGTTACTACGTTTTCAATTCCTTCTGCCCCGCAAAAACGTTTTTGAGCGAAAGGAAGATCGCGTGAAATACATAGAACTGTGGTGTTTTCCAATCCGGAAGCCCTTTTATTGAACTCACGAACAGAAGTGGCACAAGTTCCCGTATCCAGACTCGGGAAGATATTTAAAATCAGTTTTTTTCCTTTGTAGTTATCCAGTGAAATTGTTCCCAAATCCCCGTTTACCAATGAGAAATCTGCTGCATGAGAGCCTTTTGCCGGTAATTCACCGCTGGTGTGAAGCGGATTTCCTCCTAAAGTTACGTTTGCCATTTTTTGATCTATTTGTTTGTCTAAAGTTAGAAGTAAATATTGTTTTAGGAATTAATCCCGGTCAAATAAATGACCGTGAATCAATTTTCTACAACTAGTTTATGAATAGCGAAATTTCCATTTTTATCAATGGATTTAATAAAATAAACTCCTGATGACAAGCTGTTTAAAGGTAATTGTATTTCAGTCACTCCGTCCACTTGTTTTTCCACAATAATTTTGCCCGACAGGTCTTTTAATTGGATAGAAGTCAATGGATTGTGAAATTGGATAGTCACGATTTCTTTTCCCGGATTTGGATAGATGGTGATCCAGTCTTCACCGGAAACATTTTGCGAACCAATACCTGTAGTACAGTTGCCAGGCCCCGGTTGACATGCCGCTAAATTTGCCAGTTGATAGTCTTTAAAGAAATTCCAGATTGCTGATGCGGTATTAAAGCCATTTACTGCCGGCCAGCCATGTCCGCCTCCTACAATTCGAATGATTGAAACTTCTTTGCCGATGGTGCAAAAGGGAATTTTTTGAACTCCTGCAACAATGGTGGATATGGCTGATGCAGTATATGTATTCTCTCCACAAGCACTTGCCGGCTCACTAAAAAAAGACAAGGGCCATTCGCTCCAGGCTGTTGGAGTAAAATCAGGATCCGGATATGCTACCGTGCCATCAGCATCTCCGTGAATGTGCCAAACAGGAATTGGTACAAATGAATTTTGTGCGTAAGTGGTCAAATAGGTGTTGTCCCCATACATATTGCCTGCAACTGGTGCTATTGCAGCAATTTTACCAGCTAATTCTACGGCTAACCGATAGGAAAAAAAAGCTCCTCCGGAATGTCCGGTTGCGTATACCTGCTTCTGATTAATCCCATAATTCGTACATAGATAATCAATCAACTGAAAAACAAAAGCAACATCTTGTGGTTCTCCTGCTTCGTTCCCGTCTACAGGTTTATTCCATATCCCGTTTCCTAAATCGCTGGTTGACTGAGCATAAACGACTAAAAAATCATTATTGTCTGCAGCAGCGTCAAATCCTGAGTAACTTTTAATACCTGCGGCAGTTCCTCCATCTCCATGAAACACTAAAACCGCTGGTAAATTAGCAGCTACGCATGTGCCTGGCGAGTGAATGATAAACGTTCGGGTAACGCCGTTTACCTGGATACTTCCATTAATATCAAGTGCTTTCAAATTATTTACAAATGAAATACACAAAGTAATCGCTAATAGTAAAGATCTTTTTGTCATTGTGAAAAGAGTTAATGGTTTATAAAAATAAAAAAGCACCAAAAATGAGGTGTGTATGCGTATAGTGCCGGATTATTTTTGACCGATGAACCGAACAGTCGTGATTATTCACCAAACATTATCGGTCTATTTTACTCTAAGATAGTGTTTTTTGGAAGTTTCAGACTAATTTTTTTACCGCTTTTGTCATTTCACGTTTTCCCGGAGGCCCTGGAAGCGCAGTTACTTCAAAACCGACAGATTTCAAATCGCGTTTTACCTGTCCTTTGGCGCAATAGGTCACCAAAACTCCGCCCGGACTCAGCCAATCGTAGATTTTTTGGAATATTTCGGGGCTCCACAATTCGGGTTGAACCCTGGGACCGAATGCGTCGTAATAACACAGGTCGATCGATTCTTTTCCCAATTCCAGGTCCTGGATTTGTTTTTCTACTTTTTCAAGTACGAAATGCTCCGAAATTTCCCGTGCCACATTCCAATCCACCCGGTGCATTTTTTTAAATACTTCCACGGCATCTTCATCAGTGGTAAAGGAAGTGTAATTCATTCCTTCAATTTCTTCTGATGTAGGTGGAAAAGCTTCCAGCCCGATGTAATGAATGTATTGATTGCGTTTTTCGGAAGCGAAATAGGTGAGAAGTGCATTTAAGCCGGTACCGAAACCCATTTCAAGAATCGTCAGGTAATCTCCCGACTTGGGGTTCAATCCATGTTTGATGAAAACATGCTGTGCTTCCTGCAAAGCGCCATGACTGGAATGATAATGCTCGTTCCATTCCGGAATATAGATTGTTGTAGAACCATCTGCAGTTTTTACCAATTCGCGTTTCATCCTGTAAAGCTAGCTAATTATGAATGATCAATGATTAATTATCAAGTAGAGAATTCAATCTTGATAATTGAGACATTCATATTTGGATAATTAAACAGGTACATTTTACCTAAAATTAAATTTCAGATTTTTGTCAACGAAAAGGAATCCTTAATTTTGCCGCATGAGTGAAAAACAGACCAAAGGCTTAATTTTTATTTTAATAACCATTTGTATCGATTCTATCGGATTGGGAATTATCATTCCTTCTCTTCCAAGTTTGATTGCAGATGCAACCCATTTGTCGATCAATGAATCGTCCAAATATTCGGGAGTTGTCCTGGCAACTTATGCCTTGATGCAGTTCGTATTTTCTCCGTTGATCGGGAATTTGAGCGACCGTTATGGGCGCAGACCAATTATCTTAATGTCGCTTCTTGGTTTGGGGCTGGATTATGTATTTATGTATTTCGCACCTAGTTTGGCGTGGTTGATTGTCGGTAGAGCGGTGTCGGGAATGTTTGGGGCCAGTTTTACAACGGCGGCGGCTTACATTGCAGACATTTCAACAGATAAGAATCGTGCACAGAACTTCGGATTGATCGGAGCAGCTTTTGGAGTTGGATTTATCATCGGCCCTGCAATTGGTGCGGCAGCTTCTGAATTTGGATTACGTGTTCCGTTCCTGGTAGCGGCATTTTTGTCCTTAGCTAATTTTATCTACGGATTAATATTCCTGAAAGAATCTTTGCCTGCTTCTGACCGCAGAAAATTCGATTTGAAACGTGCCAATCCGATTGGTGCAATTGTACAGATTGTACGTTTTCCAAAATACCGCGGTTTATTCGTCGTTACCTTCATCGTATTGCTTTCAAACATGGCTATTCATTCTGTGTGGAATTATTATACGATTGCCCGTTTTGGCTGGGAAACCAAAGATGTTGGGATTTCATTGGCTGTAGTTGGGGTTTGTTTTGGATTGGTTCAGGGGTTAATGGCCGGACCAATTGTGAAGAAACTGGGCGAAAAAGGTGCAGCAACGCTTGGATTGATTATCCTGAGTGTGGTTACATTGGGGATCGGACTGATTCCTTATGGCTGGCTGATGTATGTGATTATTTTGCCTTATGCATTTTCAGGAATAGTAGATCCGAGTATTCGATCTCTTGTTTCAAGTGAGGTGAAAAGTAACGAGCAGGGCGAATTGCAGGGGATTTTTACTTCACTGATGAGTTTGGCAGAGATCATCGGGCCGATCTTCATGATGTGGATTTTCTACAAATCCGTACCATTGGCTGAGAAGAATTCTATTTTCTACGGAACTCCTTTCTTCGTTGCCGGCGGATTGGCAATTATTGCATTGATCCTCCTGCGTTACGTATTCAAAAAAATTGCCTTCAAAGCACATTCAGAAACTCTTTTAGATGAAGGTTTGGAAGACGATTTGGACGATGAACTTGCAGCAAACCAAAAAGGCCCCGTTAGCTAGATAACGGGGACTTCCTCTTTAATTTACTCAGCTATAAAGCTGGTTTTTCTTCATTCCGGATAAAAGCATCTGGATTTGCTGGTCGCGCTGTTAGTTTTGCTTTGTCAAATGCTGAAGCATCTTAACTTATGTTACCTAACCGTACTCTATATCTCCATATTAAAACTAGAAACGGACCAACTGAAGAAATATCTCGAGTTATTTTTTACCGAAAATTGCGAAAAGATCGATAATGCTTGTCTGATGTGTGAACCATTGAATCATATCCTTTGTAGTTAATTGTTTCACCAAAAATCATTGTTTTTAGTTGGTTTTATATTGTCTGTTTTTACCCGAATTTGTAAACGGTTAGGAATCAATGACAAGTGGTCATATAAACTGACTGCGATTTAATGATTGATATATCAATCGTATACCTTTGTTAAGTTATCTGTTGAGTATGAATAAGATGTTGCACCCGGAAGATTGTAAGGCAATTGAAAAATTAATTGCTTACATGAATGAAAACCCACATGAAAACTTTGATGTAGCGAAACACGCACGAATGATTGGCTTTTCAGTTTCAAAATTGAATAAGAGTTTTAAAGCACATATGGGAATAGGGCCGGCCAGTTATTTTAGGAATCTTAAAATGGAGAAAGCCAAAGAGTTGCATGCGAAAGATATTTATACCTGGACGGAGATCAGTTCGATCTTCGGATATGCAGATCTGGCATCATTTAGCAAGGCTTTTAAAAGAATTCACGGATTTTGTCCACGGAATGCAACTTACAGTGAGTAATTGACGTTATTACTATAACCTCAATTTATCTTATGTACTACAACAATATATTACAAGTGGAAAAACTAGATTCGATTATTTTTTATAAGATCGACAGGGCCATTCGCACCTATCGCCAGTTTGCGCAAGCTCGTTTGAGATCTCTGGGACATCAAATTACTATTGACCAATGGTTGGTGATTCGCTGTTTGATTGAAAACCCGGGAATTCAGCAAAACGAAATTTCAGAATTGGTATTTAAAGATGCTGCCTCTGTAAATCGAATGATTAACTTATTGGTAGATGCAAAATACCTGAAACGCAAGATCAACAAGTCTGATCGCCGGAAAATGGACATTTTGGTGACACCGAAAGCATTAGAGGCAATGGAAGCAATGGATGAAGTGATTCCGGATAACCGCGCCACTGCTCTAAACGGTCTGACTGTGGAAGAAATGGAAATCACTACCAGGGTGATGACACAAATAGCCAGTAACTGTAAGAAATAAAAAAATCCCCGATCCGGAAAGATCGGGGATTTTTTTATGCAAAACTTTCAGCAGCTTATTCCAAAACAAGTACCAGTTTGTTAAAGTCTGCGGCGCCATTGATTATCTTTTCATACTGTTCATACTCTGCAACCGTATAATTCACCTTGTTGTAGAATTCATTGATAGTAACTACCAATTGATTTCCTGTTAATTCATACGAAGAAACGAAACCGGATTGCAATGCTTTCTCATCATTGGATACAATATTGAAATTCAGTATCTCCGGATTTTTTACTTTAATTCCCTCCGGAATGTTGACCACTATCTTTCTAACGTACTGACGTGTGAACTGTGTAGAAACCGGCAGTTTACGAGCTTCCTTGTTGTACATTTCAGCTTGCGGCCCGATAAGCATTCCCACTTTCAACAATGTTTTTGTTCCCGCTTTCTCGATGAAATTGGTTCCCGAAATTTTTCCCTTTGCAACAAATGTTTCCTGACCTGCAACTTTGCTGTTGTCATTTTGGAAAGTAACATCTGTCAATTTGGAATCTTTATCCATGTACAACAAAACATCTTCTTTCAATTCTGTTTTCTTCGCATCATCCTGAACGAAATCCAAAATGAACTGGGGGTACATGGCTTTGTAGCCGGATAATTTACGCTCCACTTCGATGGTTGGTTCGCTTAAATCGGCATTGAATGTTACAACCGTATTGATTTCATCAATGGACTCGGCACTTTTAGTTCCGGCAATGTATTTCACTTTACCAACCCCGAAAGCCTGATCCCCAACAACACGCTCTTCCACAAACAAACCGTTGTTGTTCATGTATTCAAAAGGAGTGAAGCCAATGCGCGAAAATATCCCCGGTGACCAATATTTTTGAATGTCGCTGATGTAAATCATCGTCTCATCCAGGAAATTGTAAGCTTCGTAATCTGTCAGGAACGGATTTTCATCCCGGTCAGATGTCAAAACCACTTCAAACTTCACATTCATGGCTTTCAGACAGGCAATCATCAATTTGATCATTCCTGTTTCGTTAGTGATCTTCTTGTTTAGAATGTTGTCCAGGCTGCTGATTCCTTCAAAATACTCTTCCGTGAGCCCGATTTCTGTTTTGAGCTTGTATTCCAATTCACGAAGCTGGGATTCTTTGTCTCCTTTTCCAAGGTCAGCAATCAGTGCCGCAATTTTCTTCACAGACTTTTTCGAAACAGTTTCATACATGTTTGCATGCACATTTTTGGAAACATCCAGGTAAGTGTAGAAATTGGACTTTCCGTTGGAAGTGTTCTTTTGAAGCTTGTAATAACACTTCATCAGGTTTGCATTGTAAGCACTGGATTCTTCATCCTTCATTCCTTCAATGTTCGAAGCTTCTATAAAACATCTGTTGATATCTGTGTTCACGGAATCTTTTTTGAACTCCGGCATTCCGTTGATGGAATGGAACTTGAACTCCAGGTGTTTGGGGCAAATGATTTCGTAAGTCACTTTCTTCTTGTCGATCCCGGACTGCAAATAGATAGACGATCCTGTTAAGACCGGTTCTTCACTGATGTAATGCAGGTATTCGATGTAACTTCCTTTTTCCAGTCCTTCCAACGCAAAATACTGGTATTCCACATTCCCGTTTTCGTCTTTCGACTCCTGGATATCTGATTCTTTCAGGTTGATGATCTTTCCGTCTGGTTTGATTACGCGCGCTTTTTGCTTCAATACAGTGGATCCCTGTTTGTTGGAAATGTAAACCTTATTGCTGTTCTCAATTCCATTGTCTGTATTGATCAATTTGATGCTGTGAACCAGGACCATTTGATAAAATCCGTTGTTGTATTCCGCGAATTCAATACTTCTTTTCTCAAAAAGCATGATTTCATCTTCCAGGCGGTCTTTTTCTGTTACCTCCATTTTTTCAGGAGTACTTTTCCAGTCGTAATCCATGTACATCGGTGACTGGGCAATAGAGCTGCAGCTTACTGTAAGTGCGATTATTGCAAGGATAAGGTGTTTCATATTACTTTTTACGTTTAAGTTCAAGGGTTTCGGAGATCGCTTTTTTCTTTTGAGCTACAAATTTATTCCATTCTGCAAACTGGCTTGGCTGCAGGATTAAGAATTTCAAAGCAATATCCAGCCTCATGGTGATTTTGGACCCGCTTTGTTCGTATTTCACATCAAAGTCTACGATTTCGGAATGAAAAGAAACCGCAGAGGGAATGTGGCTTACTACATACCCTGAAGGAATTTCCAATTCGACGATATACCTGTCATTGGATTGGTGATCCAGTTCAAAAGGAGCAATGCGCGTTTCCTTTAATTCATTCTGGTAGGTGATTTCCTTATTCAGGATCATGTTGATGTAAATAGCATCGTCCAGGTTGGTACAATAGTTCTTGCAGGTCCAGTCGAAGTTCATGACTCCAACGCTATCCCGGGTCAGCATATACTGCATATTTCCGCTGGTAACATTGAAGGAATTATTTCCGCGTTGGTTGATGTTGGTCAAAAACCGGTTATGGTCTTTCGGGAGCACGTCTTTCGCATAATTTCCGATCAAAGTATGATAATAACCGTCAATTTTGGCGTAGGAAGTTCCTACCAGGTCCTTTCCTTCGATTTTAATGCTGGAATAGTCATAAACTGTTGAGTACTTATCATCTCTTACCGGTATGGTGATCAATTCATATTCCGTGGGACTGATGTGCAAAAGCGCTTCTTTTCCCTGGATAAAACCGGTAGATGCTTTCATGGTCTGGAAAGAGTTGGTAGCATCGAGGAAGTAATACTTTCCGTTTTCCTTGTAAGTGGTGATCATGTGATTGTCACACATTCCGCTGGGGAACTCACTGTATTTGAAAGGAAGATCACGGGATCCGACCCAGGTTAAATAAGCCGGAATATTTACCGCTTTCAGCATGGAGTAAATCAGGGACGCCATGTCTTTACAATCACCATAGCGTTTATCAACGATCAAATTCGGCTGACGTGGAACGAATCCACCCATTCCTTCTTCAAATGCGATGTATTTTACGTGATCCTGGACCCAATAATAAATAGCCTGTACTTTGTCAAGTGTTGTAGGAAGGTTGCGTGTAATCGAATCTGCTATGCGTGTGATTTCAGGACTTGGTTTTTCATTTTCAACTTCAGTCACGTTTGGAGCATAGCTGGTGTGAAGATCACGTAAAGTTCCACCCACATTCATTCGCTGACCTTTGTAATTGTAATGGTCTATCTGAGCAATGATCTGAGGCGCATAATAACGAAGATTAGGTGCGTTTTCTTCCTGCTTGATTAAGTAGGCCTGTTCACAGCTGTAAGTCGTTGTCCGGATGTTTTTAAGGATCGTTTCTTCTCTTTTCAGGTTGACCTTATCCATATTGAATTCTTTCAGCAACAGATGGATGGAAGTGTCGGAAACGATTTTGAGCGTAGGATTCTCCGTCGGGGTATAATCACAGAAGATAAAACCGAACGGGAAATCATTATCCGTCATCGTTACATCATAGGAAATATGCCGGAGAGCTCCTTCGATTAATCCCGGAAATACAATGATCGTTTCTTTTCCGTCATCATGGAAAACTCCGCCACCAGCTTCTGCATCTCTGGTAAAAGCACTGTTTGCAGCCACTTTTTTTGACTTGGTTTCGAAAGGGATCAGCGAATAGGCTTCAATATTGGATACTTCTTCAAAAGACGTAAAATCAATAATGTATTCGGAAAGCATGTTTGCGCCGTTTTTGCCAATGATCAGATCTTCGTATTCGAAATGATAAACCACCGTTGGTTTTCCTTTTACGTACTTAATCGTTACGGTTCTTACATTCCTGGTTTGAACGATGTGATTTCCGGCGTACTTCGCTTTGTAAGAAGCCAGGATTTCATTCGTCTGAGCCTTCGAACCAATGGAAAAACAAACGAAACTCAGTAAAAGAATGAACCGCTTAGAATTTTTGGACCTTGATTGCAATATCTCCATAATAGGTTGTAATTCGGATTAATTTTCCTGCTGCATTGTATTCTTTCACATCTCCATTCAGTTCTCCGAAGCGGTAGTTTGCTTCGTAGATGAGAATACCGGCATCGTTGTATTTCAAATATTTCCCATGCAATTCCCCTTTCAGGTAACTTACATCTTTGATTTTCTTGCCTTGCTCGTTATATTCCAACGATTTTCCGTTTTCTTCTCCATGCTCGTAGCTTTCATCTTCCCACAATTTTCCGTTCTCATGATAAGTCATGTAATGTCCTTCGATCAGTCCGTTTTTTCTGGAATGCTCCATGGATTTCTTGCCGGTTTTGTAATAACTCACTACTTTCATTTCGTTACCATCCAATTCTACCGGTTTCACCATTTTACCTTCTGCATTCATATAGGAGTATGAAATGAAGATTCCGTCGTCGTAATTGCGTACCATCATTAAAGAACCATTGATGTCGAAATACTTCACTTCTCCATGTCTCTTATTGTCCAGGTTTTCTCCCGAAACAACGATTTTACCATTTTCGCTGTAATGCGTGAATTTACCCTGGCGGTCTCCGTTTACATAAGTGATCTCAGATTCAATTGACCCGTTTTCATGGTAATTCTTATCAACTCCGTCCATGTTTGCATTCACGTATTTCGATTCACGGGATAACTTACCGTCCTTGTAGTACCATTTCCAGGTACCGTCACGTTCACCGTTTTTATAGTTTCCTTCACAGGTTAATACGTTGCCGATGGTGAACCATTTAAAGGGTCCGTCTGCTATACCGTTTTTGTAATTACCGTTAAAAATCACGTAGGAATTGGTAGGGTCTTTCAGTTGGATTTCACCATTGTATTCTCCCATTTGGCTCAAAATGTGATCGGTAGTATCGAATTCCGTATGAGAAATGATCAATCCGTCGTCGTATTCATCAATTCGGTCTGATTTTCCGTTTACGTCGTATGAAAGCTGATAACCTTGTTTTTTTCCCTGAACATAAAAGTTTTTGTAGCTGAAACTACCATCCGAGTAGTAGCCGATCCATTGGCTGTCATAATCTCCATCTGAATAATATCCTTCAGACTCCAAATCACCAAAAATATTGAATACCTGGAACAAACCGTCTCTTTTTCCGTCTTTCACAACGCTGAAACTTTCCAATTGTCCGTTTGAAAAGAATTCTTTCAATGTATCGGTTAATCTTCCATCCTTGTATTTTTCAATGGTAGTGAGATTCCCGTATTTATCGAAGTATTTCCATTCTCCAACGCGCTCATCATCTACAATTTGCCCAACGATGGCTTTTTTTCCACTTGGGTAACTGCGGATGTAGTCAATTTTCTTTCCTTTTTTCTCCGCAATGATTTTTGAGGTCCCGGCTTTATCAAAATAGGTGATGGATTTCAATTCTCCCTTGGAAAATTCTATTTCTTCGTATTTCTTTCCATCCAGGTCATACATAATATTGATACCGTTTTGTTTTCCGGATTCGTCCAGTACCATGGATGCAGAGATTGTTCCATTGGAGAAAAATTCCTCGAATTTACCATTCTCATTTCCGTTTTTGTAAGATCCTTTTTTCTCTACTTTTCCATCGTAAAAATAAGTGGTGTATTCCCCGTCGTATTTCCCGTTTACATAGTTGTATTGAGAAGCAAGCTGGCCGTTTGTATGGTATCTTTTACGAATTCCCTGGATGTTATCATTTACCAGTTTGAATTCATCTTCTTTTGAACCGTTTGAATTATAAGCAATGTAGTTTCCGTCTGCAACTCCCATTTTGTAATTCATCTCCAACTCCAATTGGCCGTTTGAGTAATACGTTTTGTAAAAGCCGTTTTTCTTAGCGTCTTTGATCAAATACTGTTCCTTGATGGTTCCATTTCGGTAATAGTAAGTAACGGTATCCTGCTCCAGGTTGTTGACCATGCGGTATTTCACATATAATTCACCGCTGGAATAATAAGAATACTGCATTTTGTCATTGGGGTCGGAAGAAAACCCAACACGTCTGGTAATTTTTCCGTCAAAATCGTTGTAAATTTCCCAGGTACCAATCTCTTTTTGATCTTCACCAAATTGTGCACGCATTTTCAGCTGGCCGTTTCTGTGGTAAACCAGGTAATTTCCAATGATTTGTTTTTTATCGTTTTGAAGTCCGATTCCTTCCAAATGCGAGGATTTGTAATCCACATTCACCCACTGTTTTTTTCCTTCAAATTCCATGAATTGGTTAGAAGTAGCTTCTTTATAAGCCGTTTTCGACCATTCGTAGAATGCTTTGAGGGTAGACATCTTTGACTTGATTTTGGATTGAACTTCCTCATTTTGGATGGAAGTCAGTGGAATCATACAGAATTGATCAATCATTTTCTCTTTCCAGATCTTTTCAAAAAACGGCATGTAGTGCTGATTCCAGAAATCCATATTTGACTTGTCGTAACTGTTGTTCTTCAGGAACAAATGCAGCTGCTTGGCATAAGCAGTAGGAAGCGTAAATTTTGTTTTGTAGTTATCCTGAAGTGCGATCTTGTTTTCGAAAAGCAGGTTGTAATCTTCGTAATTATCCGGGCCTAATAGCTCTTTGATGTTCTTTGGCTCTTTTTCAAAAGATCCGTTAGCTATACGCTCCAAAATTCCGGTAACTTCACCTGCCCTGGAATCGTCGGGAGACAACCAAAGAAAAGTAAGTAATGACATCATGGCCTGATTGTACAATCCTTCGTGCGCAGCCAATATTCCAAGGCCCAAATGGCTGTTGGCATGGTAAACATTCCCCTGGACAGCCTGCTTGTAATCGCTGATTGCTTCTTTGTATTTGTTTTGATTGGCGTAAGCAATTCCCCGGTTATAGAGCAAATTATGCTGATAAGGATGTAGTTTCAAACCTTCCGTATAAACACGGATTGCTTCTTCCGGTTTTTTGTTCATGTCGTAACAGTTCCCCAAAGTCAGATAAACCGTGTGTTTAAAGTTGAAACGGATTTTATACGCTAACAATTCGTTTAGAATCTGGGCAGCCTGGTGGTAGTTTTCGAGCTGCATCTGGCTTAAAGCTATCTCATATTGAGCAAGCGCATAAGCGGTATCATTGATATTGACTTTTTCGTACTCTTCGATAGCCTGAGCGTATTTTTTGTCATCGTGTAATTTAATACCGCGATCAATAACATCTCTGGAGACAACCCTGGAAACGTTTTTTTGTGCAAAAAGGGTAAGGGGAAAAAGGAGAGTTAAGATTAATAGTTTTCTCATGATAAATTAAAGTTTAGGCCTATTTAGGTAAGCGTTGCAAATTTAATTTTTTCTGAGGAATTTTAAGGCTCTTTTGCCTGGAAATTTATTCCTTACTGCTGAGGCTGAATGGAATCTGTGGAATAATAAGGGAAATGCCGGATCCCTGAATTGGGTGCCCGGAAATTAAATACCTGAATAGTTAGTGGAATCGGATGCTCTTAACGAATATTCAGGTCCTGATTTGCTGCAATTACTGTTTGATGAATTTGAGTGATTTACAGACTTTTCCGTTCATCGTTCCGCTTAAGAAATAAACTCCGTTTTGTAGTTGGTCAATGGAAATTTGTGGCTGCCAGTTTTCAGCAGGTTCCATTGTTTTTTTTAATACAAGTGTTCCTTTCAGATCTGTTATGGAAATAGTCACTATCCCACAATCTTCGCAGCCCACATGGATCAGATCAGCGGCCGGATTTGGGAACAGGACAAAATCACAATTATACGAACCAACCGGTTTTTTGATGGAAGGAACGTATGAAACCCATGGGCGGGCTTGTTTGATCACCAGTCGGTTTGTACTATCAATCTTGTATTCAATATCCATGGCGAAAGTAGGGTTGTTCTCCGCATGGTACAAAACCGCAAACCGGTCGTGGATCACAGATAAATACTGACGAAGTAAATCCAATTGTGCATCAGTCATGAGTAATGAATCTACATGCAGCAAACTCGAGTACTGAATGACGGAATAATTGTCGTTTCCGTTGGGATAGCGTTTCACCAATAATTCTTCCGGGTAAGTATTTCCGGGATTAGTAATGAGTTCTTCACCCAATTGGGAATTCAGGTAGAAAGTACTGTCCGTATTGTAAACAGGATCGGCACTAACTCCAACACCATTCACTGCCTCATCGTCGAAATTCGGATGACACAGTACGCCCATAGATGCAAAGAAGTGATTGACCCGGTAAAATTCCCGTTCTTCGAAAGCGCGTAAATTCCACAAACTGGCAAATACTTCTTTCACCGTTTTGGAAATGTGTCCTTCGTTCAGGTGATGCGTTTTCGAATCATATAAACCGGCACCACTGAATCCGGGTAAATCTTCATTATTCGTACTGGATCTGCAGCGAACTGAGGTTCCGGAGGGGAAAGAACTATGCATTAGGGAAAGGCTGTCCATCATCCAGTTTGGCATGGCTGCATCTTCAATATCATCGCGGAGTTCTTCCAGGCGCACATCACGCACGGCCCTGTCTGCAATGAATGCCGGATCCTGGAGCATCAATTCGATCTCTTCAAAGAAATGATTGTACTTCATGAATTCGTGGTAGAAATAGAAGGGAATTCCAAATCCGTCAGGAACGGCGCCTTCCGCGAAACCAAAGGTGCGCATAGTTGCAACATTGGCAGCTTTGGCACCAAACCCGTCATACATATCAAAATCTATCTGATCCAATGGACGAATGGATTTATACGTTAAATTGAGCGGCGGATATAGTGGACTTGTTGGACGTTTACTCTCAAACCAGGCATTTACTTCTTCGATGGTTGCTTCCCTGATCTCAAAAGAACTTTGACTGGTTTTATAATAGATGTAATGACCAAGTAAATCGGAAATCGTGTCATTCAGTAAAGGATCGCGGACAAATGCATTGGGCACATTGTCGTGAATGGCTCTCAAATTCACATGAGAAAGCGGCGTTTGGATTACTGAAGTCATAATTCCGGCTACGCGTGGTAAAGAATTCGGCAATGCTTCATACAAAACGATATCCCGTGAATCCGGAACTTCTCCCGGAGCCATCAGTCGGAAGAAACCATAACCTTCAGCCAGGTTCAATCCCCAGTAGTTAATTCCCGCATACACATCCGATTCGAACAAAACCGGGACGCGTGAATTTTGATAAAACGCAAGATTGTCCTGGTAATCCTGCTCATTGTTTTCAGTAATGAAGTACGACAGATTATTGCTTAAATAAGGCATGTTTGCAGCAAGAAGTTCCTGGGTGAGTTGAACAACCTCAAAAGGCTGAGCTTCGTTATTGCTGAAATTAAAGCCGTAAGTCCCTAAAGTCCCGTTGGCAGAAAGTATGTGCGGATTGTAGATTAACTGCCCTTTTATTATAGTGGGGGACAGGTGGTTGACTCCCAGGTAAGTCCCAAAATCGGCATGAAGGTCGTAAGTATTGCTGTTGATGAAATAAATCTTTGGCTGAGTAGTGAAAAAATCCAGGATGATGAACTTAGTATATTCCACGTCATTCAGGTATTCCACCCACGGAGTTCCATTGTCTTCGGTAGAAACCGTTTGAAAAGCAGCAAGTGTATTCAATGTCACCAAAGCATGTTCAGCAGGAAGAGTAGGAGCGGCATTTAAAGGTCCGTTCAAAGGCATTCCGTTGAATTCATTCAGGTCATTCGTTCCATCACCATCCGAATCATGCGGAGCGTTGAGATCATATTCCAAAACGCGGTAATGATTTAGCGGATAAGCCCTCAGAGGTTCGGTAATCGTTGTGGTTCCTGCCTGTCCCAAAGTCAGGGAAGTACTCAGCTCAAAAGCAGAATCAGGATGATGTCGTACTTCAAGGACGTAATATTTACCGGTATTTGAATTGACTTCCAGTCGAACCTGTCCTTTCACGTCCACAGCATAGTTTTGAATAGGAACCTCCTGTGCATGGAGCAGTTGAACGGATAACAGTAGAAATAAGAAGATCGAAAAAGGCTTCATTCGCGCGATTAAAAAGGTTCTCTGGTTGGAAGGAACGCAATTAAGACGTATTTATTGGGTATTAAGTTGGAACAAGGTACGAAATCCAAAGCAGATTTTCAATTGCTTTGGATTAAACAGAATGAGAAGAATTCCTTATTTGCCTTTTAAACTGATAATACTGCGAAAGCTGTTGAAGTTTAAATCAATCCAAATCTATTTTCTCAGAAACCCAATCAATCGCTGTGTCCAATTCTGCATGATCGAACGCTTTGAAAGTTCCCGGCATCAAGGCACTGAATACTTTGGTAAAGTTTTGTACGCCTTCGCTGTCAGTAATAATTGCCGCCCGGTTCCATTTGGTCAAATTTTGGATTCCTAAAACCGCATCCTTCATCCAGGCACCAAAAGTGAAATTTTTTACGGAAGTATCTAATACCAGCATGTAGTTTAAAACATTTGTCGCTTCAACCAACTTTTTGACTTCCGGGATGACTACGTTTTCAAAATCTGCCTGGGTTACTTCACCTGTTGCTCTAAAGCCGGCGATATTTGCCGGTAAATCTGTTATTTTCGTTATCATATTCTTTTTTCTTTCAAGTTAAGAAAATGAAACGGATGAGGATTTGAGATTTAAGGTTTGTTGGGAATAAGTTGTCACGAGCCAGAGAAACTTTAATTATTGCTTAGAAGTGGGATTACCACTCATTCTGTTTCTCATCTTCGCTCTGAATACTCCCGTTGACCAGAGAGCCCACAGGATCAACACAGGCTGGAAGAATAACCGGATTAATCTTTTCAGGTCGGTATCTAATCCAAACCCGTCTATTCCATTGGTGTATTGAGAGATATTTCCCGGGAAAACAAGTACATAGAAAATGGCTAAGGTTATACCGACTTTTACCTTGTGTTTTGTCCAAAAGATCATTGCTAATCCCAACATAATTTCTACAATTCCTGAAGAGATAACTACAAAATCCATGAAACCAGGATTTTCCGGAAGCCAGCGCGGAACCTGTGCCTGGAATTCTGTGCGCTGAAAGGTTAAATGACCAATACCTGCCAATAACATGAATGTTCCCAGCAGGATCCGCATGATGTTTTGAAAAAGGGATGTTTTCATGTGTGATCGTTTTTAAGGTAAAATGGCTTGTTCCGGTAATTAAGGTACATTTTTTTTCGGAGAGATGTGTTTAGTTTTTACAAATTTGGAAAAATATCTGGAATACTGTTAAAACTCCAATGCAATGCGGATTTAGGGAAATAAAAAGAGCATTACTTTCGTAATACTCTTCGTTTTTACCAGGGACTTATTTCTGTTCCGTCTTCCACGTCATTACTAAAGAATTTTCCCGTTGGAGCATCGTCTTGCGTTAATGTATGCTTAACGATGAAAGCTGCTGCACTTTCTACGGTTCCCGGTCCTTGGTGATGATTAAAGTCGGTGGCAGTATAACCAGGATCAATTGCATTTATTTTAAAAGATGAGTCTCTTAATTCATAAGCCAAAAGGATCGTGTAAGCATTGACCAAAGCTTTTGAAGGCACATAACTTCCCAGTTTAACGTGATAAAATTTCCAGTTCGGATCGCTGTGTAAATTCAGTGAACCGAGGCCAGAGGTAATATTACTGATCCTTGGATTTTCTGACTTCTTGAGTAATTCCAGGAAAGCTTGCGTTGTTCTGATAATTCCGTAGTAATTGGTGTCAAATACCTCCTGAATATCCTCAATAGATGTATTGAGCACGCTTTCAGGAAATCCTTTACTAATTCCGGCGTTGTTAATAAGAATATCTAATTTGCCTTGTTCGTTTTCAATAATAGTTCGCGCTTCTAAAATGGTTTCGGGCTTAGTAACATCAATTTGTATGGCCCGTATATTCTGATAACCATCTTTATTCAACTGGATTACTGTTTCCTGTCCTTTTTTTAGATCCCGGCTGCCCAAATAAACAAATAAACCTTTTTGGGAGAGTTGTTTTGCTGATTCCAGGCCAATGCTTCTGTTTGCTCCTGTGATTAATACTGATTTCATCTTTCTAAGTTTTAATTAACGATACAAAGGTGTATGGTTTAAAAATGAAATCATTTGCCATTTGGCAAAAAGCGCTAGCGGATATTTTTTCTGATCCTGCTTAATGAGGATTGTGTTATTCCAAGGTAGGAAGCCAGGTAAGAAAGAGGGATACGGTTTGCGACGTTGGGATATTTTTCCAGGAATGTTAAGTAATTTGCGGTAGCGTCCTGTGCAACTATTGAACTGATTCGAGAAACTTTTTGGAGCAATGCTTTTGAAATAATCTTATGTGTGATAGAATCCCAGCCAACAATGGTGTTTTGTAATTCCTGCCAGTTCTTTTTTGAGAAAACAACAATTTTACAATCAGTAATTGCTTGTACATAGGCGATGGAAGGAATTTCATGGTCAAAGCTCTCTAAATCTACAACGATATTATTCTCTTCTATGAAATATTTGGTAATTTCTTCGTATTTATTATTGAAATAAGAAACACGGAGAATACCTTCTATGATAAAACCGAATCTGTTGGAAATTTTACCTGCTTCTAAATAGTATTCGTCTTTCCGAAGATTTAACACAGTTGCGTTTTCCAATATCAGATCCATTTGCTGCTGATTTAAATTGCCAAACCTCAGTATGTAATCTGTGAACTCTTTCATACGTGCAAATTAGGAAAAATAGGAATGGATGGATTTACCATTTGGCAAAATTTGCCGGGCTTGTCGTGGCTATATATCCCGATTTTTAATCGGTTAAATAATTTTTGTCAGCCAGCCATTTGAAAAGTTTTTCTTTTTCATTTGGTGAATCATACAAAATATTGAATGTTTTATTGTCGTTGAGAGTCTTGACATTCCATTCCTGAGGGTTTGCAACCGGAGCGGATGCTTCTGCAACTTTTTCACCTCCTTCGGAATAAATCGTAACCACAACTGATTTTTGTGAATAAGAAGAGGATGTCGTGTCTTGCTTGAATTTTCCAATAGTAACTCCATCCCGAATGATTTGATTTCCTGTTAGTGTGACAGGAGACTTTGATTTTGGAGCAATCGCCGGCGGAGTAGCAGTATTGTCTCCCGGTACTCCGTTATTATTAATATTCACCACTACCGCCGGTGACTTGTCAGGTTCGGAACGATGCCTGGAATTAGAAGGAAATGAACCATTATTAAGCTGAATGAATCTTTTTTCAGATTCCGGGTCAATAGTGTTTCCTTTTACTAAATTATTTTCCACTATTAATTTTGCAAAACCATTCCCATTATAATATTTTAAATCCGCTTTACTGCCAGTTGCTATAAAGTTAACTTCATAATATAATTCGTCCCCCGCGCCAAACCGAAAGCCGCTTCCTGTCCAGGTGCGCAAGGTAGATTTAAAATACAGAAGTTCTGTTCCCGATAGACTGCTAACTGCAAAATCACTCCTCATCGGACCTGCGTTTTTCTTTTTCATTATCGCATAAGGTTTGCCATCAATTTTTACCGTGTCCTCATCATAGATTACTTTTTGAGCAAAAGAATAATTTGTGTGAAGGAATAATGAGATGACTGCGCAAAGAATGCCGATTGATTTTTTCATGGATATGCGGTTTTTAGTGTTTTCTTATTGGCGAATATACTCAAGATTTCTTAAGCATGGATTCAAAAGACTTGAATGACTGAGCGTAAGCTTGTTCTTGTGGAGGAATAAATATGTAGGTAATCGTTCTTCAATATTATGAGTACATCCGGTATAAGTTGTTCCATCGGAGCATTTGAGGAGATAAACGTATTGCATTTGAATAGTGTTTTGATATGTTCTCTATTTAAGATAGTAAAAAATATCACTTGAAATAAGCAGTTGAAAAAGTCTTACTTCGCTTTTTCTAAATAGAATTGTAGATAATGATAGTGGGCTGAGCCCACCGGAGCCCATTGAGAAAATATTTTGCGAAAGGGGGTATAAAAAAAAAGCCCTACTTCGTTCTTGCAGAACTTCGTAGGGCAAAGGTGGGGAATGACGGATTCGAACCGCCGACATCCTGCTTGTAAGGCAGGCGCTCTGAACCAACTGAGCTAATCCCCCATAATTTATTTTCGTTTTGTGAACTACCGTTGTAACTCAAACGCGAGTGCAAATATAAGGCATTATTTCTTTTCTGCAAGCCCTTTTTCAAAAAAAACTTCAAAAAAATCATGGACTAAAAAGAAGGATCCGAAAATCAAAATCGTATCGGCTTTGTTTGCAGATTCTTGCGCTTTTGACAATGCTTTTACCGGATCATTAAAAAATTGTTTTTTTTCCAGTTGAGATCCCACTTTTTCCTGTAAATCGGTGATCTGAATACTTCTTGGATTGGTGAAGCTTGTAAAATAATAATGTGCATCTTTCGGAAACTCATTCAAAATCGCTTCCAGGTCTTTGTCTGAACTGGTGCCATAAATGCAATGAAGTGTTCCGTGCGTGAGTTTTTTTACCGAATTGAACAAGGCATGAATGCCTTCCGCGTTGTGTGCACAGTCTACAATTGTCAAAGGTTCCTGGGCGATTATTTCCATACGGCCGAAGAAACCGGTATTGTGCTTTAGGTTTTTAATCCCGTTTTCGCGTGTTTCTTTGTTCACATTGAATCCACCTGCTTCCAGGTAATCGCAAACTACTGAAACGATCGTGTAATTGCCAACCTGGTAGCCGATGATTCCTTTTGGAAATGATTCCAACTTTTCCGGGATGATGATCTCTGAATCCAACGCTTTGGAAGCGCTTTCAAAAACAGGGAAAGTTTCCGGATCGACTTCGCCTAACACCACTGGAATGTTTCGTTTGATAATCCCGGCTTTCTCAAAGGCAATCTTTGCCCGCGTGTCGCCAAGTATGTTGACATGGTCCAGACCGATATTTGTAATTACCGAAATAAGCGGCTGAATGATATTCGTTGCATCGAGCCTTCCGCCCAATCCTACTTCTGCAATAACGATGGAGCATTTGTTTTGTTGAAAGAAGGCAAGTGCCATCATCCAGGTGATCTCAAAGAACGAAGGTTCAATGTTCCAGGAATGATTTCGCACTTTTTCGCAAAAATCAATCACAAATTGTTCATCGACCGGTTTGCCGTTGATGCGGATTCGTTCTGTAAAATCAAAGAGGTGAGGGGAGGTGAATAAACCTGCTTTTTCACCGCTTTCCGTCAGGATGGAAGCCAGCATGTTGGATACGGAACCTTTTCCGTTTGTACCGCCAACATGAATGAATCGCAATTCTTTCTCGGGATTATTAAAAAAAGCACTGAGTTCTTCAATATTCTTCAATCCGGGATTGTAGGCTTGTGCACCTAAGTTATGATAAGCGGGAAATTGTTGAAACAACCAATCGATGGTTTCAGGATAGTTCATGGAATTATTGTTGCGGTTTGAAAGAGTAGGTGATAGTCCCTTCTTCGATCGGTTTGTCGGAATATTCGAACCGTGATTTTTTAGCATAGCTGATAGCCTGCTCTACACAGCATGGATTTGCATCTGCCGGAGCCAGTGATTGTGCCCAATACACATCGCCGTTAGAGTTGACTTTCACTTTTACAACAATTGTTGCCGTAACAGATCTTCCGCACATGTAACCAGGTATTTTGATGTAATCATCGTTGTTTTGCAATGGTTTTCGTCCGTTTACATTCCATTCGGCCATATTCTTTCCTTGTTTACCAGCGTTACTGCCGATATTTCCTCCCTGTCCGCCTTCCTGTTTTTGCTGCTGTCTTTTCTTTTCTTCGCGTTCCTTTTTACGCTTTTCCATTTCTTTCTGGATCTTTTCGCGCTCAGCAGCTCCGCCTGTCATTTCGAACTGTAGTTTTTCGAAGTCCTGAATGGATTCTTCCGGGGATCTTGGTTTTGTTTTTTCGGGTTTTGGCTGCGGCTGTTCCTGTGGAGCAGACTTATCTGTTTGTGGATTATCTTCTGGTTTTTCGCCGCCATCCTGTGCCTGCGGAAGCCCGTCTCCATTTTCTCCCTGGTAATTGAATTGCGAAGGCGGAGTTTCTACCACGTTTTCATCATTCAATGTGAATTGAGTGGTATCCGAAACATCACTGAAAGTCATTGCATTCAGGCCCTCGTAATTATTGATGATCGTTTTGGTATAAACGGCTGCAACCCCCAATAGAACCGTTGCTAATAGCACATACATAAGAACTACCGGTTGACGGTTCCTGATGCGATACGCTCCGTAACGTTTATTTCGTTTTTCGAAAATAACTTTGAAGTTCTTCGCATGAAACTCCTCCCACTCACTATTATCCACGTATTGGTAGAGCGAAAAAAGAATAATAAGTATAAACAGAATATATACAAATACCATAAACCCTCTTTGTAAACCAGTTTAAATCTACACCTAAAAAATGAAGAAAATCTTTTTTTAAACGACTTTAACGAAAACTAGTTTGCACTAATTCGAATGACAGAAGCCACTTTCTGATTTTTTGTAACATTAGCCTTGTTGAATTTCCCGGTATTCTTAACTACGTTAATTACCTGGTTGATCAATGTCATATCGTTTGTATTGGAACCATTCTTCACAAAGGTTGGTTTTCCAATGATGTTTCCATCCGGATCAACCAAAATAGACAAGACAATTACACAGCTTTCGTCTGATTGAATACTGTTTGTGTTAGGCTTTTCTACCCAACGACGTTCCGGGTTTCCGCCACTTCCGGCCCCGTTACCAGGTCCTGAACCGTCTCCGTCATCATTTCCGATTCCATGACCATTCCCGCTTCCATTTCCACCACCGCTTCCGCCGGTACCAAAGGGATTGTTGCTGACGTTTTGTCCGGTTGGAGGATTGTTATTTGGAGTATTTGTATTAGTAATATTGGAATTTCCGGAACTGTGATGTGTGGTACTGCTGTGTTGGGTGAGTACTTGTTCCATTTGGGGTGGAGTTTTTGTCGCTTGTTCCACCTTAGCAGGAGTTCCGGAACCACCACCACCTGTACCAACAGGCAATTCCTCTAATTCCACATCGAGCAGCTGCATTTCCATGTCCTTGTACAATAACTGCTCCGGAAGCGGAGGAGTGGGAATGCGGTACCCTAAAAAATGGAGAATAGCCAAAAGTAATACCAATGCAGATACAGCGATGATTCCCGCTACCTTTCGATCTTTGACTTCTTCGGCCTTTACTGTTTCAAAAGCAAATTCTTCCATATTCTGTTCATTTATTGTGTCGGAATAGCGAGTAATTTTAATTAATCACTGAGCCGGTATTGTAATTTACGACTCAAATCCCAAAAAGTTCAATTTCGAAGGATTTTTTAGCAAAATTAGCTCGCTGTAATACGAATAACTACTGCCACTTTCGTGTTCTTTGTCGTGTTCACTTTGTTAAAGCGGGCTTGTTCTTTTACCACCTGAATGGTCTGGTTTATTAAATTCATATCATTGGTCGTTGAACCGCTTTTTACAAAGGTAGGTGTTGCGATAATATTCCCGTTCGGATCGATTAGAACGGACAGGACGATCTTGCAGTTTTCGTCGGATTGAATGTTTGTTGTATTGGGTTTTTCAACCAGGTAGCGCGACACCGTTTCAGGAGATTTGTCAGGTTCTGTCTGATCATCTTTCCAACCGGGATTGTTCCCAACGTTTCCGCTATATTTTTCTCCGTTAATCCCTCCCTTTCCAAATGGATTATCGCTGACATGTTTTGCGGCAGAAGTCTGATCGTTTGGATCCGTTGTATTTGTTATAGTTGAATTTCCCGACTTTTCGTGTGCGTCGCTGTTCTGTGATGTAAGAACCTGCTGCATTTGTGCAGGAGATGTTTTTGCCTTGGCCGCTTTGGCAGGACTTCCTGCTCCGCCTGCGTTTGTCCCCGGGTCTAATAACTGAGCATCCAAAGCAACATATTCCTCATTCTCCTGAGCTAATTGTTTATCCGTATTTGGGTTGGAAATGCTGTATCCAATAAATGAAAGAACGGAGAGCAATACGACGCAAGCGGAAATAGTAATGATCCGAGCCATTTTGCGGTCATTCTTACGGTCTCTTTTTTCTGTTTCCACGCTGTATTCCATAGCTCCTGATTTAGAAGAATTATCCGGCTTTGGTAGCAATTACGAACTTGATCCTGTTTTTCAAACCAAGTTGCAATAGGTCGATCAATTCCTGGACGTCCAGATCATGCGCCGGTCGAAGAACTACGGTGTTTTCTCCTCCGAATTCTTTGACCCTCTGTAATAAAGTCGCCTCCAAATTCTCTGCGCTTACCTCGTCTTTATCGATGTAATATTTCTTATCACTTGTAACTGTAAGAGTCAAAAGTTGCTTGGGAGTTTGATCCGTATTGTTCGCATCCGGAAGCGGCACCTGGATCACGTTCGGATTTGCCAATGTAGAAATAATCAAAAAGAACAAAAGCAGGAAGAACATGATGTCGCTCATGGAAGAGGATTCTACTCCCGCATGAAAGCGTTTTTTACGTTTTATTGCCATTTTCCTGGACGTTGAATGATATTAATAAATCCTAAGTTGGTAGACTGGATTTTAAGCGTGTAGTTATCGATCATTGCATTCAAAATATGATAAGCAGAATAAGCGATAATACCTACCGTCAATCCGGCACCGGAACTGATCATCTTTTCGTATAAACCCCCGGAGATATTTCCGATACTTACGTTTTCAGAGATAGAGATGTTGTAGAAAATTTTGATTACCCCGGCAATCGTACCGATAAATCCGAAAGTTGGTGCGATACCTGCAATCAATCCCAATACACCCATTCCTTTTTCCATTTTACCGATTTCAATATTGGCAACCTTCTCCATGTTGGATTCGATTTCAGAAACCGGTCTTCCGATCGTTTGAATTCCTTCGGCAACTACGGACCCGAATGCGCTTTGATCCCGTTGTACGGTATTCAATGCATCCTGGATATTTCCTTTTTCAAGGTTCATGCGAATGTCATTCAATAAATTGGAATTGTAAACAGACATGCGTTTGATGTAGCGATAGCGCTCAATGATCACGTACAATGTATAGAACAATAAAATAATAATAGGGATGATAAAAACCCCGCCCTTCATTACGAAATCCAATGCAGTGATCTTTTCTCCTGCTTTTGCTGCCTTTTCTCCAGCTGCCGGCGTGCTGTCCTGAACAATTTGCGCCAAACTCAACAAGGGAGTTGCTAAAAATAAGATTGTAAATATTGCTGCTTTTCTCATCTGGTTTATAAATCAATACATGAATCAATTTCCAAAAATACGCCCCATTAACAGATGAATCTCCCTTATGTTGAAGAGATATTCACAGCATTTTGTTTATAGGATTTGGATTTTTGCGATTCGCGTGTGTATTTGAAATAAGTTTGATCAGCAGATTTGGTTACAAATTGGGTGGGGGATTTACCCTTGAATTTTGGGATGACTAGAATTCGAGAATTCTAGAGTTCTAGTTTTAACGAACTGCGGACCCCGTATTTCTTTTTTTGCGATCCCGAAAACTGATCCGCAACCAAATGAATCCAATGATTCCTGCTGCCAGGGAAGAAATGAGGATGGCAAACTTGGAATTCAGGATGATTTCCGTGTCAGAGAAGGCCAGGATAGTGACAAAGATTGACATGGTAAAACCAATTCCACCAAGAATTCCAACGCCGAATAATTGATTCCAGCCGATTCCTTTGGGTTTCTCAGCTAATTTTAATCGAATGGATAGCCAGGTGAAGAGAAAAATGCCGATAGGTTTTCCGATAACCAGTCCCAAAATGATTCCGAGACTTACAGGTTCTGCTAAGGCCGTGTACCAGTTTTCTCCGATAGGAATAGCTGTATTTGCCAGGGCGAAAAGAGGAAGAATGATATAGGGAACAGGGTAGTGTAGTTTTTGCTGCAATTTGTTGGCGGGCGATTTACCTCTCGTGTTGCTGAAGGCAGGAATGGTGAAAGCAAGCAGAACTCCTGAAATGGTTGCGTGAATTCCGGAATGTAGCATGAAGTACCACATTCCAAGTCCGAGCGGAATGTAGATCCAAAGCGAACGGACTTTGAGTTTGTTTAGAACCAGCAAAGAGATAAAGATCCCTATTGCGATTCCAAAATTCAGCCAGAAGATAGTTTTCGTGTAGAAAATACCGATTACTGCAATTGCCCCTAAATCGTCTATTACTGCCAGTGCTGTGAGGAAAACTTTAATCGACAAAGGAACTTTGTTTCCAAGGAGTGAAAGTGCCCCCAAAGCAAAAGCGATATCTGTTGCCATAGGAATTCCGAATCCCGAAACACTGGATTTTCCCAGGTTCAACCAAATGAAAATTCCGGCAGGGACCAACATACCGCCAAGTGCACTGAAAATGGGAAGTGTGGCTTTTTTCAGGGAAGAAAGTTCTCCTGCCAAAAACTCGTGCTTCAGTTCCAATCCTACCAGCAGGAAGAAAACCGCCATCAAACCATCGTTTATCCAATGCTCGATTTTCATGCCGGCCACAGGAAGCTCCCAAAACTCCATATAGGAATGCTGAATTGGGGAATTGGCCAAAACCAAAGACAGAATGGTAAATGCAATGAGCGTTAAACCACTTGATTTCTCGCTTTCAAAAAACTGCTTAAATAAACCGCTGGTTGATTTACGTTTTGCCATTATAGATCGTTCAAAAGGTTTAAACGTTCAAAAAGTTCAAGGGGTAAACTCTTTTGATTTTTTTGAACAGTTGAACACTCAATTGGTTTATACCAACTGATTCAGAGCTATTTCGAAGGCTGATTTTGCAATTCCGGTTTTGGAACTGTTTTTAGCATGCGCTTTTTTCAATGCGTCTCCGATGATCTTGCTCGTATCTTCAAAAATTCCCTGGTCTGTCAATTCTTTCAGGTCATTGCTCATCAAATAAGCAAAAACTCGTGCCATTCCACAATTTGAAATGAAATCAGGGATTACAGAAATGTGATTATCTGCATAATCAGCAATTGGTCCGAAGAAAATCTCTTTATCTGCAAATGGAACATTCGCTCCGGCAGCAATAACCTGCACTCCGGATTTGATCATGCGCTCTACCTGCTCCTGAGTGATCAAACGTGATGCAGCACAAGGGATAAATACATCTGCGGGAATATCCCAGATTTTTGCATTGATCTCATCAAATGATTTCAAATCCGGATGAATGATCTCATTTCCGTTTTTTGTCAGGAATAAGTCCTTGATCTCTTCTAAGGAAAATCCGTTTTCGTTGATTAATCCACCTACGCGATCAATGATCCCAACAATTTTTGCTCCGGATTGCGCCAGGTAATACGCTCCTGCTGAAGCTACATTTCCCCAACCTTGAACGATGACTTTCTTTCCTTTCAAATCACCGCCCCAAATATCATAATAATGTGCCACTGACTGTGCAACACCGTATCCGGTGATCATATCAGCAACTACATATTTCTTCTCTACACTCGGACTGTATTGCTTGTCTTCGATCACTTTCAATACACCTTGTCTCAATTGACCGATGCGATTGATCTTCTGAGCTTCACGCGGCTGGAAATGTCCGTTAAAGACACCTTCCTGCGGATGCCAGATCCCACAATCTTCTGTAATCGGAATAACTTCGTGAATTTCGTCAACATTCAAATCACCACCTGTGCCGTAATAATGCTTCAAAAGCGGAGTTACAGCAGCATACCAACGTCTAAGAACTCCTTCTTTACGCGGATCTTTCGGGTCAAAATTAATTCCGGATTTCGCTCCGCCGATCGGAGGCCCTGCAACAGTGAATTTTACTTCCATTGTTTTTGCAAGACTTTCTACTTCACGTTTGTCCAAACCGATTCGCATTCGGGTACCACCTCCGGCAGCTCCACCTCGCAAAGAATTGATAACTACCCATCCTTCTGCTTCAGTTTCAGCATCTTTCCACTCGAAAACGATTTCCGGGCGCTTATTTTCAAACTTGTGAAGTAAATCTTTCATGTTAATTTGTTCGTTGACTGATTCAAATATTGAGACGCAAAAGTAGGCATTATTGCGCTTTCGGCATGAGAAATGGCTGAATTCTCCGCTAATTTTTGGACGATCCTCCTTGTTAGGGCAAATGATGAACTCCGCCGATGACATTTTTGGAAGCACCGGTAACACTTGAAAGACAATTGGGTTCGTTGTTCAAATTTAGCGCGCCTAACAGTCCGAAAATCAGAGCTTCCTTATAATCAATGAGTTCACTATCAACGGAAATGATTTCTCCCGTGTAATAGCGTTTGAAGCGCTCAATTAGAAAGGTGTTTTTCGCTCCGCCTCCCGTAATCATGACCCGTTTCAAATCCTTTTTGGTACAAATCTCGCCCAGTTGAATGGCAATGTGTTCGACCACTGTTGCCAGGTTGTTTTCGATGTCCTTGTCAAATTTGAGTAGGGGATAAAAGTATTGTTCCAGCCATTCGGTCCCCAATGATTTCGGCCCCTCTTCCTGGTAATAATCCAAACTATTCAATAAATCGAGTAGGAAGTAATTCAATTCGCCTTCACGAGCCAGGTTTCCGTTTTTGTCGTAGTCCAGGTGTTTCGCACGAGCCAATTTGTTCATGGGAAGATTCGCCGGGCAAATGTCGTATGCCCGAACCAGGCCTTTTTCTTCGAAACTGATATTGGCAAAACCACCGATATTGATAAACCCGTCCGCTTTCGACCCAAACAGGTATTGATCGCCAATTGGAACCAAAGGAGCTCCTTGTCCGTGATATAAGACATCTTTCGTTCGGAAATCGCCGATTGTTTTAATCCCTGTTTGTACCGCAATGACAGCTGGATTTCCAATTTGTGTGGTGAACCCTCGGGATGGTTGATGAAAAATCGTTTGCCCATGAGAAGCAATGGAATCCACCTCTTCCCGTGAAATGGATTTGTCTTCGATGAACTGATTGATCGACAAGGAGAAAAACACTCCCAAGTCATGGTCTAAAGTTGCTAATTGAGAACCCGACAATTTGCTCGCTTCATGTAAGCTGGAAAGCAGGATTTCAGGGAATTGGAAGGTGTGGGACGCATGAATGGTAAACTCCCAGTTCTTCTCAGAAATCTTCGTGTATGTCGCATAAGTTACATCGACTCCATCAAGTGAAGTACCTGACATTAAGCCGATTATTTTGAATGAATTCATAAAAGACGAAAATTAAGTTTTTATAGGTACATTTGTCTCCTGAAACAAATATAAAATAAACTGCGATACAGATGAATTTCGAATTGACAGAAGAACAAAAAGCAGTGAAAGAAGCTGCACGTGATTTCGCTCAAAACGTATTAAAACCTGGAGTTATAGATCGGGATAGAGATCAAAAATTTCCTGTTGAAGAAATGAAGCAATTAGGTGAACTTGGGTTCTTAGGAATGATGGTTGATCCGAAATATGGAGGTGGAGGTATGGACACAATGTCCTACGTACTTGCAATGGAAGAGATTTCCAAAGTGGATGCTTCGTCTTCAGTTTGTATGTCAGTAAACAATTCCCTGGTTTGTTGGGGATTGGAGAAGTTTGGTAACGAAGAGCAAAAAATGAAATTCCTTGTTCCTCTTGCTAAAGGAGAGAAAATCGGTGCTTTTTGTTTGTCTGAGCCTGAAGCTGGATCTGATGCTACATCTCAACGTACAACAGCTATCGATATGGGTGATTATTACCTGGTAAACGGAACGAAGAACTGGATTACAAACGGTTCAACGGCTTCTACTTACATCGTAATTGCTCAAACAAATGCTGAGCTTGGTCACAGAGGGATTAATGCTTTGATCATTGAAAGAGGAATGGAAGGCTTCATCGTTGGAGCGAAAGAAGATAAATTAGGAATTCGCGGAAGTGATACTCATACATTGATGTTCCAGGATGTGAAAGTTCCGAAAGCTAACCGTATTGGTGAAGATGGATTTGGTTTCAAATTCGCCATGAAAACACTTTCCGGAGGACGAATCGGGATTGCTGCTCAGGCATTGGGTATCGCTGCAGGAGGTTTTGAATTGGCAACAGCTTATTCGAAAGAGCGCAAGGCATTTGGAAAAGAAATTTACAAGCACCAGGCAATTGCATTTAAGATCGCAGACATGGCTACACAAATTGAAGCTGCTCGTTTGTTGGTTTACCGTGCTGCAGCTGATAAGGACGCTGGTAGAAACTTTGATCAGTCTTCTGCAATGGCGAAGTTGTATGCTTCAAAAGTAGCAATGGAACAAACAGTTGAAGCTGTTCAGATCCACGGAGGTTACGGATACGTAAAAGAGTACCATGTTGAGCGTTTGATGCGTGATGCTAAGATCACTCAGATCTACGAAGGAACTTCTGAAGTACAAAAGATCGTTATTTCAAGAAATATATTGGCTGATTAATCAGCGTGAGAAAACAAAAACGGGATGAATATTCATCCCGTTTTTTTATGCCTTTTTATTGGGTGATCAGTAAGAGCGGTTTTTGGGTTGGACGTAATATTGCGTTTTTACGTCCAATCGCATTTTTTTACAAATACGGGATCACCTTTTCCAACGAAATCCCCCGCGACCCTTTCAATAAGATCAACAATTCTGCCGGTGGATTATTAGAAAAATGTTCAATCAACGGGTCAGTCGACTTCAAAAAGATCGCATTGGGATGCATTCCTTTAAACTTTAGAAACTCTTCTCCGATAAAGAATCCGCTCAAGCGCAGATCAATTGTTTGCTGTACTACTTCTTCGTGGACCATTGCTGCATCATCACCCATTTCGCGCATATCGCCCAGGATGAAAATCTTCGCGTGATTATCAATTTTTGCGAAGCTGGATAAGGCAGAGCGCATACTTGTTGGATTTGCATTGTAACAATCCACAATCAGCGTGTTTTTATCTGTTTTGGTGACCTGTGAACGATTATTCGTTGGTTCATAACCGGAAATAGCTTTGTTGCAATTGTCCGGGCTGATTTCGAAGAATCTCCCGATTCGGATTGCAGCCAGGAAGTTGATGAAATTGTATTCTCCAACCAGGTTTGTTTGAATCGCCGGACTCGAATAATTCGGTTCAAACCATTCCATCTCCACCAAAGGAGTTAATCTTAGCAAAGAGCCGCCTAATTCAGTATCATCGTTGTAAAAATGATTGTGAGTAGAAGAGGGGAGTTTGTTGATAATGGTTTCATCTTGTTTATTGGCAAAGATGTGTCCTTTCTCCTTTGCTAAGAAATCAAACAATTCTGTTTTCGTTTTAATCACTCCTTCCAGCGATTTGAAACCTTCTAAATGTGCTCTGCCGATGTTTGTAATGATCCCATGAGTTGGAAGTGCAATTTCGACCAGCTCTTTAATGTCGCCGGGTTTATTTGCGCCCATTTCGATCACTGCAATTTCGTGCATTTCATTCAACTGCAAAAGTGTTAGCGGTACGCCAATGTGATTGTTGAAATTCCCTTGCGTGAAATGAACCTGGTATTGGGTTGCAAGTACGGTTGAGATCAATTCTTTGGAAGTTGTTTTTCCGTTGCTGCCGGTGATCCCTAAAACAGGGATTTGAAATTGATTTCTGTGATGTCTTGCCAGGTTCTGAAGAGCAAGAAGTACATCATCTACCAGTACGGTTTTTCCTTCAATATGATATTCCGGATTGTCGATTACTGATGCAATAGCTCCGAGCTTTAATGCTTCTTCGGCAAAGGTGTTTCCGTCGAAGTTGGCTCCTTTCAGGCAGAAGAACAGTGATCCTTCCCGGATTTTACGCGTATCGGTTTCAACTCCGGTACTTGACTTGAATAGTTTGTAAAGTGCTTCCATTTTTTACCATAAAAAAAACCCTGACATCCATCAGTAGACGGAGTCAGGGTTTTTAAAAATCAATAACTATTATTTTTTCTTTTGTTTCTTTTTACCGTAGTTATGTCCAACCGGGCTTCCTACACGATCCATCGCACAGCGGAATCCGATAGTACAAGTTGACTGTGCTTCGTCAAGGTATCTTCTTGAACCTGCATTCAACCAATAAGCACGGTCTTTCCATGAACCACCTTTGTAAACTCTGGATTTGTCAGAGATCAAAGTTGTTGGCCAGGAAGTTCTGTCTTCCGGTTTGATTGGTGTACCGTTCAAATCGTAAGTTTCGTATTCGTTTTGGTACATGATCAAATGTGGATCACGAGTTGCTTCGTTGATACCGTTTTTGCGATCATCGTTATCGTAATAAATAGAGCTTTCGATATCTCCATCTAAATAATCGATGTAATCATCTTTGCGGTAATTCAAGCGGCCAATGTTCTCCTCTTCGGTTACATTACGGTATTTCAATTTACCCGGGGTACCGATGATGAATTGATTGAATCCTTCACGCAGCATTGGAATGATTTCGAATGAATACTCTTCATCTCTACCATTTCTTGTTCTTTCAACAAAAAGTCCTTCGAAAATCTCATCCTGAACAATCGAAGATGCTTCGATATCGTATTTGTCGTTCTTATCAAGAATTGCTCGGTCTAATATGGCATTAATTTCTGCAATTAAAGCTAATTCAATAGAGTCTTTTTTCTTTCCGTGAGAAACATAGTATGCGTCCGGTGCAGCTCCTCTTTTGAAACGGTGCTCTGCTTGGTTATGCATTTGAATTCCTCCTGGAATAACTGAGTCATTCGGATTGTGGTTCGCTGCAGATACACGTTGGTAACGTACGCGCTCGAAAGCATTCAGGTATTCTTTCATACCGTGAACATCGTACATAACCTGCTGATCTTTTTGCTCAACAATTCCGTCGTTATTCAAAACCTTTGTTTGGAATACGTTTCCACGGAAAGGACGGAACTCATCGAAATCTTCAGAAGACAAAGGACGGTAAACATCCATTACCCACTCAGAAACGTTACCCGCCATGTGGTATAATCCGTAATCATTTGGCCAGAAAGACTCAACAGGAGCAGTTACGTCAGCACCATCGTTCAAACGACCTGCAACCCCCATGTAATCCCCTTTACCTCTTACGAAGTTAGCACGGATTGCACCTGTAAATTCTTTATTGTCCTGGCGAACGAAGTGACCATTCCAGGGATATTGACGACGCTCTGTGATTACCTCAGTACCTTCAGAAAGGTTCCCGATCAATCCAAGCGATGCATACTCCCATTCAGCTTCAGTTGGGAGACGGTATCTCGGAAGAAGAATTCCATCTTCCATACGAACGATACGCTCACCTAATTTTTTACCATCTCTGTGAGAAGGATCTGTATCTCTTAATTTTCTTCCACCCAATTCTTCATCCTGCTCAAATTGACCAACGATGTAAGCATCTGTGTTGAAAGTTTCTGCATCCGCTGCATCGATGTCCCATCCAAGAACACCTTCACGAATCAAAATGTATTCGTTAACACGGTCAGTACGCCATTTACAGAAATCTGTTGCCTGCAACCAGGATACACCAACAACCGGGTAATCTCTGTAAGCAGGGTGACGTAAATAGTAATCTACATACTTATCCATGAACGCTAAAGGACTTCTCCAAGCAAGCGTATCTGGTAAAGCATTACGATAAACCATGTTATACTTCTCGTAAGATCTTTTGATCCAGTACAAGTACTCTAACCAATGGAAGTTCGTAACCTCTGTTTGATCCATGTAAAAGGATGAAACAGTTACACGAGCAGGACGATTGTTATAATCGAACATAACATCTTGTTCGACCATACCCATAGTAAATGTACCACCTTCAACAAGAATTAGTCCGGGACCAGTTTCCTGATCTACAAACGGAACTTTTTGAAAGCCTCCATGCTGTACATTGTTGTAATCCCATCCTGTTGATGAGGAGGAATCTCGACTACACGAAGCTATTGCAACACCTGCAACCGCTAAGATAAATAAACGCAACATTTTCATATGCTTGGTTTGTTTTTTCATTTTTTGGGACACCAAAGTTAAGTTTATAAACGGATTATCAACAAAAGGTTACAAAAAATATTTTATTTAGAAGGACGGACATGAAATTGTCTTAAATGTCGAGCCTTTTGGTTTACACTTTGTAAAGATTCCTAATGAAACTTCGTGTGATCCACCCGAAACACCATTATTCAATCTGGAAACAGTAACGTCATAACTATATCCGATTCGGAAAGAAGGCGTCGTAACTCCAATTGTAAGGATAAACGCATCTCTGTTTCTGAACCATGCTCCTGCATTGAAAGCACCGTATTTAATATACGTACCAATGTTGATTTCCTGGAAACCTTGTTGGTATTGATATACGATGTTCGGCATGATAGAAGTTGTATTGTTGTATTTTGATTTTCCTCCTAAAGGAATTTCAGCACCCATGTGTCCGGTGAATCGCATAGGCATCGGTGAATTACCAATAATTACGGATTCGTTCGGCATGTTTAAGTGATGCACTGCTCCTCCAAAGAAGAAGTGTTTTGAATATCCGACAAATCCGGCAGAAGCATCAAAGAACCCTTTTGAACCACCTCTTCGTAAATCACCTGTCTGGTAGATAAAACCTCTTCTTGGATCAATCATATCTCCAAAAGTCAATTTATCCCAATCCAGGAATTTTTGGTACCAGGCTGCGCGCACTCCGAAAAGCATCGCGAATTTTCTATTTACTTTTAAGTGGTAAGAGTAAATAAGGCCTAACATAGATGTGTTAATAGTACCCTGACCTTGCATGTCATGAGTAGCTAAAATTCCGATCCCTCCTGATATGTTTTTGAAATGTTGATCGTAAGATGCACTATAGGTAACATAGTTTCCAGAAAGGCTAGGCCACTCGTTCCGATAATTCATCGAAAAACGAGCACATCCATGAGATCCGGCAAAAGCAGGGTTCAGGTACAGGGGGTTTGCGTAAAACTGCGTAAAAGTTGGGTCTTGCGCATATAATTGACACGAGCCAAAAAGGCATCCAACAAACGCTAATAGTTTAATATTTCTCATTCGGTTAAGAATATTTTCAAGCTAATATGTAGCATTGGTTTGCCAATGTTACGAAAAAAAAATACAATGGTTACAACTAAATCGCCGAAACACAAAAATAAAAAAAGAATTCATACGTTTGATTGAACATTCATCAAGTTTTCGAATTTTGTGCTATGAAAAACGACAAAACACAAGCAAGTTACATTTTTAACAACCTTTACAAACTTATCCTTTTACTTTTAATAACTCATTCGGCTGTGGCTCAGGATGTTTCTGTTGAAATTCAATGGGAACAGCCCCGACAATTGACACTGAATGGTGTTCTAACGGTGGTTCCTGTTATTGCGGGAGGTGATTTCGACGGACAAAGACCCATTCATTCATTTCAGCAGAAATCAAAAGCAGGTAATTATCAGGTAACTGTTCTGGATATTCAGACCCAGCAAGTGGAGTCTTATGAGACCAATTACCTGAATTCCATCAAAGAGCAAATCCCAACAGTTGCAGATATTCAGGCCAAAGTAACCAAGTCACGAAATGAAAGTTTCCTTGTCTCAAAATGTATGCCTTACATAAAAATGGGTGCCGGATATCAGAAAGTGGTGTCCTATAAATTAAGATTGACTGCTTCCGGAGCTGTTAGTTCTTCGAATTATTTGAAATATGCATCGAATTCGGTGCTTAACAGCGGTTCGTGGTACAAAATTTCAGTTCCGAATGACGGAATTTTTCAATTGAACAGAGCGTTTTTCAAAGATGTAATGAAACTGGATGTGGATAATATCGATCCGAAAACAATCAATTTATATGGAAATGCAGATGGAATTCTTTCGGAATTGAATAATGCTGTCTTTACGGATGATTTGAAGAAAAATGCCATTCAGTTCGTGGGAAATACCGATACTGCTTTCACGGAAGATGAGTATTTCTTGTTTTTTGGAGCTGGCCCCAATAGATGGAATCGGACTTCAGGAACTAATTACAACAGAAGTCAGCATATTTACAGCGCGGTGAATACCTATTTTATTCACATCGATGCAGCAGATTTGCCGCTTCGTATTCAAAACCTGCCCGAATCACCTTTGCCATCCAACCAAACAGTCAATTCTTATACTTTTTATGATATACACGAAAATGAATCTGTGAACCTTGTTTCCGGTGGGCAGCGCTGGTATGGTGAATCTTTTGATGTAAACCTGAATCAGACATTCAAATTCAATATCCCGAATGTGGATCCGGGAACACCGCTCCAGGTGGAATATGCAGTGGCAAATAATGGAAGCGGAGCCTCGGGTGTAAATAGCTTCCAGGTGAATTACAATGGAACCCAGGTTAATAACCTGGATTTGTCAGGTGTTGGAGGAGATTATATCCGGGATACCGAAAGTTTTACCGTCAATCCAACTTCTTCGCCGGTTGATCTGGTTTATAACTTTACGCGCTCAAATGCTTCGGTCAGGGCTTACCTGGACTTTATTGAAGTAGTGGGAAGAAGAGGATTGACATTCTTTGGAAATTCCATGTTGTTTCGCGACCTGAATTCTGTTGCTGCAGGAAATGTGAGCCAGTTTAATGTGTCAGGAATGAGTGCGACTCATCGCGTATGGGATGTTACATCAAAGACAAATCCTCAGCTTATTCAGGGTACACTTGCCGGAACTACTTTTTCATTCAGACAATCAACGGATACATTGAGAGAGTTTTTTGTATTCAATGAAACCTACGAACAGCCCAAGTTTGTGAAAAATGTGGAAAACCAGGATTTACATGCTTTGGGCCAGTTTGATTATGTCATTGTGAGTCCGAAGCAGTTCATGAACCAGGCACTTCGTTTGGGAAATTTGCACCAGGCGAATGGATTGTCGACAATTGTGGTAGATGTGGAGCAGGTTTACAACGAATTTTCTTCAGGAAACCAGGATGCTACGGCAATCAGACGATTTGTGAAAATGTTTTACGATCGCGCGGGCGGGAATCCTGCTTTGCAGCCAAAGTACCTGTGCTTGTTCGGTGATGCAACGTACGATCCTAAAGGCCGTGTGCCGGGAAATAATTACATGATCCCGACTTATGAATATATGAATTCTGAGAATCACGTTTTTGCTTTGGTGACAGACGATTATTTCGGTTTCATGGACAATAATGAGTCCATTGGAGATAATGACTTAATGGATCTTGGTGTAGGTCGTTTGCTGGTGTCAAATGCAACACATGCACAGACGCAGGTAGATAAGGTTGAACACTACATGAAAAACGGAATCAATTCGCCAATCATTTCGGATGATCCGAACAGTTGTTGTATTGGAGAATCAGCAAACATGTTTGGCGACTGGAGACAGGTGTATACGAATATTACGGATGATCAGAATAGTGGAAAATTTATTATTGATGATGCCGAACCTGCGTTTGAACAGGTGCAGGGTGATGCCAATGAGATGAATTGCGAAAAAATCTATTCGGATGCTTATACGCAGGTTTCAACTACCGGCGGACACCGCTACCCGGAAGTGTTGAGTGCAATTACGGACCGTGTTGAACGTGGAAGTTTGATCACGAATTACATCGGCCACGGAGGTGAAGTGGGTGCGGCAGAAGAACGATTTATCACCATTCCTCAGGCAAATGCCTGGACAAACCTCAACAGAATGGGATTGTTTGTGACATCGACTTGTGAATTTACGAAGTTTGACGACCCTTCCAGGGAATCTATCGGGGAATTGATTTCCCTGAACCCGAAAGGAGGATCCATTGCCCTGATGACAACCACCCGTTCGGTTTATATTTCAATCAATACGCTGGTGGTTGCAAGTTTCTTTTCTCACGTGATTGAAAGGGATGCAAATTTCGATCCGCTGACATTCGGTGAAATTATGCGCCGTACCAAAAACTCTTCCGGAAATTCTTCCAATAGAAGATGTTTCAACTTAATTGGTGATCCTGCTTTAAAAATCTGTCTGCCAAAATGGAGAATTGTTACCGATTCGATTAATCATGTATCCATTTCAAATGGAGCTGATACTGTTCGTGCCCTTACAAAAATGCATGTGGTAGGACATTTGGAAGATTACAGCGGAAACAAATTAACTACCTTCAATGGTATTCTTTCGCCAACGATCTTCGATAAGCCAAAAATCGTATCTACTTTGGCGAATGATCCTGTGGCTACTAATCCAACAGATTTCTCACCGATTATAAAGTTTACTACTCAAAAGAATGCTTTATACAAAGGACGCGCAACAGTTGCTAACGGAGATTTTAAATTCGAATTTATCGTTCCCAAAGACATCGATTTCAATTATGGAAGAGGGAAAATCAGTTATTACGCAGATAACAAGATCGTTGATGCAGATGGTTGGGATACCACTTTCATTGTCGGTGGAATCAACCCGAATCCGCCGGTAGATAATGTGGGTCCGGAACTGAAGATCTATTTGAATGACGATTCGTTTGTGAACGGAAGTATTGCCAGTGCTAATCCTTTGCTGGTCGTAGAAGCTTATGATGAGTTCGGGATCAATACGGTTGGAAACGGGATTGGGCACGATATCACCGCTGTTTTGGATGGAAATACCGGAAGTCCGATTGTGTTGAATGAATATTACAAATCCAACCTGGATAGTTACCAAAACGGGAAACTGCAATACACACTTCGAAGCTTGGCTGTAGGTTCGCACACCTTAGATGTAAAAGTTTGGGATGTCAATAACAATTCAAGCACCATTCGTTTGGAATTCACTGTAACAGAAGACCAGGATGTGCAGCTGGATCACGTATTGAACTATCCGAATCCGTTTACAACAAATACCATGTTTATGTACGAGCACAATCAATCCTGTGCTTCCCTGGAAACCCAAATCAATATTTATACGGTTTCAGGTCGACTGGTTAAGACCATCAATCAACTAGTACCAACCAACGGATTTCGCGTAGAAGGAATTACCTGGGACGGGAAAGATGATTTTGGAGATCAATTGGCTAAAGGAGTTTACGTTTATCAACTAAAAGTTACGATGCCTGATGGGAAGAAGGCTCAAAAAATGGAAAAATTGGTTCTTTTAAGATAGTTGCACAATAAAAGTCCTAGTTTTGCGTATTTTTGTCACATATAAAACTGAAATAGATACATGTTGTCTCATAAATTACTGATTTTTACGCTTTTTGTTAGTTCTTTTTCATTCTCCCAGGCGAATGGAGGTAAGATTGACCAAAACGATATTCAATTAAATACGATCACCACAGCATTGCCTTTTTTAGGTATTAACCCGGATTCAAGATCCGGAGCAATGGGCGATGCAGGGACAGCTTTAAGTCCGAATTCCTCTTCCACTATGTGGAATACAGCGATGCTTAATTTCGCTGAGTCGAAATCAGAAATAGGTGTGAGTTATACACCCTGGTTGAGACAATTGACAAATGATATGCACCTTTCTTACCTTTCCGGTTTTACTAGAGTTGGTGAAAGACATGTTGTTGGTGGTGCTTTGCGTTATTTCTCTTTGGGAGAGATCACTTTTACAGACCAGGGAGGGAATTACATCCGGGAGTTTAAACCGAATGAATTTGAATTGACTTTGTCTTATGCATTTAAACTGGCAGAAAGACACAGTATCGGGATCAACGGAAAGTTTGCTTATTCCAACTTAACAGGTGGTTTGGTAACTGCCGGAACTGAAACAAAAGCAGCGATTGCAGGTATTGCAGACATCTCGTACGCTCACAGAAATGAAGATATCAACTGGTTTGGTGTTAACGGAGTTTATTCATTAGGAGTTGTTATTGCGAATGTGGGTAACAAAGTGGCATATTCTGCCAATGCGCGAAGAGATTTCCTGCCAACTTCATTAAGAATTGGAAACGCTTATACCGCTAAGATCGATAAGTACAACAGTTTAACCGTGAGTGTGGATGTTTCCAAGTTATTGGTCCCAACTCCGGCTATTTATGCGAAAGTAGACGGTGAAACAACCTTGATTTCAGGAAAAAGCAACGATGTAGGTGTAATTGCGGGGATGATTCAGTCATTCTACGATGCTCCGGGAAGAATTATTAAAGACGATGACGGAAATCCGGTCGCTAATGAAGACGGAAGTTTCCAGGTGAAAAAAGGATCCAAGTTCGGAGAGGAAATGCGTGAGATCATGATCGGTTCCGGATTGGAATACTGGTATAATGATATTTTCTCTGTACGCGGAGGTTATTTCTACGAGAATATCTCTAAAGGAGGGCGTCAGTTCTTTACAATGGGTGTTGGATTCAAATACAACATCTTCTCTTTTGACTTTTCTTATTTAGCAGCAATGAAGCGAAATAACCCATTGGCAAATACGATGCGTTTTACACTTCGTTTTACTTTGGGTGAAAAAGCAGATAAAGGAGAAACTAAGCCTGAATAATGGACATTCGAATTGGTTTCGGAGTAGATGTTCATCGTTTGGAAGAAGGACGAGAATTTTGGTTGGGAGGGTTAAAGCTCCCTTCTTCATTTGGTGCCATTGGTCATTCAGATGCCGACGTGCTGATCCATGCCATTTGCGATGCCTTATTGGGTGCTTTGAACCTGCGTGACATCGGTTTTCATTTCTCAGATACCGATCCGCAGTACAAAGGAATCGATTCCAAAATTTTACTGAAGAATGTCATGGCTTTGATCAAAGAGAAACAATTCTCCGTAGTCAATATCGATGCCACGGTCATTTTAGAAAATCCAAAGGTCAATCCGCACATTCCCGAGATGCAAACCATTTTAGCCGAAATCCTGGAAGTGGAAACTGATCGTGTTTCGATTAAAGCAACAACCCACGAAAAAGTAGATTCTTTTGGTGCCGGTGAAGCGGTGAAAGCTTATGCGGTTTGTTTGGTAGGGAAACAATAGTTCAAATGTTCAAATGTTCAAATGTTCAAAATTTCGTTTAAACACTTTTCAATTTTTCATTCTCCATTTTCAATTCATTGAACCCTTTGAACAGGTTTAACCTTTTGAACCTTCTAACACCATATCATACCGGTGCATTCCTTCTCCGTAAGAGTTTTCAGTGATTTTTACCGTTTTGAATCCATACTTTTCAAAAAACGTATACGAAAACTGGGTAGTATCCAGGATTACTTGTTTGTTTGGAAAGTGAAGGGGAATTTCAGCTAAGCGAAATTGCAGGAGCTGTTCACCAAATCCTTTTTTGTGGGATGCACGATCAACCATTCCCCAAACGAATGTAATGCAAGCGGTTCCATCAATCCCTTCCTTTTCGCCAAATCCGCCGCAGCCAATGAGTTTATTTTCCAATTCCATCACATAGTAAATTGGATTGTCCAAAGCCTCCGGATCGCCCAGTTTCGTTAAAAAGCTATCAAATTCATTAACTTCTTCCAACGTAAAATACTTCGGGACATTGGTTTTGAAGATTTCCATGCAGATTAAGTGATCTGCAGCTTTGTATTTTCGAATGTTTGCTATTTCTTGATGCATCAATGAATATTCAGGTAGATAAAGATAATGCTTTCCTGTTCATAATTTCAAAACACAAGTAAGCGCCACCTTCGGCAGACTTTGTATATTTGTTCTCCATAAGAATTCAGATATGAAAGTAAACCCAGCATACAACACGAAAGAAAGCTTACTTGAATTGTACAACAAACCTTTGTTGGAATTGGTTTTCGAAGCAGCTACGATTCACCGTCAGTTTCACAACCCGAGAGAAGTTCAGATGTCTTCTTTGTTGAGCATCAAAACAGGTGGCTGCCCGGAAGATTGTGGATATTGTCCGCAGGCAGCACGTTATCATACGGATGTAGAAGCACATAAATTGATGTCGGTTGAATCAGTGATTGAGCAGGCGAAAAATGCACAGGTGAACGGTTCTTCCCGTTTGTGTATGGGAGCAGCGTGGAGAGAAGTGCGTGACAATAAGGATTTCGACAATGTGATCGAAATGGTGGCAGCAGTAAACGATCTTGGAATGGAAGTTTGTGCGACGCTTGGAATGATGAACCAGGATCAGGCACACCGTTTGAAAAATGCAGGTTTGTTTGCTTACAACCACAACCTGGATTCTTCGAAAGAATTTTACGGAGATGTTATTTCTACCCGCGAATACGAAGATCGTTTGAACACTATTGACAATGCGAAAAAAGCAGGTTTGACGGTTTGTTCCGGGGGAATTATCGGGATGGGAGAAGCAATCGAAGACCGTGTAGGTTTATTGATGAGCTATATGGAAATGGAAAATCCACCGGAATCTATTCCGATTAACGCATTGGTTGCAGTGGATGGAACGCCGTTGGAAGATCAAAAACCGATCGAACAATGGGAAATGATCCGAATGGTCGCAACTACGCGTATCGCTTTCCCGGAAGCAGTTGTGCGTTTGTCGGCAGGTAGAACAAAAATGACGATGGAAGGCCAGGCTTTGTGTTTCATGGCAGGAGCAGGATCTATTTTCGCAGGAGATAAATTATTGACGACTCCAAATCCGGAGTTCAACGAGGATAAAGAAATGTTTGCCATTTTGGGACTGATCCCGAAAGAAGCATTTGCAGATGGTGAGCAGCCGGTTTCAAAACCGGATCCAATCATCGTGGCTAGAAAAGAAAAAGAAGCGCAGCGAGCA
The DNA here is from genome assembly GCA_965650365.1 of uncultured Fluviicola sp. GTDB lineage: Bacteria > Bacteroidota > Bacteroidia > Flavobacteriales_D > Crocinitomicaceae > Fluviicola. The sequence continues at coordinate 11,228 of CBFGOJ010000009.1, read as the reverse complement.
AAAGAACTGGCTGAAGCCAAAATTGCATCCCAGGGATTTGTTCCGCGAAAAGTGACTGTTTCTTAAAACCGCGGTTTGAAGTTTCAACGCAATTTACAAGATAGAATAGAGAAGGGGAGTTTACGCTCCCTTTTGTCGTTTGATCACCACATTGATTTCTGGTCCAATGATTATTTGGGGCTTGCAAAAATTCCTCAGTCGATTGAAATTACCGGAAGTACCGGTTCCCGTTTGATTTCCGGGAATTCGAAAGTGGTAGAAGAAGTGGAAAAGCAAGTTGCAGGTCATTTTCAATCGGAAACGGCTTTAATCTTCAATTCGGGTTACGATGCAAATCTTGGTTTGTTCTCATCCATTCCGCAAAAAGGAGATACGATCATTTACGATGAATTGGTACACGCTTCCGTTCGGGATGGAATTCGTTTGAGTTTTGCCTCTTCCTTTTCATTCAGGCACAACGATGTGGAAGACCTGGGAAAGAAACTTCAAAAAGCACATCGCATGTCGCCAATAGCTTCAGCGACGGCACAAGGAACCATTTTCGTTGCTGTGGAATCGCTCTACAGCATGGACGGAGATCTTGCACCTCTTGTTGAAATAAATGAACTGTGTAAAGAATTTGGCGCCTTACTGATCGTCGATGAAGCGCATTCCGGCGGAGTTTTTGGCGAAAATGGAAAAGGTCTTTGCGACCTGGCAGGAATCAGTGATTCTGTTTTCATTCGTTTATTCACATTTGGGAAAGCGTATGGCGCACACGGAGCGGCTGTTTGCTGTTCCGATGAGGTACGGCAATACCTGGTCAATTTTGCCCGCTCTTTTATTTATACAACCGCACTTCCGGAAGCAATGTACGGGCATCTGCTAAATCAAATCGAACAAAGTAAACCGGAAATTTTGCGGGAACAATTGCAGGCAAATATTGCCCATTTTTCGAAAAAAGTTCGGTCTGCTTTAAGTTCAGTAAATTCCCCGATCCAGGTCATTGAATTCTCCAACCTGGAATCCTGTATATCAAAAGCAAAGCTTCTGCAGGAATCCGGTTTTGCTGTGAAAGCCATTTTACCACCAACCGTTCCGGCGGGTTCGCAACGACTGCGGATTTGTATCCATGCGTTCAATACCCGGGAAGAAATTGATCGGTTGGTCTCTTTCTTGAAGAACTGATTGGTAATTTTTCTTTTAGAAGGGGTTACAATATGTCCTTATGTTTTTGATATCCCGTTTTTTTCTTTAAAATTGTATATGAAAAATATATCCGCCTTTATCATTTTAACCTTGGTTTTAGTATCCTGTAAAAAAGCAGAACCAAGTATTCCATCGACTCCTTCAGATTACGTTTATGTATCTACAGCCGGTTCTTATTGGGTTTACGATTGTTATAACGTTAATGCATCAGGAAATGAATCAATCATGTACTCGAATGATACGATTCGTTTGGAAGGTGATTCGACCATCAATGGAAAAACTTATCACTGGTATGTTGGTACGGAGATGGGATCTGCTCCTATTCAGCATTTTGAAAGGGATTCCTCTGGTTACATCGTTAATCAGTTAGGAGAAATACTCTATTCTTATGTAAACAACACTACAATGTTGACCGCAACGCATTTCTATGGACCGTACAAAGAAGTAAGTTACGTTGGGCCACAGGAATGGGTTTCTACCTTATTGGGAACGAAAATGGCTAGGAAAAGTTATATGGAAGGAAGTTATTTGAACGGAAATCCGATTAATGTGTGTGGAGATAGCAGTGTTAGGTTTAACAGTCACTTTGTTTCAGGAATCGGGCTGGTTCAAAAGGAAAGAGAGCAATATATGCTTCACTTTATTCATTGCAGTAAAAAGCGAATTAAGCTCAAGGCTTATTACATTGCTCCATAAAGTTCGTTAGAAGATACAACTACCAACTCTATAAATAATAATGCAATAGGCGCAGGGAGAAGTATTTCCTCTGCGCCTTAGCGGTAAAAATCATTTTCTTTCCATTTTTTTGAAATAAAATTTGTTTACTTAACAGTGTTAATTTATATTTGTACCATTCAATATCAAAATGGGAATTAACGAACGTAAGGAACGGGAAAAAGAAGTGTTGCAAAAAAGCATCCTCACAGCTGCTCGTGAGGTCTTTTTGGAAAAAGGCTTTGATCAGACCTCTATTCGTTCAATTGCTCAAAAAATTGAATATAGTCCCACTACAATCTATTTGTATTACAAGGATAAAGATGCGATTCTATTTGCACTTCATTCTGAAGGGTTTCAATTACTGGGGAGCAAAATGGAGGTGCTCAACCTGGTGGAAAATCCCTTGGAGCGTATCAAAGCAATGGGTCGCGTGTATATCAAATTTGCTATGGAATATCCGGATTATTACGATTTGATGTTCGTGCAGAAATCACCCATGAATAAGCTGGATGAAGATCACGAAGTTTGGCAGGAAGGAATGAGCACTTTTGAGGGATTGAAATATTCCGTGCAGCAATGTATGGATCAGGGATATCTTCCTTTTAGTGATGTGGAAGCCGGATCTTATTTGTTGTGGGCAACATTGCATGGAATGTGTAATTTATATGACCGCGGCCGCTGCAAAGTATTGGACGAAGAAAAGAGCGAGCAAATCGTAGATTTAAGTTTTGCTGAGTTCTTAAAAATGCTCGACGCCTTCGGTCGCTAATTTTTTTAATAGTTACTTAACACTGTTTAGTAAAATAACAACGATTACTATGAAACAAAAAATTATTTTTCTGCTTGCCATTGCCTCAAGTGTATGCAGTCAGTCGTTTTCCTGGTCGCAGGGAGCATTGGATGGATATATCCGGCAGGGACTCGACTCGAACCTGGTGCTAAAACAACGTTCTATTCAATTAGAAAAAGCACTTCTGACATTAAGTACGGCAAAAAGCAATTTTCTTCCCTCCGTAAATTTCAACGCTTCCTATACCACAGCTGAAGGCGGCCGTTATTCGGAACTTCCTGTTGGTGATATGCTGAACCCGGTTTATGCGACTTTGAACCAAATGACCGGCAGCAATGCTTTTCCGCAAATTGAAAACCAACAGATCAATTTCCTGCCAACGAATTATTACGATACCTACATCCGTACTTCCATGCCTTTGCTGAACATGGATATTATTGCAAACAAGCGCATTCAACAGCAAAAAGTGCAATTAAGCAGTCTGGATATGCAGGTTTATGCCCGTGAATTGGTCAAGAATATCAAAGTCGCTTATTACAATGTGATCATGGCTTCGAAATCTGTTTCAGTCTATGAAAGCAACAAAAAAGTATTGGAGCAAAATGTCGCTTTGAACGAAGCTTTGATCCGGCAGGGAAAAGGCCTGAAGGTTACTTTAGTGAAAGCACAAACTGAATTGATGAAGATGAATACTTCTATTTCAACCGCTAAAAATCAATGGAAGAATGCACAAGCCTATTTTAATTTCCTGATCAACAAACCCCTGGATTCGGAAATTGTTTTAGAAGAAATTGCAGGATTAAATGCGCAATTGGAAGCAAAAGAAAAACGGGAAGAACTTCAGTTAATCGATCAATCGATCACTGTTCAGGAGTCTGTTCTGAAGATGAACAAGAACTTTTGGGTTCCAAAAATCAATGCCTTTTTGGATTTGGGCTCCCAGGGAACGAATTGGGAAGTGAGTAGAAAATCGGCCTATTACATGTTCGGCGTTTCAGCTTCTATTCCAATTTACAATGGTTCACGCAATCAACAACAGATCAAACAAACGAAATACGAATTGGAAAATGCCCGCCTGCAGCTTGATCAGGTGGAGCAGCAGTTGGAATTACAACGCACACAAGCATTGCGGAACGTATTAAACGCACAGGAAAATTGGGAAACGGCTAAAATTCAATTAGAAGCTTCCAAAGAATACTTTGCACTTGTTTCCGGTGCAAACCGAGAAGGATTAACCAGTCAGCTGGAGTTTCTTGATGCCTCCAATCAAGTGACCAACGCTGAACTTTTCGTTCTTATCCAATATCAAAATTACTTGAGTTCACTGGCTGAACTTGAGCGGGCAGCAGCAACATATCCATTGAAATTCAATTAATAAACTATTCGATTATGAAAAACATCCTCATTCCGGCAATCTTTCTTTCACTCATACTTGCTTCTTGCGGTTCGAAAGAAAAACCGACCAATGAAATCCCGAAAGCAGAACTGATTCCTGTAAAACTGGAAGCTATCCAGGCTATGAATTCCAACGAAGAAATTCATGTTTCCGGGCAGTTCACCACAGACGATGAAACCTATTTGTCCTTCCTTTCGGGTGGAATTATCCAAAAATTGTTTGTGAAAGAAGGAGATAAAGTGCGCAAAGGACAATTGCTTGCTACATTAGATCTTACTTTGGTAAAAGCAACTGTAAGTCAGGCAAAGCTAGGCCTGGAAAAATCCAGACGCGACCTGGAACGGGCTAAAAACCTGCAGAAAGAAGGTTTTGCAACGTTAGAACAAATGCAAAATGCGCAAACCGCTTTCGAGGTAGCTCAGGAACAGCTGCAATCAGCGATGTTTAACCTGAAATATGCAGAAATCAGAGCCGTTTCCAATGGATTTATCCTGAAAAAAATGGCTAACCAGGGACAATTAGTGAGCAGCGGAACTCCTGTTTTTCAAACCAACGGAGCCGGATCAAGTTCTTTTAAGTTAAAAGTAGGAGTGAGCGACCGTCAGTGGAGCCAGATCAAAATAGGTGATGAAGCTACCATCCAGGCAGATGTTTTCAGGAATAGAACGCTGCATGCAAAAGTATCCCGTAAGTCAGAAAGTATTGATCCTTTTAGCGGAACATTTACAGTTGAATTGGAAATCCAGGGAAAATTGCCGGAAGGCCTGGCGAGCGGCGTTTTCGGAAAAGCAACCATCAAACTTTCCGAAACTTCCGAGAACTGGAAAATTCCTTACGAAGCTTTGCTGGACGGAAATGCGGACGAAGGTTTCGTATTCATCTCCAATGACCGCAAAACAGTGAAGAAAGTTCCGGTAAAGATTGAGAATCTGAACCAGAATGTGGTGGAAATCTCCGAAGGTTTGGACGGATACAAATATGTAATTGTTTCCGGCGGACCCTACCTGAATGAAAATTCGACGATCTCGTCTAAATAAAAGAAAGCACTGCTTTCGATAATAAAAAGACAAATGAAAATAGCAACATACGCAGTACGCAATTACCAATTCACTTTGGTGTTGTTTGTCATGGCGATCGCTTTAGGGGTGAATACGCTTTTGACCATGCCTCGAAGCGAGGACCCTGCTACCAATTCACCCATGTTCCCCGTGATCGTTGTGTATCCCGGAACAAGTCCTTCGGATATGGAAGAATTGGTGGTGAAACCTTTGGAAAAACAGATTTACAGCCTGGAAAACATCAAACGGATCAAAACACAGATCAAAGATGGTGTGGCGATCATGCAGGTCGAATACAAATATGAATCCGACGTGAACGAGAAGTTCCAGGAACTGACGCGAGAGGTGAACGGAATGCGTTCCGAACTTCCGGATGAGATCCTGAGCATAGAAGTGAAGAAACTCGTTGCTTCCGATGTAAATGTTATTCAAACGGCCTTAATCAGCGAAAATGCTTCCCGGAAATCTTTGAAACGAACAGCGGAAGATCTGCAGGAAGAACTGGAAAAACTTCCGGAACTAAAGAATGTAAAGATTCACGGCTTGTCGGACGAACAGGTTCGCATTGACCTGAGAACCGATAAACTGGCACAGCTGCATCTGCCGCTGAATGCGGTGGTGGGAACTTTACAAAGCGAGATAGCTAATATTCCCGGCGGAAGTATTGATGTGGGAACAAAATCACTGAACGTAAAAACAAGCGGGAATTATGTTTCCCTGGAAGAGATTGCCAATACGATCATTTATGCTTCCGAAGGAAAGACGATTCCTCTGAAAGATGTAGCAGATGTTTATCATGATTTCTCAGAAACCAAGCACATCACACGCTTGAACGGCCACCGCTGTGTGTTTGTAACGGCTGCGCAAAAAGAAGGATTCAATATTTCCGAAACACAGAAGAAGTACCAAAAAGTGCTGGATGAGTTTGATACGCACATGCCATCAAACATCGATATGGTGACTCATTTTGACCAGGGAGATAATGTGAACGACCGTTTGGGCGGTTTGGGAATTGACTTTCTCATAGCGATCCTTTTGGTGGCAATTACTTTGCTTCCTTTGGGCGGAAGAGCGTCTTTGGTAGTAATGATCTCGATCCCGCTTTCCCTGGCAATCGGTTTGGTATTGCTGAACGTCATGGGATACAACATCAATCAGTTGAGTATCGTTGGATTAGTTGTAGCTCTTGGTCTCCTGGTCGACGACAGTATCGTGGTTGTTGAAAACATCGAACGCTGGCTTCGTGAAGGTCATTCCCGCATGGATGCAACATTGATGGCAACAAAGCAAATCGGACTTTCGGTAGTTGGTTGTACCGTCACATTGGTCATTGCCTTTTTACCATTGGTCTTTCTGCCGGAAGTAGCCGGAGATTTCATCCGCAGTCTTCCAATGGCTGTTATCGCAAGCGTTTTGGCTTCCATGCTGGTTTCGCTCACCATTATTCCGTTCCTTTCCAGTCGTTTGTTGAAACAACATCAAGGGCAGCACGACGGGAATATTTTCCTCAGAGCGCTTCAAAAAGCAATTTCCGGAACTTATTCGGTGTTATTGGATAAAGCATTGAAACGTCCGGTGATCACTTTGATGATTGCTTTGGGAATCTTCGTTGGTTCACTGATGCTGTTCCCGGTAATCGGATTCAGTTTATTCCCTGCCTCTGAGAAACCGCAATTCATGGTGAATGTTTCTGCGCCTTTGCAGACAAATCTCAATCGCACAAATGAGATCACGGAATATGTAGAGAAGGAATTGAGCAAGATTCCGGAAGTGGAATATTATGCTGCAAATGTTGGGAAAGGAAATCCTCCGGTTTATTACAACGTGGTTCAGGAAAACGAACGCAGCGATTTTGCACAGGTATTTGTTCAGTTGAAAAAACATACCGGAGTTGATAAGAAACAAGAAGTAGCCGATCGTCTGATAGCGATTTTCAATCAATATCCCGGAGCAAAGATCGAAGTGAAGAATTTCGAGCAGGGCCCGCCTATGGTTGCACCGGTTGAAGTGCGTCTTTCCGGGGATAACCTGGATACTTTGCGCAAATTGAGCCAGGAAATAGAAAAATTACTGAAGGAAACTCCCGGAACGATGTATGTAAATAACCCGGTGAGTAACCTGAAATCCGATTTCAAATTGGTGATCTCGAAGGAAAAAGCCCGCGCTTTGGGAGTAAATACAGTGGATATCGACAGAACGGTCCGGCTGGCAATTGCCGGAGTGGACCTGGGAACTTTTTCAGATAAGAACAACGACGAGTTTTCCATGCTTTTGACCACGCACAAAGGCGAACGTGCTACGCTGGATGTCTTCAATCAACTGTACATCAATAATCAGCAGGGGCAGGCGATTTTGCTTTCCCAGATTGCTAGTCTGGAACTGGAAAGTTCTCCATTGTTCATCAATCACCTCAATAAGGTCCGTACGGTTTCAGTAAGTGCTTTTGCTCAAAAAGGAGTTCTGGCGGATAACCTGATCAATGAAGTGATTGCGAAAATGGAGAAGAAAAAACTTCCCAGAGGTTATGCCTATGCGATGGGTGGTGAGTTTGAATCACGGAATGAATCCTTCGGTGGATTCAATACCATCATCACAATTACTGTTTTCTTATTCGTTGCAGTTTTGATCCTGTTGTTCAAAACATTCAAAAGTACGCTGATCGTATTATCCGTTATTCCACTTGGAATTGTGGGAGCGGTGATTGCACTTTGGATGACCGGTAATTCGCTTTCCTTCGTTGCGGTGATCGGGTTGATTGCCCTGGCCGGAATTGAAGTCAAGAACTCGATCTTACTGGTGGATTTCACGAATCATTTGCGGGAAGAGGGAAGAAGTCTCGACGAAGCCATTCGCGAAGCCGGAGAAGTCCGTTTCTTACCTATCGTATTGACATCACTTACAGCTATCGGAGGTTTGATTCCGATTGCAATTTCTACCAACCCGTTAATTTCTCCTTTGGCGATCGTATTGATCGGTGGATTGATCAGTTCAACTTTGCTTTCTCGTGTGGTTACGCCGATCATCTACCGATTGATCCCGCCCAAGATAGAGGTGAAGCAGAAAGAAGAGATCTAACTAATAAAAAAAGCAGGCACGCGATTAATCATGTGCCTGCTTTTTTGCAAATACAGCAAATGGCTTATTGCCACCCAAATAGTCTTGCGTAACTTCGTTCAAATCAAATCCATGAAAACGAGCTGCTACTGTATAATTTTACTTTTCTTCTCATTTACCGGCTTTTGCCAGGACTTAAAACCAGCAGTCGTAAAGGATGAAGGAGATACGCTCAAACAGATTTTTTCAAAAGGAAAAGTGGGATTGGTTCACCAGAACGGAAGACAGATCCTGGAATCGAAGTACACCGGTGTGAAAGTAGAAGAATTTGGGATTCGTTTATACGACGGAGACCTGCAGGGATATTTACCAAACGGATCAAGCAAGATCATTCCGGCGAATTACAAAGAGATCACGCAGGTGGAAGCTTATTTCGAAGCAAGCACCGAAAATGGAACAGTAGATCTGTATCATGGAAGTGAGCTAATTGCAAGTGACCTCGACACGGGGCCGGGAGAATCAGGTGTTCTTCCCGGGGGAATCCTGATCATCCGAAAAGAGGAAAAAGCAGGGATCATAGATCAAAAAGGAAACGTAATCATTCCCCTGGAATACAGTGGTATTGAAGCAGTTTCTTCTTTTCAGTATTCTTTGGATAATAACACGGTAATAGATTACATCCTGGTACTGGATAAAAGTGACTACTTCTACAGCCCGGAATCAGAAGGCTTTTTGCTTTATGGTGAACCTGTTCTATACCTGGCTAAAGCAGACGGGACACGAATCACGGATTCCATTTTTACAGAATTTTCATACAATATCGAACTGGATGAGTTTTCACTCAGATGCAATAATAAACTGGCTTTTATGAAACCCGGTTTCCGGATTGATTATTCGCCTTACGAATCGATCACCGGGTTTATGGAATGGAAAATTTGTTCGACAGGTGAGAAAAGCATTGTTTTCGATCGGTTTGATCATGCAATCGATACTTTTCAAAGTGTCATTATCCCGACCAGAAATGTGTTCTACCAGGAGAATGAAGAGAGTGTTGAAATGGCGTCTTACAGCGAAACGATCTTCGAGGAGTTTGTCTACGTGACCAGGAATAACGGCGATACTTCACAAATGGCTATTTACGACCTTAGAAATCGGCAATTGGTTTCCAATTGGGAGCAGGGACTTACTTTCATCAGGAAGGGGAAAAGTGCTTCCGGCACAGCAGTCTGGATTTACATGAATGAATGGGGGAAAGTGGCGTACCGGATTTCAACTGCCGAAAAAAGTTCTGCTTGTGAATACCAGGATATTTATCCGGTTAACAATCAGTTTTATGCGCTTCGAAAAGTGGGAGAGCCATTCCATAGCTTGTGTGAACTGGTAGGGGATTCTGTTTTTGTGGAAAGAGCCGAGATTGATAAAGCCTTCGGAAGCTTCAATTATACGGGAATAAACACCCCAAGTGTGAATGAAACCGATGCGGATCTGTCGTCTGGATTTGTGGATGAATGGGGAAATTACTATTCCTATTCCATGGATACTGCGTCGAAAACCGAGTTAATTCTGCTGGTTCCTTTCACCGTATTTAAAAATGCCTATGGAAAATTGGGCTTTATTTCCTGGGATGGAAAAGTGCGAGACCTGAATGCGGACACGCTTTTTCAAAACAGCATGCACACTACATTGATCGAATACCAATCGGGAGGTCTTTGGGGAGCAGCTGAAGTCGTGTGGGGTGATGTCTCTAAGCCGGATCGGCAAGCACCGGGATATTTCAAGCTCCTGGAGGATATCGCTTTAATTTACCGGTTGAGTGAAGATGAGCAGCGTTATGTGGATTCCAGGGGACGTGTTTTTTATTCCACCAATATCGAACGCATGGTTTCTAAGCAGGGAAAATGGAAAGGTGCAAAAGTGTATTCCGAGTTCGAAGATAAAATGGATACCGCTATTCCTTTTGCTTACCGCGAAATCGTTCCAGCCTGGAATGCGAAGGATTACCTGGTTCAAAACAAGGCCGGGAAATGGGGAGTTCTTTCTGCGTTTAATGATACGGTGTTTCCGTTCGCGTATGATCTGTTGACGTTTGATCTGGGAAAACCGGATGCCATGCACGAAGTATTCCCCTACACGGAATACGATGAGGTGTGCTATACTACCAGCGGGAATTTCCATGGAATCCTGAGCCTGAACCTGCGAAAAGAAATTCCACCGGTATACGATTGGGTGCAATTCATTTCAGAGAACGCATTTATCGTTAATAAGGGCGGGAAATACGGGGTTTATGATTACAATCTTAATCAAAAGATCAAGCCGGTTTTTGATGAGCTGATGATTGCATCTTCGCTGTCGGGTGTTTTTATGCTTCGGGTGAAAAAGAACGACAAATGGTATACTGCCGAGTTTTTTGAGGGAAAGGTCCCGGACCAGCAAACCATCCTGCAGGCGCTTCCCTGCGATTTTGTAGTAGATGAATTTGGCTTTATTCAAAAAGAGAACGGATATGAGGTAGTGAACCTGATGGATGGTTCGCAAATACAGAAAGAAGGGGAATTCACGGATTACCTGGTTGAAAAACCACTCCTTGTGAAAGACGGGAAACTCTATATCCTGGATTCAAAGGGAAAACTGCTTTATCCGGATGCGCTGACCAATGTTGTTTTCCAGGAAGACGGTACTATTCTGAGCACTTTCAAGGGAATCACCTATAAGTATTCTCTTTCCAAAAAGAGTAGAACTGTTTTTACTAAATAACCGGGTTTTTCACTGGTTCGTTAAATGTTCATATGAAGCCTAAGCGAAAAAATATGGACCGGGCCTTTGCGGTCTCTGTTGTATCCCGGGTTAGCTAAAAACTGGTAGGCGCCGCTTAAAAATAAGTTGTCTTTAATCAAAGCTGCCGAATAATAGAGTTCTGCCAAATGTTCCCAGGCGTAATTCAAGTCGCCGTCTCCAAGGATAAATCCTAAACCGCCGGCTTTAAGATAATCACGGTGAGGTTTGGAGAGTCCCGATGTCACATAAG
>CBFGOJ010000008.1:0-123207 GCA_965650365.1 uncultured Fluviicola sp. | reverse complement strand
GACGTTTGTCACCTGAACTTACACAAAACATTTGCAATTCCTCACGGAGGTGGTGGCCCTGGAATGGGACCAATCGGAGTGGCGGCACATTTGGCACCTTTCCTGCCTAGCAACCCGGTTGTTGCAGCAGGAGGAAGCACACCGATCCATGCAGTTTCTGCAGCGCCTTACGGAAGTGCCCTGATCTTGTTGATCTCTTATGGTTACATCAAAATGCTGGGAGCGGAAGGATTGCGTCAATCTACAGAAGCAGCGATCTTAAATGCCAACTACATTGCAGCAAAATTGAAAGGTCATTACGATGTATTGTACTCCGGTAAGAACGGAACAGTAGCACACGAAATGATCTTAGACTGCCGTGATTTCAAGAAAACAGCAGACGTAGAAGTTGCCGATATGGCGAAGCGTTTGATCGATTTCAATTTCCACGCACCAACGGTATCTTTCCCGGTTGCAGGAACTTTGATGGTTGAACCAACAGAATCCGAAGACAAAGAAGAACTGGACCGTTTCATTGAAGCAATGATCAAGATCCGTCAGGAAATTGCTGACATTGAAAGCGGAAAAGCAGATAAAGAAAACAACTTATTGAAGAACGCTCCGCACACAGCAGATTGTATCATCAATCAGGAATGGAATTACCCTTATTCACCGCAGGAAGCAGCTTACCCGGTTGCTTATTTGAAAGAGTGGAAGTACTGGGTGCCGGTTCGCAGAGTGGACAACGCATACGGAGACAGAAACTTGGTTTGTTCTTGTCCGAGTGTGGAGAGCTACATGCATGTGGAGGCTTGATTAAGAAATTAATAAACGTAGTAGGTAAATCCGTCTTGAGAAATTGAGGCGGATTTTTGTATTTTTGGGGAATTAATTTAACTGCATGAATCGTTTATTATCAATATTTTCTTTTGTAATTCTTATTTCAAACATAGGATTCGCTCAACCAGGGGCAAATGATCCAACATTTAATCCAAGTGATATTGGTTTTGGAAATGGAGATGGGGCGGATAGTCCAATTGACGTTACTGCTCTTCAAACTGATGGAAAGACGATTATATCAGGAACATTTACAAGTTATAATGGTACGCAGGTAAATGGGTTGGCAAGATTAAATGTCGACGGTACAATTGACCCTACTTTTAATTGCGGACTGGGAATATCAGGAGGTTCAATTGTTTCAATAGGTATTCAATCAGACGGTAAAATAATTATTGTCGGAATATTTAATGCGTACAATGGAACTTCAGTGACAAATATTGTCCGACTAAATATTGATGGAACTTTGGATTCAACTTTCAATGGAAACACGTTTAATAACGCAATTAGAAAAGTAGAAGTTCAGACGGATGATAAATTAGTGTTGGTTGGTGATTTTACTTTAATCAATGGATTAACTCAGAATAGAATTACGAGACTAGATCCAGATGGAAACCAAGATTTAACGTTTAATTCTGGAACTGGAGCGAACAATGTAATTACGGCTTGTCATATTCAAGATGATGGTAAAATCATTATTGCAGGAGTATTCTCCAATTACAATGGTGTTTCAAGAAGTAAAATTGCAAGAATTCATTCTGATGGATCAATAGATGTGAGTTTTTATTTGGCTTCAGGATTAGGCACTGTTGGACTTTATGATGTTAAAAGCCAAAGCACAGGGAAAGTCATTATTGCCGGAAGTACATCCTTCGGACTTAACAATGGATATATTGCCAGATTGAATTCTGATGGGACAATGGATGCGAGTTTTACAACGGGATCTGGATTTAATGAGATTGTACGTGTTTTGGCTATCCAGGACGATGATGCTATATTAGTTGGGGGAGATTTCAGCACTTATAATGGAGTAAATGCAATGCGATTAGCCCGTCTTCAAATCAATGGGTTGATTGATAATTTGTATCAGACTAACGTTGGGAGTGGTATCGATTTTTCGACTTTAAGTTTAAGTGTCCAGCCAGATGGCAAGACAATTATTGGTGGAGTATTTGGATGGTATAATGGTGTTTCTAGAAATTATATTGCCAGAATTGAAACTGATGGGTCTATTGATTTAACTTTTAACACAGGCTCAGGATTCAGTCAAATTGTTGAATCTGTTTTAGTTCAATCAAACGGGAAAATACTTGTTGGTGGTGAGTTTTACACGGTAAATGGAATTCCTAAACATGCCATTGTATGTTTGAATAATGACGGAAATATAGATAACTCTAGTTCTTATTCCGGAGATGAAGCGATATCAATAATTGATATTAAATCTCAACCGGATGATAAGATAATAATAAGTGGAGGTTTTGATGAATATAGTAATACACCAGTTAATTCAAACATACTCAGGCTAAATGCCAATGGAACAATAGATCAAACATTTCTTAATCCTGGAAATGGAACAAATCCTTATGTGATGGACGTTGAAATCCAAAGTAATGGAAAAATTGTCTTAGTAGGAGCTTTTACAGTGTCTAATGGGAACACACACAATAGAATTGCACGTTTGAATAGTGATGGAAGCACCGATAATACTTTTTCTACAGGTACAGGTGCCAATTCGGGAATTTTTTCGGTCGATTTAGATAACAACGACAAAATCTTAATAGGAGGAGGCTTTTTAAACTTTAATGGAACCAATATCAATCGATTTGCCCGCTTGAATACAAATGGAAGTTTGGATAATTCATTCGATGTCGGTTCAGGAGCTGATGGAGAAGTGGTTTGTTGTGAAGTGTTACCGAATGGAAAGATATTAGTTGGAGGTGCGTTCTTAAATTTTAATGGGGTAAATGTAAATAGGATCGTTCTATTAAATCCTGACGGAAGTATTGATAATACCTTTATGACCGGTTCAGGAGCCAATGGTTATGTTACATGTATTACTGTCCAAGCTAATGGGAAAATCATTTTGGGAGGTGAGTTCACTGTATTTAATAATGTAAATTGTGGTCATATCGTTAGATTAAATCCTGATGGAACAATTGATTATTCATTTAATACCGGATCTGGATTTAATAACAGTGTAACATCATTTGCAATACAGAATGATGGGAAATTAATTGTAGGAGGGAATTTCACTTCTTACAATAATTATGGAAGAAATCGGTTGGCAAGATTATTTCTTTGTCAAGAATCATTTGCAACAGAAACCCAAACAGCCTGCGCTTCATTCACTTGGCCAATTAACGGTCAAACGTATTCTTCATCCGGTCAATACATCGACACCATTTCAAATGCAGCCGGTTGTGACTCCATTATCACGCTGGATTTAACGATCATTCCTTCTCTTCCTTTAACCATCGAAAACTCTTTCTCCATGCCTTCCAATGCAAATAATTGTGTGGGCGAAGCAGCAGTTACTGTTTCCGGAAATGCACCTTTTGAACTGGATTTCGACAACGGCTCACAAGTAATCACTTCCAGCGGATATAGTTTGGTGACTAACTTATGCGCCGGAGTGCATGACCTTCATGTAACAGACAATTGCGGCGACACGCTGACAACACAAATTGTCATTCCGGTTGATTCGAACTTTGTCTTCAACAATCCGTTCATCGATTCATTGGCGCAGGATTCTTTGGGAGTAACACTGACGAATTGTGATATTTACTATGGTGGAATCGATACCGCTTACATCGATTCGATCTGGGCAACAGGAAATACCGTAAATGTGATCTGGAACGTCGTAGATTCGAACGGATCGAATTTCGATACAACCAGCTATGTCCTGAACAACGGAAACGGAGTTTACTGGCTGCAGTTGAGCGTCTTCTGCCCAAATAAATCGTTGGGAGAATACTTCACGGTAACGGAAGCCATTTACTTCAACAACGGTTCGGTTTCCACGGCAGGGTTAGCAGACGTTGGAAAGGATTTGTTTGCCATTTATCCAAATCCGACTAATGACCAGGTTCACATTTATTTCTCCGGTTCGGATGCAGAATTGACCGTTTACGACGTTCAGGGAAAAGTAGTTCTGAAAGACCACATTCAAAATAACGGAACCATTTCCTTGCAGAATTTCGAGCGCGGAGTTTACTTGTTTGATTTCAAGAACTCCCAGGGGCAAAGCGTTCAGCGGGTTGTGAAGCAATAAAGACGTTTCAAGAATACAATAATGAAGTCCGCTTGTCAATGACGAGCGGATTTTTTGTTTCTGCACTATTCATCGTCAGCGTCATCTTCATCCAAAAAATCCAACTCCTCATCACGTTGTTCGTAGTCGTGTGAAATTCCTGGTGGATTGAATAATCCCCATGAGTCTGTAATAAAATGTTTTGGATTAAATTCGGCTACCCATGCTATAAATAGAATCCGAAACTCTTCTATTTGATTACGAATAAGGTGATAGTATTCTACTTCCTTAAATCCGTGCATTTCCAGACCATGGTATGAAACCAATAAATCACGTGCAGCTTTGCGGATGAACGCGGCATTTTCCATCTTAAGATCATATAATTTTACATCATGCGCTCCAGCTAATTTTGCTTGTATGGTCATGGCATCTTCCAGGAGTTGGCCTTTCAGTATCATTAATATTTCATCTTCCTCAGGAATGAGAGCGGTAATATTTTTCAGAGTCTCAAAAATTTCTTCTGATTTCCGGAAAAGCGGAGTTTGTGAATAGGATCTCATGAGCTGCATTTTAATACAAGATACAACAGTAAATCTTTACTTACAATTGACTATATTCAAAATTCGTTCGTAGCTCACAAACGGATTTTGTATTTTTGGTATCTCCATTTTACCTCCGCGCATGAAAATCTTAATTATAGACGACGAAAAAATAGCCCGGGAAAACTGTCAAATGGTTCTCTCTCGAAGTGGTATTGACAACCTGCTTGTTCAGGAAGCAGACAGCGTCCCGAGTGCGTTGAAAGCAATCGATGAATTCAATCCGGATTTGTTATTACTGGATATTCAATTGCATGATAAAAGCGGATTTGACATCCTGCACAGCATTGCTCCGCGCTACATTCCGACGATTTTTATTACGGCTTACAACGATTTTGCATTGAAGGCATTCCAGGTTTCAGCATTGGATTACTTATTGAAACCCTTTGATCCTTCGGATCTGACAGCTGCTTTGTTGAAAGCGCATAAACGCATTCAAAATGACCGGATTTTGGATCAGTTAGACGTGTTTCGTCAGCAATTGAAACCCACCGAGCCAAAACGGATTGTATTGAACACGGCAGATATGCTGCACATTGTGGACATTAACGAAATTACGCATTGCCTGGCTGACGGAGCTTATACGCATTTCTTCTTCACCGACCGGAAAACCATTTTGGTTTCCAAAACACTGGCACATTTTGAAAGTATCATTGATAGCAATCAGTTTATTCGCACGCATCAGAGTTATTTGGTAAACATGCGCCATGTGACCCAATTCGATAAGCGAAACGGTGGTTTTTTGATTTTGCCGAACGGATTGGAGCTCCCGGTTTCTACCCGGAAGAAAGAAGAAGTTTTGGCTCATTTTAAGGCAAATCATTGATGGAATACTTCTTCCGAAAACAGGGGTCCTTGAAGGTCGTGCTCCGTTCTTTAATCGTTCTTCTTTTTTGCGCGCTTTCAAATGCATCGGTTGCACAGCCGCCACTCGACAGTTTGCTGCGTAAGATCCATTACCAGGGCGAGGACACAGTAAAAGCGAAACTTTACTACGATATTGGGATCAGCTATTTCTACAGGGATAAAGCAACATTCCGCGCGTACATGGACAGTGTGCAGCGTCTTTCCCGCAAGATCAATTACAGCAAAGGAATGGGTCTTACTTATGCCGCTTATGGGAATTATTACATGACTCTCAACGACTGGGATAGGATGAAATTCAATCTTCAAAAGTCGGACAGTATTTTCAAAAAACTCGGTGATCCGTCCAAATTGATGTTCAGCAAAGGGTTGTATGCTCATTATTACAAACTGCAGGGAGATTATAAAAAAGCTCTTCAGATAAATATTGAGATTCTGAATTACTATGAAAAAAATGGTCCGAAAGCAGAAGAAGCAAAGATGCTTGGCGCCATTGCCATCTTGTTACAGCAGTTGGAGCGTTATAAAGAAGCCG
Source organism: uncultured Fluviicola sp. (assembly GCA_965650365.1). Classification (GTDB taxonomy): domain Bacteria; phylum Bacteroidota; class Bacteroidia; order Flavobacteriales_D; family Crocinitomicaceae; genus Fluviicola. The sequence continues at coordinate 117,143 of CBFGOJ010000008.1, read as the reverse complement.
CCGATTATTACCGGCGCTCCATCCGGATCCGGAAAGAAATCAAAGACTACAATGGCCAATCGGTAGCTTTGGGGAATTTGGGAGGCATGCTTGCTGAACAAAAACAATTTAAAGCGGCAGAACCCTATTTGTTGGAAGCTCTGCGTTTGCAAAAGGACTTTCAACAGGAAAGAGTGATTCTTACTTCCCAGGCAAACCTGGTTCATGTTTATTCTGAAACCGGACGCAGTGAGAAAGCCCTCAAACTATCAAAAGAATGCGAATCGTTTTATCTGAAAATGTCAGATACTTTGAACAGCGTTAAACTCTCCCTTTACCAGTCCATTGCCTACATGAACATCAAACAATACAACAAGGCACTGGAAATATTGAAGAAAAAGCACCGCTGGATCAGGAATAATCCGGATTATGCAGAATTGGAAGCCGATTTGCTCTGGCAGTATTACCGGGTTTATAAGCTGATGGGAAAAACGGATGAGGCGTTGGAATATTTTGAAGAGGCCAAACAGCTGGAGGATAATAACAACAGTATGGAAGTGCAGCATGGCATTTCCCGAATGAAAGAGCAGTATGAAACGGAAAAGAAACAGCGCGAGAATCTGCAGCTAAAGCAGGAAAACCTGCTAAAGGATTTAGCGATAGACCGCCGGAATTATTTTATTTACGGAGGCGTGTTATTGCTTCTACTCATCACTGTAATTGCTATTACAACCATTCGCTATAACCGGTTGAAAGCAGGAAAAGTGGCGGTTGAAATGGAACAGCGCTTATTGCAAACCCAGATGAATCCGCATTTTATCTTTAACGTCCTTCACGCCATTCATACATACATGTTGAAAAAAGACACGGAAGAATCGGGGAAACTGCTCACATCTTTTGCCCGTCTTGTTCGCTCTATCCTGCAGCATTCTTCAACAGATAATATTTCGCTCGAAGAAGAGTTGAAGTGGCTCAAAGACTACATGCGTCTGCAGCAGCTGCGTTTCAATAATTCATTTGATTACAGGATCGAGATAGACGAGCAGTTATCACCCGATAACCTCTTGTTGCCGCCAATGTTGATTCAGCCTTTTATTGAGAATGCAATTGAGCATGGTTTTTCCGGACTGGATAAACCCGGAGAGCTGATTATTTCCTACAGAAAATCAGGAAAAGAAGTAGAGATTGGGATCACAGACAATGGGAAGGGTTTTTCTACGGACAGACCGATGAATCCAAACAAGGAACACCAATCATTTGCGATCCAGATTACCGAAAAGCGGATCAACCTTTTGAATAAACGAAGAAAAGGAGCATTTGCCTTTGCAATTACCTCAAAACCTTCGGAAGGAACATCCGTTCTTTTTTCGATTCCTTACCTTTCACTTTTTGATTAAAAGCTAATTTTTTAGTTGATTACCCAAACGCTTATTTGAAAAATCCCAGCGATTATCAATTGTTCCTGCCCGAACACCAAAACTGCATGTTTTGATACTTTTTGTTGTCTTAATTTAGCCCCGGAAACTCGAAAGAACATTTGACAGGGTTGCTGTTAAATGGGAAACACATAGTTCTAAACTGAAAACAAGATATAGAATAACCAACTCTACTTAAAAGAGGGCGCTGTAACTCAAGCCAATGCCCAAATCCGTCTTCCTTCCGTATAGGGTTGGGAGACGGATTTCTTTTTATATTCGCGTATGAAAAACCTGATTATTCTTCACGGAGCACTTGGTGCCAAATCCCAATTCGAACAGTTGATTCCGCAATTGACCAATCATTTCAAAGTTTACACGCTTGATTTCTCCGGTCATGGCACAAAATCCGGTGATGAAAGCAATTTTTCGATCGACCGGTTCGTAAACGATCTGAAGGATTTTATGGGTCAAAATGAATTGGAGAAACCTTTAGTTTTTGGTTACAGCATGGGTGGTTATGTAGCTTTGAAACTGGAAAGTTTGGAAGCAAATAGCTTTGAAAAAATCGTGACACTGGGAACCAAATTCAACTGGAACCCGGAAAGTGCTGAAAAAGAAGCAAAGATGCTCCATGCGGAAAAGATCGAAGAGAAAGTTCCTGCATTTGCTGCATATCTGAAATCGATCCACGGAGAGAATGAATGGAAGACGCTTCTTTCAAAAACAGCAAAAATGATGCTGGAAATGGGTAAAAACCCTCCGTTAAAAGCCTATGATTTTCATCAGGTCCAAATCCCTGTTCACTTACTGCGTGGTGAAAAAGACGTCATGGTTACGCAAGAAGAGACAACAGAAACTCAATCCCTGCTTGGGAAAGGAAGCTACCGGGAAATGGAAGAGTGGCAGCATCCGATAAACTTAGTTCCCTTTGATCAACTAGTCCAACAATTGTTAAGTTCGTATCTACCCCGGTAAATTAAAGTAACTTTGCTGGATGAAAATTGAAATTTGGTCGGACATCATGTGTCCGTTTTGTTATATCGGGAAAAGACATTTGGAAGCAGCATTGGGTAATTTTCCGAACGAACAATTTGAAATCGAATGGAAGAGCTTTCAGCTGGATCCGACAATTGTTCCGCAACCGGGTAAGAACGTTTACGAATACCTGGCAGAACGCAAAGGAATGTCTGTAGAAGAATCGAAGCAAATGCACGCAGGAGTGGTTGCCCGTGCGGCAGAAGTCGGACTCGATTACCACTTCGAAAAAGCAGTAATTTCAAATTCATTCGATGCACATCGAATCATTCAATTGGCAAAAGCAAAAGGCTTGGGTGATGCCATGGAGGAAACTTTTTTCAAGGCTTATTTCACCGATGGAAGAGATTTGAATGACGCAAATACTTTAATGGAACTGGGTATTGGAGTAGGACTAAATGCCTTAGACATCAAAGATGTATTGGAAGATGAAACACAGTTTACATCTGCGGTTAAGAATGATATTGCCGAAGCGCAGCAAATCGGGGTAGGTGGTGTTCCTTTCTTTGTTTTCGACCGTAAATATGCCGTTTCAGGCGCACAACCTATTGAACATTTCGAGCAGACCATCCAGGAGGTTTTAAACCAAAAATAAGTGTAGGTATGCGATGTTTCGCGTACCCAATTGAAAAATTGATTAGTTTTACCCCGTGAATTTCATTTCCACATATCGAAATTTTACGCGCCATTCCATGTGGCGAATGCGAATTATGCCCCATTTCTGCAGGGTCTAAATTCTTATGGAGGCTGTTGATCCTCTGAAAAAATCGTCAACAAACAATCTTTTTTCAATTTTATTTTTTATACGATGAACACGCTCGCTTTGGAAGAGCAAGTTCAGTTATCAGAACCCAGTTTGGTTTCCGGAGAACTTGCCAATCGAATTGCTTACTTAGAACAACAGGCTGAAAGGTTGCATGAAAGCATGCGTTATGCAGGAAGTCTGCAACGCAGTATTCTACCCAATGAATGCATTTTTCAGAACATCTTTTCGGATGCCTTTGTCATTTTTCAACCGAAGGATATTATAAGCGGCGACTTCTATTGGATCTTCCAACACCACGATGACATCTATTTTGCAGTAGGTGATTGTACGGGACACGGCGTTCCCGGAGCGATGGTCAACATTGCCGGAAATGCTTTGCTAAGACAGATCATTCGACTGGAAGGTTTGTCGGATCCGGCGAAGATCGTGGAAATTCTGGATCGTGAATTGACGAGTTTGTTCAATGAACATTTAACGGAAGGAACTACCCGAGACGGAATGGACCTGGTATTTTGCAAGTTCAATCTCTCTCAAATGAAAGGATCGTTTTGTGGAGCAGGCAGACCGTTGATCTTGGTCAGAGATGGTGAATTGATCGAATTTAAGAAAGGACCTGATTCGATCGGCCACGCTTCAAAAGAAATAAAAGAGTTTGAAACGATTCACTTTGGTTTGCAGGAAGGAGATTTGTTTTACCTGTTTTCAGATGGATATACCGACCAGTTTGGCGGTGAGAACGTGAAAAAATTCAACCGACAGCGATTCCGGAACCTGCTGACTTCCATTCGTGATTTTGAGCTGCGGGAACAACGAAAGGAATTGCTTTTAAATTATAAGAATTGGAAAGGGAAACAGGAACAGGTAGACGATATCTGCGTGGTCGGAATAAAAATCTAATGATCAACTATGAATTATCAAGGGGCAATCCTGGATTAACCCTTGATAATTGATTCATTTATAATTGATCATTTCATTACTATCGTACAATCAGTTTGTGTTTTTCACCATTCAGATTGATCCAGTACATACCGGATTCGAAGGTCTGAGTATCTAATAAATAAGTATCATCCGAGTCAAGTTGTGTTTCGAAAACAACTTTCCCAAAAGCATCGTAAACAAACAAACTTGAAATCGGCTCATTGGAAACAATCGTTACCAACCCTTTATCTGCAGGATTCGGGTAAATTTTTACCTGGTTTACTTTCGGGCTGTTGTTCACAGATCTGATATCTGATAAATGGAAGCCGCCGTTTAGATCAACTTGCTTTAAACGGTAGTAGGAAACGCCATTTAAAGGAGCATTGTCCAGCAACGAATAATCGATTGTAACTTGTGAATTACCCTGAGCCGGAAGGGTTCCGATCCCCGACCAGTTTTCACCGTCAGCTGATCTTTGAACCTCAAAATAACTGCTGTTAAATTCACTGGCAGTCTGCCAGCTTACAGCAACCTGGCGCTCATTCATTAAAGCAGCATCAAAGGAAACCAATTCTACCGGCAGCGGACTCGCGATATAATCTTTGGTGGCAAGTGTATAATACCCGTCAAGTGTAATGGATTGGTTCGAAAATACGATTCGATCACCCACAATTGAATTGGCGGCTGCAATTTCTGTCCATGGACCAGTTTGTGCTGCGCGATAAATCAAAATATAATTGGAAGTAGCACCCAGGGTTACTCCTGTCATTCCTCCGTCACTCATGTCAAATGTGATATTCGTAACGTTTGCAGTACCTGTATTGGTAACATCATAGTACCAGATGCGCTGCCAGCGGGAAACATTGGTCCCGGTAATTCCGGCAATATCTGTGGTGATTTCGCTGTTTCCGGGAAATGCATGCCCTGCAAGAATGTAATCATTATTGTCCAGTCCTGAAACCGATTGGATTCCCATTCCCGCACAAGTCGAAGGATCAAAGGAAGCATTCGTTAATCCGGTAGCATCTTTTCCTATTCCTGCTACATTGCGGTCGTAATTCCCGTTTGCGGGATTATCACCCACATACCAATCGTTGGCACTCAAGGGAATATCGTATTTTGAAGACAAGTGATTATTGATAATGGTACGCTGTGCATCATTTAATTTCGTACGGAACATAATGATCTCGGAAATGTATCCGTTGAACGGTCTCGGATCACCTGAATGAGTTGCTCCAACCAATAAGGGTGAAACTTTATCTGCAACTGTGGCACTGCTTTCGGTACTGGTAATCTGCAGTGTTTCCTGGTCATAGATTGTTGAACGATTCGGAGCAGTTAACGTTCCGTCGTAGAATACGTCATAAATTTTGTTGGTATTGATGGTGCTTACAACCCCGTTTGAAAAACGATTATTATCGTTGTCAATATCCAGATGCAACCTGTTTCCGGTGTAATAGAACATCATGAAGGCTTCCTCATTTCCTACATTATTGCGCTTACTGATAATAGATTGTGCATCTCCCAATCCCTTCATGCGGGTTACGGTGAAGAAACTGTATCCGTTTGTATTGTCGAAAATAGGATTATCAGGAGCAATGAAATAATCGTTTTGACCGGAAGAAGCATTGTTATCAAATTCAATGGAAGGGTACCCATTCATCAGAGAACTTACAAATAAAGGCTGCTGTGCTGCTGTACTTTGGTTTAATACCACACCGTTTCCGGATTGATCTGTCCAGGAAGAAACAGCAGAACCGTTTGTGGAAGTGCTTGTTCCGGCATCTGCTTTTAGCCACAGCACATTGGTTGCAGAGCTTCCTACGCCCGCCGGACCGGTTTGCCCAAAGGCAGAAAATACAGAGATTAAACCCAGGAGAATTAAGGAGGAGAAGTTGTTCATTTCACTATTCATTTAAATTTCAATGTAGAATAGTGGTCTCTTACGCAGGTACAAAGTTACTTTAAAAAGTCGGATTGAAGGATATAAAAGAAGTTAAATGAACCAATTGACTACCAGGGTTACTATGCGCGCAGTGTGAGCGATTATCCTATAATAGGATCCCAAGAAAAAGAAAGCAGTTTCCTGTTATCTTCCGCTCCAAAACCATTCGAAACGGAAATTGCCGAATGCCAATGAAATCAACAGTACGAATAAATACAAAGCAAGGATTCCCAGAAGAACGACAAGCAATGCCTGAAGAAAATTAACGCCCGGTACAACCAGTGAAAGTACTAATGCAGATCCCAGTATTATCCCTACAATCAGCATCCATTCCCAAAATTCATCCCAATCGAAATCACTGCTTTTGCTCCTTCGCTGTTTGATCTTGTTCTTCTTGAATGATTTGTTTAGCAAGGATTCTGAAAAATGGGTTTGAATGGCAATATTTGTAAGGAAGCGTTTACTTGTAGGTTTCAGTTCCGACTCTCCTGCAACTGATTGACTTGAAGTACTAATTTCGGTGATTTTGGTGGGATAAACGCCTTCTTCTACCTTTTCCGGAATAAGGAGAGTATCTGTTATTACCTCTGTATAGATGCTTGCCGGTTCGGTTTCCTGAGTTTCACTTCTCACTTGAATGGTATTCAATTCGTGAGAATCTGGTTTCTGTAACTTTTTTCGGAACTCTACATGAAAACCTGTGGAATGAAGCCGTTTTTGGACAGTACAGGAACTTACTGCCAGAAGTATGAAAAAGAATATCAGGAGTCGCTTCGTCATCGCTTTTTTGAGCGAAGCTAAGGGATAAGTACGTTAAAAAGGGGCACTTATTGCAAGTTGAATAGAGTCAGTTGCGAAAATCCGTACAAGTGTAATGATCAATTAGAAGAAGTCCCCATGTTGATAATTGATCATTAAAAAGAGTTGATAATTTACATTGCCAACCACAAAGTTGGATTGATCCGCTGTACTGATCCTTCTACCACCTGGTGAATTTCGAAATGTGATGTGGAAAGATTCCCTTCCTCATCTGCAAGCAAAGACCCGATTGACTGTTTGGAACTTACTTTATCTCCTACAGAAACATACGCTTCCTGCAGGTTACTGTAAACTGTTCGGTACGCTCCGTGCTTAATAATGATCACTTTTCCTGCTCCCGGAATGTTCAGGACACTCGTTACCTCTCCGTCAAATACAGCTCTTACCTGGGAGTTTTTGGGAGCTCCGATATCAATTCCGTTGTTATTGGTATAAACATTCGGCAAAGTAGGATGGGCGTTTTTTCCATAACCTTCCGTGACGGAACCTTTTGATACAGGCCACGGCAATTTTCCACGGTTCGATTCAAAGCTTTTGCCCAGTGCAATGTTCTCTTTCGTATCTGTAAACGTCACTTCTTTGGTTGGAGAAGCAGTAGAAGTTGTCTTTGCTGCTGTAGAAGTTGCAGTATTTTTAGAAGCCAGGGAAGCTTTTTTCTCGGCCTCTTTTTTGGCTTTTGCCTCTGCTTCTGCGATTTCTTTTTCGATAGCCAGTTTGATGCGTCGTTTCAATTCTGCTTTCTGGCGTTCCTGCTCCTTCATTTCTGCCATCAGGGAATTTTCATCTTTGCGCAATTTTTCCAGTGCAAGCTGTTTCGAAGATTTATCCTTTTCAATTTGCTGCTTTTCTACTATTTTCTCTTCGAGCAGTACTTTTTTGTGGTCTTTCTCTTCACGGATCGTTTTGATCTCTTTGTGGATCGTTTTTTCGCTTTGAAGAATAACTTTAAACTGCTTTTGCTGAATTTCAGAAAGACGTTTCAGGTAAGAAGTTCTCTTCACTGCTTCAAAATAATTCGAAGAAGAAAAGATGTACATCATCTTTGCACTTTTATTGCGGTGCTTGTATGCGTAAATCAGTAGTTTCTTATACTGCTCTTTTAAACGCACCAGTCGCTTTTGGAGTTCTTTGATCTGGCCTCCTTTGGAAGAAATGGTCAATTCGGCACTGCGGATCTGGTTATCAAAATTCCGAACAAGTAATTCCCGGTTCTTTACCTGATTTTCAATCAGTTTCAATTCGTTCAGAGAGGATTCTGTTCCTTTTTTTACTTTGTCCAGCAAGGATTTTGTAGTGGAAAGTTTCTTTTCCAGCTTATTTTGTTCAGCCTGAAGCTGGTCACTTTTCTTTTGTGACCAAACAATGCCGGTACTCGTCAATAGAACGATGAACAGGCTATTTTTCAGAATTGCAGTTACCATATTCTTCCGGTATTACAAAATAAATTTCCTGTGGTGTGTTTATTTCTGTTTTATCGTAATCCATTGATAGAACGATATGATTCCGTGCTGTTACAATATCTATGATAACTTCTTTTGGAAGCAGGTAAGTGTCTACTGTGTCCCGGGAAATATAATCGATCGAAATATGGGTGGTGTCTTCGGGGCTGTCGATGACCATTTTTTGAATGCTTTTCAGTGAAGGATCAATGTAATAACGGATCATGACATTGTCTTCTTCATTATTGCTTTCGTTCCCCATTCCATTGCGGTCTCTGCGTGGATTATCCCTGTCGTGGCGGTTATTTCGGTTCGTGTTGTTTTCATCCCTGTTTTCTCGTTTGATTATGCGTTTGCGGTGAGAAGAAATGATATAATGATAAGGATCATTGATCTGGAAGTATTTTTGGGCCGTATCATAAGCAACCGGAAGTCCCAGCAAAAGCTCTTCAATATTCCGGAAATCGAAATCCACACCAAAGGATTCTTTGATATAACCCATGTTCGTTCGGATGGCGCACTTATCTTTTCTATTGGAAATGAATAAGGAATCCAATCTGATCAATGAATTTACAATCGGGATCCCGGCGTAAGTAATGATCGGATTGATAATACTGTCCTTTATCGCACGAATGGAAGTCTTAAAACTTACTCTTCGGTTAGTATCCGAAAAATGACATTTGATTTTCGTGTAAAATGAATTCGGACGAATACCGGAAAGACTGTCCATTGCCTGGATCAACTCAATAGTTTTTCGTTTTTCAAGTTTGACCGGTTTGTCAGCAACTGGTCTTCTTACGCAAGAAGCCAGGATTACCAGCAAAGCAATTCCCAACCATTTAATATTCCGGATCGACATACGTTTTTGATTGAATTTTTTTGGAAAGTGATTTATTTTTTGATCCAAGTGATTGTGCTTTTTTCCAGAACTCAAGAGCCTTGGCAGTATCGCCTAATTGGAAGAATGCATCGCCCATGTGTTCCACATAGTTTTTGTTTTCTTTATCCCCTTCATCTGAGATTGTAAACTGCTCAAGGGCCTCTTTGAATTTTCCTTGTCTGAATAAAATCACTCCCTTTGTATCCGTGTAAGGAGGATTTTTTCCGACCGAATTGATTGCTTCATTGATCAGTTTTTCAGCTCTTTCCAAATTGGTATTTGCCAATGCCAACCGCATAGCGTAATTGTTCTTCGTCAGTAAATTCGAAGGATTAATCACCAATGCTGTTTCATACATTTCGACTCCCTCTTCGATTTTTTTCAGCGCGAATAAAGCATCCCCTTTTTGAGCGTAAAACTCAGCTTCGGTTATCGGATCGTTTACTACCAGGTCTTTCCCCATATCAGCAGCATCAATCGCTTCCTGGAAATGATCAATCTGAACGCAGGCAATGGTGTAAAGAAGCTGAACACTGGAAATGGTTGGGAACAAAGCGCTGCAAGCACGTGCATCTTTGTACAGGTCTTCAAATTTCGTCAATTCATATTCCAGCATCAATACCTGGTTCCAGATTGGAAATTTAGTCTCTTCAAACTTCAAAGCGTTTTTGTAGGAAACAAGAGCTTCTTCTTTCTGGTTGTTCCGAAGCAACAAATCACCTTTTACAGAATGACCTTTTGCATCATTGGGATAACTGGCAATCAACAGATCTGCCAATTCAATCAGTTCTTTATCGATGACCACCTGCTTCTCGTACATTTCCAATAAAACAGACATTTTGGTATCGATATCAACACCGGTTCCCTGGAATGCAGCTTTGAAATACTTGTAAGCTTCCGGCTTGTTTATTTGTCGGTAATACAAATCTCCCAACGCCAGGTTTGCCCGTGCATTGGACGGATCGTTCTTCACCAATTCAACCAGCATGGATTGTGCTTTGGCAATTTCCCTTTTTGAAAAGTAGTAATCTACCAGCGTTCCAATCAAACTCAGATCGTCCGGGAATACTTCGCGTGCTTTTTGAATTTCCTGGATTCCCTTTTCATCTTGTTTTAAGGAAAGATACAATTCAAATTTCTGGATTGAAAGATCCGGCAAAACGCCTAATTGATCTTCCATCTTATTCAACGAATTAATTGCTTCATTCTGTCTGCCCAAACGTTTCAGGATTTCAGAGTGGGCATATAACCAGTCTACATTATTGGGCTGATCTTTGACCATTTTCGAAAAGCACTTCTCAGCTTCCGTAAATTTTCCCTGGTTGTAATACATATATCCCAATTCCTGTGTGTACCAGATATTGCCCGGATCTAGTTTACTTGCCAGTTCGGTGTATTCTGCAGCCTTGGTTTTATTGTCAATTTGCAGGTAACACTGGCTGAGTCCATAAGCTGCTGCATCATCCGTTGGACGGATCATCAGGCAGGAATCAAAAGCCTGGATAGCGTTATGTGTTTGCCCCTTTACTTTAAAGCGCATTGCATTGTGAAAAGTCTGAATGTAAGACAGATCGTCCGTGGAATTGGTCTTTCCGGTTTCAGCGGTTTTCTTTGTTCCACAGGATGTGAAAACGAAAAGCAAGGCACAGATGTAAAGGAAATAGTTCATCAGCTAATTATTGAATAGTCGCTCAAGCTCAAATCCCGAGCCAAACCTTTGTATTTTGAATGAGAACCAAGCATGGAGTCTTTCAAATTTGCATCAATGATGATTGAATTCTGCTGCAAAATACTGTTCTTAATGATGGAATTGGTAACCATAGAACCTTTTCCAAGTGAAACGTGCGGTCCAACAACAGAGTTCTCCAGGATCACGTCCTTTCCGATATAACACGGAGGAATAATGATCGAATTCAGCATTTTTGCAGAATCGTCCACGAGATTAATTCCTTTTTCCTGGTCGAATTCCAACACGCGTTGATTCGTAATAACAGTCACTTCCTTATTTCCACAATCCAACCATTCGTCTACTTCTCCGGGTTTAAAACGCTTTCCTTTTTCCGTCAGTCTGCGCAATGCATCCGGAAGCTGGTATTCGCCGCTCTTTATGATGCCGTTTTCTACTAAAAAGTTTAATTCGTTTCTCAAAGCCACCCCATCTTTGAAGTAATAAATACCGATCATTGCCAAATCGGAAACGAAATCCTTTGGTTTTTCCACAAAGTCAATAATCTGACCTGCGTCATTTAGTTTCACAACTCCAAAGTTACTTGGGTCTTCAATTTGCTTTACCCATAAAATCCCATCCGCTTCCGGATCAATTTTAAAGTTCGCTCTAAAAAGTGTATCGGCAAAAGCTACTACAACCGGACCTTCCAGCAATTTTTCCGCGCAAAGAACCGCATGAGCAGTTCCAAGTGGTTTATCCTGGTAAAAAATACTCCCTTTGGCACCCAATTTCTCAGCTACTTTGATCAGCTCAGCTTCAATCTCCGGACCAAAATCACCGATTACAAATCCAATCTCATCAATCGGTTCGCTGCACAATGCCGCGATGTCTTCCACCAAACGGTGAACGATCGGTTTCCCCCCAACAGGCACCAATGGTTTTGGAACTGTCAATGTATGTGGCCTTAATCGGCTGCCACGCCCCGCCATTGGAACGATAACTTTCATAGTATGATTTAATTTTTTCCTGTACTTCCGAAACCACCGTTTCCGCGGTCCGTTTCTGAAAGTTCATTTGTTTCTTTTAATTGAGCCTGTACAAAAGGTGCTACAACCATTTGTGCTACGCGTTCACCGGTTTCGATGATCACATCTTCGTTCGACAAGTTAATCAATAGCACCCCTATTTCGCCGCGGTAATCCGCATCAATGGTTCCGGGAGAATTCAATACCGTTACCCCCTGTTTGAATGCAAACCCGCTTCTCGGGCGGATCTGAACTTCAAATCCACTTGGAATTTCTAAGTACAAACCTGTCGGAATCAGCCTGCGCTCCAAAGGTTTTAGCGTGACCGCTTCGTTCAAAAATGCACGGATATCCAAACCTGCAGAATCGGTAGTTGCATAATGCGGCAACTCGTTGTTCGATTTATTGATGACTTTGATTTCCATATTACTTCGTTGGATTTTTGGTCACAGCATAGCTGATATCCATCACATTTTTTGCACTTTGTTCTGTAATTCCCTGTTCGAAAGTGAAAGTGTAATTCCCTTTTTGCGGAAACTTAAGGTCTCTGAAATAAACCGTATTCTCTACAATTGTTCCGGAAGTTTCTCCGATCCAGGAACCGTCAGGATTAGCGATTTTCATTTCAACGGGTAATCTGTCGACTTCACCGCCCGGAGTTTTCGAATGAATAAAAAACCACAGGTTATTGTAGCCGTAATCGGTTGTTGTACGAATCGTAATTTGAGCGGTATAAGAAGCAGTTGTATCGGAAACATTGACTTTAAACACCGGCTTTACATCCTGATCCCAGGAATTGTTCGCAAAAGAATACGATTTGTTGTAAAGCGGTGCATCTCCGCATGAGCCGAGAAAAACCAATAGTGCCAAGATCCAACTATTTTTCAGTGCCTTCATTTCCTCCGGTATTTTTACGTGGTGGTCTGCGACGATTGTTTTTCTTCTTATTCGGATTTGCCTGAGCTTGCGGCGCAGTTCCTTCACCGGTTTCAGCAGGTTTTGGCTGCTGAGGTTTGTTTTGTTGCTGCGGACGGTTTTGCTGTGGCTTGTTAGCATTTCCCTGCGGTCTGTCTGGTCTTTGCGCCGGTCTTGGAGTTGTTGCTGTTGCATTTTCTCCTTCAGCACGCGGACCTTTCGGTTTTTTCTTCTTATTACGGTTCTTGTTTTTACTGAACGTATTGTCGAAGCGGTTCAGGGAATCCTGGCCTACCACATTGTCGTAATCCGGTTCTTTGCGTGTAACCACTTGCTTGTCAAAGTCTTTCAGGTCAATTGGTTTTTTACCCGTTTTGTTTACAGCGATAATTTCCTGAACGCGTTCAGGAGTTAATGCAACGAGCCCAACACCGATAGAAGCTTCGCCTTCATACATGTACCACAATTGTCTTTTGAAAACATCGGTTTTGATATGGAAAGCAGTTCCTCTTTCGGTTTGCAATTTGACATCCGTGCTTGGGAAAGACTTGATAGCATCTAAGTACATGTCCAATTCGTAGTTCAAACAACACTTCAATTTTCCGCATTGTCCGGCTAATTTTTGCGGATTCAGGGATAATTGCTGGTAACGCGCCGCAGAAGTAGAAACAGAACGAAAATCTGTCAACCAGGTTGAACAGCACAACTCGCGTCCACAAGAACCAATCCCACCCAAGCGCTGAGCTTCCTGGCGTGAACCAATCTGGCGCATCTCTATACGAATCTTGAATTGATCGGCCATGTCTTTGATCAACTGGCGGAAATCCACACGTCCTTCAGCAGTGTAATAAAACGTTGCTTTTGTTAGATCGCCTTGATATTCTACATCGGAAATTTTCATTTCCAAACCGATATTTACTGCTAAAGTTCGGGCCTGGAACATGACTTCCGACTCCAAAGAACGGGCTTGCACCCATTTATCAACGTCTTCCTGATTTGCTATGCGCAAAATCTTTTTAGTCTCCATCGGTTTTAAACCCGGAGATTTCTTTTTGACCTGAATTCTGGCTAATTCACCTATTACGGAAACAACGCCCACATCGTATCCGGGGCTTGCTTCAACTACCACCACATCACCCACTTGAAGTGAAAGGTTTTTCGCATTCCTGTAAAATGTCTTGCGACTATTTTTGAAGCGAATTTCAAGTATATCGTAAGATGCCTGACCTGCCGGCAACTGCATATTTGCCAGCCAATCGAATACACCTAGTTTATTACATCCACCAGAACTACAGGTCCCATTATTTTTACAACCGCGTGGCGTACCACCACCGCTGCTACACGAGGAACATCCCATAGTTTTTGAATTTGATGTAAAAATACGAAAATTACCAGTCAAGAAAGCATTTTGTCATCTGACTTGACAACAGTCCTTTGTGAATAGTGAATTCTTTTTATCCCACAAGTCATTCTTGATACTAAGCGGGGACTTACCGAGACCTCGAATTGATAAAGTGGGCGGAATTCACGATTAATTACTTATTTTCGGGTACAATTTTAAACACAATCAACTATGAAATTTGGACTTATTCTTTCAGCAGCAGCAGCTTTATTGCTAACAGTGTCTTGTAACAGCGACAAAAGAAAATCATTTGATGATGTAGTGGTATACAATGATTTCATCGTTGATCATATCAACGCCCTGGATTCTGCCTACATTTTGGCATTAGCAACGGATAACGGAATTAAAGATTGCCTGAAAAAATGTGACGGTTTGGTGGATTTGTGTGATAAAACCACAGCGGATTTAAAAGGAATCCAGCCTTATGAAGGAGACAGCAGTTTAACCATGCAGGCTTTGGCCTATACTCAATTCATGAGAAACAATGGAGAGAAGGAAATCAAAAAGCTGTTGAAACTGATCGAGAAGTACGAAAATGCAAGTTTCGAAGAACAGGAAGCAATGGCAGAAGAAGTTCAGAGTGTGGCTGAGAAAATCGACAAGCAATACGACATTGAGATCAATCAAGTGGACAAGGTTCAGCAGAAATTCGCTCAAAAATTCAACTTTACGGTCCTAAAGTAGTTTCCGTCTCGACGGAAACCCGCACTATCCAGGCTGTCCGGTAGGCAGCCAAAAATCTGTGAATCAGTGGCAAAAAACGGCATGGGCTTCATGTGGTGCTTAATCTGATTAGGCGATGCTTCTGTCTCGACGGAAGTCACCGCGGGTCTTTTAATTTGGGAAAATTTATGGCGCTGTTTAAGCTCTGTGAATAAAGCGCATGACTTGAAAGCAGAGCTGTGTAAACAATAATTTTCCGAAGGCATTCCGGTCTAAATGATAATGGGCGTCATTGAATATTTCCATGAAGTCCAGGGCATTATTATTTGAAATAAAACGCGCAAATTTTTCCAGGAAATCCGCTTCTTCTTTGGAAACACGCGTGAGCATGTCCTGCGTGTAATTCTTCAGGAGACTCTGACGAACCATGTGGAGTGCATACTGCACAAATTGCTTTTGTCCTTCACGTGAAAGTGTGGAAACCTCATCGGTCCAGTTCAGCATCGCGTTGACGTCTTTTTTGAAGCAGACACGCATCAACTGGATGAACAATTCACGAAACAGGTTTGCTTCGGATTGATCGCCCATGATTTGCTGTGCATCAATCAGGTTGCCGTTACTTCTGGCAGCAATACTTTCTGCAAGCTGTCGGCCAATTCCGCTTCTTTCCACGACTTGCTGAATGACATCGATCGGGTAGGATGGAATGCGCAGGATCTGTGTTCGGGAGAGAATTGTGGTAAGTAATTTATCCGGGCTGTCGGTAACCAGTAGAAAAAGTGTTTTTGCAGGCGGCTCCTCCAGGATCTTCAATAATTTATTGGCGCAGGTAGCATTCATTTCTTCGGCCATCCAGATCAGCATCACTTTATAACCACCTTCATACGATTTCAGGGAAAGTTTTTTCACGATCTCCAGGCTTTCTTCCGTCCCGATGATCGGTTTGCGTTCCTTGTCGTCCATTCGTTTGGTCCAGTGATACAGATCAAAAATGGGCTGTTCCTGGATTTGCGTTCTCCAAAGTGCTAAAAGCGGATTGGTTGTTTTCGAAATGGTCTGAACCGTTGGAAATGAAAAGTGCAGATCGGGGTGCTGCAGATCGGAAACTTTCTTACAGGATGGGCAGGTTCCGCAACTGTCGTTTTCTCCTTTGTTTTCGCAAAAAATGTACTGGATAAAAGCCAGGGCAAGCGGAAGTGTGGCATGACCTGATTTTCCGGCAAATAACTGGGCATGACTAATCTTTCCTCCTTTGACCTCTTCAATCAAATGAGATTTCAGTTCTTCCTGCCCGGGTATTGAATTGAATTGCACGTCGTAAAGTTAAATCTTCTCCGCACACTGCGTGGCAAAAAAGCGACAAAAATATTGGAAAGTGAAACAAAGTTCCTACCTTGTTCAAACAAGAAGAAGCATAGCTTCTGATAATATGATCTGCTTAGATCAGCAACATAAAAATAAACAACATGAAACAACTAACACTTTTCGTTGCCACACTAATGACTACATGGGTGATCGGGCAGGAAGTAAAAACATCGAATGACAAAGTCAGCTTCTCTCACGGATCTTTTGACGCAATCGTGGTAACAATTCCCTATGCGAACAAAGAGGCTGTAGAAAAAGAATTGAAATCCGAAATGAAGGATTGGGGCGGAAAATACAACAGTTCAAAAGGCGAGTATACGGCCAAAGAGGCAAAAATGAAGGGAATGGGCGACAAGTACTTCGACGGCTACGCAAAGATCATTGAAAGCGGTTCGGAGATCAAAGTAGCTTTTGCCGTTGACTTAGGCGGAGCATACATGAATCAGGGCGAGCACAAAGACCAGCACAAAATCATTGAGAACCGTGCGAAGAAATTCGCTCAAAACGCTTCCAAAGAAAGCATCAACGGAATGATCGAACTGGAGACTAAAACGCTGAAGAAATTGACCGGTGAGAAGGAAGACATGCTGAAAGACATCGAAGATTCCAAAAAAGACATCGAAGATTACAAGAAGAAAATTTCCGAGGAAGAACAGAAGATCAAAGACAACGAAGCTGCCAGCCAAAAGAAAGAAGGCGAGATCACAACACAAACAACCAAGCTTGGAGAAGTGCAGGGCTTGCTGAAGAAGATTAAGTGATTTGAAAACAAATGATATTTAAGCCGATTCGAAAGAGTCGGCTTTTTTGTTAGTAAAAACTCAAATCCCTTGAAGCATGGGAGTCATGGATGCTAATGCGCTGATAACTATCAGATAAAGTGCAGCTGTAATGAGACAAATAAATGAAAGAGAAAATAGAAAGTAAGTCAATCCCTTATTTTTATAACGAATAGGGTCACGGTGAATCCGGATTACAGAAATTAATGAACAAACAAACATTGCAATCATGAGACAAGTGATTAAAATACCTGCTCCAACAAAAAGAATAGAACCATAAGCCGCAATAATTCCTAAAGCAATTCCGGCTACAAAAAGAAGAATCAGAGAAACCCAGGTTAGCGGTTCTGTTCTTTGTTTGATCTGAAATTCAGGTTCTTCTTTTTCGGGTAAAGACGTCTTTTCAATCTGCTGAGAAGGATTTTCAGTCTCTGCATTTTCAATTGTTCCCGAAATAAGAATTTCGTCCAAAACACCTTCTTCTAAAGCTATTTTCTCTTCCTGGGAATTTGAATAGCTCAAAGAATCTGTTTGATGAGTAGTTGAGTTTTCTGATTCAAGCGGACAGTCATCTTTAGCATTCACCACTTTTTCTTTCTCCACATCACTTTCAGTCTTGTAATAAAATTTCTTCCATTCCACATGATAGCCCGGCCCGGAATGGCGCTTGGTGACGGTGCAGCTTACTAAAAGTAAGAGTGATAATAAAGTAAATAGCAGTCTCATAGCAATCGATTTTCACAAATGTGAGAAAACGAATTGAAAATGTTGTTGCGATTTTCCGTACTTGATTTTTGCTGCCGTACTGATTAATATTCTATGAATAGATTGCTATTTACTCCAGGGGCAATTAATATGGTGTCTATCGTTTCTGTCAGGTTTCCGTTTCGAATGACTTGCATTTTATAAACGTATCTTCCTGCTAATCCTTGTTCTATTTGATGTGAATTAGAATAGCAACCTGTTGCGTAAGGACTCCAGGTTTCATAATTGAAATTCAGATAGTACTCTTCATCATAATTTCTTAAGATAATCCTCATACTATCTGAAGGGCCAGAACAATTTATATTCTCCAGTTTATAATTAACTTGCATTAAAGGCAAAGCTCTTATTGTGTAACTCCTTTGATTATTGCGGGTCATCATATCAAAATGTGGTTCATTGATCAAAGTATAGTCACCCGAAAAACTTGGAAATTGAATGTTTGAATAATCAAAATCGATCATATAACGATAATCCAAATTCTTCTTGGGGATAAGAGAAATCCTTGCCCAGCCGCCTGCATCAGTTACGCCCTCCATTTTGAAATCTGTGTATTCAATATCATTTAATTTCATCGAAAATTTTTTCGAACGATACTCAATAATCCGATACTTTACTCCCGAGATAGGCTCCCCACTATATGGAATATGTGCCTGGATGGTAAATTTAATGGGCTTTTTCTTATCAATTCTTTTGCAGGATGAAAAGACAAGCAGGAAACTTGATGGTAATAAAATAAAAAATACTAGTCTCATAGCAATCGATTTTCACAAATATGAGAAAACGAGTTGAAAAAGTTGTTGCGATTTTCCGTACTTGATTTTTGCTACCAATACATGTTGATATTGTCAGTTCCACCGGGAGAAACAAAAAAGGTGTCTATTCCAGCTGATAAGACTCCGCCTCGGACTGCTTCCCATTTAAACACGTATCTTCCTGCCAACCGCTGTAAATAATCTCCTGTAAGATCAACGCAACCATTTAGAGTTGGGCCTTCTTGCCAAGGATCTGCATTATTAAAAGTATAATTTGGGAATTCGTCGAGATTAAAAGATTTGTACTTAAAGGTATCGTCTGAATCAAAACAAGACAAATTCTTAAAGTTCCATCTCATTTGCATAAGTGGTAAAACCCTAATTTCATAATCCTCCTGATAATCTTGACGTGTAATAAGATCATAACTTGGCGCATTAATCAAAGAATAGCTCCCGGAATAACTTACAAATTGAATATTAGAATAATCAAAATCAATTCTATACATGTAATCTAAATTTTTCTTAGGGAAAAAGTCAATTTTTGCCCAGCCACCTGCATCCGTAACTCCTTCTAATTTGAAATCTGTATATTCAATATCCCCCAGCGTCTTTGAGAATTTTTTCGAACGGTACTCACTAATGGTATATTTTACACCCGCAATTGGTTCGTTACTATAAGGAATATGTGCTTGAATAGTAAATTGAATAGGATTCTTTTTATCCAGTCTTTTGCAGGAGTAAAATGAAACCAACAAAGTAAAGGACAGTAATAAGAATAGTAGTCTCATAGCAATCGGTTTTCACAAATGTGAGCAATTGGTTTGAAAGAATTGTTGCGATTTTCCGTACTTGATTTAATACTCCAGGAAAACATCATTCATGACACCCGGTTGCAAGAAAAATGTGTCTATGTAAGTTGTGACAACATTGTTTCTAGTTACTTCGATTTGGTATAATTTTCGGCCTGTGAGCCTATCTTCAAAAGTAGCATCACTAAACACTCCACAACCATTAAAATAATCTCCCCAAACGGTGATATATTGAAATGACTGATTGGGGAATTCATCCATATTGAATGTTTTAAATCGCATCTTATCATTGGCATCAAAACAATTCACATTTTCAATTTTAAAATGCACGCTGCAATGTGGAAGTGCTTTAATTTCAAAATCTTGTTGATTTTTTCTAGATAAAGGGACATACGTGGGAACCCTTATTAAAGAGTAATTTCCGGAATAATTGGCAAAATGTATATTCGAATAGTCAAAAGTAATATCGTAACGATATTTCATATTTTTTTTCGGAGCAAAAGAAATGGTTGCGTTTCCGCTAGCATCAGTTGTTCCTTCCAGAAGAAAATCAGTGTATTCTATTTCACTAATTACCCCTCCTTTTTTAGAGCGATATTCCTTAATCGTATATTTCACTCCAGAAATAGGTTCATTACTATAAGGTATATGAGCCTTGATTTTAAACTCAATAGGATTGTCCTTGTCCAACTTTTTGCAGGAGAAAAATGAAACCAAAAGGCTTAGTATGATTATTGCTCTATAACTATATTTCTGGTAGTGCATACTCCATTCTTAATTAATTTGACCAAATAAAAGCCCGGTTTTATCTCGTGGAATATTGGTTCCTCTAAAGATACGAGCTTTTTAAAAACTTCTTTCCCGGAAAGATCTAAAATTTGAATTTCAATGAGTTGATCTGCTGGTGTTTCCCCCCACCGAATGGAAAAGGTTTTTTTAGACGGATTCGGGAAAATCAAAACTTGTTCCGGGTTTTCAGTTCTTAAATTCAAAAATGGATCATCTTTTGAAAAGTTAGTCTCGGAACTCACACTTGGATTAGCAATATAAATCGCTTTTTCGCAAGTAATATCCCCGATGTAGGCATGTAAATCAGAACCATTCTTAATATGGATCCCAGGAGTAAAATGAATTTCAGTAACTGCCTGTGCATCGACTATTGCATTCGGTTCTACCACCAAATCCAGAAAGTCTGTTTTTTGAGTGATGTGATTTCCTAGCAGGATGGTATTCCCGGCCTCGTAATCCACCCGATAGGTATAATTCGGTCTTGCATAGAAACCAATCCGCAAGTTCTGCAGGAAAACGAAATCAGGTTCTACTTCTTCCACCACGAAATTTTTAACGATTGATTTAAGGGGTGAATCCATACCGGCATATTCATTGGGGTCCTTTCGGTTCCCAACCAAATGCTCGGTATTTTCATTCCAGGAGAATAAGGCATCAAATACCGTATAATCGTAATGATTCCCGGGGTAACCTAAATGAGGATAACCAAAATAGTTAGATGCATTATCAGGATCATTAGAATTAGCGCTAATCTCATGATCATACATTAATTTGTGCACTTTAAAATTATAGTCCGGATACCCATTATTCAAACTGCTATTCAAATCTTTTACATCGTGTGTTAGAACTGTTGGTGTGAATGAAAATAAGTGATCCTTAATAATATCCGGTGCTCCTGTCAATTCAGACTGCAATTCATTGTTAATATTAATAATGGGGTTTTGATCAATGAAAATAATTCCTCCGGGAGCATTGTCTAATACGAGTGGATCTTTTGTGATAGCTTCATAGGCGACCTTCCAAGGTTTAAATAATTGTTTGTACTCGTAATAAAAAACCCGGTGAATCCCATGTGAGCTAAATGAAGCTTCAAATCGGCGGTCTACCCAGCCCATTAGGGAGCCATTTTGTTTAAAAAAGACAGCTCCTGTTTCATTTGGATAAGGATAATGGTCACACGAATAATTTGAAAAGTCATAAGCAGGCGTGGAAGATCCATTTGAAAGGGAAATCATCCGCTGAAAAGAAGGATAGCCAGGCCTTGCTCCGTTTTTGGAGTGGTTATAAGTAGTGTGTTTGGCTAAATAAGAGGTTCTATAATTACTAGGACCTTGCCCTGGGGAAGTACCTGAACCTGTTTCAGTATGGAAATAATGAAGCAATTGTGCAGATAAAGGGGCATTAAGAATATAGTGCAAAGCATATGTATCCCCATCTAATGGATTTATATTACCGAAATATCCAGGTATGTAAAGTCCATAGGGATTGTATTCATATTGCCATAAATATTCTACCGCATGCTGCATTCCCAGCGGAATATTGGCTCCCCCATGTTCTCCGTCATTGGAAATGTACAATTTGGTGTGCGGATGCGGTCCATTGGAATTCAGATGCTTGTATTCCATTTTTTGGAGCGCCAGGCGGGTTGCTAGTGCGCCTGCACTGAATCCCATAATAATGTTTTCCTGGTAAGAGTTGTTTTGATATTTCTGATCGTTTACCACTAGGATCAGTTTTTCCAATAGTTCGGCATTTTTTTCCACGTATGCATTGGGTGGATAGAATTGACATAAAATCACATCAAAACCTTCATCGTGTAGAGTCTCAATCAAACCGGCCTGGTTGAACTGATTCGCTAATTTCCCTAATGAAGCCGGCCAATTTACGTAATTGTTAATATAAGCGTTATCTGTATGCGTTCCCCAACCCGCCACCATAATAAACGGTTTCCGGATTTTTTGATCTGCACAGGCATGATAAACCGAGTACCTCAAATCAGGGTTATAGATGCTCGAAGAGGTATAATCGTCCGGATAAATAGTGTAGTACCATTCAAAATGTTGGTGGATCAATGATTTTGCAGTGGATCGCTCATTCATCTCCACTTCCTGCTTGAAGGAAACCACTTTCTCGTCCAGGAAATGAACGACAAATTGGAGTTTTTGTCTGCCATTCAGCCAATCACTTAGATCAACGCTGGAATTGAAATACAGGAGCTTGGTTTGCTCGCCGCTTTGTATTTCCACATAATCGATGGCCCTTCCGGTATTGGTAAAAAAGGTTTTATCATTTAATTCCAGGATCACATTGTTGTAAGCAAAGGAATCGAGGAAGGAAGCTGCATAGAAAACCTCGTCTTCTATTAAATCAGTTGACAAGATTTCACGATATGGATCTGAACCGGAACTGGTGCGGAATTCGTCTGCAACTGTGGGAATTAGCGAGTTGATCTTTAAATCGACCACGTAAAACGGAATGCGCAGCTGACCGTATTCATCCAGTGAATAGAAATGATCGTAAACCGGGAAAAGCACGGAATCGCGGTGAAAACTATGCGACATGTCCCACCAGTTCATCAACGAGAATAAACCGATGATTCCCTTTCCGCTGCATTGGAGCGGCTGATCTTTATAGATCAACTGATTAAAAACCGAATCTTCCAGCTCAAGTGTTGCATTGCGGAAATAGCTGTTCGGAAAGCTGCTGAAATTGGTATTCGAATACGCATACTCCATCATCTCCCGCGGATTTTTAAAGATCAGCGTGTCTGTTTGTCCAAACCCATTTAAACCAATGAGCAGGGACATTCCTAAAATGAAGGTTCTCATGGCTTATGGCTTTGATTGTTGTAATTGAAAGATTACTTCCTGCTGTTGCTGCAACAATTGTTTTTGTTCCTCCAATTGCTCTTTCATTTGAAGCAGGTACAAAGTCAGTTCTTCTACCTTTTCCATCAGCATCACATTGCTTTTCGCCACATTGATTCCCGATTCTTCCATTTCGCAAGCACTTGGAACATTGGGTAAATGATTGTTCTTTTGAATAAACACTTGTAATTCACTCAACGGCATCAACTGATAGCTGGTATCAAAAACGTAATCCGGCCAGGCATCCAGGTTTACTTTGATCTCACGGGCATAAAGCAGCCCGTTGTTGTCCAGTTCCATTAATTTATAAGGAGTCGGTGTTCCCTGGATCCGTTTGTCTATAATCAGCGGATGCGTTTGTTTATTGAGGGCCGTCGTAATGTGTAATTTCGAATCCGGATCATTCTGCCCGATTCCAACTTTTACGTCCGGTGAACAATGTTGGCTGGTATACAATTTATTGGGTCCGTGCAGCCAAACCGGTGAAGCAGGAGTGGTGTTTCCTCCGTTCTCATCTTTACAGGGAATATAGGTTGTTTCGGAATAAACCAGGTTCTTTAAATTGCCTCCGCTCTTCACAGTTCCGTCTTCCTCGATTAAAAGAACTCCGTCGTCTTCCAATGTAGGATCGCTGAGTGATTTCAGGATCAGATCACCATTCAAGGTGGTATTTCCATCTACCTGCAGGTCACTTTTGATATGTGCATCTCTATCAACGATCATGGAATCCCGCACTGTTAACGTAGAATCTATTCGCGCTGATCCATTGACGGTGAGACGTTCTGTTGGTGAGGTCGTTCCAATTCCCACATTCCCGTTGGTAGGAAGGGTGTTTGATTGGGCGAAAGAATGAGCAGCAGCTCCCGTAAGGAGTAATGTGAATAGTAGTGCTTTCATAGTGCGTGTTTTAATAAGTAGTAACCAAACTTAAAAAGGATTTTTTTCAAAATCAACCGTATAAATACTGAAAATACATTTGCGGAAAACCACATAACTAACTGATCCTTTTTGTTTTACAATGTAATAAATCCACGAAATCCTTGGGAAATAAACCCAAACACTATCTTTTTTATACCTTTACTCCCATGAAAATTCTCGTTGTTCGTTTCAGTTCCATTGGCGATGTTGTTTTAACGACTCCCGTTGTGCGCTGTCTCAAACAACAGGTGAAAGATGCCGAGATCCATTTCATTTCCAAGAAAGCATTTCAGCCGGTTTTGGACCACAATCCTTACATCGATCAGTTGATTACTATTGATAAATCGGTGGATGAGGTGGTGGAGCGATTGAAGAACGAGCATTACGATTTTGTGGTCGATCTGCACAACAACATTCGGACTTTGCGATTGAAACGTGCTTTGAAAGTAAAATCAGCCGCCTTTCCGAAGAAGAATTTTTCCAAGCTTTTATTGACGACTTTCAAGATCAACCGCATGCCGAAGCTGCACGTGGTGGACCGCTATTTTGAAGCAGTGAAAGAATTAGGGGTAAAGAATGATGGGAAACCTTGTGATTTTTTCCTCGTAGATTCTGACATTGTTTCCCTGGAATCGATTGCACTTCATTCGAAGCAGTTTATCGGCGTGGCGATGGGCGCGCAATATGCCACCAAACAAATGCCCGTTCCTTTAATGGCGAAAATTTTGGAAGGGGTTCAACTACCGGTCGTTTTACTGGGCGGCTCCATGGATTCGGAACGAGCAGCCGAACTGATTAGGTTGCTTCCCGGCCAGCGGGTGTTGGATTTATGCGGAAAACTGACGCTGCGTCAATCTGCATTTATGACCAAACACTGCGCAAAACTGCTTACCGGCGACACCGGATTGATGCACATTGCCAGTTGTTTCGAAACACCTATCGTAAGCGTTTGGGGAAATACCGTTCCTGATTTCGGAATGTATGCGTATGCACCGCAGAATAAATCACTCTATACAATTCATGAAGTAGCAGGATTGAGCTGCCGGCCTTGTTCGAAGATCGGCTACCAGGAATGTCCGAAGAAACACTTCAATTGCATGAACCTGCAAAATCCGGAGGTGATTAAAATGGATCTATTATAAAATTAATCAACAAACAATTTCCGCAATTCTGTGGCATCTTTCGGAGTCATTTTCTTTGCCAAAATCAAAGCCAGTTGTTTTCTTCTCAGTGCTCCTTCAAAACGGTCAATTTCTTCTTCCGTTTCCGGGATTAATTCGGGAACCTGGATCGGCGCACCGTTTTGATCAACTGCTACAAAAGTATAAATCGCTTCGTTCGACTTGCTGCGTTTCCCCGTAATGTGATCTTCCACAAATACATCCACAAAAATCTCCATCGAAGAATTGAAGGCACGGGAAACTTTTGCTTCCAGGGTCACAATGGATGCGTGATTGATAGGGGAATTGAAACTGACGTTGTTTACGTTTGCCGTAACAACCACTCTGCGGCAATGTCTGTGTGCAGAAACGCTCGCAATTTCGTCCATCCAGGCCAATAACTGACCTCCGAATAAATTTCCCAGAGTATTGGTGTCATTCGGTAGAACAACCTTTGTAGTAATAGCTAAGGTTTCCAATGCAGTTCTAGGCTTCATGTCCTTTTTTTTGGTAAAAGTACACTAATTTATGTCGGACGGACGTTATTTATTTCCAATTTATTCCGGGTGAAGATTTTTAAAATTTCTTCAGTTAGAAAAAGCCTTACTATATTTACAACCTTCAAAGAGAATTATGGAAAAACTCATTCAGGAATTTTCGTCCAACATCAGTGAGGCATTAAAAATCGCTGCTGGGGCAACTTTTGCTAAACCGAATCAGGAGATCCGAAATATCGTCATTTGCGGTATGGGAGGTTCCGGAATCGGGGGAAGAATTGTGGCTCAATGGGTTCAAAATACCTGTTCGGTTCCGGTATTGTCCGTACAGGAGTATTCATTGCCGGCTTTTGTAAATAAACACAGCCTGGTAATTGGATCGTCTTATTCCGGAAACACGGAAGAAACCCTGTTTGCTTTGGAAGATGCAAAAACAAAGGGTGCAACGATCATCGGGATTTGTTCCGGCGGATCATTGGCTGAATTTTGCAAATCGAATAACTACCCATATGTGGTTGTTCCGGGTGGAAATCCTCCAAGAACGGCTTTGGCTTTTTCATTGGTGCAATTGAGCAATATTTTCATGCAGTTGGGGTATGCCCATTCCACTATTTTGAATGAAATTTCAAACGGAAAGACCTTAATTGATTCGGAGTCCGCACACATCAAGTCAGAAGCGATGCGCGTAGCACACGAGCTTCAGAAACGAACAATCGCTGTTTATGCAGGATCGGAGTATGAAGCAATCACGATCCGCGCGAAACAACAGTTCAACGAAAATTCCAAAGAATTGTGCTGGCAGCATGTCATTCCCGAAATGAACCACAATGAATTAGTGGGCTGGGGCGGAGGAGACAACCGTTACGGATGTTTGTTTATCCAGACGGGTGATTTGTCGATGCGCAATCAAAAACGGTTCGATATTTCCATTGAACGCACCAAATCAAAAACAGATAAAGTAGAAATCATTTCGGCAAAAGGAGCAACTCCTGTTGAAAAGAGCATTTACCTGATTCACCTGATTGACTGGATTTCACTTTACCTATCCGATTTAAAACACGGAGATCCGATCGAAATTGAGATCATTGATTACCTGAAAGCAGAATTAGGAAAAATCAAATAGATATAAAATAAGTAGGGGCGCGATTAATCGCGCCCCTACTTATTTTTGAATGTTTTGTATTAATCTACGAATTTCCCGCCCGCATAAACCTGGAATTCAAACCCTCTGTCGGTATGAACTTCAAAGTTTACCTTCACGTGTGCACCCATGTATTTTTCCGGGTCGCTTGCCAGGATATTGACTAATTGATCTTTGTAATCCAATCTCAGGGCAGTTGTAAATCCATCCGGATCATCTGCACCAAGAATGATATAGCTAAACATATCCTGGTTTACAAATCCCTGGAAAGTAGTTGCAAATTCTTTTTGAGAATTTAATACATCCATTGCTTTGTCCGAAGTTATCGGATGCAGTGGCGCAGGTTTGTATTTCATGCCAGCGATATCGTCCTGAAAGGAAGCACTGCGTTCTTTGGTCTTGATGATTTTTCCTTTTGCATCGTAATAAGAAATACGGTCAATGAATACGGCTTCATTGGAACCATTCACCTGGTCAATTAATTCCTGGATCACAAAGGGCTTTCCGTTATTCAGGTAATAAAAGCGTGTTCCGTTCGTTTTGCCATTTCCTTCTGAGAACTGCTCTTCCAGGATTTGAAGTACTTTGGCTGTGTCGAGGTACCCGATCACTTCCATCATTTGTCCGTCACCTTTTTCGTAGTGCAGTGAATTGGCAATCAAATCCGAAGATTCCGTTATTTTTTTCAGTTCCAGCACCTGTTGATCCATTTCAGCTTCGTTTTTGAAATGCTTCACGATGGTTGTCTTTTCTTCGGGGCTTTTTTCCGTGGAATTATCAGAACCACAAGAAACTAATCCGACAAGTAATAAAGGGAAAATATACTTTTTCATAACGTTTGTTTCATTCAAAATGAGGTGACACGTAAAAGTAACAGGTTTATAACAAATTGCACCCTTTTTTTCGCTTAAATTAGGTCCCGAAAACAATTCAGAGTATGGAAAAGATCGTTATTGCAGGAGGTTCAGGGCTTATAGGCACAGGATTGGCAGATCATTTAAGAAAAGCAGGCCACGAAGTTTGGATACTTTCCAGAAAGCCTTCTGATTTGGAGCGTTTCTTCCTCCACTGGAATCCGGAAACCAAAACGATAGATCCGGGTGCACTGGATAAAACTACCGTTCTGATCAATCTTTGCGGAGCTGAACTGGCTGCCAAACGATGGACGGGGTCCCGGATCAAAGAATTATACGATTCACGGGTAGAAACCACTCGTTTTTTGTTTGAATCGTTTAAAAGTTCCAATGATCTGAAGCAGTATGTGTCAGCATCCGGTGCAGTTGCTTATGGATTTGAACACCCGGAAAAGATCTATAAAGAAGAAGATGATTTTGGAAATGACATCATTTCGGATATTACACGCAAATGGGAAAAAGCAGCCGATCAGTTTTCACAAATCTGCATAGTTTCAAAAGTCAGAATTGCCGTAGTATTGAGTGAATCAGGCGGTGCTTTGCAAAAATTGGCCAATCCTATCAAGAAAGGATTTGGAGCCGTTTTATCTTCCGGAGAACAAGCCATTCCATGGATTTACAGCGAAGATCTTTACCGCGTTTTTGGGCTGATCATTGAACATAAATTGGAAGGGGCCTATCATGCTTCAGCAGGAAACACAAGCAATAAAGAACTTACAAAACTGATCGCTAAGGTCTTGAAGAAAAGCTTATTGCCTGCAGTTCCTAAGTTTGTAGTTCGAATCCTCTTTGGAAAAATGGCAATGATGCTGCTATCTGGCAATAAAGTCTCCAATGAGAAAATTCGTTCCGAAGGATTTTCTTTCCTCCACGGAAATCTTAATTCAACAATTCAGCGTATTTTTGGATAAAAAAAATCCTCTGCCAAAAGACAAAGGATTTTGCTATTAATCGAAAAAACAAGAGCACCCCTACTCCTGTTACTCAAATGAGTACTTTTTAAAACGAATGACCTATGAAAATCATTCGAACAGAACAAAGATGAAACAAGGCGTTGGTTATTCGAAATCAATGTTTTGAGTATTTACGATAACCAAACGATAATTGATTATATTTATTTATCTGTAAATCAGGGTATTACAAACGTTATTTCAAGTAAAAAATTACAATGTCCACAGGATCAACAGATAGCTTAGTTCGTTTAATTTCTTCCTTATCAAAGGCAGAAAAACGGAGTTTTAAGCTTTATGCGAATCGAAATTCTTCCTCCCAGGAGGAAATGAAATATTTGCAGTTGTTTGATTTTATTGATAAAACAGATAATTATTCGGACGAAGTGGCGATTTCCAAAATCAGCGGAATCAAAAAAAGCCAGCTTTCAAATATCAAAGCCCATTTATACAAGCAGCTCTTAACGAGTTTAAGGCTTCAGCATGCGGCGCATTTACCAACTATTGAGATCCGCGAATCGATGGATCATGCTTTGATCCTGTATGAGAAAGGGTTTTACAACCAGGCGCTGAAATTATTGGACAAAGCGAAACAACATGCTATCAAGATTCAATCCACGATCCTGCATTTGGAGATCCTGGATTTCGAAAAATTCATTGAATCGCAGCACATTACGCGCAGTGTTTCTTCACGTGCAGATGAATTGACAGCAGAGAGCCGCACTTTGAGCAAACATGTCCAGGGAAGTATCCAATTTTCAAATTTGTCCCTGCAGCTCTATGCTTTGAACGTGAAAGTGGGCTTTGTACGAGATGAAAAAGATTACCGTTTCGTCAAAGAATTCTTCGCCACGCGTTTACCGGAATACAACATTTCGGAATTAAGCTTTGAAGAAAAAATGCACCTGTATAATGCATACGTCTGGTATCATTACATGACACAGGAGTTTTTGATGTGCTTCAAATACGCCAGTTTGTGGGTGAAACTGTTTGAGGACAACTCACATGTGAAGGATCATTACCGCGAAATGTATTTGAAAGGCTTATATAATTTACAGAATGCTTTGTTCAACCTCAGAAATCACAAGCGTTTGCTGGAATCCATTCAAAAGTTGGAGCGTGCAGACCTGGGAGACCGGGAGAATGAAAATATCGCTTTGCTGCACCGCATGTACTGGCTTACGGCAAAGATCAATTATTATTATTTATGCGGTACCTTTTCCGAAGGAATTGAAATTGTTCCGAAAGTAGAGCAGTTTCTTTCCGATCACGAAGACCGCCTGGATAATCACCGCATTATGATCCTGTATTATAAAGTTGCTTGTTTGTATTTCGGCAATGATGACAATAAAATGGCGATTAAATACCTGAACAGGATCATCCAATTGAAAGATGTTTCCCTGCGGGAAGATATCCAGGCTTTTGCGCGCATTTTGAACCTGATTGCGCATTTTGAACTTGGTACGGAAGATCATTTATTGGATTACCAGATTAAATCCGTTTACCGGTTCTTGCGGAATATGGGAGATTTACACGGAGTACAGAAAGAAATCCTGAACTTCCTGCGCCAGCTTCCGTTCTCAGATGATCCTTCACTGATGCGGGCATTCCGTATTTTGCATGGTAAACTGGTGAAATTGTCAAAACTTCCTTATGAAAAACGCCCGTTTTTATACCTGGATATCATTTCGTGGCTCGAGTGTAAGATCGAAAAACGCAGCGTTCAGGAAGTCATTCGCGATAAATCTTTGTTGGAACAGGAAACAGGCCAAAGCGTCTATTTCCCTGAATAATAAAGGGAATCAGCAAATCTTAGTTCTTTTCAAATAATCAAATGACGAAAAATTAAGCAAAAAATACAACGCAAACTTGTCAGTTTTAAAATAAGTTGTACTTTTGATTAGTTAGTCGTCAGATAAATGTTTAAATACTCAACAGTTAATGACGGGATTAAAAGTAGGTGATCGAATGCCTGATTTCCAGGAAAAAGATCAAAATGGAAAAGAAATATCGAACCGCGATTTTGCCGGTAAAAAATTAGTTATCTATTTCTATCCGAAAGACAATACACCGGCTTGTACGAACCAGGCATGCAGTTTAAGGGATTCGTACCCGGAATTAAAAAAGGCGGGGTATTCTATTTTGGGAGTGAGTATGGATACAGAAAAGGCACATACGAAATTCATTGAAAAGTTTAGTATCCCTTTTCCATTGATCGCAGACACTGAACGGAAAATGATTGATGCATTTAAAGTTTGGGGACTGAAAAAATTTATGGGACGTGAATATGATGGAATCCACAGGACCACGTTTGTCATAGATGAAAAGGGGCTCATCACGCATATAATTGATAAGCCAAAAACAAAAATACACGGTGAGGAGCTATTAAATTTAGAATGACGCGAACATCGTAAGTAGTTTACGACCTACTGGTCATACATTTGCAGAAACGATAACAAAACGATATAAATTAAACGATATGGCAGTTAAAGAAATTAACCCGGACAAATTGAAAGCGCTTCAGCTAACAATGGAAAAGTTGGACAAGACTTTTGGAAAAGGATCTGTAATGAAATTAGGAGATAATGCAATTGAAGAGGTGGAAGTAATTCCTTCCGGTTCAGTTACCCTCGATTTGGCTTTAGGAGTAAATGGTTACCCGAAAGGAAGAATCGTTGAGATCTACGGACCGGAATCATCCGGAAAAACAACTCTGGCCATTCATGCAATTGCAGAATGTCAGAAAAATGGAGGGATAGCAGCATTTATTGACGCAGAGCACGCATTTGATCAGTTTTATGCTCAGAAATTGGGGGTTGATGTCAACAACCTGTTAATTTCTCAACCCGACAACGGAGAACAGGCTTTGGAAATCGCCGACAGTTTGATCCGCTCAGGAGCAGTTGACTTATTGGTAATTGACTCCGTGGCGGCATTGACGCCAAAGGCAGAGATCGAAGGAGAAATGGGTGATTCACAAATGGGACTACAAGCTCGTTTGATGTCCAAAGCATTGCGTAAACTTACCGGTTCGATCAACAAAGCAAAATGCTGCTGTATTTTCATCAACCAATTACGTGAAAAGATTGGTGTGATGTTCGGTAACCCGGAAACAACAACGGGAGGAAATGCATTGAAATTCTACGCTTCCATGCGTATTGATATTCGCAGAGCGAGTCAGATCAAAGAAGGAGAAGACGTAATCGGTAACCGCGTGAAAGTGAAAGTTGTGAAGAACAAAGTAGCTCCGCCATTCCGCAAAGCAGAATTCGATATCATGTACGGGGAAGGAATTTCCAAAGTAGGTGAGATAATCGACCTGGGAGTAGAATTGAATATCTTGAAGAAAAGCGGATCCTGGTTCTCTTATGGGGAAACACGTTTAGGACAAGGAAGAGATTCCGTTAAAAATATGATTGCTGATAATCCGGAATTAATGGATGAATTAGAAGCAAAAATCAAAGAAGCTCTTGGCTCTACTGCTACTGCAGTAGTAGTGGAAGACCAGGACTAACTGCATATCGTTTCCAATGAGTCCTGTCCGCTTCGGCGGGCGGGGCTTGTATTGGAGCAATAGGGCTAAGCACATCACTTTTCACTTCAAGTAATTTACTACCGCTAAGAAACAAAGGCGCAAAGTATTCTTTTGAACTCTATTAATCCTTCGCGTCCTCCTTTCTTCGGTTTAATCATTGCTAAATTTCTTTGTGTACTCATGCATTGGAATTAACACCTTCTCGACAATATTTCCTTACTTTTGCCCAAACTGAAGCAAATGGTATTATCAATGACCGGCTACGGAAAAGCAACAGGTTCCTTTCAAGGGAAGAGAGTTGTTGTGGAAATCCGTTCCTTAAACAGTAAAAGCTTAGATCTGAATATGCGTGCAATTCCATTGTACCGTGAGATTGAATTGGAAAATCGTTCCATCGTTGCTGAATTATTAGACAGAGGTAAAGTAGAATTATCTATTTCTTTGGAGAATTCAGGAGAGACTAAAAATTACGCTATCAATCGTGATCTGGCTCAGGCATATTACAATGACATCAAGGAAACAGCTGAGTTATTGGGTGAACCAATGGATAATATTCTCTCTATGGTTTTGAGAATGCCGGAGATTTACTCCAATGAGAAAGAAGCACTTTCTGATGAAGAATCGACTTTCGTACAAGGCTTGGTGCGTGAGGCTTGTAATCATCTGAACGAATTCCGCAAGCAGGAAGGCGATCAGCTGCGAAAAGATTTCGAAGGAAATATCGGACGCATCGGAGAATTACTGGAGGAAGTTCCCAAATATGAAACGGCACGCATTGAAGCGGTTCGTGAGCGTATGAAAACAGGATTAGAGAAAATTACCAATATTTCCATCGACTTAAACCGTTTGGAGCAGGAAATCATTTTCTACATTGAAAAGATGGATGTTTCAGAAGAGAAAATGCGTCTTTCAAACCATTTGAATTATTTCCTTGAAACCATGAATATTCCGTTATGCGGAAAAAAACTGGGCTTTATTACACAGGAGATTGGTCGGGAGATCAACACACTTGGAAGCAAATCCTATCATGTGGAAATGCAGAAAATTGTGGTTGAAATGAAAGACCACCTGGAGAAAATCAAAGAACAAGTTCTAAATACCCTGTAAAATGGTTTTCGACTCGAGTGGAGGTAAATGTGTGATATTTTCAGCACCATCAGGCGCAGGAAAAACCACCATTGTTCAATACTTGCTGGGGAAAATTCCTGAATTGGCATTCTCCATTTCGGCATGCAGCCGCGATCCGCGTGGTGAAGAAGAAAACGGGAAACACTATTATTTTTTAGGCATTGAAGGATTCAGGCAAAAAATTGAGAGTGGCGAATTGGTAGAATGGGAAGAAGTTTATACGGACAATTTTTACGGAACCTTGTCATCAGAATTGGAAAGAATCTGGAGTGATGGAAAAACCGTCATTTTCGATGTAGATGTGGTTGGAGGATTGAACCTGAAAAAGATCATGGGAGACAATGCCCTGGCAATTTTCGTACAACCACCTTCTTTTGAAGATTTGGAAAGGCGTCTGCGTTTTCGAAGTACGGAGACGGAAGAAAAAATTGCGATGCGTTTGGAGAAAGCGCATATCGAATTAGACCGTGCACCGGAATTTGATTACATTCTTTTGAACGATGAACTGGAAAGAGCGTGCAAAGAAGCTGAAGAAGTCATTCGTAAATTTATTTCGGGATTATGAGAGTAGGCTTGTATTTCGGAACATTTAACCCCATTCATGTCGGGCATTTGGTCATCGCAAACTTCATGGCGGAATACACGGATATCGATCAGGTTTGGTTGGTTGTCACGCCTCAAAACCCTTTGAAAATGAAGTCTTCACTATTGCCTGATTATCACCGTTTGGCTATTGTGAATGAAGCAATCCAGGATAATTTTAACCTGAAAGCCTCAGATATTGAGTTCAAATTGCCTCAACCAAATTATACTTCAACGACCTTAGCACATCTGAAAGAAAAGTATCCGAATTACGAGTTTTCCCTGATCATGGGAGAAGACAATCTCAGAACTTTTCATAAATGGTTTAACCACGAACATTTGCTGGCGAACTATAAGTTTTATGTCTATCCGCGTGTTTTAACTGTTCAGGAAGAAGAGGAAGTTCAGGAAATTGGCCATTATCCTGAAAATGGATTTATGAATCACCCGAATATTGTGATGTGCGAAGATGCTCCGGTGATGAAGGTATCGTCGAGTTTTGTGCGACATGCCATTAAAGAGGGAAAAGATGTGCGTTACCTGTTAACCGATCCGGTTCGCAAGTACATTGATGAAATGAATTTTTACCGTTAAGCTTTTGCTTTACGTTTAAACAAACGTGCGATTTGCTTGCGGAAGAAGAACATTAGAATTAAATAGGGAATTGCGATCAGGAATAAAATCCCCGTATTGATAGAAGATCCAAAGGAATTTTCATTTAATTCACTTCCCTGCTCTGCCAATAGCTTGCACTGAGAACAACCTTGCCCAAAAACAAAATCAACAGCAATAAGTGCGATTACCAATAAAAACAACTGTTTTTTCATGCTTGTAAAAGTACGAACAAAACGGTTAGTCTGTTCTTGATTGTTTGGGATTTAACATATTGCTCATGGGAATAGCTTTCCTCATTCTGTTTCTGCTTTTCATGCTCTTATCACAACAAATCAACCAGTTCCTTCTTACTCAACTGCTTTAGCGTACTCACATCTGTATGTACCAAATCTCCCACTAATTCCTGTTTACGTTTTTGAAGCTCGAGTATTTTTTCTTCAATTGTATTTGGAGTGATGAAGCGCACTGCGACCACTTTTTTGTCTTGCCCAATACGATAAGCACGGTCAATGGCCTGGTTCTCTACCGCCGGATTCCACCAGGGATCCATGAGATAAACATAATCTGCCTGTGTTAAATTCAATCCCATTCCACCTGCTTTCAAACTGATCAGGAAGACACGAATCTCATCGTTCTCCTGGAATGCAGTTACGACCTCTTTTCGTTTCCTGGTTTGACCGGTTAATTTGGAATATGGAATCTTTCGCTCCTCCAGTGCTTTTTCGATCAATTCAAGCATTCCCACAAATTGAGAGAATACCAAAATTTTATGATGCTTCTTTTTATCTTCGATCTGCTCCAGTAATTCCTGGATCTTCGCCGACTGCTCTCCATAAGAAACTCCGTTTTCCTTGATTAAAGCAGGAGAATTGCAGATTTGCCGCAATCTGGTCAGTCCTGCGAGCACATGCATGCTGCTTTGCCCGTCCAAAAAGTCGGGTTCGCTCATCAGGTATTCCTTCAATTCGGTTTTGTAGACATCATAAACACGGCGTTGCTCGTGATCCATTTCACAGTAAACAACCATCTCTGTTTTTTCAGGAAGTTCTGTTGCCACTTGTTTTTTGGTGCGTCTTAACAGGAACGGATGAATGCGTTTTTGCAGTTCTTTTGCACGCTGACTATCCTGGAATTTGTCAATCGGCATGGCAAAATGTTCTTTGAATTGTTTCAGTGAGCCGAGCATTCCGGGATTGCAGAAAGACAGGATCGAATAAATGTCGAGCGTATTGTTCTCAATCGGTGTTCCGGTAAGCACAAAACGTTGTTTGGACTGAAGCAGACGAACCGTTTTGTAACGTTTAGAATCCGGATTTTTAATCGCCTGACCTTCGTCCAGAATAACGGTATCGAATACAAAATCTTTCAAATAACGAATGTCCGAAAGCATAGTTCCGTAAGTGCTTAACAAAATGTCGTAGCCTTCAAAATGCTGCACGGATTTGATGCGTTTGGTTCCATGAAGATCTAAAACCCGCAAATGCGGAGTAAATTTTGCGATTTCATCCTTCCAGTTGAAAACCAAAGAAGTGGGAACAACTATTAAATGAACCCCTTTTTTAACTTCGGTTTTTTTAGAGAGATAGGCCAGCACCTGGATGGTTTTTCCAAGTCCCATGTCATCCGCAAGAATTCCTCCAAATCCAAAATCATTCAAAAAGTGCAGCCAGTGATAACCTTCGCGCTGGTAGTGACGCAATTCTGTTTGAAAAGAGTTGGGAAGGTCGATCTCCGGAATGCGTTCAAAATGCGTGATCTTCTCTTTCAGATCTTCGATTTGCGTTCGAACGGCGTCTTCAATTTCTGCTGTATCAAACCATTCATCGATGAATTGATAAGAAGTTTTTGGAATGCGAATCACGTCATCCACCAATTCTCCTTCCCGGAAGAATGCCGAAAAACGATCGAGCCAATGCTGTGGGAGAAGCGCGGTCTGTCCGTCGCCCAATTTTACATAACGCGATTTTTGAATAATACTGCGCTGGATTTCCTTTAGCCGAATGCGGTTATCTCCAACTTTGATATGTGTTTTCGTTTCAAACCAGTCGATTCCACTGATGATCTGCACGGAAACCTTCATACTTTTCGGAATCAGTTTCAATTTGGTTAATTCCTGGAAACCGTGAATCTCTAATTCAGCCTCACTCCACGATTCAAAAGCATTCAAAAACCAGTCGTTTTCCAGGAATTGAGTTTTGTGCAGGTAGAAAAAATCACCGCCCAGCTGGTATTCAAAATCTTTGTGCAGTCGAATAATTTGACCTAAAAAGCTGACCTCGCTATTTTCATCACGTGGAATTTCAAAGGAGTTTCCGGTTTGGTCTATGGTCAACAATTTTCGTTTGGATAAAATCGGAATTTCCACACTTCCATATTCCATGATCGGGGTAATGTGAATGTAATGTTCACTATCCGTCAAATAGATACGTTTTGCTTTTACAGTTGCTAATTCGGTTTGTTTGATAACTGCACGAGGAGCTTTTTTGACGTAAGAGTAATTGATACTTACCACGTTTTCAAGCGGAACAAGGAAACGACTGTGGAAATCATCAAATTGTGACTCGTGAATGATCAATTTGTGATGATTCTTCCGGAAATAGCTCAATGTCCGCAGGTAATTCCAGCTTTTGATCAGGTAAAGGTCCTGTCCTCGCCGGAGGAACAATTCACTCTTCATTTTTACCTGGTCGAATGAAATTTTGTGATTATCACATTCAATAAACCCTGTTATTTCATAAAATTCCTGGTTTTGATCGACATTCAGATGCATTAACATCGGTTTGTCGTGAATGTGCAGCGTAAAATCCGTGTCCTTTGGAGGCTTGATGTTCCAGGATTCAATAACCTCCATCTCTTCGAAAAGCGGTTTTGCCAGGTGGATTGATTTAACAACTTTCAAAAACAGTTCTTCATCGTTCACCAGGTTCCTGTACAAATGATGTTTGGCACCCAGTATTCCTAAAGCGGTATAAGCCTGTATCATCTCCGGTTTTGTTTCCTGCAAAGCCAGTTCCAATGCATTCAGCACCCTGATAGGGGCTTTTATTTTCCCGTTTTGGGTCAGGGCGCTTTCGTGAACTTCAAATTCAAAATGATTTTCGTTGGCATGGGCGGAAAATGCAATATACCGGTTTGGTAAGGAAGTGTGCAGCTTTTCCGGGGAAAAGGGAACAGGAGCCAGCTTCTTGTTCAGTTCGTCTATTTTATCAGGAGTTAAACGAATAAGCTCCGGATTTTTGGAAGCAACCGTTACTTTTCGGTTTTCGTAAGAAATTTGAAAAATGGTGTTCCATTTCGCTTCATCAGAAATTCCGTAGGAAAGAGCCACTTCCGAAATGCGTTTTTTGCGATCGGATTCGTCAAAGAAAATCCGGAAATCTGCCAATTCCATCACCCGGTAAAGCACAATTGCCTGGTGATCGCATAATTTTCGGCCATTTCCACCGCAGCTGCATGCAAGAGCAACCGTATTATTTTGCTGTGTCAGGATAACCTCATGCTCTGCCCGGAAACCGTAATTACATAAGAAAATGCCTTTATCAACAAAAAGTTCAATTGCATGGACCGAATTGCCGCTGAAATTCAAAACCTGAATGGCAGAAGCTTCAGCAAATTTCAAAAGCGTACCATAATTCAGTTCATGAAAGGGTAAATCGCGAAAAACGAACACTTCTTCGTCTTCGTAAGGATCATCCATTTCATTAGAACTAAGCATGAAGTGAAGTTAGCGAAAATTCAGAAAATCCGTGGTAAGAACTCCCGTTTTTAGATTCTTATTTCAATATTAATTGGATATTTGTAGGGATTGATTATTCTAAGTAATTTGGAGTCTTGAAAAAAAGGAGAATAACAAATAGCATTGCATTTTTACTGATCACATTGGTTACGTTGATCTTTCAATTCAAACATCTGAATGAAGTTCCTGCGTATACCCATACATGGGCTCAAAATGACCGTCTTGCTCTTGCAAACGGGTTTGTGAGAAATGATCTGAATTTTTTCAAGCCTCAGAATTACATTTTAAACCACCAGTTCCCGAACAATTGGTCTGCTCCAAGCTATTCGACTGTAACAGCTGTAGAATTCCCGATCCACGATTACATTCCGGCGGTTTTCATGAAAACGTTTGGAACGAATCAGCCATGGGTGTTTCATGCATATATTCTCATTTACAGCATTGTCGGATTTTTCTTCCTGTACCTGCTTGCTGAGAAAATCTGTGGTTCGAAGGTAAAAGCTGCTTTAGTGGTTGTTTTTGCTATTTCATCTCCGGTTTACACTTTTTATCAGGGCGGATTTTTGCCAACGATACCAAGCATTGCAAATACAATTATCGCGCTTTATTGTTATGCGCTCTATTTTGAAGGTGGAGCAAAAAAGTGGTTCAGATGGGCGCTGTTCTTTTTTACATTCACCGCGCTTGCCCGTTTTACTTTCGTGATCCCTTATTTTGCAGTTCTTGGTTTTGAGTTAATCCGAATTTTTCAGAAGAAGGCAAAATTTTGGCCGAATATTCTGGGAGTTGGTCTCTCTTTCGGAGTCATTTTTGCTGCACAATATTACAACAGCACACTCCGGGCAGAATACGGGTCGGATTTCCTGAGCCAGTTATTACCTGCCGATAATATGGAGGAAATGAAGATAATCCTTCAGCATGTATGGGAAGTATTTGTACTGGCTTATTTTTCAATGAAGCATTACTTCCTGATTTTCCTCTTGATCGTATTGGTTTTCATAGCTTTCCTGGTCAAAGAGCGAAATGCACACAAAACTTTTTCAGCTTGGTGGGTCATTTGTTTGTTTTGGTTTATTGGAGTAGGTTTATTCT
Organism: uncultured Fluviicola sp.; assembly: GCA_965650365.1. Taxonomy (GTDB): domain Bacteria; phylum Bacteroidota; class Bacteroidia; order Flavobacteriales_D; family Crocinitomicaceae; genus Fluviicola. Next base: position 77,876 of record CBFGOJ010000008.1, on the reverse strand, counting down.
GGTTTGCCATGAGCAAACAATTCTACGCTCACGATTATTATTTTCTCGACACGTTCTATTTGCCGATGGTTTTTTTTGTAGCTCTTTGCCTGGCAATTCTTCCCAAACCTCAGTGGTATTACGGAGAAACTGTCATGGCATTGTTCGTGATTTACTTCGGAATTGTGGCATTCAAAGAAACCTCCGAATTTCAGAAGCAGCGTAGGATTTATGTAGCAAGCGACCACTTTACCGGAACGGTAATAAACTTTGAAGGATCGGATGACTTTTTAACGAAATCCGGTGTTGCAAGAGAAGACACGATCCTGGTGATCCATGCTGACGGGCCGAATATTCCCTTTGTCCAAATGGATCGGGTTGGACTGGCTGTTGTAGGGCATTCTCCGGATGATATTGATAGAGCTTTGACCTGGAAATGGGATTACCTGGTTTTTAAGAAACCTTATTTCATCGAAGAAGTGTATTCGATTTACCCGCAGATCTTAGAAAGTGTGGAATCGATCGCTGTGAATGAAAACCTGATTTTATGTAAGCGAAAGACAGATACGATTCCGCAGTCCCTGATGGAATTTATGGGAGTGAAAAAAGCGTATAAAATTCTGAAGACGGATTTTGAAGGAGAAATGGGCGATGTTAACGGCGTAATCGTGGAGAAGGATCCGGCTAATCCCAAAAATAAAATTGGACTGATCAATGAAAATGAAGTGTATGGTTTTGCACATGATTTCACCAAACAGATTGGTCCCGATTCCAAAGGAAGAATACTAAAGGTGAAAGGAAAATTCCTGCGGAAGAATGAGAACGAAATTTCGATTATTGTCGCTTATTCCAATGAGAATGAGTTGTCTTATTACCAAACAATAGAATTAAATGCGGTGTCAAAGGCCAACGAATGGGCAGAGAAGGAGTTTATCCTATTCCTTCCGAAGAGATCTTCTCCAACAGAGAAGTTGAGTTTCTATATTCACAACACAAATAAGAATGTGGTTTTGCTCGATGATTTCGAATTTGCGTTTTACAGGAACTAGACCCTGAACCACTAAAAGAGGCGAACTGAATTATGGAGACATTTGTAAACAGAATTGTGAGCCACATGGACGAACATGCACTGAATTTTCAGAATGCATGTATTGTTGTTCCTTCTGAGCGAATGGTTGCCTATTTGCAGCGAGCTTTCTTTGAATACTATCAGAAACCGATTTTGTCTCCCAAAATTGTTACTATTGATCGCTGGATCCAGGACCTGAACCCGATTCCGGTTCTCGATAAAACCAGCCTGCTTTTTGAATTGTATGAAATCTTCAGAAAAGATCCGGTAGAAATCAATGTTGATTCTTTCGATTCTTTTATGGCCTGGGGACAAATTCTGCTTAGTGATTTTGATGAAATAGACCGCTATTTGGTTCCCGCTGATCAATTGTTTAAGAACCTGAGAGATATTCGTGAAATTGAAAATTGGTCATTCAATTCGGAAGAATTATCCAAAGGTCAGATTCAGTTCATGGCCTTTTGGGAGAAATTGAAACCGTATTATTTTGCACTCGAGGAGCAATTGGAATCAAAATCGCTTACTACCAAAGGGAAAGCTTATCGCCACCTGGCAAATAATATTGATTTGGCATTTGCAGGTGATAAAGACACACAATTTGTGTTCGCCGGATTTAATGCACTTTCCGAATCTGAAATTTCGATCTTGAAGCAGCTTTCTATGATGGGAAGAGCTTCCATTTTGATGGATTCGGATGCATTTTATTTCAATGACGGAATTCACGAAGCCGGACAATTTCAGCGCGATTTGTGTAAACGGCTCGATTTGAAAACACTTCCCTTTATTGAGAATAATCTCAGCACGAAAGAGATGCAGATCCATGTGGTGGAATGTCCGCAGTTTACTTCTCAGGCGCAGGTTGTAGGGAGTGAATTGAAAAAGTTGAATTCCGTGGAGCTCAATGAAACATTGGTTCTTTTGGCGGATGAAAGTTTATTGAGTTCTATTCTGAAACACCTTCCGGCAGAAATTGGCCAGGCGAATATTACCGTGGGTTTGCCCTTGAGACAAACATCCCTGCGTTCATGGGTCGATCTGATTTTTAGGTTGCAGGAATCCTTCCTCAGAAGAGGGAATTCGAGTATTTATTACCGCGATTTTATTCAGTTTGCGCATCATCCGTTTATTTTGGGAGTGCTTTCTGCTGCGGAGAAAAAGGAAATTCAGGAAATCGAATCCAGAATCATTAATCACAATTGGCATTTCCTCGATCGGAAGAAATTGGACCTTAGTGAGCGTTTATCTGAATTGAATCAACTCATTTTCGAACCCTGGAAAAGTGATTGGTTAAAAGGAATCAAGGTTATTCAGCAGTTGAATGAAAAACTGGATCTCTGGCTCGAAGAAAAGAATGAATTGGAACGTGCAATTGTACGCCGGTTTGCACATTCGACCATTGTACTGCAGAATATCCTGAGCACGCAGTCTCCGGTGATGAGCATTTCGTCGTTCCGGAATTTATTCAACGGGAACTGGAGCAATGAAACCATCGCGTATTTTGGAAATCCGCTGGAAGGATTGCAGATCATGGGCTTATTGGAAACGCGTGGATTGGATTTCAAACGCATTTTTGTTTTCGGACTGAATGAAGGTTCCATGCCGCCACAGAATGCGATTAATACCATTATCCCGATGGATTTGAGAAAGTATTTCGGCCTGCCAACCCCGCGTGAGAAACAGGGACTTTTTGCACATCACTTTTACCGCTTGCTGCACCAGGCAGAAAAAATGTTGATCACTTATTCAAGTGCTTCGGAATCTGTTGGATCCAGCGAACCAAGCAGGTATATCCAACAAATCGAATTGGAATTAGCGCAGATCAATCCGAATATCCGGATTCAAAAGTCGTTTTACACAGCCGGGAATAAGGAAAAGGTAGGAACAACTTCTATCGAAAAAACACCGGAAGTTATCGACCGTATTTACGAAGTGCTGAATGGGGGAATCAGCTTCTCGATGCTGGATAAATTCATGAGCTGCCCGCTGGATTTCTACTACCGCTATGTACTTCGTTTCGGGGAAGAGAATAAAGTGGAAGAAGATATTGAGAGCAGTACTTTGGGAACGATCATTCACTATGTACTGGAGAACCTGTTTGAGCCTTTTATTGATCGTTTTGACGAGCAAGGCAGAAAAATCTCAGGGAAAGCCGTTACTGAAGAAGACTTGTTCAAAATGGAAAAACAAGTTCCGCTTTTGGTGAGTAAAAGTTTCGAACTCCATTTCTCGGAAGACCGGAATTCCTGGCAAACCGGAACCAATCATATCAACTTTGAAGTGGCCAAGGAAATGGTCCAGAATGTACTCCGGAGAGACCGGACTATCTTGAAGGAAAATCCGCAAAAAGCCTTGTTTATTCTTGGTTTGGAAAGAAAACTGGAAACGTTGATTCCAATTACCAATGATCCCGATTCCGGCAAATCATTCGAAGTACGTCTTTCCGGGATTTGTGACCGAATCGATCAATTCGACGGTGTGCACAGGATCATTGATTACAAGTCGGGAAGTGTGAGTGAGGAAAAGGTGAAATTGAAGAAAACGGCCAACCAGGAAAGCTATGAAGAAGCCATTCTATCGGATCGGCGAAAGGGAAATCCCCAGCAAAAACACGTGTTGCAGTTGCTCATTTATTGTTACCTCTATTACAGGGAAACGGGAATTTTAACAGACCAGGCCGGAATTTTTTCATTCCGATCGATCAAAGAAAGTCCGCACTTTTTGAAGCTTCCGGAAGATATGAGAAAGGAGGATATCCCGGAGTTCCTGGAAAAGATCCTAAAAGAAACCATTTCGGACATGCTTGATCAAAGCGTTGCCTTTGAGCACAACAAAGATTCGAAGTTTTGCGCGTATTGTAATTGATTGTTTATCTTCAAGATTGTAACGGTCAAATAATTTGACAGTTATCATTAAAACTTAAACCATGCAGCTAAAATTGGTATCGCTTTTCGCATTGTGCTTTTTGTTGTTGGGTTGTTTCCCGGACAAAGTTGAATTAAAGGGGAATTTAAAAATCCCTCCTTACGAAGATCTGATTGCCGAAGTAGAAAATCAGCGTTCGGCCTTTCAGAAAGAATATACAAATGCGGATGAAGCAGCCCGGAATAAAATCGAAGCGAAAGCAGCAGATTATTTAGTGGGAAAAATCACACAGGATTTCTTCGATCAGTGGGACGGGACTGAATGGGATTTCAACGGAACAACCCGCACTCCGCGAAAAGGTAAAATTGCATGCGGGTATTTCATTACAACGGTACTTTCAGACGCCGGCTTTAAAATTCCACGAACTAAGTGGGCACAGCAGGCTTCCGAATATTACATCACCCGGATGACGTCTGAGGTGAAGCGTTTCAGCAATCAAACACCTGAAGCCATGAGAGAGTACTTCCTGAAGAATCCGGACGGGTTGTATGTTGCAGGGCTGGATAGTCATGTGGGTTTTGTCTATAAATCGGGAAAGCAGGTCACTTTTACACATGCCAGTTATTACGACCCGAAGATTGGTGTGCAAACCGAAGAACTCATTGGAGATAATCCTTTTGCCAAGTCGGCTTACCGGGTTGTTGGGCGCATTCTGACTAAAGAAATGATCCGCAAGTGGATTTTAGGGGAAAGCTGGGAAGTGTAATTAATCCTCCAAACCTTGATTCTTCAGTGCTTCATCAATTCCTTCCAGGTCGGTATAGAACTCTTCTCCAAATGCACGAATAAGCGGCTCGCGTAAAAACTTGTAAACCGGAACATCCAGTTTATCGCCGCAGGCACAAGCTGGTTTACAGATATCCCATTCCTCGTAGTTCAGCGCCAGACCTTCACTCAGTTTCTTCACCCGGATCGGATACAAATGACAGGAAACAGGTTTTTTCCAGGTAGTTTTTCCGGCCAAATAAGCTTGCTCGATGGAACATTTGGTAATTCCCTGATCGTCGAAATAGACAAAAGCGCATTCCTTTCCGTTGACCAAAGTCGAAGCGGGTTCATTCCAGGGATCGATATAGAAAACACCTGATTTTTGGACAGCTTCAATTCCTTCCGGGCGCATAAACGGGATCACTTCGTCCAGGATTTCCTCCATGATGTCGACTTCCTCAAAAGTAAGCGGAGCCCCGCCGTCACCTTCTATACAGCAAGCACCTTTGCACGCACTCAGGTCGCATACGAATTTCCGGTCAAATACTTCCGTCGAAATCAATTTATCATCTATCGCTACAATCATACTACAAGTTATTGAAAGGAGTTGACAAGGGCAATTAAATCATCGAACTGCGCATCTGCCAGGATTAGTTTGGGTTCCGGGTGATGTGTTTTTTCAGGAACGCAAAATACGGTCATGCGTGCTGCTTTCCCGGAAATGATTCCATTCAAAGAATCTTCAATGACCAAACAGCGTCTTGGATCTAAGTCCAGGCCCTTTGCTGCCGTTAAATATACTGCCGGATGAGGTTTTCCAAACAATTCGTATTCCGCAGAATGAATGGCCTGAAAAAAATGCCGGATTTGCAAGGTGTCCAAAATACAATCGATCAAAACCTGGTAAGAAGAAGTGGCCAAACCGATTTTCAGACCTTTTGAAGCAAAAAATTCAAGTGATTCTATGACGCCCGGCAAGGGAGTTGCCCGTTCGGTCAATAATTCGATCATGCGCTGAACAATCGCATGTTCCACATCTTTCGGACTTGCATCCGGCCAGGGAGAAACCTGGTACCAATAAGAAGTCACTTCATCAATACGCAAACCCACCGTGCGTTGAAAATCCTCTTTTGTCAATGAACAGCCAACACTTTTGAATACGTCTTCCATGGCAATTTTCCACAAAGGTTCAGAGTCGGTTAGAACTCCGTCCATATCATAGATCACTCCGTCAAAATTGCTCAGGCTCATTTTTTCTTATCGACTTTAATAACATACATATTTCCGCCTCCCAAAATTTTCTGACGTTCATCTCCTACGTATATTTTTCCATTCGAATGAACTGCAATGGCTTCTTTTTGCGTAAGAGGGAACAATGTTTGGTGCGATTCATATTTCGCCTTTCCATTTTCGAAAGAATGAATAATTACTCGGTTATAAGTGAGAATATATAACTTGTCATTTTGAATATCGGCAGAAGTTGCAGCATCCCTGAACCAATCACGTTTTCCGAGAATCATAGAATATCTTTTCTTGGCTTTGTGGGTTCCCGGTTTTGTTGGAAGCGTATACACAAAACACTTTCCGTCGAAAGGCTCTGCACGGCACTTGGTAAACAGGTACAAAGAATCGTTGTAAAAACTCATGGCTTCACAGTCGAAGTGTTTCTCTGCCAGTTTTGGAGGAAAATCTTTCTGTTCCGGATAAGAGAACTCAATGAATTTAGCTTCAACATCCTGGTTGTCTAGCACTTTTTTCAGATTCACTTTCAGGATCTTTAAATTGGTGCGGGTGTTATTGTTGTTCCCAAAATCGCCCAGGTACAAGTTCCCTTTCTGATCTAAAGCAATATCCTCCCAATCCGTATTCTCTGCATTGGTAACACTTACTTTGTGACGGATACTTCCATCCAGGTTCAGTACGAAAATCTTCGGATCATTGCCACCGTCATTGTGAGCTATCAGCGTGCTGTCGTTTGCGAAGACCCAACCTGAAATTTCTTTCAAATCTTTGGGCAGACGGTTTGTTTTTTGGACCGTTGCAGCAACAAGAAATAAAGGAATACACAAAAGAACCGCTTTTCGCATGCTGCAAAAGTACGAAGAATGTTAGAATCCCTTGGTATTCTGCGCCTTTGGCGCAGCTTTTTCTTTTTACCACAAATTCGCAAATAAAAAGCGAGCCTACCGGTCTCGCATGATTTATTACCAATCAGAAAAGGCGACCGGTAAGCGCCTCTCAAAATTTATGTATTTGTGGTAAAGAAAAAGCACCTGCGGGCAGGTGCTAATGGATATACTATTTTCGTAAGATCTTAGTTCAAAACTGCTTCCACCCAGGATTTCCCCCATTCTGCGGTTTCGGTTTCATTCCACAATTTCGGATAGAAAATGCGTTTTTGGAAACGCGGAGGCAGGTATTTCTGCCAGTTTGTACCACCTGTTGCGGCAATATCGCCTCTATCTTTCTGTAAGTAACGAACAGCAGATTTGTAATGAACCAAAGGCCAGTTAATATTTACGTTGACATCATTCTGTTTCAGAACATGAATGACTTCAGGTAATTCCTGGTCTTCAGCCGGCAAACGCAAATAACATTGCCACAAATTATCGTTGCGCAGGTTTTCACCCATTTGAATGAATTCTTCTCTGTAACGGTCTTCAAATTGCGTAAGTGTCAGTGTTTTCTTACCCGTTTCCATATCTGTTGCTCCTTCTTTCCAGTAAATGTTCTCAAAAAGCTCAGAAATTGCTTCTTTACCGGTGTATTTTGAACGATGATCCTTGTGGACCAGCTGCAGGAAATCTGTAGAATGAATTTCGATCTTGCGGTATTGAGCAGATTGAAAGCCGGAAGCCGGAGCCAAAGCCAATCTGAACTTCAGGAATTGCTCACGCTCCATTCCGTCAACCATAATCTCAAAACTCTTAGTTAAAGCCTCAAAATAACGATTGATGCGCTGAACATGCTCTACAAAGAATTTTGCATCCAGGTTCTTGCGATCTGAAATTTGCTGGAACTCGTGCAGACATAACTTGAAGTATAACTCAGTTACCTGGTGATACATCAGAAAAACTACTTCATCCGGGAAATCGGTATATGTTTTTTGAAGGGACAACAAAGTGTCTACCTGGATGTAATCCCAATAGTTCGGCATTCTCGAATACAACAAACTATCGAGGTATGTCACTAAGTCCTGACCTTGCGCATCATATTTTGCTTTAAGAAGAGTAATTCTTTCTAAGATTTCAGGAGTTAATTCCATAGTTATTTCCAGATTTTAGGAAGCAAAGATATGCGAAAGCAATGTATTAATCGTGAACAAAAACGTTAATATTTGAACACTTCATTCTTCGCATATCTTCATAGAGTAGCTGTTAGCCTAGTAAACCGATTTACTATTTGGCTTTTACCAAATCGTGCTTCAAGCCCGACCATTCAACTAAATGTAATTTAATGGATCCAACCGGAATTTTTGCTTTCACTAAAATTGGAATTCGGTTTTCATCTTTTGTAACCCAGAAGCTCAAGTCGTCCTGTTTTTTGAATACACGTCCTGTTTGAACAACCGGTGCAAATTTCATACAGTTAAACTTTCCTTTTCGGATGGAAATCTTTTCATCACCCAGGTATTTCACTTTTAAAGGCCAGATTTCATCATCCATGAAGCATTTGAACTCGAAGGTGTCTCCAACTTTCGCAGATTTGAAATTCAAAGTTCGTGCATAGTAAAAAGAAGAGATCATATCCTGGATTCCGGCCGGAGTTGTGAAATCCTTTTCTCCGTTGTGCACCTTTTGCTTGTCCTGCTTGAAAGCATAATCCTGGGATAGCTTGTATCCGCCTTCCTCAACGCGGCGAACGAACTGCCATGGAAAAATGCCTTTCTTATCTAAGTAAGTTTCATAGACATCATTCACCTTATAGACAGAATTGAAACCGCCAAGGGTCCTGCCCGTTCCTTTAATATGGTATAATTCTCTGGTTCCATTTCCTTTTTTGCTGGTCTCTTTCACTTCAAGAACAGCTTCTCCGGCATCAATAAAACCATAGGTAATCCGATAGCGCAGCTTTTCTCCGGTTTGGAATGATGTGTTTGAAACAGTAGGCAATGCGATTTCCTGCATACTACACAATCCCAATACTACCAGGATTGTTGAAGAGATGATCAAACGTGTTTTCATAACTTAAAATATTCTATTGTTGAAGGAGTTGTTTACAAACCAAATGCCAAAAATGACACTTTTGACTGAAATGGAAATAATTGATTCCCAGTGAAAAGATACAACTTTTCCAAATGAATAAAAATACCTGAAATCTGGTATTGAGTCAAGAGCGAGTGTCCCTTACTTTTGTATCCAAATTAAGTTCCAATGAAAAAGACCGCGATCGGGATATTTGTACTTGCTTCAGTAGTATTTGCAGCATGTAAGAAAGATAAAAAAGAAGAACCTTCTGTTGACCAATATGCTCAGCAGAAAACAGACATCAAGAAAACATACGCTGATATGGCTTTTGCCGTATACAAGGATTCATATACCTCTACAGTAACTCTGCAAACTGCATGTCATACTTTTGCTGATAACCCTTCTCAGGTAAACCTGGATGCTGCGAAGCAGGCATGGTTGGACGCACGTGAGATTTACGGTTTATCTGAAATTTTCCGTTTTGTAGACGGACCAATTGATAACACCAATGACGGACCTGAAGGTTTGATCAATGCGTGGCCAATGGATGAAAATTATGTGGATTACGTGAACGGTGATGCAAATTCAGGAATTATCAATGATTTGATAAATTACCCGACAATTGATGCTGCTACCATCACTCAGGCGAATGAATTCGGTGGAGAAACAAAAATATCTTCTGGATACCACGCTGTTGAGTTTTTATTGTGGGGACAAGATTTAAGTAGTGTTTCAGCTGGGCAAAGACCTTACACGGATTACGTTGTTGGTGGCGGAGGTACAGCTTCAAACCAGGCACGCCGGGCAACTTACTTGAAAACAGTAGTTGACTTATTGGTTTCTGCTTTGGATCAGGTGAAAGATGATTGGGATCCGGCAATTCCGGGAAGCTATTACTATACATTCACTGGGATGGATAGCCAAACGGCTTTGCGCAAGATGTTCAACTCTATGCGTGTACTCGCAGGGGATGAGTTGGCAGGTGAGCGCATTTATGTTGCTTACCAAAACGAAGACCAGGAAGATGAGCACTCTTGTTTCTCCGATAATACACACAGAGATATTTATTTGAATGCATCGGCGGTTGAAAACTTATACAAAGGAACGTATACTTCTCCTTTCGGGAACCATGTAAACGGATATGCTTTGGATGATTTGGTTGGATTGATCAATGCAACAAAAAATACGGCTTTGATTAATCGTTTTTCTGCTACTATGGGATTCATCAATGTGATGTACAACCCGTTTGACCAGGCAATTGCTTTACCTGCCGAACGTCCTAAAGTATTGGATGTCGTTACGTCATTACAAGCAGAACAGGCAGATATAGATGCCGTAGCTGCAGTGTTCTCAATAACATTTTAATGAAACAGTTATTCCTACTGGGAATCGTTTTAACAATAGTGGTTTTTTCCTGTAAGAAGGAAGAAACCATTGTTGTTTCTGAGTATAGCGACGATTCAACATTGGTGGACCTGGCCGGGAACTGCAGTACGGGAGATCAAACTTCCTTCGCATTCTCTTACCAGATTAATGGACTGAGTTCAGATCAGTCACTGATGTTCTATGTAGGAAATTCTTTTTTTAATCAAAGTTGGGTCCAGGCCCCATCATCTACAACCGCGCGCGATGGACTTGGTCCCTTATTCAATGCAAGGTCTTGTTCGGCTTGTCACTTCAGAGATGGAAGAGGTTCTCCGGAAGCAAATTCGGGCTTATTATTCCGGTTAGGAACCGGGTCCGACAATTCTCCGGATGCCATTTACGGCGGACAATTGCAGGATTTCTCTCACAATTCCGTCACTGCTGAAGGAAACATGGGAATCAGCTATGTGGAAGAAATCGGATATTTTGCCGATGGAACGAGTTATTCCCTAAGAAGACCTGCTTACACTGTTTTCGGACAAAGTTACGGCGCCATGCAGGGAACAACCGAAATTTCACCACGTGTCGGTCAGCAAATGATTGGTTTGGGACTTTTGGAATTGATTTCCGAAGCGGATATTTTGGCAGGTGCCGATCCGAATGATACGGATGGCGATGGAATTTCCGGAGTTGCCAATTATGTAACAGATGTAGTATCCGGAAATTCAGTGATCGGAAGGTTCGGATGGAAAGCAAATGTAGGAAGTATTGCTCATCAGATAGCAGCAGCTTTCAATGGTGATATTGGAATTACAAGTTCTTATTTCCCTAATGAAAATTATACCATCAATCAGCCTTCATGTGCAGGATTGGCAAACGGAGGTACGCCGGAAATTGATGATGAGGATTTGAATGCAGTGATTCTTTATTCACGAAGTTTGGCGGTTCCAAAAAGACGCAACACGACCAGTAGTAATGTGAAATACGGAGCACAGTTCTTTAAAGCAATTGGATGCGTGTCTTGTCATAAAATGAATTACACCACCGGTTTTGGCGGAGACATAGCTCCATTGAAAAACCAAAAAATAACTCCTTTTACAGACTTGCTGCTTCACGATATGGGGCCGGGTCTTGCAGATAATATTCCGGATCATTTGGCCTCAGGCTCCGAATGGAGAACACAGCCGCTTTGGGGATTAGGATTGATCTCAATAGTGAACGGACATACTTATTTACTGCATGACGGAAGAGCAAGATCCATAGAAGAAGCTATTTTATGGCATGGAGGAGAAGCAGAGAAGAGTAAGGAGAAGTACAGAAAACTTTCTGCCCAAAACCGCGGCTACCTTTTAGAATATCTCCGTTCTCTTTAATCATTGAAAATGTAAAGTTGAAAAGTGAGAAGTATGTTTTAAACGTTGCGCCGATGCTGATCGCGTGTCGCCAATAGCTTTAGCGATGGCACAAGCTTTAGCGCAAGCATTTTGAACGTTTTAACTTTTTGAACTCCATTTTATAAAATGGAAATTTCCGTTCGTCGATTCTTCGCTTTTCCCTGCGTGGTGGAATTATCAGCAATCGGATTGCTTTCTCCAAAGCCTTTTGCAAGAATCCTACCTGCGTCTATTCCCTGGCTGATGAGGTAATTTTTTACAGATTCTGCTCTTTTTTGGGAAAGGAGTTGATTTGCAACTTCTTCTCCGTCACTGTCAGTGTGCCCTTCAATGCGGATATTAAGATCTTTCTTACGCTTCATAATTTCCACCAGGTTTTTCAGATAGGTATAGCTCACAGCTTTCAAGTCTGCTTTTGCAGTTTCGAACTGAAGATTGGTAAACGAAAAAGTACTTCCCGGATCGTATTCGATCACTAATTCGGCTTCCTGGAAAAATTCTCCGGGTTTTACTGCCGGAATTTCAAGCGTATTGTAGTCGATTTCATCACCGATACTTTGAATGCGGATATCGTAAACATCGCCGCTTGGGAGTTGGATAACGAATTGACCGGACTGGTTGCTTACCCCGGAAAGGGTTTGTTTGGATTTTTGTCCCACGAACAGGACTTTATCGTTCGCATAAGGTTTGCCGTTGAATCCTTTCACGGTTACTTTCACAGGAGCTTTTGAAACCTGCGCCTGTACTCCAAAGGAAAGAAAAGCAAAACAGATAAAATAGATTAGTTTCATAATAATGTTTTTCTTCTAAATGTCAGGCTTATGGAAAAGTAACAATCGAGCGAACATTTTCCGGAAATTAAAAAACTATCGGAGAGTTCGAGTTCGTTAAAACTAGTTCCGATAGCTATCGGAATCACGAATTCTATTCTCAGGAGTTTAAATCGTAATTTCCCAGTTCGTTAAAACGCGAATTCTAGAATTCCAGAAAGTAAGAACGGATTTGCGTAATCGCAGCAGTTCGATTTCGTGTTCTATTTTCATTCCCGGCCGATTAAGTAATTATCCAGTTCTTGCCAAAGCTGCTTGATCTTTTCGTTGAAGGTTTCTTTTACCAAAGACAAAGATGCAATTTTGGTGCTTTCATCCGTGTAGCTTGCCATGAGTTCCTTCGTAAAAGCGACTTCCCAAACGATTTTTGTTCCGCTTTCCCATCCACGGTCTGTCAGGAAAATCAAATACAGTTCGAGACCGTCGAAAGCTCTTTTCACAATCCAGTATTCCTCGATCCACCAAGGTAATTCGGTTTCCTGATCAAACACAGTTTCGATTTCAAGACCCCGCTCTTCAAGACCGGATTGTATGATTTTTTTGTAAGGTTTCATTGGCATCGGTGGTTAAATCAAAAAACCCCAACGATAAGTTGGGGTTTTCAATATCAGCATCAAATTTAGTGTTTTATCACCTTCGAAGTCGTTTCCTGGACCTCATTCGCAATCCGCACGAAATACATTCCCGAAGCATAAAGAGAAACCGGAATTTGGACCGAATTCTCCTGGTTACTCAGTTTATTGGAAATCAATAACTGTCCGGCACTGTTATACAATTGGATCGTTGTTCCGCTTGTTAATCCCTGCTCGCTTACGAGTTGAATCAGCTCTTGCTCCTGATTGTAAGAAATCAAATAATCCAAAGAGAGTTCTTCCAAACCAAGTCCACAATTGGTCGTGATCTGAATTGGAAATAGGATGGTATCAGCTCCGCATGAATTTTCTGTGATCAATTGAACGGTTACAGCTCCGTTTGTGCCAAAAGTTACCGTAGGAGAAGAACTGTTTGATGTTGCAGGAGTTCCACCGGGGAATGACCAGATAAAACTATCTGCATGAGTGGAATTACTTCCATCAAAAGAAACGGATGTCGGACAGGCTACTGTACTATCCACAAATGCAATCGAAGCCACAGTTGGATCGTCCACTATGATTGTGATGGTTGTTGAGTTGCTGCAGGATCCGCTTGTTCCTGTAATGGCGTAAGTGGTTGTCACAGTTGGGTTCGCCGTTACATTCGTTCCTGTTGTTGCAGATAATCCTGTTCCGGGTGCCCAAGTGAGTGAACCTGCTCCTGAGGCTGTTAATGGCGTACTTTCACCATTGCAAATGATATTGTCTCCGGTAACACTGATCGTTGGTGTCGGATTTACCGTAATCGCAACAAATGCAGAATCAAATAAAGAACAACCGCCGCCTATGGTGTATAAGATCGCATTGTAAGTTCCGGGAGTTGCATAGGTTACCGAAGCAGTTGGAGCAGATGGAAGGACTGTTGGCGTTCCTCCAGGGAAATACCACAACAAAGTATCCTGGTATGTACTTCCGGCAGCATTAAAATCAATCGCATTTCCGGAACACACAGTTAAAGCACTTGGTGTAATCACTGCCTGGGAAGGAGTGTTTGTCAAAAACGGATGAACAAACAACGATGCACTCAGATTCCATGATCCGGCTGTGGTATATTGATACCACAAATTATCCGATTGCTGCTCCCAAATTACAGAAGGAGTGGTTTGCCCGATGGAGTTACTGACAATACTTAAAGTGTCTTTCACACCGGCAGACCATTGTAAATTGGTCAATCCTACAGAAACAAAGAATTTCTTGGATGCAGGCAGCGTAACGGGGTTATTTACAAAACTGGCTTCCGTGTAAAACCCTCCGTCTACATCATTCATAATCTGACCCATAGTCAGGTTTGAACTTCCCAATATTGCACCCGGAGTTCCGCTTGTGCCGTCATAAATGGTTATCGGGACGATTTTATTCGGCGTTGCAGAATAAGCCAATCCGAAAGCAACATAAACGTTATTTAAAATGGTGTTTGGCGAAGCCGAAGCGTCAAAGTACATCGCTTTTTGCTTGTCTAAATAAACGTTCATTCCATTTATCCACCCATCGGAACCTACTGTTGCACCGGTATAATAATTGGAAGGAGTCCAGCCAGCAGGAGTTGGTAGATTGATCCGCTCACAAACAGCTGCAGCACTTACTACAATATAACCCGTTTTTGTTTCGGTATCAGTACCGTTTGCATTCGTCACAGTCAATGAAACCGGATAAGTTCCGGGTGTGTTGTAAGTAATGGAAGGTGGATTCTGACCGTTGAATGCAGCCGGTGTTCCTCCTGTAAATGTCCAGCTCCAGGAAGTTGGATTGTACGTACTCAGATTCGTAAATACCACAGATCCTCCCGCGCTGATCGCCGTGAAGTTTGCACTAAAATCTGCAACCGGTGGATTATTCAAAGATGCCGATACACAAGCCATTGCAGCGGCGGCATCAATTCGTCCGCTTCCCAATTGCCCAATGTATGAAGGGTTTTGCGCGTTGATATTTACAGCAGTTGAAAGCAGACAGTTGATCAAGTCCGCATTCGGCATATTCGGATTCAAGGATTTCATCAAACCGGCCAAACCGGCAACCATTGGTGATGCCATAGATGTTCCGGATTTGTTTCCGTAAGAATTCCCAACAGTGGTGCTGTAGATATTATTTCCGGGAGCGGAAACATCGATCCAGTTCCCGTAATTTGAAAAGCTTGCTTTGGTATTCGTACTGGTTGTTGCAGCAACAGAAACCACATTATTGTAAGCGGCAGGATAAAACTGAGTATTTACATCGTCATTTCCAGCAGCTGCAATCAGGATACAACCTTCACCAGCCGCATAGTTTACGATATTTTGTCCGGTGGTGGAAGCATTTGGTCCACCCCAGCTCATATTGATTACATGTGCACCACTCACGGCTGCATAAAGGATTCCGTCGTAACCATTGGTAACCTGTCCAACGGTTGTAGTGGATTTCACACACATCAATTTACAACTGAATCCGATGGATGCAACACCGACACCGTTATTAGAACGTGCAGAAACAATTCCGGCAACGTGTGTTCCGTGGTCAAAAGAAGAATTCGGCGGATTTGGATTATTGTCGTTGCTTCCCACATCGTATCCATTGATATCGTCGATGTAACCGTTATTATCGTCGTCAAGGCCATTTCCTGCAATTTCTCCGGGATTCACCCATAAATTCGGTGAAAGATCCGCATGCGTGCGCTCAATGGCGTCATCTACGATTGCAACCACCACATTACTTCCGGTAGAAAAATAGTTCCATGCAGCAGGAGCATTGATATTGGTCAATCCCCATTGCGAACTGTATGAAGGATCATTTGGAGTTAAACACATCCTGTCAAGGGGAACTTTTTCGGCATATTCTACTCCTTTAAGACTTTCCAGTTCTTTGATGCATTTTTCCACATCTGGAACAGATGAAAACTCCAATAAGTAGGTACGTTGCAAAATCTCTGAATTCTTCGCCGCAGCAAAAGGCTTGGAAAGATTAATGAATCCGTATTTGGATGCAATTTGGCTTAGTCCGGGAATGGACTGAAGCGGAATTTTTCCGGAATTTTCTTTTAGAGGTTGAGAGATTCTGACTGTATTGTCTAATTTGAACCAGATTTTCCCATCCTGGTAATCTGCATGGGCAGTTTGTCCAAATAAACCAAATGGAATCATCCCTATAACTATCGGGACAAGCAGTGCGAGTAGCTTTTTCATAAGTAATTGTTTAGCAGGGGAAAGGTACGATAAATTGTTTATTGTCGTTGCTTCCTATTTCTTAATCACTACTTTTAAACCAACAATAATTCGTCCATGAAAATCATTCGGTTTAAGATCCTGTTCATCTTTTTACTCTCCTTTGGAGTAGGAGCAATTTTCTACGCCCTTCATTGGTCTGTCCAGGAAAGCATTATTCTTGCGTGGCTCACTTTCGGCGGATTGTATTTGTTGGAAAGCGTTATTGGCATGATCCGTATTCCTTCCAAATCAATTGGGTTGCGTGCAAAGGAGGAAGATTTGGGTGTCTGGATGCAGTTTGCAGTATTGGTCATGACCTGCTCCACGGCTCTGATAGCCATTATTTTCTGGAACAGCGATACCAATAGTCATTTCAGTAAGCACAGCATCATTCATGAAGTGTTTTTTATCGCTTCTGTAACTTTAGCCTGGCTGGTTTTGCATCTTTCTTTTACTTTCCGTTATGCTCACTTATATTACGGGGATGAAAATGAGAAGTACTCTAAACACGCTCGTGGCTTAGACTTCCCCGGAGAAACGCACCCGGATTATTTTGATTTTGCCTACTATTCTTTCACCATTGGAATGACTTTCCAGGTTTCGGATGTAGTGATAAAAAGCAAAGGAATCCGTCGCTTAAGCTTAGCTCATTCCTTGCTTGCGTTCTTTTTCAATACGATCCTGATAGCGATAACTATTAATGAGATTATCAATATTTGACAGGAAGAGCCCGGAAAAATACATCTCCATCACATCAAAAGACGGATAGACATGCATCTATTCACTCAGTGAAACCGGACGGTTATACAAGAAAAATCATCCTTACACTACCGGCACAACCTCTTCTTCCTCAGGTTCGGGGAAAACAATCGTTTTTTCCAGCACTTTCGTTGGAGTAAACGGTTTACTGGTCAACGGGAACAAATCCATCAACTCACCGCTATAATAAAACTCGTAGCATAAACCACCAAAAGTATATTCTTTATCCCCGACTTTGAAATTAGAACCACCAACCGACGGGTTTTTCTTCGGTTTACTTTTTTGGAACCCTAAATTGTATAAAGTCCCCAAAATTTCCGGTCTGTAAGCCAGAGTAAATCCTTCTTTCTCCCAGTGCGACTGGAATTGACGCAGGAAAAATGCGGTGTACAAATACGAATAGAAGTGATCTCCGCCTTTCATCAATCGCTGGATGGTTAAATGCTTATGTGCTTCAATCGTATCGTTGACCAATTCCGGGAAAGAATCTTTGACGTTCAGACAATTCTTATAATAACCACCCGGATAGAACGGACTGCTTCCGTCAAATAAGTTCTTCTCGATCTTTAAGGCCGTATTTTGAAGGATTCCCGTAACACCATAACCCCGATTGGTAGTCATGATCAACCGGTTATATGGAATGACATATTTTTTGAACTGCTCGCGGGAAGAGTTGAACATTCGGATTTGTTCTCCCACCAAACACATCACGATCAGTCGCGATTCAACGCCCGTGATACGTGAAACGGAATCGATAGCCGCACTATCAGCCCTTACCACTTTGCAGAATTCTTTCCACTCGCGGTAATTTGCCCACGGATAAATAGAAACGGAAGCGTCTTTTGCCTGTTCTTCAATACGCTGTAATTCGCGCTGATATCCTTTGTGCTTTTTCATGCGGAGATTCGCTGCATCAAGCATTCTCAAGGCAATTGTCACATCTCCGGACCGTTGGAAAGCATCCAGGATCATCTTGGCGTTTTGCGGATAATATTTTGCTAAAAGTCCCACGTTTTGGTACATCTGCCGTTCCTGTGTAGCAAAGGTCAAACTATCCGTCTCGAATCCCTGGTTGTATTTGTCGGCCATTTTCGAAAAATAACGGCTGTTCAAATCCACATTTCCAGCATCATTCGTCCATTTGAACTTCGCTGCCAAAGCCACAAATATCAAAGCCAAAGCAAAAAGTGCCAATACATGGATCACTCCAAAATAACCGCGGCGCAGCCATTTTCTGAATTTGCTTCTGGGTTTTTTAGTGATTTCGGTTGGCGTTTGAACGGGAGAGACTGGAGAATCGGAGTGTTCCATCGATGGTTAAAATTTGTGCAAATGTATGAATCTGTTGCGAAAAATGAACACAAGGACCCACAATCTGTTGAAAATGATTTCAATCTGCAGGTTTTGGTTAGTAAAAATGGGTATAGTAAGCGCGCAATTAATAATGCACCTGCTATTATTTTCACAACCTTTGTTTACCTTTCCAGGATCCAAACACAACCGATAAATTCAGCAATGGAGAAACCTTTATATAATCCACAGGAAATCAAAAAAGAATTATCGGTTCTGTACAAACATTTTCCCGAAACAAAGCGCCTGCTGCGAACTTTTGGCTGTGATGCACTCACGGCAGAAGATTTGTTCCAGGAAGCCCTGATCATTTACCTTCGCAAAAAAAACGATCCCGATTTTGATTTTCAGTTGGCGCCCATTCATTTTATCAAGCAAACCTGCAAACTGCTGTGGTTCAACGCTGCCCGCAAAGAACAAAAACAGGGTACGGGAAGTTTGGAAACGGATGTGGAAGAAGTTCCTGAATCCTGGATGGAAAAAGAACTGCAATACAAACAGCTTGAATCTGCTCTAACGAAGATAGGGAAACAGTGCAAAGAATTATTGCATCTCTTTTACGGCTTGGGCTGGAACATGGTTGACATCGCCAAAAAACTCGATTTCCGGAATGATAAAGTGGCCAAAGCCCAGAAATACCGCTGCATGCAGAAAGCCAAAGATTTGGTGCAGGAAGCTCAAATGAATCTCGAACCCAATCAATTTTAAGCCATGGAAACAAATTGGAATCAATTGATTGAGCGTTATTTGAATAACGAACTTTCAGCAGAAGGGAAAACGGCTTTTGAAGCAGAATTAAAACAAAATAAAGAACTTCAGCAGGAGTTTGAATTACATAAACTGACCACAGAAATCATTCAGCGCGATTCATTGAGAACATTGGTGCAAGAATCCGGGCGATGGTTTCACCTGAAGAAGGTACTTCTAAACAGTGGAATTGCATTGGTTGTTGCCGGAATTTTGGCCGCAGCCATTTATTTCTTCGCCGTTCGAACGAATGAAAGAGGTGATAAGACCAGCGAACAACAAGTATTGGAACAATCGCTGGTGGAGCAAATGGAAGAGTCGCTGTCTTTTTCCAACATCGATCCCGAGTACTTTCAGTTCACCGGAAAATCAGATGTGTTTCTATCCGAAAGCGGCGTTTTGTTGAGTATCACGGACGAATCATTCTTATTGGATGGGAAATCCTACAAAGGCGAAGCGATCATTCAATGGCAGGAAGCACAAAAAGCCTCTGAGATTGTGAAAGCCGGATTAAGCACTAAATCGGGAGATGAGCTGCTTGAAACACAAGGCATGTTCAGCCTCAACGCATTTACACGGGAAGGAAAAAAACTGCAATTAACCGACAAAGGAATTTACGTGCAGGTTCCGGTCGATGAACTGAAAAAAGACATGAAACTCTTTACCGGAGTTCCCGGAAAGAACGGCACGATCGACTGGCAGGCTCCGGTGGAATTGGAACGCCTTCCCAAACCCAAAGACATGGCGAAAATGGATTTGTTCCCGCCGCGTTACGAACCGAAATTGAATGAGTTGAAATGGTTCAAAGAGAAAACCAGGCGCGATAGTTTGTATTTGAGTTTTGAGGAGGAGAACAACTTATCTGACAGCACTGCAACAATAGATGATATTCAAATGTACAGCCAGCCCAAAATGGAAACTCCCAAAAAAATTTCCGAAAGTGCAAATAGAAAAGATGTTGCTTCCATTGCCAGCACTCTTATTCCGGTGTCCAACAATACAGTTTACCAGATAGAAGGAAAACAAGTTCCGGCTGAAAAACCCGAAAACAATGTAAAATGGGTATTTAGTTTTCAGTCTTTAGGGAACAATGAAGCTGAGGTTATTGCAACGGTAACGATCAAAAGTGGTTGGGAAATCAATGCGCTGAACTTGCCGAAAGGATCTTTTGGTATTCCTACAAGCTTTAAGTTGAAAGCAAGTTCGAATTTCAAATTGCTTGGGAAACCTTCGGAACCAAAACCCATTTTGCATCACAATAAAGAAGCAGGTGAAGATCTGGCTTATCATGTTGGAAGAGTTCAATTCAAACAGAAGATCAAATTGATCAGTAAAAAACCATTTGAAATTTTTGGAGAATATGAATATCAAACCTGTAAAATCGATTCATATTGCTTGCCTCCATTCAAAGGGATTTTTGGAATTCAGGTGGATGGTGCGGCCGGTGAATCGAATGAAACTTCCTCTCACATTCCACCGTCCAAAGTTTTAGCCGTTTGGAACAAGAAATTTAACGGCACCAACCTGGCAACGCAGGATTTTGAAGACCGCATGAAGGAAATTCATGAAACCTGCAGCGAAAAAGTATTTGACATTTACGCGAAAAATCTGAATTCGTCCTTGTGGGAATTGGATCAGCGTGTGGTAAAGCTGGGTTATCCGCAGTTCCAGCAATTCGCCGACCAAAAAGTGGGAATGCTTCGAATCGATGACGCGCACCAGGAAAATCTTGCCACTTTTTACGAAGAAGCCATTGAAACGCTTCGTCAAACCGGCAGAAAGCATGTAGAGGCAGCTTTGAAAAAAGAAGAGCAGTGGGACAATGAAGTACAGGATGAGCGCAGGAAAGAAGTGCTTCGAAAAGGAATCAGAGCATCTTTGAATACGAAGGAACAAACTGATTTCAACATCGCTCATATTGCAAAGCAGCTGCAGCAAACTGTTGGCTTTTCAATAACGAGTAAAACGGTTGCCTCCAGAGATAGATCAGTGTCTGCAAATTTTGTGGGAACAGCTCCAGGACAATTGCCGATCGTGGTGAATTTGGACCGTTATGCAAGACCGTTTCGCTCAACCCGAAATGTATTTACCCAAAGAACCGTTCAGATAAAATCGGTTAAGTATGAAGAATTCAAAACGAATGTGGAAGCTTTCAAGGACTTCGACCGCCTGTATTTTTACCTCTTCCCGAAACAAGTGAACAGCTATGAGCGCCGTGATTTTGCCAATGGGAAATTAAATTATTCCCTGAACAATGCCATGAATTATTCAGGTCTTGCATTCGGTTTGAAGGAGGATGGATTTTACATTTTCGAAATTCCAACGGTGAATGCGAAGGACTTCGGTTCGATCAAACTTCAAAAAGTCAGTGAAAAGCAATTTGAAATCTGCCTCAACAGAATGAATGAGCGCCGTGGGGTTTCGCCGACACCAATCAATGATGAACTCAACTGGCTCTTCAAGGAAAAAGCAAATTACCAGGTGCAGCAGAAGCGAAGAGAAAATGTTCAGTTCCGGAATACTGTGCGGCCAACGATCTATTCTTGTTTGAGAACTGAAAGCGCAAAAGATACAATTCAGCCGTTAAAGTCCGCAATAGTTAGAAATCTGGGCCAGAATAAAGAAGAGGTGAAAGGGATTTTTGATATAGTCGATGAACCGGCAGCTTTTCCGGGCGGAATGGCAGCATTGCGCGTTTTTTTGAGTGAGAATATTCAGTTTCCGGAGGAAATGATCGAAAAGAGTATCACAGGAAGAGTGGATGTCCGTTTTGTGGTAGATGAAACCGGAAAGATTTCCAACGTGACCATCAAAAAAGGAATTCCGGATTGCCAGGAATGTAATGAAGAAGCCATGCGGGTGGTTAAAACAATGCCGCCTTTTGCGCCGGGGAAGGTAAATGGAAAGAATGTTGCTTCTTATTTCAGACTCCCGATAACTTTTAAAACGAACTAATTCAAACGAATGAAAGTGATTTGTTTACCTTTCCGTTTTCCGAACACAACCGATAAATTCAGCAATGGAGAAACCTTTTTATAATCCGGAGGAAATCAAAAAAGAACTGGCAGTTCTGTACAAACATTTCCCGGAAACAAAGCGTTTACTTAAAACGTTCGGATGTGATGCTTTAACGGCGGAAGATCTCTTCCAGGAAGCACTCATCATTTATTTGCGCAAGAAAAACGATCCCGATTTCGAATTTCAGTTGGCTCCTATTCATTTTATCAAGCAAACCTGCAAATTGTTGTGGTTCAACGCTGCCCGCAAAGAACAAAAACAGGGCACGGGAAGTTTGGAAACAGATATAGAGGAAATTTCCGACTCCTGGTTGGAAAAAGAACTCCAATACAAACAGCTCGAATCTGCTCTGACAAAAATCGGGAAACAGTGCAAAGAATTATTGCATCTCTTCTACGGCTTGGGCTGGAACATGGTTGACATCGCCAAAAAGCTCGATTTCCGGAATGACAAAGTAGCCAAAGCCCAGAAATACCGCTGCATGCAGAAAGCCAAAGATTTGGTGCAGGAAGCTCAGTCAACTTTTGATAACACTCAATTAATCTGATTTAAGTCATGGAATCACATTGGAACAGATGGATTGAACGTTATTTGAATAACGAGCTTTCAGCAGAGGAAAAGACGACTTTTGAAACAGAATTAGCCAGCAACACCGAACTCCAAAAAGAGTTTGAACTCCATAAATTGACCCAACAGCTCATCCGTAGAAATTCCCTGCGGATCCTGGTGCAAAAATCCGGGAAGTGGTTTCATACCAAAAAACTTTTATTGAAAAGTGCTTTGATTTTGGTTATTGCCGGAGCATTGGCTGCGGGAACTTTCGCGGCGCTTAATTGGGACAGTCTCTCAGGCAAGCCCGAATTCCTTGAAAAAGCATTGCTGGAGAAAATGGAACAGCACCTGGCTTTTGAAAATATCGATCCGGAATATTTCCAATTTACCGGAGAATCAGATGTGTTTCTATCCGAAAGCGGCGTTTTGCTGAGTATCACGGACAAATCGTTCTTATTGGACGGGAAAGCTTACAAAGGTGAAGCAGTTGTGCAATGGCAGGAAGCTCAAAAAGGGTCGGACATTGTAAAAGCCGGATTGAGTACCAAATCGGGTGACCGCTTACTGGAAACTCAGGGAATGTTCAGCATCAATGCCTTTACACCGGATGGAAAAAAATTGAAATTGACGGATGAAGGAGTTTACGTGCAGGTTCCGGTCAATGAATTGAAGAATGACATGAAACTCTTCACCGGAGTTCCCGGAAAAGACGGTGGAATTGACTGGCAAAAACCCGAAGAACTGGAACGTTTGCCAAAACCCAAAGACATGTCGGAAATGGATTTGTATCCGCCGAATTTCGAGCCCAAACTGAACGAACTGAAGTGGTTTACCGAAAAAGAAAAGCGCGATAGTTTGTACTTGAGTTTTGAGAGGAATTTAATAGAGGAGGAGAATTTAATACAGGAAGCCATAGAATTTGCATATCCTGCGGATACCGTTGAAGCTCCTTCTGCGGAACAAAAAAGAGGCAGACTTCTGTTCAAAGAGAAATGTGCGACATGTCATTCTCCTTTCAAAGAAGGAACCGGCCCAAAATTATTCGAAGTGCGCAAAAAATGGGCAGATGGCGGAGCGAAAGAAGGATCTATTTATCAATGGGTGTCTAATTGGACGAAGGCAGCCCAATCTGATCCGTACGCGGCCATGGTAGCTGATACGAAACATACAGCAATGAATACCTTTCCGGGATTGGAAGGAAAGACTGCGGAAATTGATGCCATTTTTAATTATATCGATGGACTATCTCCTGAAGATGAATACGATGCAGCTGCTGAAAGTTACCTCATTCCTCCTTCCAAAGTTTTAGCAATCTGGAACCCGAAATTCAACGGAACAAACCTGGCTACCCAGGATTTCGAAGACCGGATGAAGGCCATTCACAGAACTTGTAACAAGAAAGTGTTGGAGGTCTATGTTTCCAATCTGAATACTCCTTTGTGGAAATTGGATCAACGTGTGGTGAAAATGGGTTATTCCGAATTCCAGGTCTTTGCAGATCAGAAAGTAGGAGTGATTAAAATCGATGATGCACACCAGGAAAATTTGAACGCTTTCTACGAAAAGGCAATCGAAACCATCCGTGAAAAAGGCAAGAAAAACCTGCAGGAAGCTTTGAAAAAAGAGCACAAATGGGACCAGGAAATGGCAGCCGAACGGGACAAAGAACAACTTCGTAAAGGCATCCGGGAATCAGCGAACCTGGAAGAAGAATATGGGTTTAACCTGGAAAATGTGGGGAAGCAATTGGGAAAAACGCTTGGTTTCCAGATTCACGGAGAAGGAACCATTGTGAACATTGATGCCTACGTTCGGGAAGCAACGATTGCGCGACAATCCATGCTGATTACGGATCCGGAAACAGGTAAAACCGCTCAAATTACCTACAAACCCATGACAATTGAAGTGAAAAACGCTTCGGAATACGGGCATTTGTACCTGTATTTGTTCTCCAAAGAGATCAATAGTTATCAGCGTTTGGATTTCAACAACGGAACCCTGGAATACAATCTAAACGGTGATATGAACTATACGGCAGCGATTATCGGTATCAATGAAAACGGATATTTCTACCGGGAGATCCAAGAATTGAAAGCCGGAAATTTGGGAACGCTTTCGCCGGAAAAGATTTCTGAAAGAGAATTTGAGCAGAAAATCAGTAAACTAAATAAAAACCGTACGGATAAACCCATGGATCTAAAGGATGAACTGAAATGGTTATTCAAAGAAAAGACCAATTACGAAGTCCAGAAAAAACGTCGTGCAAATGCTTCTTTCCGACGAGAGATTGAACCTACGATTTATTCATGTGTGGGATTAACAGAAGCACAGTTTATAGGTTCTGATGCAATCATTCAATAATGACGTTCCTATATTCAATTTAATGGTCAGCCTTTTAACGAAATTTAGCGCGAGCTTTGAAAAATCTCCCGCTCATAAGTTGTAAATTGTCAGTTATCACTCAAAATTGGTTGATCATGTCTCCTCACCTAAAGAACGATTTAACATAAAAACGAAGATTATGAAACTGAACATTGGCATTAGCGACAAAAATTTGAAAGGCATTCACACCCTTTTGAACCAGGTATTGGCAGACGGGAATATTTTATACATCAAGCTTCGGAAATTTCACTGGAATCTATCAGGAGATAACTTCATGGAGCTGCACCAGCTTTTTGAAGCGCAGTATAACGATGTTGCATTGGCGATAGACGAAGTGGCGGAGCGCATCAGTACTTTGGGTGGTGTGGCAATCGGGACCACTTCAGAGTTTGCGGCGACATCTGGTTTGAAAGAAACTCCCGGCAAAGTTCCGGATATCCAGGGAATGTTGAAAGAACTGGTAAGCGATCACGAAACCATTGTGCGTGCTTTGCGCAAAGGAATCGATGATGCCGAGGAAAAATTCAAAGATGCGGGAACGGCTGATTTCTTGAACGGATTGATGCAGAACCACGAAAAAATGGCGTGGAAACTCCGCAAATATTTTAAGGATTGATTATAGATGTAGGGGACGCGGTGCGCCCCTACTTTGTTTCCCGCAAATGCACAAATTTTGAAGGCGCCTACCGGTCGCCTTTGTCCTCATAAATCGGATAATTTAAGTTGGATTGAATGATCTTTTTGTTTAACTTAAATAGAATGGAACACTACTTATTGAAAGAAGAATGCTACGAGATTATCGGATCATGCATGGAGGTTCACTCTGAATTAGGGATGGGATTTTCCGAGATTGTTTATAAGGATGCGTTGGAATATGAATTCAAAAAGAACGGAATTCCTTTTGCAAGAGAAGTCCGCTACCAGGTGAAGTACAAAGACACTGTACTACCACATCAATTTTGTGCAGATTTTGTTGTTTTTGGTAATATCATTTTGGAAATTAAAGCGGTCTCTGATTTATGCAACGTACATTTCGAGCAAACCATTAACTACCTGGCTGTTTCCGGAATGGAGGTAGGAGTATTGGTAAACTTTCGAAAATCAAAATTGCAATATAAGCGAGTGATTCTATCAGAACGATAATCTTTAAACCTCTACAGCGAGACCGGTAGGCTCGCTTATAATTTGCGTATTTGCGGGAAAAGAAAAGGCCGCAATCCGCTTTAGCGGATGCGACCTTCCAATATTATTTGCAGAACAGTTAAATCACCATATTCACAATCTTCCCGGGAACCACAATGACTTTCTTCGGAGCCTTGCCCTCCAGCCATTTCTGTGCTTCCGGCATTGCTAACACCGCTTCTTCCACCTCTTTTGCGGAGAAAGTAGTCGGCAATTCTGCGTTAAATCGCATTTTTCCATTGAAAGATACCGGGTAAACCGTATTTGCTTCTACCAGCATTGCCGGATCGAAAGCCGGGAATTGAGCCGTGGAAACCGTTCCTTTTTCGTTCCCGACAACTTCCCACAATTCTTCCGCAGCATGCGGAGCGTATGGAGCCAATAGGATCACCACTTTTTCCAGTACTTCTTTCGAATGGCATTTTTGTTCCGTCAGTTCGTTTACGCAGATCATTAAGTTCGAAACGTTTGTGTTGAACGAGAAACGTTCCAAATCGTCTTCCACTTTCTTGATCGTTTTGTGAAGCGTTTTTAAAGATTCTTTGCTTGCTTGCTCGTTCGTTACGATCACTTTTGTGTCTTCGTAGAACAAGCGCCACAATTTGCGCAGGAAGTTATGCACTCCGTTGATTCCTTTCGTGTCCCACGGCTTAGTCTGTTCCAACGGACCTAAGAACATTTCGTACATGCGCAAAGTGTCTGCACCAAATTTCTCTACCAACTCATCCGGAGTTTGAACGTTGAATTTGGATTTGGACATTTTTTCGACTTCAGAACCGCAAATGTAAGTTCCATCTTCTTCTAGAATGAATTCGAACTCTTTGTTTTTCGTAAAATCTTTGAAAAAGTAAGTTTCTTTAAAGGATTCAATATTTAAAACATCATTATCGACTAAAGAAATGTCAACTCTCGTTGGCAAATAGGTTACGGGAAAACTTTTATAACCTTCGTATGATAAACGATTTCTTAATTCAACTATTCTGTCTTCAATTTTAGGATGATAACTACGAGAGTTGTCTTCTAGGCTTGAATCGAGCATATCGAAATCTTGATTTCTGGAAAAGAAGAAAATTTTGTCATCTATGACTTCTTTGCCTTCATCAGTTACATAACTGATGAAAACCGGATAAACAAAACTACTTCTCCCCAAAATCATCCCCTGGTTGATCATCTTCTTGAACGGCTCGTCAAAGGAGATGTATCTCATGTCGTACAGGAACTTGCACCAGAAACGGGAATACAACAAGTGACCCGTTGCGTGTTCCGAACCACCGATGTATAAATCCACCTGGTTCCAGTAATCTGCTTTTTCTTTGGAAACGAATTCGGTTGTATTCTTCGGGTCCATGTAGCGCAGGAAATAGAAGGAACTTCCGGCCCAGCCCGGCATGGTGTTGTATTCCATGCGGTCGCCCTCTGAATATTTCCAGGCACTTTTCTCAGCTCGCGCTAATGGCGGTTCGCCGTCTTCTGTCGGCAAATATTTATCTACTTCCGGTAGTTCGATGGGCAGGTTTGCATCGTCGACCAAATAAGGAATGTCGTTCTTATAATAAACCGGGAAAGGCTCGCCCCAATAACGCTGACGCGAAAAAATCGCATCACGCAGACGGTAATTCGTTTTTCCCTTTCCTAGCCCTTGTTCTTCAATTTTTGCAATGGCAACCGCCATCGCTTTTTTGATCGGCAATCCGCTTAAGAAATCTGAGTTCGCAATCGTTCCCTCTTTTTCAGTGTAAGCTGCTTCGGAAATATCTGTGTTCTCAAAAATATTCTTGATCGGAATGTTGAAATGTTTCGCGAAATCCCAATCGCGCTGATCTCCACAAGGAACGGCCATTACAGCACCTGTTCCGTAGGAAGCCAACACGTAATCACCGATCCAAACCGGGATTTTTTCCCCGGAGAAAGGGTGAATGGCATAAGCTCCGGTAAATTGACCGGTAATATTTTTGACGTCCGCTTGTCTGTCGCGCTCAGATTTCAAGGAAGCAGCCGTTTTGTATGCTTCTATTGCGTCTGTGTATTCAGCAGTTGTGATGTCATCTACCAACGGATGTTCCGGCGCCAAAACCATAAATGAAACCCCAAAAATGGTATCGGGGCGGGTAGTGAAGACTTCGATGGATGCCTCAGGTGCCTGAGCGGAGTCGAAGGCATCCTCCCCCTCATTCCCCCTCCAAAGGGGGAAGCTAACCGATGCTCCGACCGATTTCCCGATCCAGTTGCGCTGCATGTCTTTGATCGCATCTGTCCAGTCAACAGTGTCCAAACCGGTCAATAAACGCTCAGCGTATGCTTTGATCCGCATCGACCACTGGCGCATCAGTTTTTGTTCTACCGGATGTCCGCCACGCTCAGAAAGCCCGTTGATTACTTCGTCATTCGCAAGTACTGTTCCCAAAGCCGGACACCAGTTTACCCACGAATCCGCCAGGTAAGCCAAACGGTATTCCATCAAAATATCGGATTGCTCTTTTTCAGAGTATCCTTTCCATGCTTCAGCTGTGAATGTGTCTGCAAAATCGCTCACGGCATTTACTGCTGCGTTCCCGTTTTTCTCAAATTCAGCAATCAGGGAATCGATGGATTCCGCCTTATCTGTTTTGGTATTGTACCACGAATTAAAGATCTGTTTGAAGATCCACTGCGTCCATTTATAATATTCCGGCGATGAGGTTCGGACTTCGCGGTCCCAATCGAAAGAGAAACCGATCTTATCCAATTGATCGCGGTAACGTGCAATGTTTTGTTCGGTAGTAATTGCAGGATGCTGACCCGTTTGGATCGCATATTGCTCTGCAGGAAGTCCGAAGGAGTCGTAACCCATCGGATGCAGGACATTGTAACCTCTTAATCTTTTGTAGCGGGCATAAATATCAGAAGCAATGTAACCGAGCGGGTGACCAACATGCAAACCAGCTCCGGACGGATACGGGAACATATCCAATACGTAGTATTTGGGCTTCACAGAATTGTCGGCAGCAGCAAATGTTTTATGATCTGCCCAGTATTTGCGCCATTTGCGCTCGATTTCATTAAAATTGTATTCCATGCTTTTATTTAGCTAAAAAGTGCGGCAACGCTTGTGCTAAAGCTTCAGCGCCGGCACAAAGTTACCAAAATAGAGCTAGTTACCGCCATTCACACATTTTTATCCGCATAGAAGCAGAATTGAGTGTAACCATTTTATTTTTTGTTGTTATATTGCTAAAAATCAAAGCTTATGACTCTTCGTATTTCCTCCGTCCTTTTAGCAGGTTGTTTCCTTTTTGGAGCTGCAGGTTCAGTAAACGCTGCTGAGCAAGTTATTAATCAAAGTGCATCTGCTTTGGAAATGAAGGCTTCTTCTTCTGAGACCAAAAAAGATTTCAGACCGAGAAAACCGAAAAAGTCTAAGCCAAGAAAACGTCATTGCGACGCATATTGATCGAATCATTCAAATTAAAGATAGTTCCCTTCAAAAAAGATTCTTTTTTGTGAGCAGATCACAGAAGAGAATCTTTATCTATTTGAAAAAAGCTATTTTTAGTCCATGTTTCGGTTCATTCTCTCCTTCTCGATCCTTGCCGGTTGCTTTTTTGGTGTTTCAAATCAGGCACTTGCTGGTAATACAGACGAAGCAAGCTACCGGAGAGCATATCTCACTGAAAAAGACAATACCAAGAAATTCTGGCGACAGGTAGCGCTTGGTAAGTTTTACCAATTAAACAATGTTCAAAAGGCAGATTCAATCCGCTATGCGATTATTGATGCCAGCCGGATAGAATCTGATTCCGCCAAATTGCAGGCGCTGATCTTTGATCTGCGGGTTGAAGCTCTTCTTGGGAACAAAACAGCTTATTACGCCAAAATCCTGCAGCTGCAGCCTTATTTGTCGCGCACGGATTCGAAACTGAACCAGGTCCACATCTTTCATTTACTGGCGGAATATCACATTGCCTTTCGTGAATTTGAGCAGGCAGATATTTACCTGACCGAAGCTTTGCGTTTTTCCAAACGGATCCGGGTGAGAAGTTATGCCCTGATTGCTGAAACGAATCGTTTGTTTGCCAAATTGAATATGGAGCAAAACAAGCGGGATGCTTCTTTGAAATTCGCTGAAACTTCTATTCAATACGCGCGTCGTTCAACCGATAGATCGTTGATGGCGAAATGTGTTAACATGCAGTCGGCAATCTACGATTTCTTCGGGCAGGTGGAACTGTCCGTCTCCAAGAACTTCATCGCGCTTCAATTGGCCAAGCAGGCAAATGATTATCCGCAGATTGCCCAATTCCAGCGTGAAATTGGTGAATCGCAATACCAGATCTTTAATTTCGACAACGCCAATAATTTCTTCATGCAGTCGCGGGAAACGGCGTTGAAGATCCAGGATTTCCGGTTGGTCGGATTGGCGGATACCGATATTGGTTTGGTGAAGCTGGCTAAAAAAGAGTACGAGGAAGCAATTGCAGACCTGAAACGGGTTGTTCGCACGCTTCAGTCTTACAACGACCAGGACGGATTGGGAATGGCTCACAAATATTTGGGAAATGCTTTCAACGAGCAAAAAAAGTACGATGAAGCACTTCGTTATTACAACATGGCGCTGGTTTATTTTGAATCGGCTTCCAACCGCTCCGAGATTGCTTCTGTTTACCATTTGGTCGGGACCGTTTTTGCCGAACAAGGGAAATACAAAAACGCACTCAATTATTTGAATCGCTCCATTGATATCCGTTCACAATACGGGTATATCGGCGGAATTTATCCTTCCTACAAAGAAATGGCGGACGTTTACAAGAAAACCGGGAATATGAAGCTTGCTTATCAATACCTGAATATGTATTCAGATTATTCGGACAGTGCCCGAATTGTAGAAGTAAGTACTAAAATTGCTGAATTATCTGAGTTGTACCGGTCCGAACAGCGGGAACGTTTGATCGCTATACAGGCAGATTCCATCGAATTGCAGCGAAAAGAGAAGGAAAACACGGAACTGCGGAACATCTTCCAGACTTACATCATCATCGGTTTCATCGTCTTGTTGGGATTGGGAGCGTTTATCATTTACAATCGCTGGAAACAGCGGAACATCCGTCAATTGCAGCGTGAAGCGGAAATGAACCAAACTTTGCTGCGTTCACAGATGAACCCGCATTTCGTTTTCAATGCAATGTCCGTGATCCAGAGTTACATTTATGAGAACGACACGAAGAATTCCACGAAATTCCTGATCAATTTCTCCAAACTGATGCGTCTGATCCTGGAAAATTCTTCCAAGGAGTTCATTCCTCTCAGTACAGAGATCGATATTTTGAACAAATACCTGGAAACTCAGAAGCTCCGATTCGGGGATCGTTTTGAGTATGAAGTTTCTGTAAATGACCAGTTACTGCAGGAAGAAACCGTTATTCCGCCGATGATCACACAGCCGTTTATAGAAAATGCCATTGAACACGGCCAGCTGCATACGATCGAAGGCGGATTCATTCGTGTTTGCTTTACCAAGGATGAGGAAATGCTTCATGTGATGATCGAAGACAATGGAATCGGGAGAAAAGGTTCTGCAAACAACAAGAAAAGTGCCGAGCACAAAAGTATGGCGATGAAGATTACACAGGACCGGATCAACAACCTGAGTTACAAATACAAGATCCTTGGCCGCATGGAAATGGAAGACTACGACAAAGAACAGGAAACCGGAACTTTGGTGAATATTTACCTGCCTTATCGGAATGAAGGAATGATGACTTAGTTACTTTTTCCGAAACAATCATTCTAAATCCATGAATAAATTACTGAGTATTGTTGGCTGTTCTTCCTGCATCTCAAGAAAGCTTCTCACAAATATCAGGTTGATGATTGAATAGCAGCCTATTTATAATAAAAACTCCTCCAAAACGTTTAATTCGTATTAATGTTTATCTTTCCATATAATTACTTCAACAAACTATGAAAAAAGTATTAATCATTGATGATGAGCAACGAACGCGTGAATTGATTGCTAAAATGATCGAATCATTTGACCTGGATATTCAGACTTTCCCAATAGGAGAGAACGTGCAATCAGGATTAGCTGCCATCAAAGAAATCAAACCGGATTTAGTGTTTTTGGATATTCAAATGCCGGATGGTACCGGTTTTGATTTATTGAAATCAGTTCCGGAAAAGAACTTCGAAGTGATTTTTATTACGGCTCATGAAGAATTTGCCATTAAAGCGATCAAATTCTCTGCTTTAGACTACATTTTGAAACCGGTTGATCCGGAAGAATTAAAAGGAGCCTTGGAACGTGCTTTGGAATCCATGAAAGAAGCAGATACTAAGCCGGAGCCTCAATTTGAAGCATTGCAGCATAATATTCAGCCCAATCAAAAACGCCGATTGGTTTTAAAAACCCAGGAAAGTGTTCACGTGGTTGATTTGGATCATATCATCCGTTGTGAAGCCGATCGGAATTATACCTCGTTCTTCCTGACGGAAGGCAAGAAGATTTTGGTTTCAAGAACACTGAAAGATTACGAGACCTTATTGTCGGGACACAACTTTTTACGTGTTCAGCAATCGCATTTGATCAACCTGAATTTTGTAGACCGATATGACAAAGGAAACGGTGGTGCGGTAGTCATGAAAGACGGTTCAGAAGTACCTTTGTCGCCTGCAAAACGCGATATTTTCTTCCAGATTTTAGAAAGCTTATAGGGCCTGTTAAATTAGTTCTGCCAAATATTCATTCAAATCCGGCATTTATTCATTCTATAGGTTCTGTTCATCTTACATAGCTATCTTAGAAGAGGAAATAAGGAGAATGGAATCAGGTTGTTTTCTATGTTAGGTTGAAGTTGAAACGGAAAAATACTGCAATGGAGAGGCAGTTTTTTCATTTTCTAGTTTTATTGAAGAGTATACAGTTCTATCTCCGTCAAAGACTTTACCAATTAAAAACTTAGAAACAACCTGATTTTCATTAAATTGATTGTTCACACGCGACATACAAACTAAAACACTACTAAACAAATTCAAGGCCCATGTAATCATGGGTCTTTTTCGTTTAAAAGTATTAAACATTTCATCGTTTAAATGTTTTTTTATAAGTTTAGTCGAAAACTCAGTTTTCAATTCATCAATTCATTTAATTTTGCTCAAAAATGGAAATGGACACAACTAATTTTGTTCAGATTGAAAAAGAAGAAGTAGCAGGTCTGCATTTTCCGAAGGAAGAAGTTTTGGAAGACACAGATTTGATTGCCATTCGCAAAGCGAATGTTAATCGCGCAATCTCTCTTGGAAATTTGGAACATTCTAAAGTAAAGATTTACTTTGCAGACGATAGTGGGGAGAAGGTTGTACATACAACTATCTGGGCAGTAACAGACGTTGCAATCGTTTTGAAACAACACGTTCTTATTCCAACTCATCGTATCATCAAACTTGAAATATAATAGCATGTCGAAAAAAAAGTCAATCATTAGCTATGATAAGCTGAATATCGATCAGAAGAAAAAATTATTAATGGCGTTCCCGGATGGATTTTCAGGAAGCACCACAAAAATGATCCACCCAGTAACAGGTGAAACCTATGATTCGTTGCTTTGGGAAACAGATGAGATCATTTACCTGGTTAAACTTCCCAAAGTAACATTGAAATCACCATCTGTGGAAGATGATGATGAGGAAGATTTCGAAGATGATTTCGATTCAGCTGATGCTAAAGGAGAAGAGGAAGAAGAGTCTGCTGATGATGACGACGACGATTCTTACGATGATGCTCCGGATGAAGCAGCAGATGATGAGGACGAAGACTAATGTCGATTAAATAAATGATATGCCCCGGTTCCGTTGCTACGGATCGGGGTTTTTATTACGATGGAAGAAGAACAGGTACTAGCACCGAGTCCGGAAAAACAATCAGACGAGGAAAAGGCAGTTAAGCGAAAAAAATGGCTTAAGCGTGCTGGTATTGCCGGTTTTTTGTTCTTTCTCATTAAGGGGCTTGCCTGGATAGTGGTAGCACTTTTAGCCTGGAAAGGCTGTTCGGCATAAGATATAAAACGTAGGGGCACGATTAATCGCGCCCCTACGTTTTTCATATAAAAATTCTAATCATTCAATTTCAAAACTGCCATGAACGCCTCCTGCGGAATTTCTACTTTTCCAACCTGGCGCATGCGTTTCTTTCCTTCTTTCTGTTTTTCCAACAACTTTCGTTTACGGGAAATATCTCCACCGTAACATTTTGCGGTAACGTCTTTACGTAAAGCTTTAATCGTTTCACGTGCAATGATCTTTGCGCCGATCGCTGCCTGAATTGGAATTTCGAATTGTTGTCTTGGGATCAATTCTTTCAGTTTCACACAGATTTTCTTTCCTAAATCGTATGCGTTACTGCGGTGAACCAACGCCGAAAGCGCATCCAATTGTTCTGCATTCAATAAGATATCCATGCGAATCAAATCAGATTCCTTGTAACCGATCGGGTGATAATCGAATGAGGCATACCCACGGGAAACCGATTTCAAACGATCATAAAAATCGAATACAATCTCTGCCAAAGGCATTTCAAAGGATAATTCAACGCGGTCTTGTGTCAAATAAACCTGATTTTTCAATTCGCCTCGTTTCTCAATACATAAAGACATGATTTGTCCGATATATTCTGATTTCGTGATGACCTGAGCTTTAATGTATGGTTCTTCGATACGGTCCAAACTGGATGGATCAGGCAATTCAGATGGATTGTTCACCAATAAGCGAACGTCCGGGTTTTTGGTTGTATAACAGTAATACGATACGTTGGGAACGGTTGTAATTACAGTCATGTTGAACTCACGCTCCAAACGTTCCTGGATAATTTCCATGTGCAGCATTCCAAGGAATCCACAACGGAAACCGAAACCAAGTGCAGCAGATGATTCCGGTTCGAAAACCAATGAGGAATCATTCAATTGCAGTTTCTCCATCGAATAACGCAATTCTTCGTATTCATCTGTTTCTACAGGATAGATTCCGGCAAATACCATCGGTTTTACGTCCTCAAATCCTTTAATCGGAACCTCGCATGGACTTGCCGTAAGCGTAATGGTATCACCCACTTTTACTTCTTTGGCAGTCTTGATTCCCGAAATAATATATCCCACATCACCGGCACGAACTTCTTGTTTTGGACTCAAATCCATTTTCAGAATTCCTACTTCGTCTGCATTGTAATCTTTTCCGGTGTTTAAGAAACGTACTCTGTCACCTTTCTTGATGACTCCGTTCTTTACGCGGTAATAAGCAATAATTCCTCTAAACGGATTAAAAACCGAATCAAAGATCATGGCTTGTAACTGACCCTGCTCATCACCTTTCGGAGATGGGATGCGCTCAATAATTGCTCTTAAAATATCGTCAACGCCCATTCCCGTTTTTCCTGAAGCCGGAATCACATCGTTCGGGTCACAGCCGATCAATTCAACAATTTGATCGGTCACTTCTTCCGGATTTGCACTGGGCAAGTCCATTTTATTTAAGATGGGAATGATTTCCAAATCGTGCTCCAATGCTAAATATAAATTGGAGATCGTTTGAGCTTCAATTCCTTGTGTAGCATCCACAATCAGCAACGCTCCTTCACATGCCGCGATAGAACGGGAAACCTCGTAAGAGAAATCCACGTGTCCCGGAGTGTCAATCAAATTCAGCACATATTCCTGCCCTTCAAATTTGTAGTTCATTTGAATAGCATGCGATTTAATCGTAATACCACGCTCACGTTCCAAATCCATATTGTCGAGAGCCTGCGCCTGCATGTCACGATCAGAAATGGTTCCAGTTGTTTGCAACAAACGATCTGCTAAAGTACTCTTACCATGATCGATGTGCGCGATAATACAAAAATTGCGGATATGCTTCATGGCGCAAAGATAATGCTTTTTTTTTCAGATTTTATGAGAGAAAATCGGAGGTATAATTCTTATGGTTGAGTGAATTCGAAAAGGAACAACACCAATGTCTTCCGGAGTAAAAGAATTCAATCCAGGTTTCCACTAATTCAACTGTTTCCTTCCGAATAGCTATTTCGTATTTTTTGCCGGAACCAGATGAGATAAAAGAAAGAGAATAGGTATCAAAGTGTTTCGTAAGCTCCGGATTTTTGACATTATTTTGGCCTAATGATTCAAATGGAAGTTTATGAAGGAGTTTTCTCAAATAAATGCAAAGAAATCATGGCTTATCCAAAATCGTCCGCACAATTCCCTGGATGCGCTCGGCCATTTCATCCGTTGGAAGGTCGTTGTCGTCTGTTCCGAACGGATCTTCGATTTCTTCTGCCAAAATTTCAATACTTACCAATACGTAGAAAATGAAAGTGGCAATGATTGCGGAATAGTATCCGAAATTCACCACGAAAGCAAAGGGAAGTGTGACCACGTAAGTGAAGATGAACTTTTTGAAGAACATGGAATAGGAGTAAGGAATCGGCGTGTTTTTGATGCGCTCGCAGGCACCCACACAATCCAGGAATCCATTCAGATTTCGGTCTAAACGCAGTACATCTTCTTCCGACAATATTCCCGCTTTCTTCAATTCATTCAGACGTTTATACATCAATTCAACGATGCCGGAAGGGATGTGATCGAGGTTCTCCAGGAATGTTTTTTCTTGGGGAGTAAGGTCCAATACTTCATAATTGGTGCCTTCGCGCAGATGTTCTTTGATACACAATGCAAAATTCCCGATGTGTCTGCCAAAGAAATGATTGTCTTCCGGAGATAATTCCAAAGCGGTTAATTTGACGGCCAGGTTGCGCGAATCATTTACTAAAGCGCCCCAGTTTTTGCGTCCTTCCCACCAGCGGTCATAAGCAGTATTGGTCCTAAAAACCAAAAGAAGCGATAATACAAACCCAAGAATCGAGTAAACGGCGAATAATTTCTCTAAAACAACCGCTTTTGGAAAAAAGTGTATCTCAAAATAAGCAATTCCCATGGTGAAGACGAAAATGAAGATCAATTCTTTCCAAAGGATCGTCAGCGTGTCACTTTTAGTGAGATGGAAAATTAATGCGAGCCAGCTTTTGGGGTTGTACTTTATCATAATTCAGAGATGAACAAAAGTAATTCAATTTTGGATGCCGGATAATTTTCGAATAAAAAACACGTTAATCTGACACAAACTATAAATTTGCAACTCTTAATTGAAACTAAATATGGAAGAAGGCAGCAAGGTAATGCAGGAACAACGAATGAATCTATTCGTCACATTATGGGCTAAGCGCCGGATATTGATGATCGTTACTGCTGCCGGATTGGTAGTTTCTACGGTTATTGCTTTTGTGATGACACCTTTATATCGATCCACTGCCATCGTATTTCCCGCGGCAACCAGTACGGTATCTTTCTCGGAACAACGAAATGCAAAAGCTTCTTCCATGGATTTTGGTGAAGAAGAGCAAGCAGAACAATTGATCCAGATCCTGCAGTCTTCCAAAGTGCGCGATAAGGTGGTTCAGCAGTTCGATTTGATGAAGCATTATGAAATCGAAGCGGATGATGAAAATAAGCATTACAAATTGGTGAAGGAATACAACAGCCACATCTTGTTTGTGCGTACACGTTATGGTTCTATCCAAATCGATGTATTGGATAGAGATGCGCAATTAGCTGCCGATATGGCAAACAAGATCGTAGAACTGATCGATACGGTAAAGAACGAAATGGTGATGGAGCGTACCGTTCCTGCTTTTGAGACGAATAAACGTAAGAAAGAACAATTGGAAGCTGACAAAGAAGCGGTTTTGAATCAGTTGGATTCATTGGCAGCTTTGGGAGTAGTTCCCTTGGAAGGACGTGCAAACCTCTTTCAGGCCTATGTAGAAGCGAAAAACCCGGCTGATAAAGCAGATTTCAAAAGACGTATCGATATTAACCTGGAGTTTGGAGCGGTATTCGACGGATTGGAATATGTTCGTAATGAAAAGATCATGAAATTGTCTGACTTTGCCGCATCATACGAACAGGCAGAATCTGATGCCAATACGCTTTTCAATCACAAATTCATCGTGGAACGAGCGGAGAAGGCAGATAAGAAAGACAAGCCAAAGCGTTTGATCATTATGATGCTGGCAACATTCGGGACCTTTGTATTTATGGTATTCCTATTGTTGATCCAGGATAAGATCAAGGAACTTCGCAAGTTGTCATAAACGTGGCTTTTTTACGGGAAAATAGTTTAATGTTGATCCTGGGACTGGCATTCGTTGGTCTTTTGGGTTATGGATTTTGGTTCGATAACGAATACATTCCGCTAATTCCCTATGCGTTAATTGTTCTTTTCGTAGCCCTGTTCTATACGGAATACACCTTCTTTTTTATCATCGCGGCAACACCTCTGTCCATTAATATTGAAGAATATACAGACAGTTTCGGGTTGTTTGTGCCAACAGAACCTTTGCTTTTCGGTACGATGCTGCTCTTGCTGATCCAAAATCTCCGCTACCGGGTTTTCCCCACTTATTTGCGGAATTCGGCCATAGTCTGGGCAGTTGTTTTCTACCTGGTTTGGATCTTTTTCACTTCTATTACCAGTGAAAACACAACCACCTCCTTAAAATTCCTGTTGGCGCGGTTGTGGTTTATCGTTCCGGTCCTGTTCTATGGAAGTTCGGTATTCTATGAGCCGAAGAAAATCCGCTGGTTCCTGTGGTTATTCCTTTCTGCTATGATCGTTGCGATCACATATACCATTTTGGTACATGCTTCTTATCGTTTCGGGGAAAAGGAAAGTCACTGGGTGATGTGGCCTTTCTTTAAAGACCATACGATCTACGGAGCTTTGGTTGCCCTGGTAGTTCCGCTGATTTTCGCCTTTTACTTTTCGAGAAAACACAGCGCTTTGTTGCAATTTATCCTGATCGGCTTCATGGTGATTTCCATTTTGGGATTGTATTTCAGTTACACACGTGCAGCCTGGCTGAGCGTCTTCTTAGGTTTGGTGATCTGGATGCTGATCCGTTTCAAAGTGAAATTCTCCTGGATAGCCGGAATCACTTTGGTGGCGGGAATTTACATTTGGGCTTCCTGGGATTCCATTCAACAGGATTTGGCGCGAAACAAATACGAACATACCACGGAAGAATTCGGAGAACGCTTGCAGAGCGCAACCAATGTAACTACGGACGCTTCAAACCTGGAAAGGATCAATCGCTGGAATTGTGCCATTGATATGTTCAGGGAACGACCGTGGGTTGGGTTTGGTCCTGGAATGTACTCTTTTGAATATGCACGTTTTCAGCGCCCGGAAAACCTGACGATCATTTCCACCAATTTTGGGAATATGGGAAATGCGCATAGTGAATTCCTTGGTCCTTTGGCTGAAATGGGCTGGATCGGGATGCTGAGCATGATCGCTATTGTTGCAGCTATTTTTTACGAAGGAATTACACTTTATAACGCCTGGCCGGAAGAAGATAGAGAAATAAAAACCTTGTTGATGGGTTTCATTATTTCATTATCTACCTATTTCATCCACGGATTCCTCAACAATTTTTTAGATACAGATAAAGCAGCGGTTCCTATTTGGGCAATGTGTGCTATCTTTATAGCCTTAAGAGCGCGGCTCACTAATATGCAGCGCCAATTATCAAAGTAATTCTCCATGTTTACAGGTATTATCGAAACGCTCGGAACCATCCGTGCGATTGAAAAAGATCAAAGCAACGTTCATTTTACGGTAGAATCTACCATTACCCACGAGTTAAAAATCGATCAAAGTGTGGCACACAATGGCTGCTGTCTGACAGTTGTAAAGATCGAAGGAGATTCCTATGTGGTTACGGCAATCCAGGAAACAATTGATAAAACAAACCTCGGTGACTGGGAAGTTGGATCGAAAGTGAACCTGGAACGCTGCATGCTTCTTGGAGCGCGTTTGGACGGACACATTGTGCAGGGACACGTGGATACAACGGCAAGGTGTGTTTCCGTAGAAGATCTGAACGGAAGCTGGAAGTATACATTCCGCTATGATTTTGATCAGCCAACCGTGGCAAAAGGTTCGATAACAGTGAACGGAGTGAGTTTGACAGTTGTGGATTCGGAAAAAGGATTGTTTTCAGTTCACATTATTCCGTATACTTATGAGCACACGAACTTCCATTCGTTCAAAGTAGGTTCCAAAATCAATTTGGAATTTGATATTATTGGAAAATATGTAGCCCGCTTGATGGAGTAGCAAAAAGCTTAATGATTTAATAACACCTCACTTTAAATCGATTTAGTTTTTGTAGTTTATTGATAATCAGTCACTAATTTTTTTACTAAAATTTAGTTTTGCATGTTTGAACTACAAAAATTTTAGGAACATAGCCGGGTCTTTTCATACCTTTGGGAAAAATTTCAAAAATGAAAAGACTTTTACTAATTCTAATCACCCTCTTCCCAATGATCGGTCTGGCTCAGATTGCTTCCTGGGATTTTACGGGAGAAAGTATGCTTGCAACAAGTACCGCTGAGGTTTACGCTGCTAATTTAGATGCTTCACCAACTTTAACCCGTGGTGCAGGAGCTGCAGCTTCGGCAGGAGGTAACTCCTTCAGAACAGTTGGTTTTCTTAACAACGGTATTTCAGTAGCAAATACGGATTACTTTGAAAACACGTTTTCAGCTGCTCCGGGTTATACTTTGTCATTAACAACGATTGACGCTTCTTTTGCAGGAACTACAACATTTTCAAACTCTCCCGGAGTTTCCATGCAGTATGCTTACAGCTTGGACGGGACGACTTTCACATTGATCGGATCACCATTCATACGTATCGGAAATGGTGCAATGTCTCAGATTAACTTAAGTGGTATTTCAGCTTTGCAAAACGTTGCGGATAATATTACAGTTACATTTCGTTTGTATGCAAGTGGACAAACAACAACCGGAGGTTGGGGTTATAACTCTGCTTCTGCAGGAGCAATTGGTTTGGCTTTTGGCGGATCTGTAACAGCAACGGGTGGATGTATCAATACGTTTGCAACGATCACTCCACCGGCACAATGTACTTCTTACACAGTTCCTTCAAACGATGAAACGTATCTGACTTCAGGAACTTACCACGATACAATTCCGAATGCTGCTGGTTGTGATAGTATCCTGACTATCAACTTAACTATCAAAAACAACACAACTTCAACAATTTCTCCTACTGCTTGTGGAACTTACATGGTTCCTTCCGGTGATGAGACTTACTCAATGAACGGAACGTATATGGACACGATTCCAAATGCGGCTGGTTGTGACAGTATTATTACGATCAACCTGACAATTGTAGGATCAATTACCTATTACCAGGATTTGGATACGGATGGATTTGGGAACGCAGCTGTTTCGCAGACAGGATGTGCACCGATTCCGGGATATGTTACCAATGATGATGACTGTGACGACACGAACAATGCAATTACTGTTGGATCTACCTTCTATGCAGATACGGACGGAGACGGATTGGGGAACCTGGCGGTTTCACAGGTTGCGTGTTCGGCACCAACGAACTTTGTTTCAAACAGCAATGACTGTGACGATTCAAATAACGCGATCGGAGCTGCACAAACCTACTACCAGGATTTGGACAATGATACTTACGGAAATCCAGCTGTTTCTTTGACTCAGTGTACTCAGCCAGTAGGATATGTTACAAATGATGATGATTGTAACGACAGCAACAATACCATTCACCCGGGAGCAACTGAAATTCCAAACAACGGAATTGATGAAGATTGTAACGGTTCTGATTTGAACACTGCGGGTACAACTTTGGGAATGTATGAATTTACTGGTCACGCTTGTTTGACTCCAATGGTAAGCGTTACTGCTCAGCCGGCAAACGCGACATTCAGTAGTTATGCTTCTGCAGGTGTAAACTGTGCTTCCGGAACAAACTATTACAACAACGACGGTTGGAATATGACAGCTGCTATTGATTTGACAGAATACAACTCCTTTACGGTTAAACCGGCATCTTGTTATGCATTGGATTTGAACCAGGTGAAATTCTTACACCGTGTAAGTGGTTCTGCAGGTACAACAGCAACAGCGCATTTGCGTTCAAGTTTGGATGGATTTGCAACAGATCTTTTCACTTACACATTCGTTGCTCCTCTTGGAACAGATATCAATGAAACGGTAAATCTCTCTTCAGCGTTTGATGCAATTGCAGATTCAGTAGAGTTCCGTTTCTACATTACAGGAATGGGTGCTGCAGGTACAACTTACAGAAATGATAACGTTGTTGTAATCGGTAACATCAATCCTTTGATCCCTCAGATTTTTTATGCGGATGCAGACGGTGACGGATTTGGTGATCCTGCAACTTCTCAATCAGCTTGTGCGGCTCCTGCGGATTATGTATTGGACAACACAGATTGTGACGACACAGATGAAAACGCATTCCCGGGTGCAGTTTGGTACCAGGATACAGATGGAGATGGTTTGGGGAACGCAGCAGTCACATTGACTCAATGTACACAACCTGCTAACTATGTTTCTGATGATACGGATTGTGACGATACGGACGACCAGGTAGGAAGTATTGTGATGTACTACGTAGATGCCGATACCGATGGATTTGGTGATGCGGATGATGCAGGAACAAGTTCATGTGCTCCAATCGCAGGATCTGTAACAAACAATGACGACTGTGATGATTCAGATGAAGATATCAATCCAAGTGCAACAGAAGTTTGTGACGGTGTAGATAATAACTGTGACGGTGATACGGACGAAGGATTCATTATGACGACTTATTACGAAGATGTAGACAATGATACATATGGTGATGTAGCTTCCTCTGTAAGTGATTGTACACAACCTGCCGGATACGTTACAAACGACGATGATTGTGACGACACAAATGCAGCAATTCACCCGGGAGCTACTGATAATACAGGAAACGGAGTGGATGAGAACTGTGACGGGGTAGACGGAATGTTGGGCATCGAAGAATCGATCCTTGCAAACTTAAACGTATCTCCGAATCCGGGAACAAGTTCAGTAGTATTGAATATGAGCCACGGATGGAACGGATTCCAGGTAACTTTTGCAGGTGTTGACGGAAAAGAGATTTCTTTGACATCTGTTCAAAAATCTGCAAATGAATTGGAATTCAACACGGATTCATTGGTTTCAGGAGTATATTTCATTCGCTTGACTTCCCCGGAAGGAACTGCTTTGGTTCGCTGGGTGAAAAACTAATTATAGAATCAAAAAATGCAATAAGTAGGGGCGCGATTAATCGCGCCCCTACTTATTATGTACCTTTGTATCAATGGAACACATTATTTACAATGTTACGGTAAGCCTTGATCCGGCAGTTGAGCTTGATTGGGTGAATTGGATGCGGACTGTTCACATTCCGGAAGTCATGTCAACGGGTTGCTTTTTGGAAAGCCGCATGTCTAAAATGAACGAGCAGGAAGACGGAGCATGCACGTATGCGATGACCTATGTGGCCTACAGCCAGGAACATTTGGATGATTATCAGAAAAATCATGCTGCAGCTTTGCAGGTTGATCATAAAAGCAGGTATGAAGGGCGTTTTGCGGCTTTCAGAAGTACATTAAATGTCATTCAACACTTCCAGCATGAACGTTAGGGCTAAAAAACATTTAGGACAACATTTCTTAAAAGATAAGGGCGTCTGTAAACGAATTGCAGAGCAGTTCAAACATCATCAGGGTGTGAAAATAGCTCTTGAAATTGGGCCTGGAATGGGCGCTTTGACAGAGTATTTGCTGCAGGACAGCGAAACCGAGCTGCATGTCATGGATGTGGATGCGGAATCGATCGAATACCTGAAAATCCATTATCCGCAATTGGATGGCAAAATCACATTCGGGGATTTCCTGAAAATGGACCCAACAACGATTGTTGGAGATCAGCCCTTTGCTGTGGTTGGCAATTTCCCTTACAATATTTCTTCGCAAATCTTATTCAAGTGCATTGATCTGAAGGATTCTGTCCCTGAAATCATGGGCATGTTCCAGAAAGAAGTTGCGCAGCGCGTTGCTGAAAAGCCGGGAACAAAAACCTATGGGATTCTGAGTGTTCTCTTACAGGCATATTACGATATCGAGTACTGTTTCACCGTAGATGAACACGTTTTTGATCCGCCGCCGAAAGTGAAATCTGGAGTGATCCGCTGTACGCGAAATGGGCGCGAGAAGCTTCCCTGTGATGAGAAATTATTCAAGCAGGTGGTAAAAATGTCGTTCAATCAACGCCGCAAAACAATCCGGAATTCCATTAAAGCCTTGCTTCCTGCAACTTATGAAGAGAACCCGATGCTACAGCTGCGTCCGGAAAGACTGGGAGTGGAGGAGTTTATTGAGTTAACCAATTGGGTGGAGAAACACAGAACTGAAAATTAAAACCACTTTAACATTTTCTGTGAGTCTTGCACATTCGCCCTGTTTCCGGGGGTTTACCAACAAAAACACTTCGCAAACCCTTGTTTCTGTGAATAAGTAATTGTTACCATTCACCCTT
This sequence comes from uncultured Fluviicola sp., assembly GCA_965650365.1. Lineage (GTDB taxonomy): Bacteria > Bacteroidota > Bacteroidia > Flavobacteriales_D > Crocinitomicaceae > Fluviicola. Next base: position 33,127 of record CBFGOJ010000008.1, on the reverse strand, counting down.
TTCATTTTTCTCCTCTGAAAATTCGATTATTTTTGTGCGAATTTCAAAAATTACCTTGCAATGTCACAAGAGAAAACAAGATACTCCGATAGTGAACTGGATGAATTCCGTCAGTTGATCAATGACAAGTTGAAAGAGGCACATGTCGATTACGATATGTTGAAGGGATCTTTGTCAAATGACAACCATGGGACAGATGATACCGGAAGAACGTTCAACATGATGGAGGATGGTTCAGAAACGTTATCTCGTGAAGAAGTTGCTCAGTTGGCAGCTCGCCAGGAGAAGTTCATCGAAAACCTGAAAAATGCCCTGATGCGTATTGAGAACAAAACGTATGGAATTTGCCGTGTAACGGGTAAATTGATCCAGAAAGAGCGTTTGAGACTGGTTCCGCATGCTACCTTGAGCATCGAAGCTAAAAACATGCAAAACAAATAAGTTGAAGAAACAACTCTATATCGTTTTAATAGCGGTATTATGCATATTGCTTATTGATCAGATAACCAAGATTTGGGTAAAAACTCATTTTAATTATTACGATCCACCGGTAAATGCTATCGGTTCGTGGTTTCGATTATTATACATCGAAAACCAGGGAATGGCTTTCGGGACCACTTTTGGAGCAAGTATTTGGGCCAAATTGGGTCTGAGCATTTTCCGCATATTTGCAAGTGGGGCGATTGCTTATTACTTCATCAAACAATGGCGCAAAGGAGCTAAAACAGAATTCCTCCTTGCAATTGGGTTGGTATTTGCCGGTGCAACCGGAAACCTGATCGATTCCATGTTCTACGATTTCATTTTCCCTTACGATCCGTGTATCGGATTTAACCACCTGGAAGGTTCCGGAAATTGGTCGGATTGCGGAATAGCAGGAAAATATGAAACACGCCACACCGGATTTTTATTGGGAAATGTGGTGGATATGTTCCAATTCAATGTAGAATGGCCATCCTGGGTCCCGTGGTATGATAAAAACGGAGACAACCAGATCTTCCCGGCTATCTGGAATGTGGCAGATGCTGCAATCAGTATGGGGGTAATCATGATCATTCTCAGACAACGAAAATACTTCCCGAAAGAAAATAACCGGAAAAAGACTCCAAAGACAAGTTCGGTTACTACCGAAGAAAATATAGCAGGAACGGAAGAGTAATCTTCCGTTTTTTCTTTTACATGAGAATCTGATCAGATTTAAAATCGGAATCAATCATCCATTTTTCACGCAATCGAAAGGCTGGGATTGTTTGTCTTTTGGCTTTGTTAGCCGCAATATTTGGCTTTACCTCATTTTGAGAAGCCCATAAGGACAGCGGAATGATCTTTTTGGCCGTTAGCTGAGTGATCCTTTTATTTAACGATTCCTGCAAAAGAAGAGCAAAAAGTTTTGTAAAACCATCAAACCGTAAAGTAGTAGGGTATGTCTTGAAAAGCGGATAATAATCGGTGTGTTTGCTTTTATTTTGAATGATGATTGGCGGAAGTCCTTCATTCATCAACTGTAGATTGATAAGTATTCTGCCCATTCTTCCATTTCCATCAACAAACGGGTGAATGGTTTCAAACTCCGCATGAAAATGAGCTATTTTATCTAAAAAATAATCACTCTTGGTTGTATGGTAGTGTTCAACAAGTTCGTGCATTAATTGGTTTACAAACAAAGGATTGGCGCCAAGATGATTTCCTACCCGAACCCATTCTTTTCCACTTCTGAAACGTCCGGCAATAGTATTATCAATATTTGTAAGAAGTAATTTGTGCAAACTTAGTATCTGTTTCACAGACTGTTTTTGCTGAGGTTTTGCAAGCAGTATTTCGGTAATTTGTGCTAAATTCTTTGCTTCGAATACTTCACGGATATTGACCGCGCGGGGAAGTTCGTCTCCAATAAGGATCTTCTCGGTATCTTCTAAAGTAAGTGTAGAATTCTCAATAGCATTGGAATTATAGACCATTTCCGGAATTTCGGCAATGGCAATCTCTCTCAGAAAGTCTTCATTGCCCTGAACAAGCAATAAATACTTCTTTTTTAAATCTTCCAATCGATCTATAGTTGTTTGATTTATCACAACTTATCTTTTCGATAAAGATACAGAACTTTACGTGAAAAGTATTAATTTTTTAATACTTTTCACGTAAAGTTCACTTTCCTGTCGACCACAACTTAAACAATTTTTCCTGTTCCGGAGTCATTTCTTTTAGGATCTCCATGACGTTGTAAAGCATCCCTTCTTTGAATTTCGCAGGGAATGTTAAAGGCACTTGTTTTCCTTTTCGTTCCACATGAATGGTAACCATTGTTCCTTCTGGTACGAGACTTCCGTCTTCATTCCTATAAGCTTTTTTCAGCTCCTGGTAATCTACCAGGTCTTTTGCTTTCAGACCAAATACATTTGTTGCATCCGCCTTTTTAATCACAACCTTCCCATTGATGATGCGATTATCCGCAGTTACTCCACAATCGGTATCCGTAAAGAAATGTGACGGAACGGTTCCTTTCTTCGATTTAGAATAGTCAATACCGATAACTTTAAATGTTTCTTCAATGGCCAATGGCGTTGTTCCTTCTACGTATTTGGTGAAGAAATTCTTTAAATCAGGATGAACAACCGCAACGAATTCATCGATAAAAGTTTCTTCGTTGAAAGAACGATTGCTTCCATACTTGTTGCATAATTCGAAAATAACTGTCTTCAAAGTCTTCGATCCCTTGGTTAGCCGCATGATCTCAATATCCAGCAGCATTCCCATAATTGCTCCGCGCTCATAAACCTGCGAGTATTGATCGGAATAGGGTTTGTCAAAGACATTTGCGCTCATTACGGTAAACGGCATATTATCCGGATATTCAGATGCGCTCATGATTTTGCCTTTGATCGTATTTTCTACCGTCGATTTTACGGATTTCAATCCGCCCTGCATGGCTACAAGCACCGAGAAATATTCCGTAGTTCCTTCATAGAGCCACAAATGTTTCGACATGACCGGCTTGGTATAGTTGAACTCACCGATAAACTGGCTGTGCAGACTCAAAGGCGAATAGATATGCATGAATTCGTGAATTCCGGTTTCATAAACCATGTCGGTGTAGCTGTTGTGTCCAAAATCCGGAAGGAAATAAGAAGAAGAATGCCCGTGTTCCAAAGCACCGAATCCCTGTCCGCCCAATGATCTTCCAAGTTTTATTTTTTGGAAAAGACCAATCTTTTTTTCTCCGCTGAAAACCGCTTCCAATTCGCGGTAATCTTTCACGAAATTCAAAAAAGCATAATTGTCAACGGGAAGTCTTCCACCCACAAACTGATCAATGGCAACCATCGCCGAATCGATCTTATGCTTGATGTAGTAAGCAGAAGAATCAATTCCTTCGTGGTAAGAAGCTATAATCACGTCAGTTCCCTGAACACGGATATTTTCGTCTTTTTCGTGGGTAAACAAAATGGGGTTATCAATCAAATCGTGGTAATTTTTACTCCAAAAAGTGATTTGATCATCTGTTTTCGATTTTTGGACAAGTGTCGTAAAACCATTCAGGTTTTTAGGTTTCAGGAAGGTCAGTTCATATTCGTTATTCCATTCTAAACCAAAATACCCGAAAAGACCGCCGTTATTGATGTAAAAGTATTTGCCTGCTTCAAATCCTGTTCCGGCAGGTTCAAAAATCTTGGTGTCTCCATTCTTTTCTTCCCAGGAATCATCTACCAGGTATTGCACTTTGGCCACGTCTTTTCCGGGAGTTATTACAAAGGAGTTGTTTCCTTTTTTCTTTACTTTCAATGGTTTTCCTGCGGAGTCAAAGGCTTTGAATTGGGAAATATACCTTCCGTAATCCAAAACAGCATAAGTTCCGGGAACCGTCATCGGGAAATTGAAAACAGCGGTATCCGTTCCTTTGTAAGAAGTGCTTAAAGTGATGAGAACCTGGTCTTTTGCACAATTGGTCAGATCCGCCTGGTAAGTCATTTTTTGCGAGAATGCACCAAGTGCCAACGTGCAGGGTAGTAATAGAAGGAGTAATTTCATAAATAATAAGATTGATTTGAGTAGTTAAATTAAAGCCAATACTTTCTCCACGTCTTCCGGAGTATCAATATTGGGTGTTTCGATATCTGTTTCTACCACTCGAATGGAATAACCGTTATACAACCAGCGCAGCTGCTCCAGTGATTCGATTTGTTCAAGTTTGGTTTCTTCGAGTGCGCTTAGTTGAAGCAATACTTCCGGGCGGTAAGCATACAAGCCGATGTGCCTTAAGAACGGATATATTTCAAGAGCTTCTCCTTTTGCATTGGCAAAGTTCGGGATCGGGCTGCGCGAAAAGTAAAGCGCGCTGTGATTTTTATCAACCACCACTTTAATGCGGTTGGGATTCAAAATATCTTCCATTTCGATTTTCCGGGAAGCAAGCGTTGCTATTTGCACTTCCGGATCATTGAAAGCGCCCAATAGTTGATCTAATTGTCGCGCATCTACCAAAGGTTCATCCCCCTGGATATTGATCACCACATCGTAATGTTCGGAAAGCCGGCTCACAATCTCTGCACAGCGATCTGTTCCTGTGGGATGTTTGGAATCCGTCAGCATGACTTTTCCTCCAAAGCTTTCTACCGTTTTTGCAATGCGTTCATCATCCGTTGCAACGATCAGATCTGTTAGAAGAGCAGATTTTGCAGCTCCTTCTGTTACCCGTTGGATCATGGTTTTTCCTTTCAGATCAATGAGCGGTTTTCCCGGGAAGCGGGATGAAGCGTAACGAGCCGGAATAATGCCGAGAATGCGCATGAATTTTTGTTTTGGTTCAAATATAGTTATTCAATAGAAATCTGCTCATGCTTATGTTTCTGTGGTTAAAAATGAAGGTTTGATGGGTATTATGAACCACAAAGAGTGAAACCTGCCTGTCGACAGACGGGGGAGGCTATACTTTGCATCCTCCTTATCTATGCGGTTCATTCTAAATTCTGCTAATTTTGCATCATGAAAAAAATGCTCTCCATAATCACCTGCCTGCTGCTGGCACCCGCTCTTTTTGCCCAGGATCAGTTGAACCTGGTTTCTTCCACGAAAATAACAACAATCGGGTACTGGAACATCGGAGATAAAGTGTCTTATACGGTTACTCAGTCGGACGTTACGAATAAAGGAACCGCTGCACAACCCACAAAACAGTCATCAAGCTCTTATGAATTTGAAATAAAGGTGACAGATAGTACGGAACATTCCTACATCCTGGAAATGAAATACCTGAAAGCTTCCGTTGAGGGCTACGATCCGCAGCTGCAGGAACTGATGAATTCCTTCCAGACAGGCGCACCAATACGTTATCGGACAGACGAATTTGGAGTGTTCCAAAAAATTCTGAATACAGCCGAATTGCAGAAAGACTTCAAAAAGAAGTGTGATGAATTCAAAAAGCAGTTAATTGCCAATAGAGGTGCGGAAGCATCAAAACCCTTGGTGAAAGTCCTGGATGAAATGGTTATTGAGTTTTCCAAACCCGGAAATATCGAAGTGCTTTACCTGGGAGATATTATGGCGATTCATGGAAATTATGGAATGGAATTGGTCTTAAACAAACCCACGGAAATAGATGTAGAGCTTCCTTGTTTAATGGATATCGTGGTAAAAGGGTCCGGTATAATCACCCTGCAAACAATTAACAAGACCAAAGATTTCGCTACGATTGCCATTAAGTACAAACCGAATCCGGAAGAATTGAAGCAGTATATGAAAACTTTTTTCGATCTGTTCGTTCCGGAAGGCAGTAATAATTTCAAAGTAGCTGATATGAAAATTGATTTTGAGGACACGGAAAAATTGCAGATGCGCTTAAGCAGCGGCTGGATGCCTTCTATTCAAACTGGCCGAACAATTAGTGTTGCATTCGGGGAAGAAAAGCTCAAAAAGATCACTAAGACCAGTTATCAGTTTAAATAAGGTTATTAGTTTTACAGTAGGGGCGGAAAATTTCAATTCTACTGTGTCCTAATATTCGCCGTCAATTCGTAATTCGTAATTACCTTTGTGGCATGAAATATCTATTTGTCGGTTTAGGAAACCCGGGTTCGAAATACGAAGAAACGCGTCACAACATCGGTTTTAAAGTGTTGGAAGCATTAGCGAAAGAACTTGGTGGAACCTTTTCTATGCAAAAAACAGCTGAAGTTGCAGAAGTGAAATTTAAAGGAAGGACCCTTGTTTTGGTGAAACCCACCACTTACATGAATCTTTCCGGGAAAGCGGTAAATTACTACCTGCAGCAGGAGAAAATTTCCAAAGAGAATTTGGTGGTGGTAACAGATGATCTGGCACTTCCTTTTGGAAAATTGCGGATGAAAGGGAAAGGCTCAGATGGCGGACACAACGGATTAAAAGATATCCAGGCAACACTCAACACCACAGAATATTGCCGTTTGCGTTTTGGCGTTGGTGCCGATTTTCACAAAGGACAGCAGGTGGATTATGTATTGGGAGAATGGAGCACGGAAGAACGTGAAACATTGAACGACCGAATTGCAGTTGCAACCGAGTTTTTGAAGAGTTTTGCGGCTATAGGAATTCAATTGACAATGACAAATTGGAACGGAAAATAGCGGTTGATAGTCAATCAGTTAACCAGGCGAAGCCTGTTAAATCTTCTCAATTCGCCTTTTTTGGCTGGAATGAATTGAAACAATCAATACCTTTGTATGTGCAAATAAAAACCATTTGTACAAAGAACTATGCAATATATTCGACTCACGAGAAGTGATGACTTTACTAAAAAACTCTCCCAGCAGGTAGATGATTATCTGAAAAGAAATAATCTGAAACGATACGGTAATTGGCAGATGCTTTTAAAAGTTCCGTTGATGTTTTCCCTCTTTTTGCTTCCTTATTTTTTGATGGTTTTCGGAGTGATCGAAAATCATTGGCTGATGTTCTTCATGACCATGGTTATGGGAGTAGGAATGGCCGGAATCGGGCTTTCTATTATGCATGATGCAAATCATGGTGCTTTTTCCAAATACAAGTGGTTGAATAAGATCATGAGTTTCTCCATGGAGATGCTTGGTGGTTCTAATTTAAACTGGCGTATTCAGCACAATGTGCTGCATCACAGTTTTACAAATGTGCACGACATGGACGAAGACATCGATTCGATCGGATTGCTTCGTTTCTCTCCAAATATGCCGCATAAAAAAGTCCACCGTTTCCAGGTTTATTATGCCTGGTTCTTTTACGGATTTATGACTTTGGCTTGGATGACCAATAAAGATTTCATGCAATTAACGCGTTACAGCAAGGAAGGATTACTTGAGGCCCAAAATAGAACATTCAAAAAAGCAATGCTTCAATTGATCTTGTCCAAATTGCTTTATTACGTGTATATCATAGCAATTCCATTATTTGTGATGGATATCACGTGGTGGCAGGTGTTGATCGGGTTCTTTGTGATGCATTTTATTTGTGGACTCATTTTGGCATTTGTTTTCCAGGTAGCACATGTAATGCCGGAAACGGAATTTATGACCAAGGATGACTACACAGAAGAAAATACGGAGGTTTCCTGGGCAAAGCATCAATTGATGACTACAGCGAACTTTGAGAACTGGAATCCATTATTAACGTGGTATGTTGGTGGATTGAATTATCAGATTGAACACCATTTGTTTCCGGATATTTCTCACATCCATTATCCTAAGATCGCTAAAATTGTCAGGAAGACAGCAAATGAACACGGAATTCAATACAATTACCACAAGACATTTGGGTCTGCAATTTTCAATCATTTGAGATTATTGAAACAGTTGGGAAGAGCATAATCTTTTCGAATTAAAATAACAGTAGGGGCGCGATTAATCGGTAATTACATCGCACTTACACCAAAAATATAAAATGATATAAAAAAGGGAACTGCTTAGGTTCCCTTTTTCTTTGTTACTTTCTTGGTTGCTTTCTTTGGAACAGCAGCTTCTAATAATGGTGTGTTTCCGGGCGTTTCTTTATTATCTTTCTGGCGTTGATCTAGTTTGCCAGTTGATTTTGCGGTTCTTTTGGGACCTCTTTTTAAAGACATGATTTGTGTTTTATTAAGTGTAACATATTGATTACAAGTTACTAATTCTTAAAATGTCCACAAAAAAACTAATCAAGCAAATGATCATTCATCGATGTTAAATGAACGTTTTCGGTTCCTGAACAATTAAACGATTTTTACTAAAAAATAATTCCTAATAAACTCACATATACTTAATTAAGTATATTGTACCAATCTATAAATTATTCACTATGCCAAAATATTATGTAAACATGAATGCTCAGCCGACAGGTGAGCATGAGGTCCATGTAAATGGATGCTCAGAAGGAGCTAAGGCTTACAATCAGAGAGACCTAGGGATTCACCTTTCTTGTTCTTCAGCAGTCGCTGAAGCAATGAGAATTGGATATCGAACAGCTGACGGTTGTAAGATATGCAGTAAGCCATGTCATACTAGATAAAAAGGAAAAGGGAACTGCTTAGGTTCCCTTTTTCATTTCTTGTTAAGTTCCTTGCATCTAGTGCAAAGTCTCTTACCTCCTTTTCCGGGACGGACATTTTCTGTTTCGATATTGTTCCCTACAACACAGTTTCTGTTGTTATGATACACACTGGTTTCTTTTACTGAATGATACTCTTTCATGATATTCAAATATTTGATTTTCATAAAGTTCAGCATTAATTTTAACTTAAAAATAGTTATAGTGTATCTTTACAATATTCCAATAAAAATGGGGCTAATATGAATTAGCCCCATTTTTTAATTTCCCTCGCAGAAGTTATTTCTTTCTCTTCTTCTGCTCGCTTTCAGCATTTATTTTAGCTATTATAATCATTCTGTAATTACGAATACATGTAACCACAACATGAGAACTTGCTAGAACAATCGCACTATCTAAATCCATATTTCTTAAAAGTTTAAGAATTGGGTTCATGTGCTTACGCACACCGACTTTTGGCTCTTTATTCTTATTTATCTTCTAGCTTAATATCTTTTCTCAATTTTTCTACTTACGTATCTTACTTATTCTTAAACTCTTAACTATATATCTTATTTCTTTCTTATGGACTCTCTTTATTCTCTAGTCTAACTTAGTTTTCTTACTTACGCTCAATATTCTTAATAACTCTGCTAATCTCTTTATCTTCTTATTACAAGCCGGGAAACCCTATTCGGTGAATAATGTCAAAGATAAGAATTTTTCATGCCTTAAAAAATTGATAACCAACTGAATGATCATTAATCGATTTAGGATGAACATTTTCGGTTTCTGGATAATTAAAAGATTTTTATATCCTTTACTTATCTGATTTCTTTAGTATGTTCGGATGAATAACACGCTCTAATCACAATGTAATGCACGATTCAAAGCAAGAAAAAAACCTTGAATGGTTCACAGTTAATTACCCTGACACAAAGGAACGAATCTTACATATTAGCGATCATCTACATTACCATGTTGATGGCAAAGTATCAATATCAGATGAGATTAAAAATGAATTACTCGAAGCAATTAATCAATATTGGGCTGATACTATTGGACTGGATATAAAAGAATACTTAAGTGAGGACTAATTTTCTTCTGAGAAAAAAACAATGAACTTAGAATTTTCTGATTCAAACCCAGCGTCTTTGATATTATGTTTTCTTGTTAGATTTCTTATTGCTTCTAATCCTATAGAATGAGATGCGACTTCATATGAATGTCCATCTGGTGAGTCATTCAATTTTACAGAATATGTTCGAGAAACTTTAGCATCAATGTCCATGTGCTTTCTACTTAGAATCAATGTGTTCATACATGTTTCAACATCAGCAACGGTTCCTGATTTCAGAAAGTGTCTTATTACCCCTTCATTTAACAGTTCTAGTGGTTTCATATATTATTTGTTTTTAGCTATTTCTCTCAAAAATACAATCTCTTCTTTCATCTCAGTAATCATTCGCTCATAAACCTCTCTTTCATTTGCGGATGGGGAGATATTCATTTGGGTTGCAGCATTACCTCCCTGTTGTTGGAAGTTTTGTTGAATGTAAACTTCATCCTCCCCAAGCAATGTAACAAGACTTACACGCAAAATACCAGCTATTTCTTTCAGTCTACCAAGTGTGGCTTTATCCGGATTCTTTTCAATATTTGAATATGCCTGTTGTGTAATACCAAGTTGAGTTGCAACATAGTCTTGGTTGTAACCCAAATTCTCACGGATCACGCGAATTATATCACTTACTGGGATTTGATTGTTTCTCATGAAGCGAATTTACAAATGACATTTGTAATTTACAAGTTTAAGCCATTCATAATTAGTTCAGAAAAATGGAGTTTTGGGTTTTACAACATTCTGAATATGAAAAGACTGCTATTTGCTACTATTATCCTATTAACTGCTTGTCAACCAGAGGAAATTACACCAAACACACCACAACCTAATAATCCAACTCCAAACCCAACTGACACTACCGGAACGGATACAATCTATACCTCATATATGTTGTTCGAAATGTTCAACAATTCAACAGGACAAAATCTGAAGAACACTGTTGATTCAATCACATTCGATAATCAAGCAACTGGATTCCATAAAGCTTGGTCAAATTCCATCAGCTGGCATGATGTGAATAATTATGGTGCTCCCGGGAACTACACTAAATGTTATATCCCAACTCCAACCTATGGAGATCAGGTCCAAACAATTGTTTACTTCAGCTCAGGAGAACAAAAGAACTGTTGGGTAACTTATAATGATCTAGCCGGAGGATCAAGCGTGTCAATCATTACTTCATTCGGAACAAATACATACGTTCACACACGCGCTTACTAAATCATGAGATATTACACTTTAATTATGATCAGCATATTGCTATGCTTTTCTTGTACTACAAATACCAAGGATCAACCAAAAAAACAGAACATTCAGATAGCTGCTATTACGGAATCGAAACCTGAAGTTGAAACCAATATTTCAGCAGAACCAAATGTTATTGAAACGGATGAGCCAGTATCATATGAAGAACCAATTGAGAAAGTAATATACAATTCTTATGAAAAGCTATCAGGAGCAATTAGACAATGGAAAGTAGTATTGTATTCTGATTATACAATTAAGGTTTTCTCTACCAAATGGGATTTGGAATTTAAAGAATCAGAGAGTTTTATTCTGGAGAGCGAATATTACCCAATCCGGCACGAGATCAAATCAAATGGAGATATCTATATCACATGTGCAACAACCTATAGAGAGGCAGACAAAATGAATCATCAATATACAGCTATGTTCTCAGTTGAGCAATCCTTTGTTAGGTTCAATGCTGTATTTGGGAAAGGGGGTACTGATAAAGCCTATAGCAATTTGAATTATATCAGCCTCCCAAATGAAAGTAGCCACTTTGAAGGAGTTGGATATGTGAAGAATGATCTGTAATGTGCCGAATTAATCTTTGACTAAATCTTCAATAGCTACCCCCAAAATGGTAGTTATTCTTTTATAAATTAAGATCGAAGCATTCTGTTCACCTGTCTCAATCCGAGCCACTTGCGGCTGGCTTGTACCCATCGATTTAGCTAAATCTCCCTGTGTAATTCCACTTTTTTTACGAATTTCTTTTATTCGTAACCCAATGTTTATTAGGTAGTTATCTTCTTCTGTTGTAGTTTTTTTCATGTTAAGTCACATTTTTTAGGCAACCGTGAAAAGCAACTTGCGTTTTCACAAATACAAATATACCAAATTTGGTATAAAATGAAATAGTATTCACTAATTTAAATTAACAAGTTATGAACAGAAAATTACAAAACAAGAATTTAAATTGTCCTAATTGCGGGACAGAACTGAATGTTGACTCGCTGATGATCTCTCAATTCAGAGATTCCATTAGAAAAGACCTAAGAGATGAAATGAATGAACGTGAACAAGAACTCCAATCCAAACAAGATGAATTCGATGCGATAGCTAAGTCCTTTGCAAAGGATAAGGCTGAATTGGAGAAGCGTGTTCAAGAACAAGTAAGTGAACGGATTTCAACTCGTGAAGCTGAAATTAAGTTGGAGATTGGCCGGAAAGTTCAAGAAGAGACTGCCACTCAATTACAGGAATTAGAAGACCAGCTTATAACGAAGTCCAAGCAGCTGAAGTCTGCCAATAAGGATAAGGCTGAATTGGTAAGACTGCAACGTGAGCTTGAAGAACAGGAAGCCCGTATTGTACTCCAGAAGGAACAGGAACTTACCAAACGATTGGATGAGGCTAAAGAATTCATTCGCGAACAAGTTTCTCAAGAAAATCAGCTCCGGATGAAAGAGAAGGAAAAGCTCATATCAGATTTGAAAACTAAGTTGGATGAAGCTAAGCGTAAGGTTGAACAAGGTTCAATGCAAATGCAGGGAGAGATTCAGGAGTTAGAGATTATTGATATTCTTCAGAACGCATATCCTTTCGATGAGATTACTCAGTCAAAGAAAGGAGCAAACGGAGCTGATATTCTCCAGCAAATCAACACGCAATATGGTGTGAAGATTGGCAGCATTTACTATGAGAGCAAGCGTACTCAAGCATACGTAGATAAATGGATTCCGAAGTTGAAGAATGATAACCTATCCGTTAAAGCAGATATTTTGGTTCTGGTAACAGAGACCTTACCAAAAGGCATTACCAGATGGGGAATTGTAGATGATGTATGGGTTTGTGACATGGCTTCAGTGAAGGAATTGAGTTTGGTTCTCCGGTATGGATTGCTGAAGGTATATTCAGTTGCGCAGAACCAGCACCAAGCAAAAGAGAAGAGTGAATTGCTTTATCAGTATATCACATCTGATGAGTTTAAAAATCTATTTGAGAACATCGTCAGAGGATTCAAATCAATACAAGAAAGTCATCAGAATGAACAATTAAAAATCAAAAGGCTTTGGGTCGAAAGAGAGAAACAACTCCAACAAATCCTATCCAATTTGGTTGAACATTATGCTTCATTACGAAATATTGGTGGTGATTCGATGGTTGAAATTCAGATGTTTGAGTTCTTAAAACAAGTAGGATAATTGGGATTGCTATTGCAATCGCTTTGATCTTGTCATAAATTTGTTTGGAATCATCGTACCGGGTATGATGATTCCAACATAACACAGATTCAAAACAACAGAGAATATTACTAAATACAGTCTAACAGACCACGAGAAGCGTTTTCCAGATGAAAAAGCATGCAAGGATTATCTGATCCAGAAACGTTGGTCTGACAGTAAGCCAGTCTGTCCCAAATGCGGGAATAGCCACGCGATTTACAATCTTAAAACCCGTGGTATCTATAAATGTTCTAAGTGCTATTACCAGTTCTCAATTAAAACAGGAACCGTAATGGAGAATTCACAATTACCATTAGTAAAATGGTTTAAGTGTATTTATTTCATGATGGTCTTCAAAGGCATATCTAGTATCGATATGGCAAAGATGATTGGAGTAAGTCAACGTACTGCATGGCACATGATGCAACGGTTACGATCAGCTATTCATGTTGATAATGATATAATTCTAAGTGGAATAGTTGAAGCTGATGAAACTCACATTGGTCCATTAATCCATCGGAACAAACGCTTGCTAATTGCAAAAGCGAAGCATAATACTGAACAAGATAAGATTCACGGATTAACCAAAAGGCGAAAAAGAAGCATGTACGGTCCCCAAAAGAGAGCCAGCTTAAAAGGGGTTTCAAAAAAAGAGCAGGAACAGCGTAAAAAGGCAAAGCAACTTCTGGGCCAACGAAATATGTTTGAGCTTGGCTATTACATATTCGGAATGGTGGAACGTAATAGTGGAAGAATGATCATTAAGGTAATTGGCGAATCCAGACGATCAGTCACAAGAGTAAATGTGTGTTCTCATCTAATTGAAAATGTATCAAGTGATGCCATACTGATGACAGATGAGTCTGTCATATACAGAGAGATGCATTTGGATTTTGAAGAACATCATACTATAAATCACCAGCTATTATACGTAAGGACAGGTTGGGATAAGAATGATGAAGAAATCAAAATACATACGAATACCATCGAAAATGCATGGAAAAATCTGAAGAAGATGATCCGGGGAAAACATATTCATTTCAGCTATCATCATGCACAACGTTATCTGGATATGTTCACATATCAATGGAATCGAAAATCAAATGGTGATTTCGTATTATTTGAAGACTTCATTCCAAATCTATTTACAGAACGAATATTATACAAAGACCTTAAACAAGTCAAAGACCTAACGTGTCAGGGACACATTAAACAAGCTGCATAGCCATGGAAACATATACACTAATAAATGTGCTGGTCTTCCTGAAGAATCAGCAACAAACTGAGTACAGAGGTATTGAAGCAATCTTTGAGATTTTAGAAGATAAGCGAATACCTGAAGAAGAGAAGATGCCAATTATACTATCGGTATTGCGCCAATTGGGACTGGAAGAAGATTTCGTTCATGAACCTTATGATCCATTCTCAGAAGAACCGGAACCAAAAGAAAGAATCAGACGCTTTCAGCCATATAGAGTGGATCAATTCCGCATACCAATATTGGATTGTGTGATACCTTATGATTGTATATTGAACTAAAAAAATGATTCTATAGAACCGTTTCAAATAGAATTATTTGTAACTTTAAGCTACTAACAGATGAGGTAAAATCTCATCATCAAAATTACAGACAGACCGAAGAATTAAACGAGAAGGAATGGCCGTGCAAAGGGCATATGAAAGCTATCCTTCATAACTTAATTCCATCTAATATGGCTTTAGGAATTGCAACTTTGATTATTATAATTAATCGGGTTGAGGAATTTAGCATTACGAAAAAAGGTTTTAAAATTACTTTTAAGTAATGACGGGGGAGGTTTGGTTAACCTCCCTTTTCTTTGAACTGAATATCAACCCCTTGCACATTAAATAATAATTTATAATTTAGTCCCAATCTATAAATTATTCACTATGCCAACTACTGGACAAACATGTACTACTGCTGGAATTTATAAATGCAGCACCCACACATCACATCAAATTACAATGCCTGAAGGACATACATTTCCTCCTTGTGACAAATCTGGTCCCGCACCAGCACATAGCGCAACATGGGAATTGGTTCAAGCTACTAAACATTAGGAAAAGGTAATTGATAAAAAGATTGACTTAGAAGATTCTGAGGGGGTGATATAGCCATGGGTCGGCACGGTTGATGAAAATCACCCACGCTCGATTAAAGCTAAAATCAAAGCCATAAGACTGCACCCGAAACGCGTCAAAACTTAGTAGGTAGGTCCAGAGGTTAAAGCCCCCTTAGTTTCTTCTTCTTTCAATTATAAGTCACAATTACAAATAAGTAAAGTCCATAAATATTAACTAACAAATACAAAAGAAATTCTATGAAAAAAATGTTCACCATTGCTGACGATTACGCCACAAATAGGACTAATAATGAAGAGCCAATAGACCTAGACAAAATAGTAGAGAACTACTTGAAAACAATAGAAGGTAATTATTATTGGAATATTGAATTTATGTCTCAATCCTCTGTATATAATCCAGAAACAAGCAAAATTTTCATCACCACGACTATCATTGTAGACATCAAAAGACATTCTGGGACAGTAATTTAAAATAGAATGGGTAATACACTTAGCATTATTGGGCTTTCATTGGATATTATAGGAGTTGGTATTCTATTCTTTTATGGAATGCCCCCAAAGTATAATAATGGATATGTTCAAACAATGCCAGATAAAGAATTCAAACGAAAGGAATGGATATCTAAAAGTGGTTTTCTTTTAATCATTACTGGTTTTATTCTCCAATTAATTCCATATCTACTACCAAGTAAATGAAGGATTATCTACGACCGTAAAAGTATAATACGATTGGTGCCATGATTACTGCCATGCAAATCATCACTAACGCAAGTATTTGACTAGATTCCATATTATGTAAATATCATTGATAATGAAAAAGGTCGCCCATCCGAGCGACCTTTTATATCGTTTTATATTTCTGGTGTAAGCGATGACTAATTACCGATTAATCGCGCCCCTACTGTTTTGTGGGTAATTTATTATATTTAAGCATGGGACACGATCATGCACATCATCATCACGAGACGCTGACTAAAGTCAATACGGCTTTTGTTATCGGAATCCTTCTCAATTTGGCGTTTGTGATGGTGGAAGCCATTGTCGGGATCCTGATTGATTCCCTTTCTGTTCTCTCGGATGCAGGCCACAATCTTGCTGACGTAGGAACACTGGCACTTTCGCTGCTGGCTTTTAAACTGATGAAAGTCAAATCCAACAGCCGATATACTTATGGTTACCGCAAGACTTCCATTTTGGTGGCTTTGTTCAATTCCATCCTTTTATTGGTAACAATCGGAGCCATCGTTTACGGTGCAATTGATCATATTTTTTATCCTCAAACTATTCCCGGCTTAACCGTTTCAATCATTGCCGGAGTCGGGATCGTGATCAATTTTTCGACCGCCTTGCTCTTCCTGCGCAACAAAGAAAAAGACATCAATGTGAAAAGCGCTTACCTGCATTTATTGGCAGATGCTTTGGTTTCCGCCGGCCTGGTGATCGGCGGGATTGTCATTTACTATACGAAGCTTTATTGGCTGGATTCGGTCTTCAGTTTGATCATTGCGGCAATTATTCTGTTTACCACCTGGAAACTGATGAAAGAAAGCCTGCGTTTGTCTTTGGACGGAGTTCCAAGCAGTATCAACCTGCAAGAGATCATCATTTTAATCCGGAAAACCGAAGGAGTGAAAGAAGTGCATCATGTGCATATCTGGCCCTTGAGCTCCACAGAAAATGCGTTAACAGCTCATTTGGTTTTGGAAGAAAGCGTTCAGGGAGAACAGGAAGCTCATTTGAAGCATGAAATCCGCCATTTGCTGGAACATCACAACATTCGGCACGTAACCTTTGAAACAGAGCGGGAGGAGTGTAAGAATGGAGATTGTTCTTAGTTACGATTATTACGCCACCCTCCTTAGTCCTCCCTCTGCGCCTAGGCTGAAGCTTTAGCGCAAGCATAAGGGAGGACTAAGGAGGGGGATAAATGGGGAGGATAAATGGGATTGATATTGAAACCAAAAAACCCTGGCATCGTCCGAAGAGAACACCAGGGCTTAGCAGCGTATGTAGGTTATATTATTTCTTAATCAGCAATTGCTTGGTCGCAGTTCCTTCGCTTGAAGTAACTTTCAACCAGTACATTCCATCTGCAAGCTCACTTACATTCAAAGTAAATGTTGCAGTTGTATTTTGCTGAGTTACTAAAATCTGTCCGTTAACACCATAGATGGCCGCTTCTGAATTTGGAGCAGTTGTTTCTACCACAACAGCATTAGAAGCAGGGTTCGGATACATGTTGTACGCGAGAGTGGTGTTTTCTTCTAATCCCAAACAAGGATTTGAGGTGATTACCACCGTGTCTTTATCCTGGCAGCCGTTTACATTCGTAACAGTCAAAATATAAGCTCCAGCCTGCGCTCCGGTCGTGTTTTGAGTCGTTGCTCCGTTGCTCCAGTTGTAAGAAGCGTATCCTCCCGGACCATTCAAGTTCACCGGGAATTGATTTGCACAAAGCGTCATATCTGATCCCAGGTTGATATTCGGAACAGCATATAAAGTCAATACAGCGGTATCGCTGTCAATACACCCGTTTGCATCCGTTCCGGTAACGATGTAAGAACCTGCGGTTGCTGCATTGAATGGAGTTCCGTTAGTAATTCCATGATTCCAAACCAGGTTCGGTGCGCCGGTTGCTGTGAATGTAATTGAAGTTCCGTTACAAACTGTTTGATTCGCACCTGCATCTACAGTAGGAAGCGCATTCAGTATTAGAATAAGTGTGTCTGTATCGATACATCCGTTTGCATCTGTTCCTGTAACTACATAAGATCCTGCAGTTGTGGCATTGAAAGCAGTTCCATTTGTAACACCATTGTTCCAAACCAGGGTAGTTGTACCGCTTGCATTGAAGGTAACAGAAGTTCCCGTACAAACAGTTTGATCAACACCCGCGTCAACAGTTGGGAGCAGGTTTACAGTTAAGGTAAGGGTATCTGAATTTTCACAACCATACATATCTGTTGCAGTTGCAATGTAATTCATAGTAGATACAGGATAGAAATCAACTCCGTCTTGTACGCTGTTGTTCCAGGTAACAACAGCAGTTGAAGTACCGGACAAGTTTACAGTGTCCCCGGAACAAACTACCACATCAGATCCGGCTGAAATAGCGGGTAAGCTCAATATTTCAATCGTTTTAGGAAGGGTGGTGTCCGCACATGCAAGCGCAGTATTCGAAACATATACGCGGTAATTTCCAGCCTCAGTTATATCCAGCGAGTTTCCTGTTTCACCTGCAATGATTTGGTCGTCTTTCAACCATTGAACCGTACTTTGAGCAGATCCCGGGATCGTTAAAGTAACTTCGTCTCCCGCACAAATAGAATCCGTTGGAACAGTGATTGTCGCTCCGGCAAGATCCGTACAGGTATTGATATCAAAGATGGAAAGCGTAGAACTGATCTCATTTGCAAGGATCACGATGTCGTTTCCGGTCGGAGAATCTTCTTTTTTGATGATGATAATTCCTTCCGCACCACGATCCGGACCATTTGATGCAGCAAAACGGTTGTTGTAGTATCCAACATAAACCGGTGCACTTGGAACATCCACGTTAAATAACATCACTCCACCCACACGTTCCAATGAAACGAACAGGTAGTGATTCCCATTGATTACTGCAGTTGCAACACCTTCCGGCTCCGGACCTTTATCATCCGAACGGTTTTTAGAAACTGCAGCCCCCGAAGAATTACTTGCATTGAATAAACCAGCGATAGCCGGGTGAGTTGCCGTAATTTGCTCCAACAAATCTTTAGAATCGAAAACCAAAGCTCCTGTTTGTGCATTCCAGATAGAGAAAGAGCGTGTTCCGAAAACATGGATATCGTCAATATCGCCGTCAGCGTCCGTGTCACCACTAGCATTTGTAACGTTGATACGACCTAAGAATTGATTGTGTTTCAGGATATTTTGGTCCGGAATAGAAGCGTCTAATGATGTAGCCGATAAACGTGCAATCTCTGTAATAGCGGTGTATTCGCGTGCATCTCCTTCGTTTGCTGAGAAAATATATTCTGTCCCGGCAATAGAAGCGTGAGCCAAAGCGTCCGGCATGAACAATCCTTTGACAGGTGCAGAGCCAATGAAAATTCCTGCGGTTTGATCCGAAGCGTCCAATCCATTGTTTCCATTAGCATAGTTCATAGTTCCCAAAGGACGAACAGCAGTCACCGTTCCTGTTGCGATATCGATTACTGCCATCGCATTGTTTTCCTGTAAAGCAACATAAGCTGTGGAGTTATCTTCCGAAAGTGTAATGTATTCCGGTTCGAAATCCTGTGCAGCTGAACTTCCCGGCCCGAAGATGCGGATTCCCTGTAAACGCAAAGCAGCTTCCTGTCCGTTGAATGACTGGAAATTCACCATCGTAACATTGGAAGCTGTCAATCCGGCATAACCACCGGTAATATCAACAATGCCTACAGAACCCTCCGGATCTGTTGAATAATCTGATTTCGGCTCACCTTCACAAGCTACCAGCACTTTCGTGTAATCGTTGTTGAAAGTAATCATGTCCGGCATAGCTCCAACAGGGACCTGGGAAATCAATGTTCCGTTCTCATCGAAGAAAACGATATTTCCATTTGCCTGCGGATTCGAATTTTCAACCGCACAAGCAACAACACCATTGTGAACCGTTAATGAGTTAATGTTTCCATAAGGTGTCATTGAAATCGAATTGAGTAATACAGGAGTCGAAGGTGTGGAAAGGTCCACAATATCCACTTTTGCACCTATGGAGTTTGCAATGTATAATTTATCCGTTGTTGGGTCGAATGAAACGATCTCCGCCGAATTTGTTCCTTCAGCTCCGTTGGAGAAACTGGTAAGCAGATTTAGTTTTAATTCATTGTTTCCAACAGGAGCCTGATAGTCATTGTCTTTCAAGTAAATGATCTGGAAGGAGTTCGTTCCGATAGCTGCATTTTCCAATGAACTCATTTTCAAAATCACTTTCTCAGTTCTTTCAGCAAGGATGTCGTCTATGATTGTTAAACCAACGTTGGTAACTCCGTTAAAACTTGCCGGGATAATGATAGTATCCTCTGCCAAAGTAAAGTCTGCAGTTTCCGTAGCATCCGTGTAAACAGAATAGCTCAAAATAACTTTTGCAGGAAGTGCATTTGATGATGCTGAATTGATTCCTACGTTTACAGTTCCTGCGTTTTCAGCAAAGTTTTGTGTAACCGCAGAGAATGTAAATGTTCCTGCTGCCGGAGGAGCAGTTGACAAGGAAACGCTGCTTGCATTATCGTCTACAAAAGGTTGAGCTGTCCATGTACGACCGGTAGACCAGGTATTGCTTAGAGTGTTATATGTACCTGTTGCCTTTCCTGTAGAAGCTCCCGGGTCGCCCGTGACGAAACTAGTAGTTTGCAATTTTCCTCCGGAGTACAAATCGTTAACCGGAAGTTCGTACCCCGTTGTTGTCGTTACAAACGCACTTCCTATAGCTGTTCCGTAAAAAACAGCATCTACAGGCACAGTAGAGTTGGTAATGCTCGCTACAGGCACACTAAATACTGCAATTCCGTCGGCATTTCCTCCTCCGTTACCAAAAACACCTGCTGTTCCACCGGCATTTCCAAATCCGTCTCCGGGAGTAGTGATTACATCAATCATTCTGATTTTTGTTCCGGTTACGGCCATTCCGTTCCCTCCAACGTATACCACATCACCGGCAATAACCGTTCCTGTGTTGATTTGGAAACCATAGCTGACTGTTCCTCCGGCGATCCAGCCACTGGCTGTTGCGGTTCCATTGTTGTTAACAATAACGGTATAAGGAGTAACGGAAAAATCGATGTTTTTCGTCGCTTTCAATTCCACCCATTCCAGGTTATTGTCATTTGAAGGTGGATTGATATAGAATTCTGAGATTACGAGTCCCGGATTTTGAGCAAAACTGCTCAAGCCCATAAATACCGTCCCGATTAAGAGTATTGTTTTTTTCATTGCTGTATAAACTTTCGGCAAAGTTCACTTCAGCATGTAATTAGAAATATGGGACAAGATGACTTTTTTGGCAAGATTGAGTTGTGGAATTGTGAACGGTTTAAAGTATGAATGAACAAAACATACTCATAGAAAACAGTTGTTTTAAAACACCTTCATCTGAAATTAATACTAACCCGATTTAGCAGCCCAATTTTTCAAAATAATTGCCGCAACGCTTAAATCCAGTGGATTGGTGATCTTAATATTTTCATCATTTCCGGGGATGAGGTGAACGCGTGCCCCGATTGCTTCCACCACACTGGCATCGTCCGTAAAACTTGTCACATATTTCTGCTCATAAGCCTTCTTAAGTAGTTTTGCTTCAAATATCTGGGGCGTCTGAACAATTCTATAATGGTCCCGGGAAACGGTAGCGTTTGTTTCTCCGTCTGCAATGCGCAGGGTTTCTTTTACAGGAATTACAGGAATAACTGCCCGATGAGTTCTCACTTCGGCAAGCAGCTGTCTTAAAACCGACTTCGTGATAAACGGGCGAACACCGTCATGAACAGCAATCCAATCTCCGCTAGCTTTCGCCAATGCATTTTTGATCGAATCGAAGCGTTCCTCACCACCTGAAACTATTTCATGTTTGATGTTAAAGGAGTATTTCCGGCACATTTCATCCCAATCAGTCAGGTAATCTTGTGGAAGGGTGACGATCAACTCTGCAGTTTGATCAAATGCATGCATGTGTTCGATGGTGTGCATCAAAATGGGTTTATCGTTCAGCAGTAAAAATTGTTTTGGAACCGAACCTCCCATTCGCTTTCCAATTCCCCCGGCAGTAATAATGAATGTCAGCATGATTTAAATATAAAAAAAATCTAGTAGGGACGCGATTAATCGCGTCCCTACTACGTCCCACAAAAACATACAGGAAATAAAAAAAGGCCTTCAAACGAAGACCTTTTCAATATAATAAAATCACCAATTACTTAAGTTGATTTGGATCCTTTTCAGCCTGAGCGTTGAATTTACGCTGCCAGTTCAACCAGTAGAACAATCCAATGAAACCTAATACAATTACAGAGTAATTGAAGATATCACCGATGTTGTCATAAAACCATGCACCGTTTAGGATTTGTCCGAGTTTCCACCAAAAAGTATTCATATTTCTCGTTTTTGTTGGGACAAAGTAAATAAATTATTTGCTGATAACTTCCGATTTTCCTGAAAAAAAAACATTTTTTTGACTTCCCCCTTTGGAGGGCGACAGAGGGGGAGGATCTTTTTCGTCTTTTTAAGATGTAAAAAATCCAAATATTTCATAAACGAATTCCCTTATTTGAGAGATTTAAGGGATAGAATCCGTAACTTTACACCATAAAAATTTAAAGATTATGTACCCACCAGAACTCGTACAACCAATGAAGGAAGACCTTACACGTGTGGGCTTTCAACAACTCGTATCAGCATCAGAAGTAGATGCAAGCATTCCAACTAGCAAGGGTGTTGCCCTGGTAGTTGTAAACTCTGTTTGCGGATGTGCAGCAGGAAACTTAAGACCCGGAGTGAAAAAGTCTTTGGAGATCGCTGCAAAAAAACCGGATCATTTATTGACCGTTTTTGCAGGTGTTGATTCTGAAGCAACACAACAGGCACGCAAGTATTTTTTACCATTCCCTCCATCATCGCCATCTGTGGCTTTGTTTAAAGATGGAAAATTGGTTCATTTCTTAGAAAGACACAACATCGAAGGAGTTACTGCAGCTATGATCGCTGAGAACTTAGAAGCAGCCTACGAAGAATTTTGTTAATTAAGACTTAAAGACATCAGACTGAAGGCCAAAGACAGATTTGTCTCTGGTCTTTTGTCTTTAGTCTAAAAGCGAAGTGATCTTATTATGTTTATCGACACTCACACACATCTTTACTCCGAACAATTCAACGAAGATCGTACTGAAATGATCCAGCGGGCTATTGCGGCCGGAGTGGAACGGATGTACATGCCCAATATTGATTTGAACTCCATCGATGGAATGCATGCTTTGGAAAACCAGTTTCCGGATAATTGTTTCGCCATGATGGGACTTCACCCATGTTCAGTGGACGCAAACTGGGAGTTAACTTTGGCTAAAATGCGGGTTCTTTTGGATAAAAGACCCTATGTGGCTGTTGGGGAAATTGGGATCGATCTTTATTGGGATAAAACATTTGTGGAAGAACAGAAAGAAGCTTTCCGCACTCAGATCAAGTGGGCGAAAGAACTTCAAATCCCGATTGTGATTCACGCCCGTGATTCCTTTCCGGAGATTTACGAGGTGCTTGATGGGGAGAACGACGAGCGCCTGCGTGGAATCTTTCATTGCTTTACCGGAAATGAACAAGATGTACAGAAAATCCTCGATTACAAAGGATTCTCTTTTGGGATCGGTGGAGTGGTGACCTACAAAAAATCCGATCTGCCTGAAACACTCAAGCACGTTCCTTTGGATAAGTTGCTGATAGAAACAGATGCACCTTATTTAGCCCCAACACCTTTCCGCGGGAAGAGAAACGAAAGCAGTTATGTCATTCATACGGCTGAAAAGATTGCCGAGATTTTAGGATTATCATTGAACGCGCTGGAAGTAGTGACCACTCAAAACGCGCTGAATTTATTTCATCCCTGATTTCCTTGCGTATTTCATATTTTCAATGAACTTTGTCGCACTCAAGAGAACAGCATGAAAACAACGCCGCAGGTATTGGTTATTTACACAGGAGGAACCATCGGAATGGTCAATGATCCTTTAACGGGTTCATTAACTGCCTTCGACTTTGGTGATGTTTACAAGCACATTCCCGAATTGGCACGTTTGAATGTGCAGTTGACTACACACGCTTTTCCGCACCCGATCGATTCTTCCGAAATGAATCCGCTTTGGTGGAAAGAAATGGCCGAATTGGTTTACAACAAGTACAACGAATTCGATGGTTTCGTGATCCTTCACGGGTCGGATACCATGGCATTTTCGGCATCAGCGTTGAGTTTCATGCTCCAGGGACTGAAGAAACCGGTTATTTTCACAGGATCTCAACTGCCTATCGGAACCATTCGAACGGATGGAAAAGAAAACCTGATTACAGCCATAGAAATTGCAGCTGCAACAAACGATAACGGAACCGCGTGTATCCGGGAAGTAGCGATCTATTTTGAGTATTCACTCTATCGTGGAAACCGCACTTCGAAAGTTTCCGCTTCTTCGTTTGAAGCCTTTCGCTCACCGAATTTGAGACCTTTGGCAGTAGCCGGAGTTCATATCGATTACACCGGTGAAACAATCAATGCTTCTTCTGAGCTGGAGTTGTTTACGGATTTCGATACTTCTGTGGCCTTAATCAAATTGTTCCCAGGCATTAACTGGAACATTTACGAATCGTTGTTCGACACCACAAAGACCAAAGCGATCATCCTGGAAACCTACGGTTCGGGAAATGCTCCATCTGATTCCAAATTCCATGAATTGCTGTTGAACTACCTGCAATCCGGAGGAATTGTTCTGAACATTACTCAATGCTCAACCGGGAGAGTAGAGCAGGGGAAATACGAAACCAGTTCCTTCTTTGAGAAGAACGGCGTGCTTTCCGGTTTCGACCTCACTTCAGAAGCAGCAGTTACGAAAACCATGTATGCTCTTGGAAAAAGCTCCGGGAATGCAGAAGCTGCAAAAGCGATTTTAAAACAGTCCGTTTGCGGGGAAGTGACGGTATAACCCATTGAAACCACATTTCGAACAATTTACTCCTATTTCTTAGCGGATTACAATCGTTTTGTTCATAAGGCCTGCTTCATTGCTGACCTTCAGAAAGTAAACAGCTTCCGTCAACATCGATAAATCCAGTAGGTAGGGTGAAGAATCATTCGCATGAGTACCTGAAAAAACCAATGACCCCAAGGCATCGTACACTTCGATGGCAGCAGTCTTTTCACTGTACTGAAAATCAATTTGAAACAACCCTGTAGATGGATTTGGATAAACCCGGATGCCTTGAGCTAACTGTCCGTCATCAATTCCCGCAACGCCGGCAAATTCATATGCCCCGATATCAATTGCTGTTCCCAAAATACTTCTTGAGTTTAAAGTGGCACTATTTGATTGATACTGGTAAGTGGGAATCAGCGAGTAAGCCGTTGAGGTGGAACCGGCATTTGTTCCCTGGTCAATTGCAGCTGTTGCAATGGGAGTTAGGGAATAATCATTCGCGCTGACGTTTGTAAATCCGAAGGAAGTATAATCAGTGGACACTGCATTTCCTGCAGAGTCAAGTGCAGTCGGTGTATTTCCGCTAAAAAAGGTGTTGCTGGCTCCGGGTACTGATGCAAAGATATTGTTGTAAATTTTATAGGTATTGATTCCGGAGGATGGAACGGTATTGAAATACTTGATATTACCCGGGAACTGGTTAATGACCGTATTATTGACGAAGTAAAAATCTTCCAGCACGTTGGTAGCTGCATCGTACCCGATGATTCCGTGATTGGCACCTGCAGGCCCCTGGATAATCACATTTCCCATAATCACATTCATTCCTCCCTGGGCAATATTCAATTCCCAACTTCCATATCCTGTTGTTCCTTCTTCAATCAGGTTGTACAGGATATAACTTCTTTGGGCTCTCGTCTTGATGGAATTTGCCTGTCCGCGGGGATGGTGGAAATAACAGTTCCGTACCAGCAGTGTATCCGTACTGGAACCGATGTAAATATGGTGTTCGTAACCTGAGTGGGTAGGATCGTTTGGTAACTGGTAACCATTATTCTCAAATTCTGAATCGCGAATGATGACATTACTGGTGGTTACACTGCCGTTGCCTTCAAGAATGCCGTTCTGGCAATTTACAAAAAGGCAGTTTACAACGGTCAGGTTGTTTGCCTGGAACCGAATTCCGGCGCCATTGCCGCCATTTGCATCTGAAACCTGAGCTCCGTCAAAGACGATGTTCTCCAGGTAAGGATTGTCACAAGTACCTGGTGTTTCAAACACAAAAATCCCTTTTCCGTTGGGAATATCCCCCGTATACTGAATAATGCTTCGGTTGCTTCCGGTCCCCAGGCCAATGAACTTCAAATTCTTTTTGGTCCATTTGACAGCATCATTCAGATAAATCCCGCCATCGAGGTACACGGTATCATTATCGGCAACGAGGTTCAACACCTGGCTGGGCAAGGTATAGGTCCTTGTTGCACCAACGTACCATTCGGTAGCGGAGCAATAGCTGCTAATTAAAAAAATTGCTGCAAGGATTGTGCAGTACTTTAACTTCATAGGGTGTGTTTTAATTAAAGATAGCAGAATTTTTTTAAAGACTGTTCGGAACAATTTCGCAAAAAGAGGAGATTCCAGCCTGAATGATTTGCGTTATTTTCGTTTTCCACCGATCGGGAGTAAAACTCTCATCGTTATAAAAACAAAAATCCCGCTGTTAAGCGGGATAATTCATGCAGAGAGGAAGAGATTCGAACTCTCGATACAGTTACCCGTATACTACCTTTCCAGGGTAGCTCCTTCAACCACTCGGACACCTCTCTAGTTGTTTTCGAAAAATGCGAAGAAGGGTTTAGCTCCTTCAATCAGCCGCGGCTGAACACCTCTCTATTTTAGTGGAGTGCAAAAATACATTTTTTATTTGAATCTCCCACTTTGAATGAAATCAATGTTTATTAAATCTCCAAAACTATTCGCATCTTTGAATTATTATGAGATCTACTATCATCGAAACGATTGCCAAAATCGAAAAAGAGAAAAACATTAAAGTGTTGTATGCCTGTGAAACAGGTTCGCGTGCCTGGGGTTTTCCTTCGCCGGATAGCGATTATGACGTGCGTATGATTTACAAGCACGAGCGGAATTGGTATTTGACTATTTCTGAAAAAAAAGATACCATTGAAGCGATGCTCAACGACGGAGATTTGGATATTACCGGTTGGGATATCCGTAAATGCCTGCGTCTTTTATGGAAATCCAACGGAGCGCTCCTGGAACGGTTGCAATCTCCAATTGTGTATTATGCCGAACCCGGCTTTCTGGAACTGATCAAACCGGTTGCAGATCTGTGCTTTTCTCCTATCGCAACGATTTTTCATTACCTCCACATGGGAAAGAACAGTTACGATGATATCAAAGACGAGGAACAGATCAAGCTGAAGAAATTGTTTTATGCGCTGCGTGCTGCATTTGCGTGTAAGTGGATTTTGGACAAGGGAACAACCCCTCCAATCGTGTTTCAGACCATGTTGCATGAGTTGAATATTGATAGCGCGTTGAGAAGCCGTATCGAAAACCTGATCGAATTGAAATCCGGGAAGAATGAGAGCTACATTCATCAGCAGGAACCGCAGTTGAATGGTTTTATAGAAGAACAGTTTTCACGTGCCGAACAGGAAGCAAATGCATTGAAAGCGCGTGTAGAAAAGCGAATCGATTTGGACAGCTTATTTTTGCAATTGCTGGGAGAAAAGTGATGCTGAACATTCACCGGTTACACGAAGAAAATCAACAGCTATTGTTGAAATGTATCAGTGGGAGCAGGGCCTATGGCCTGGATACTCCCCAGTCGGATACCGATTACAAAGGGGTTTTTGTTTCTCCCAAAACAACGTTCTACGGCTCTCATTTTACGGATCAAATTGCCAATGAGACGAATGACATTGTTTATTTCGAATGGAAGAAATTCATAGATCTCCTGGGAAAGAATAATCCGACGGTCCTGGAATTACTGGCAACACCGGATGATTGCGTTTTGTACAAACATCCCTTGATTGAAGGATTTAAAACGGAAGATTTCCTGTCCAAATTATGCTGTCAGACCTTTGCGGGGTATGCACAGTCGCAGATTAAAAAGGCACGGGGATTAAATAAAAAGATCAGCAACCCGGTTGAACCGCTTAGAAAGGAAATTCCGGACTTTTGTTTCGTGATAGATGGAATGAATGTAGTTCCGCTATCACAGTGGCTTTCTGACCGCAATTTTAAAGACACGGACTGTGGATTGGTAAAGATTCCGCACATGCGGGATGCTTATGCGCTGTTTCATAATTCTCAGATAGAAACTGGCTTTCTGAAAGGAATTTATTCCGGTGCTGATTCAAACGATGTTTCATTAAGTTCTATTCCGAAAGGAATTCAGCCTTTGAACCTAATGAGTTTCAATAAAGATGCTTATTCGATCCATTGTAAAGAGTATGCGCAATATTGGGAATGGATCGGAAAGCGGAATGAAAACAGGTACCAGAGTACTATTTCTCATGGAAAGAACTACGATGCAAAAAATATGATGCATACCTTTCGATTACTCCATATGGCGGAAGAAATTGCCCGTGAAGGAAAAATCTTTGTTCGTCGTACGGATAGAGAATTCCTGATGAACATTCGGGAAGGAAAATTCGAATACACTGATTTATTGGCTCGTGCCGAAGAAAAAGTGCTGCTTATTGAAGAGTTATTTGAGCGAAGCACGCTTCCACAGGAGCCGAATTTGGAAAAATTAGAAGAATTATTAGTTCAGGTCCGGGATACCTATTATTTGTCGTAAATCAATTTTCAATTCACTGATTCAATCCCAAATAAAGCTGATATAAAAACAAAGGCTGCCCGATTTACTCGGACAGCCTTTCTAACCTAACCACTATTTACTCTGACCTAAGCGTTAAATATTAGAAGTTGTCAGTACTTGTATTCGTAACTTTCAATTTATCGTCTCCTGTTGAGATGACTTTGAATTCGGTTCTCCGGTTTTTCTCGTGCTCTTCTTCCGGGCAGTCGGATTTGACAGCACCTTCGCATTCACATCCGTTGAGCAGGCGCGATTCTCCGTAACCTTTTCCGTAGATTCGTGCCGGATTGGTGATCTTCTTTTTGATGTATTCTGCCGAAGCTTTGGCGCGATTATCAGACAATTTCATGTTGTAAGCTTTGGATGCACGGCAATCGGTGTGTGAACCCAATTCTACCACCATGTTGGGGTATTTGTTCATGACCTCAACGATCTTGTCTAATTCCTTTGCAGCATTCGGACGGATAACATACTTGTTCAAATCAAAATTGATGGGGTTGATCTGCACCATTTCTGACAAGTCTTTTACTTCCGGGTCCAGTCCCAGGTCCAGGTTTGCGTGAACATCGTATTGTCCCGGTCTGTCGAACAAGGTATTGTAAGTAACCGTTTTCGAAAAGTATCCTTCTTTTTGGATCACCAGGTTATAGCTTCCACGGTCATTGAGTTTCTTTCCGAAAAGTGCTTCGCGGAAGTCCCCGGATGCCGGAGTAGTAATCTTCTTGGACTTATTGGTCATGTTATCAACCAGGTAAACGGAAACATTTTCCAAAGGCTTTCCTGTTTTCTTGTCTGTGATCAATGCGTACAGAGACAAGCCCGGATCTTTTTCCAAAATGACGTCAGCTATCACAACCTGTTCGTTGGTGAAAGTGTTTGCTGAGTTCTTTCCGTCGAAATAGTCGGTTTTTGAACCCGCCAATCCGTAGTTTTTCTCGTATTCTGCTTCAAAGGAATATGCGCCTTTCTCGTCTGCAGAAACAGTACCGATGATGGTTCCTTTGTCGTCTTTCAGATCAATTTTTGCATTCGGAATGATTTCTCCTTTCTTGTCTTTCGCCGTTCCTTTGATGGTAACACCAAAAGTAATCGGCCGGATCAATTGTACTGCGTAGATATCATCACCACCTTTTCCGCCGGCACGATTGGAAGAAAGAAAACCTGTTTTCAGGTCTTTCGATAAGTTGAATGCGAAATCATCGTATTGGCTGTTGACAGGAACTCCCAGGCTGTGGATTTTCCCGATATTTCCGTTTTCGGGGAAAGCAACAAACACGTCTAATCCTCCCAATCCGGGATGTCCGTCTGTTGAAAAGGACAACCTTTGTTCCGAATCGATGAATGGGAACATTTCCTGTCCTTCCGTATTGATCTTGTTTCCAAGATTGATCATTTCACCGAATGTTCCGTTTTCCAGCACAGCTGCTTTGTAGATATCAGCACCGCCTTTTCCTCCGGGTTTGTCCGAAACGAAGTACATGGTTTTTCCGTCAGCTGTAAGGGCCGGATGACCGATCGAGTAATCTTTCGAATTGTAGGGAAACTCTTTTTCATCCGTCCATTTACCGTTCTCATCTACTTTTGCAATGTAGAGTTTCAGGTTCTGGATCTTCTGTCCGTCACGGCGTTTTTTACCGGAAGAAACATTGTTCCGTGTAAAGTAAACGGTCTTTCCATCCGGGGAAAAGGCAAGCGGACCTTCGTGGAATTTGGTATTTACTTTCGAAATGCGTTTTGGAGATCCCAATTTATGATCGGTACTCACGGTTGCAGCATACAGGTCCAAAAAGCGGTTCGCATTCCAGGACCATTCTTTTTTCACGAATACGCGTTTCTTGCGGGCAGTTATGAAATACATCTCGTTTTGTGAAGGGTTGTAGTAACCGCCAAAATCCGCAACTCCGGTGTTTAAATCCAGGTTTGTCAGGCTGAAGAACGGCGCTGTTTTCTCAATTTTGGATTTGTAACCGGTGTTTCCTAAGAACAGTTGGCTTCTCAAATCCGCCTGCGCGGCGCTGCTGTACTTATTCATCCACTTGTCGCTCTCCCCATAATTCCCGCTCTGTTTCAAAACGTAAGCGTAGTTATAATAATCGTCCGGTTTTGCTTCGGAAGACTCGATCATTTTGCCATAGTATTCCACCGATTTCGTGTAGTTGTCCATCTTCAGGTAACTGTAGGCCAGTTTGCTTTTCAATGAAGGACTGTCTACTTCCGAACCAATTAGTTCTTCGTATAATGCTGCAGCATAGGCGTAGGATAAGCGGTTGAAATGGCTGTCTGCTTTTTTCAGCTTCCCCGATTGTCCGCATACCGACAATGAAACACTGCAGATAATTGCTAATAATATCGTTTTCATGTTTGTGTCTTTATTGGATTTAGAAATAACGAGGTGAACGGATTCCTTCTTTTTTGAAGACAAAGTCGTAGGACAGCATGACTTCAAAAGACCCATCGTTGTATTTCCTGATTTTTTGCGTACCGAAATCACTTGCTATACCGATCTTAAACTGCGGTGAAAGCTGGAATTGTACAAATGCTCCGAAAGCAGCCTGCAAGCGGTAATTCGCTCCGAACCAAACTTTTTCGTTGAAAATAGCTGCTAATGTCATATCCAGGCTCAATGGCGCTCCTTCGGTAATTTTCACCAATGATGTTGGTCTCAGCTTCCACTTACCCGACAAAGGAATAACTCCGCCGACTGTCCCGAAATAATGACGGCGTTCCAGGCTTGTTTTACTCACTTCATCATAGCTTTGCTCAATGATTTTCGGGGAACTTACTCCGATAAAAAACGAGGGAGTGTGGTAGTAAATACCTGCTCCGAAATTCGGATTGACATTGTTGCGGATGTTCTGCAGTAATTTTGGATCGTCAGGCGTGTTGCTGTTCAATCCGTCTCTCCCGATATTGATAAGGTTGATCCCGCCTTTTACACCAAAAGCCAGCTTGCCTTTGTGGTTCTTGAAGCGGATCGTATAAGAAACATCTGCATAGAACATTGTTTGGTTCATCGGACCTACATTGTCGTTTACGGCTGTCAATCCCAGTCCCACTGATTCGTAAGAAAGCGGTGAATGGATACTGAAGGTAGAAGAACGCGGTCTTCCGTCAAATCCTACCCATTGTTCGCGGTGGATCCCGGTCATATTCAACATTCCCCGACTTCCTGCATAGGCTGGATTTATAAACAGCATATTATCAAAATACTGGGTATAATGAGGGTCCTGCTGTGCGTTTGCACCGGTGCTTCCAAGAAGCACCAGCATCAAACATGCTATTAAAAATTGTTTTGTTCTCATCTTTTCAAGTTGAAAATTTCTATTCTTATCGCTGGATGTATACGTATCCTTTCAATACTCCAGCTGTTTCATCTTTTGTATCCAGTACGTAGAAGTATGTTCCTGTAGGAAGTTCTGTTCCGCCGACATTCAAAGAACTGTTCGAAGTACCGTCCCAGGTATTCAGATATCCGTCTGCAGAGAACACCACATTCCCCCAGCGGTTGAACACTGTCAGCTGGTTATCCGGGTAACTTTCGATGCCTTTTATCACCCATACTTCGTTAATACCATCGCCATCAGGCGTGAACGCATTGGAAATATCAATTCCGCATGTTTTTGGATCACACGGATCAAGTGGATCAGAACCAGCTGTTACTTCTTCGCCGTTTGTGATTCCGTCACCATCGCAATCTGCATTGTTCCATCCTGCAGTTGGCGTGCCTGTTTGGCTAGCTGCTGTAAAATCGCATGGATTGTTCGGATTAGTTCCATCTATTGTTTCCGTACCATTTGTTACACCGTCACCGTCGCAGTCGGAAGTATTCCATGCTCCGCCCTGTGTCAGTGTTACATTGGACGCTGTGTAATCACACGGATCATTTGGATTTGTTCCATCCGTTACTTCTTGTCCGTTCGGAACTCCGTCACCGTCACAGTCCACAGTGTTCCAAGCCGCAACCGGCGTTACTGTTTGACTGGAAGTATTGTAATCACACGGATTGGCCGGATCTGTGCCATCTGTTAACTCCGTACCGTTTGTTACACCATCACCGTCGCAATCCGCATTGTTCCATGCCGCGGTTGGCGTTCCGGTTTGGTTTACCAGGGTAAAGTCGCATGGATCAAGCGGGTTGTCTCCATTTGTTACTTCGCTTCCATTTGGAACTCCATCGCCGTCACAATCTGCACCGTTCCATGCTGCGTTTGGTGCTCCTGTCTGGCTTGCAAGTGTCAAATCACACGGATCGTTCGGATCAGTGCCATCTGTTACTTCCGTTCCGTTTGGTACACCATCGCCATCACAATCTGCATTGTTCCATGCTGATCAAGGTGTACCGGTATGACTTGAAACTGTCAAATCACACGGATAATTCGAATTTGTACCGTCTGTTACTT
>CBFGOJ010000007.1:0-135555 GCA_965650365.1 uncultured Fluviicola sp. | reverse complement strand
GAACTGAGTTCCGCGGGTGTCTACACAGAATACGATATATCCTTTTCGTCTAAGCAACTGGTGGTACAGGTAGTTTGGTCAGTCATAGTCATTGGTAACCATGTTGCTTCCCGGCCCACAGTAAACGTTGAAATAAACCGGGTATTTTTTATTCGGGTCGAAGTTTGCCGGTTTCATGATCCAGGCATTCAATTTCCCGGCAGCACCATCTACCTGGATGAATTCTTTCTGGCTCAGGTTCATTCCATTGAACTTATTCTGAAGTTCCGTATTTGCTTCCAATACCTGGATTTCTTTCCCGGTGCGGTCGCAAAGCGCATAGTAAGGAACCGTATTGGCACTTGAACTTGTACGGATGAAGTAATTGAATCCCGGTGCAAATTCGGCATCGTTATAACCGGAAGCTTTTGAAAGCATTTTCTTATCGGTTCCTTTCCAGTTGATGGAATACAAGGTCTTATTAATAGCGCCGTTCTCAGAAGAAGAGTAGAATACCGTTCCTTTCTTTTCGTCAATTCCATATAAATCTATGACATCCCATGACCCGGAAGTAACGGGACTTAGTTTTCCTGCAAAAGTTAAGTGGTAAATATGGTTGTATCCGTCTTTTTCAGAAGTGCGAAGCATGGAATTCCCATCTTTTAATAAGATGACATTATCCGCATCCAGGTAAGTAGCAGATTGCTCTTCGTAGAAAATACGATCTGTGGGATTCTCAGGGTTTGTTACCAGGTGATATTTCACCTCGCTTTGGTGGCGGTTCAATGTAGAAACAAATACTTCGTTTTTGATAGGTGACCACTGAAAACGCGGCAGGTATTCGTAAGTTCCCAAATTGACTGCTTTTACAGCCGCCGTTTCACTATTCGCAATGTGGAAAGTTACCTTCGAATTGTCTTCACCGGCTTTCGGGTATTTGAAAGTGTATTCTTCCGGGTACAATGATCCGTACATAGCCATTTGAAATTGCTTGACAGCTGTTTCATCAAAACGCATAAAAGCCAGGTATTTGGAATCCGGTGACCACTCGAAGCCTTGCGTAATTGCAAATTCCTCCTCGTAAACCCAGTCTGTTGTACCGTTGATGATGCTGTTCTGCTTTCCGTCGGAAGTAATTTGTTTGGTAGTGTGTTTTACCAAATCGTATACAAACAGGTTGTTTCCGGCAACATATCCCAGTTTTGTTTCATCCGGGGAAAATGTTCCCAATGTTTGTGGAGTTTCAGAGCTGCTTACTTTATGCGTTTCTTTCGTTTCTACATTATAGATATAGTAAGTAGTGGAATAACTGTGCCGGTAGATTGATTTGGTATTTGTCTGGATCAATAACCATTTTCCGCTCTTACTCAATTTTCCGTCCTCGATCTCTACTTTTTTACCATTGAATTGAATGGTGGATAAATTTACAAGAACAGTTCCTTCGCCTTTGTAATCTTTAAATTGGAATTTCTTTAAAAATGCCTGACCGTTTTCTTCAACGATCTTGGTAAATGACTGTCCGTCGCTTAAAGCGGTGAAACCCTCCACGCGGTTCGGGTAAAGCTCACCCGATTTCCAGATGGATTCAACAGTCAGGTTTTGAGCGTATCCGAAAGAGAGGATACAGATAAAGGAAATGAATAATCTAATCTTCATAAATTGTGTTTTGCGCAAAAATAACCAAAAACCATTCCTGAAGGAGTGAATTATTGATGAGTGGTGTAAAATAGTTAACAGCTTGTTTAATATGAGGTTGGTTGATTGAAATCTACGTGTATAACCTTAGTTGATTGTTAACAATTTTGTAATGTTGGAATAGAATATTTGGCGTAACTTTGCGTCGTAAATTTCTGAATGTACTCCTTGATGCTGTGATTCACACAGACTGAAACCATTTGGAAATACAATATTTGGTATAATGAAATAGAAATGAAACTCATCCATAATAGCAAAAGCTTCATCCGAAGTAATGAGCGCTATTTCTCAGCAAAAAAGCTGAATGGATTTGTTATACCTTTACTCTGTATTTTATCTGTAAATTTAATAATCAATTAGTTATGAAAAAAGCATTACTATTTTTAGGTATGTTGTCTGGTGTTGCTTACGGGCAAAACTGTACGGAAATTTTTATTTCTGAGTATGTAGAGGGATCAGGAAACGATAAAGCAGTTGAATTGTACAACCCTACTGGTTCTGCAATTAACTTAAGTGGTTATAGAATTGAGCGTTTTTCAAACGGACAAGCTACTTCAAATAATGGAGGGGTAACTAATTTGACTGGGACTATTCAACCATTTTCTACCTTTGTTTTTGTAAATGGTCAGACAGTTGATATGACAAATCCTCCATCTCCATTATGTTCACCTGCGTTGCAGGCTATGGCGGATCAATTGGACCATGCTTACCCGGCTCCAACTTACATGAATGGTAATGATGCAATTGCGTTGTTCAAGAATTCTGTAATGATCGATCTAATCGGTAAAATTGGAGATGCAGCAATGACAGGTGGTTATGGTTGGGGTGATCAACCTCCATATGATGGATCGATTGGTCGTGTATGGACAGAGGATCATACTTTAATCCGTAAAGCAACAGTTAAAGGTGGAGTTATGGCTAACCCGGATCCGTTTATTGTAAATCAGCAATGGGATTCTTTGCCGAAAGATACATGGACAAATTTAGGACAGCACAACTGTGATTGTTTCCTAAGCGTTAACGAGAATTCATTGAACAGTGTTTCTATTTTCCCGAATCCTTCTACAAACGGAATTCTTTACATCAACACAAATAACACTATCGAAACAATCGAGATCGTTGATTTGCTTGGAAAAGTAGTTGCTAAAGAAGTAAGAAACCACCAAAGCACTGCGGCGGTAGTTACTACTGATAAAATCAAAAAAGGAGCTTATTTGATCCGTATCAATTTTGCGGATAAATCGTCTTCTCAGCAAAGTATTATCATCGAGTAATCGTTTTATACAGATCTATCCTTATTATCAAGTCTTTTAACTGATTTATGAAAAATCTGCTAGTAATTTTTTGCCTATTTTTTGGTGTAACCGCTTTCTCTCAGGAAACGGTTACACTAAGCGGGGTAGTGATGGAGCCTGAAACAAATGAGCCGGTTATCGGAGCAGTTGTAGTAGTGGATTCTACTTCAAAAGCAATTACAGATATTGATGGAAAATATACGTTCCAGGTTGCAAAAAACACCAAGCATACTATTACCATGGAATACTACGGCTTTGAAAATTACCAGGCTGCAGTATCCGTTGGAAATACGGATTATATGCACGATTTTACCCTGAAAGTTACAGGGGTTATAGATGAGGTAGAAATTGTCCGAGACGTTGCAAAACTGAGAGAAACACCGATTGCCTTTTCGAATATTTCAGCCAAACAAATTGCAGAAGAACTAGGTACGCGTGACTTACCGATGATCCTCAATTCTACGCCGGGTGTTTACGCAACCGAACAAGGAGGTGGAGCAGGAGATGCTCGTATTTCGATCCGTGGTTTTGATCAGCGCAATGTGGCTGTGTTAGTAGACGGAGTTCCGGTAAATGATATGGAAAACGGCCAGGTTTACTGGAGTAACTGGGACGGTTTAAGTGATATTACCAAAACTATTCAGGTGCAACGCGGATTAGGTGCATCCAAATTGGCTATTATTTCAGTTGGAGGAACAATGAATATTATGACCAAAGGGATTGACCAAAAGTTTGGTGTTCACGTGAAAGGCGAGGTAAACGATTATGGACTTTACAAAGCGTCTTTTGGTTTAAATACCGGGATGTTGAAAGGGAACTGGGGGATTTCAATTGCAGGTTCCAGGAAATGGGGAACCAGTTTTGCAGATGCAACCTTTGATGATGCCTGGTCTTATTTCTTCAAAGCTCAAAAGAAATTTGGGAAACACCACATTCTGAGTATCGGTGTGAATGGTGCTCCTCAGTCTCATGGTCAAAGAACTACGAAGCTTCCAATTTCCATGATCAGTGAGAAACTGGCAAAAGAAACGGGAGTTAACTACCAAAGACAAATTGATTCCATCGCAGGTACCAGTAATTTATACTATACCACTTCAGAAATTGGAGCGCGTGGAAACAAATACAATCCTAATTACGGAATGATCAATGATGAGATCTTTAATGAAAAGGTAAATTTCTTTCACAAACCACAATTCAATATTTCACATTCCTGGAATCCGAACAGTAAGTTCAATTGGACAACCATTGCTTACCTGTCTATCGGTAAAGGAGGAGGAACTTCCATGAAGAATACTCCGGCAAGAGATACAACTACAGGCTTGTACAATTTACAAGGGATTTATGATCAGAACTCTAAGAATTTTTCAAACTTGTACAGTACCACATTACACTCTTCGTCCAATTATTTAAGAGCTGCCAACAACGATCACAAATGGGTAGGTTTGATCACTTCGGTTTCTTATAAGATCGGTGATCATATCTCTACACTTTTTGGTTTGGATGCACGCTATTACAGAGGAAGTCACTATCAATCGGTTTACGATTTGATGGGAGGAGATTATGCAATCGATAACACAGATAAAAATCAGCCGAAAGGATTGGCAAACCTGAGCTACGCCATGAAGCGTAAAGGTGATAAGGTTTCTTATTACAACGATGCGATCGTGATGTGGGGAGGAGCTTTTGGACAAATTGAATATAAGAAGAACAAATGGTCTACTTTCCTTACCGGTTCACTTTCCGAAACAGGAAATCAACGAATTGATTACTTCAAGAAGAAAGACCTTGTGCTTTCAGATACCTTGATAAGACAAGCTGTTGGTTATGGAGATACTTTAGAGTACAAAGGAAATAAATACACCAATCAATCTGCTGAAGCAAGAACTGCAACGACAGACAGAAAGTGGTTCCTTGGAGGAACAGTAAAAGGTGGTGTGAACTACAACATTACGAAGAGTCACAATGTATTCCTGAATTTGGGATACCTGAGCATTGCTCCGAAAATGAATACCGTTTTCGACAACAACAACATGCCTTTCCTGGAAACGCGAAATCAAAAAGTATATTCCGTGGAATTAGGTTACGGTTACAAAAGCAAGAAGTTTGCTGCAAACCTAAACCTATATTATACTTTGTGGGAAAACAAGCCACCACAATACACACCTACTGTAGTTACTCCTGATGGAACGTTCTCCTACAACATTAACGGACTGGACGCTTTGCACAAAGGAGTTGAAGTTGACTTCAACTACAATGTGACTAAGAAGATCAATGTAGAAGGAGTGTTTACACTTGCTGACTGGAAAACAATTTCCGGGTCAAAAGTATTTATCGTGGATAATGACGGACAGATTGTTGACTCGGTTGACTTCAGTGCGAAGAACGTTCACGTAGGTGATGCTGCTCAGCTTCAGATCGGAGGTTCCGTGAGATGGGAGATCATCAAAGATTTATACGTGAAACTAAGATATACTTACTTCGGCAGAAACTTCGCGAATTTCGATCCTTTGGCTCTTGTAGGAGCAGACAGGGATAGAGAATCCTGGCAGATGCCGAGCTATGGATTATTGGATTTCAATGTCGGATATACATTTAGAGTTTCTAAAGTTTACTTCACCGTAAATGGAGGAATTATGAATATCCTGGATAAGGTCTATATCACCGATTCACAAAATGGATTAAACTTCGATGCCAGTACAGCAACAGTATTTGTTGGGATGGGAAGACGATTTAATCTTGGTTTAAAAATAGGAATTTGAAACAAATAACAGGGATGAGAAAATCAATTTTAACGGTGCTCTTAGCAGCATTTGCAGTAGGTACTTCAGTAGCACAAGCAGTGCTTCCTACAACTTGGAGTTTTACAACAACAACTCTTCCGGTTGGATGGACAGAGTCAGGAACAGCTTATTATACGGCTTCCGGTAATACTCCTCCAACTATGAAGTTTGATAACACAGGAGATTACCTGATCATCAACTTTGCAAGTGCTCCGGGAGCATTGACTTATTATTTGGGTGGTAACTCTTTTAGCGGTGGAACTTTTACGGTGGAAGAGTCGGCAGACGGAGTGTCTTATACTTCTTTGCATTCGCATACAGCGCCTCCGGTTGCAGCTTACCAGATGTACACCGATAATCCAAATTCACTGACACGTTTTATTCGTTTTATTTATACCAATAAAGTAGCCGGAAATATCGGTTTGGATGATGTAAATATTGCGGTTGGGGCTGCAACACCTGCACAGGAAATCAACGTGAAATACGGAACAACAACAATCGTTACAGGCGGTACCCAGGTATTGAGTTCCCCGGTTTCTACGATGACTCCGGCTGTTTTTACGGTTGAAAACCTTGGAACAACGAATGCATTGAATCTTTCAAGTGCTGTTATTTCAGGAGCAAACGCTGCAGATTTTTCAGTAGCATCTCCGGCTTTCCCAACATCAGTTGCTGCAGGATCAACTCAGGCAGTGACAATTAACTTCACACCGTCAGTTGCAGGTAACAGAAATGCTGTTCTTACAATCAACAGTGATGATGCGGACGAAGCTGCATATGTGATTAACTTATATGGTATCGGAGGAACTTTAGCAACACAGCCAGCTGCACAGCCAACAAACATGGTTTTCTCGAATGTGAAATCCTACCGTTTGAACGCTTCATTTACACCAACAACTGCCGAAGGATATTTGGTACTTCGTAAAAAAGGTTCCGCAATTACAGGAGCTCCTGCAGACGGAACAGTTTACCAGCGTGGAGACATCGTTGGTGATGGACAAGTTGTTTATTCCGGATCTGCTACAGGCTTTGTACCGAATAATATCGTTGCAAGTACAGGTTACTATTTTGCAGTGTATGCTTACAACGGACCGGGAACTTACAGAAATTACAATACAACGGCTCCCTTAGCAGCGAATGTTACTTCATCAGGTTCTATGATGCCTGCAGGTTATTATTCAGCTATTTCTACGAGCAGTCCTACATTTGTTGCTGATCTTCATAACTTAACGAATCCGCACGATATGCAATTCTATAGCAATTATGGAATTTATATGGTTGCTTTGTTTGCTGCAAGAGATACTACAATGGATCGCCGTGTAATTACATGTGTGTACAGTGGTGAGAATAAAATTTATACGGAACCATTTGATTTTACTGCAACAGGATATAGCCGTGAGCATACATACCCGCATAGCTGGATGCCGACAAATCCTGCTCAATCATTACCTGAGTACAACGATTATCACCATTTATTCCCTACAAACCAAAACCAGGCAAACGCTTTGAGAAGCAATTATCCTTTAGGTAAAGTAGTGAACCAAACCGGTGGATACTTAGGATGTAAATTCGGAACGGATGCAAACGGTAAGCAGGTTTTCGAACCAAGAGACGAGCACAAAGGTGATGCTGCACGTGCAATGATGTACGAAGCAATTTGTTACACAACTGTTGGTGGAAACTGGGGATTCCCGAATCCGATAAGCAGCTCAATCCAATACGGACAGGACCAAGCGATTTTAAAGCAATGGAATACGCAGGATTTACCGGATTCCTGGGAGATTTCAAGAAACGACTTCTTAGACTCTCTTCAGGAAAATCGTAACCCGTTTGTAGATAATCCAAACTTTGCTTGTTTTGTGAACTTCACAAACATGAGCTATGAGACTTTGGGATGTACTGCAGATGTTGAAGAAGCTTTGTTGAACGGATTTATTTTATACCCGAACCCGGCAGCGAACACTTTGTATATGAACGTAGACGCTGCAACAATTACCGGATACCAGATTATTTCTATGGACGGTAAAGTAGTGAAATCTGCTTCTGATATCAACGAAATTTTAATTGAATTGGATATCAAAGATTTGGAAACAGGTTCGTACCTTGTACAGGTAAGAACTCCATACGGGGAAACTCAAAAGACGATAGTTAAAAACTAATACATGAAGAAACTAGTTTTTCTTTTTTTTCTAATAGGAGCAGGTCTTACGGCCTGCTCTTATCATTTACAGGTAAAGGGATTGAAACAGAACATTGATGATTCGAGTAAGAACTCGGTCGAAATGGATTCGTTGATTGCCCCATACCGCCGGGAAATGCTCCGCGAATTCGGAATGGTGATTGGTGAAACGACTACTGACCTGGTAGTCGGAAGGCCCAATTCCTCTTTGGGGTTTTGGCTGTGTGACGAGTTGATCAAAAAAGGAAAGGACAGTTCTTTTTTCCAAAATGAACCACTTGTAGCATTCATCAATATTGGCGGTTTAAGAGCTGATTTGCCCAAGGGTGAAATTACGGTTGGCGATATTTACAAAGTCATGCCTTTTGATAACCGGATGGTGTTTCTCAAATTGTCACTGGATAAGATTCCTGAAATGGAAGCTTACCTAAAAGAAAAGGGTGGAGAACCGATCGGCGGATTCAAACTGGAAAAAGGAAAATTGGTTTTCCCGGATAACCTGGCAAAAGAAAAGAATTATTTCTGGGTGGTTACTTCCGATTTTTTGGCAAATGGGGGAGATAATATGTTCTTCTTTAACAATCCGTTGCAGCGATTTGATACCACTATTCTTTTCCGGGATTTCATCATTAACGCTGTTAAAAAACAGCAAAAAATTACATTTTATCCCGAAGAAAGAATAAATTGGTAAGATGGAACGAAGATTATTTTTACAGCAGACAGGTGTAGTTGCAGGTGTTGCTATCGCTGCCCCTTCATTGATCAGTGCTCAGAAAAAGCAACAAAAATTAGTGATCCTACATACTAACGATACACATTCCAATATTGATCCGTTCCCGGTAAATCACCCCAAGTTCCCAAATATGGGTGGAGTTTCCAGGAGAGCCAGTTTAATTGAATCCATTCGGAGTCAGGAAGACCATGTGCTACTGCTGGATGCCGGAGATATTTTCCAGGGTACTCCTTATTTCAATAAGTTTAAGGGGGTTTTGGAGATGAAGACCATGGAAGCCATGAAATACGACATTGTAACGCTGGGGAACCACGATTTTGATATCGGGATGGAAGCCTACAAAAGTGCCTTATCTCATGCTTCATTCCAGGTTGTAAATGCCAATTACGAATTGAGCTCAACCCCGCTTGCTGACGTAGTAAAACCCTATACCATAATCAAGAAAGCCGGATTTAAAATTGGAGTTTTTGGAGTGGGAGTAAATCTGCAGGGATTGGTCCCTGTTGAAAGCTGGAAAGGAATGACTTACCAGGATCCGGTTGCAGCTGCTCAGAAACAAGCGGACAAACTGCGTAAGGAAGAAGATTGTGATGTGGTAATTTGTTTATCGCATTTAGGCTACGAATACAAAACGAACCAGGTTTCAGATAAAGTATTGGCAGCGTCAACTTCGGGGATTGATGTGATTATTGGCGGACACACGCATACATTCCTGGAAGATCTGCAGGAGTTTAAGAACAAAGTCGGAAAATCCGTCTTTGTGAACCAGGTTGGTTACGGCGGATTGAAATTAGGCCGTATCGATATCGAACTGTGTCCCGATTCCGGGAAGTTTACGATTGCTTCGACCAATCAGCTGCTGGACGATAACATTGCTTGATACTCAAATAATGATATAACAGTAAGGGCGTCCCGCATGTGCGGAACACCCTTACTGTTTTTTGGAAAATTAATTCTTATTGTTTTACCAATCTGCTAATTACCGTTGTTCCATTCACTATTCCTGTCAGGAAATAAACTCCGTTTTCAGCGGTGCTCAAATCAATTGTCAATTCTGTCTGACCCACTAATTCGAACGGAACCGTTTTTCCTTGCGCATCCACCATGTTGATTCCTGTTAACAGATCGGAACCTCCGGTTGAAATAGTAAACACTCCATTGCCTGGATTTGGATAAACCTGAAGAGCTGTCTGTGTATTTTCTTCCAATCCAAGACATGCGTCAACAAGGATGTTGTCTGTTGCTGAAGCAGAACAACCGTTTCCATCAGTATATAGGTAAGTAACCGTAAATGTTCCTGTTCCTGCAGCAGCCGGATTAAATGATCCTCCCGAAACTCCTGTTCCCGAATAAGATCCACTAGCCGGAGAACCTCCGCTCAAAGTAAGTGGGTTGTTGTAAACACATAATTCACTTACAGGTAAAGTAAGTGCTGCTGTAGGATTTGGATTTACAGTAATGGTGATTGTTGCAGTATTCGTACAACCGTCTGCATCTGTTCCTGTTACGGTGTAAGTTCCCGTTGAAGCAGGTTCGAAAGCAATCCCGTCAGATACGCTGTTATCCCAATCATAGTCTGTTGCATTTCCGCCACCTGTAAGGACTACAGATTCTCCTTCACAAATCATATTCCCCGTTGCATCAGAACTTGCTGTTACTGTTGGAGTACTGATAATTACTTCTACGTCATCTGATGCCGTACAACCTCTTTCATCCGTTACGGTTACGGTGTAAGTTTCAGTCGAAGTCAAAGTTGCATCCGGGTTTGAAACAGTTGCGTCAGAAAGGTTTGCTGCCGGTGTCCAACTGTATGAAACAACGCTGTTTGCAGATGTGAAAGAAATCGACCATTCGTTCAAAGTTCCTTCATCAAAACCATAATTGTCCACAATTTGTAATTGCCACGTTCCGTTTGCAGAACCTGTCAGATCACTGAACGGATTTTCTGGCTGATACTCTCCTGTAAAAGGATTATCACCAAAAGAAATCGGATCAATAGCTGCATCGGAAAAAGTAGTATTGATAAAGTTTGCATCAAATCCTGCTTCCAAAGCAAGAACAATGGAAGATCCGTCCGGTGCAATCAGGTTGATCGTTAAATCGCTTGTATAGGTGTGCGTTAAGCTTGAAAGGGTAATCGTTACATCAGAAGCAAGTGCTGCTCCGGCACCTGAAACAATAATTGTTGAAGTTGCTCCAACCGGGTCTTCATCCGGAATAGGTAAAGCCGTATTATTGCTGATCGATGTATTATAAGGAGAAACTGAACTTGTCCCCCCAAGTGTAACTACTTCTCCGGAACACGCAGTAATATCTGCATAATCTGGAGCAGGTCTTTGATTCAGAATGGTTTGGTCCAGTGTATTGTTTGCCGGACGAATATCTCCGGTCATTGAAAGCGTTGCATTGAAGATGTAACTTGAACCTCCTGCCGACATATCGTAAGATGGTGAAAGCTGTACGGTTTGAGTTGCATTTGCAGCCAATGTTCCGGTGTTGATTGTAATTGGCGTAAAAGTCATCGGATTTGTACCGCTTACGTCTGAATTGATAGTAACTGGGGTAACACTAAAATCAATGGCAGTACCGCCCGTGTTTGTGAGTGTCAATGAAACTTCTTCAGTTGCTCCGTAACATCCGTTTGATGATGTAAATGAAAGTAAACTCGCGCTGATGTCCGGTGCGCCTGTCCAGGTAAATGTAGTACCAACTGCCGGTAGTGTCGCAGGATCGTTCGAATCAAAATGACAGGTACTGAATTCATCCGTTCCCGGAAGGGAATTTACCCATGCTCCGGTAGTAGAAATAACTTCGCGATTGTTGACATTGGTAGCGAAGTTTGTATCACTTCCTCTTAACCCAACTTCCGGATAATAAGTATCATTGCCCAGGACAATTGTACCACCATAAACAATTTTGATTTCATTGTTTGCCGTGTTTAAGCGGATCTGGAAACTGATTCGTTCTCCCGTTCCTGCAACATCATATCTTGCAACATTTTGCCA
Organism: uncultured Fluviicola sp.; assembly: GCA_965650365.1. Classification (GTDB taxonomy): domain Bacteria; phylum Bacteroidota; class Bacteroidia; order Flavobacteriales_D; family Crocinitomicaceae; genus Fluviicola. Next base: position 123,889 of record CBFGOJ010000007.1, on the reverse strand, counting down.
TTGGACGATATATTCAGTTCCAACCTGCTGAACACGAATGTTGCGTGCACCGGCACCACTACCTGCGTCATCCAGATCCGTTGCGAATGCCGCAATAACCCCATCATAATTATAGGTACTTGAAACGCCAAAATAATCAAGATCCGAAACAGATCCGAAAGTTAAATAACCGTTAGTATGCACCTGGGCAGTTGTGTAAGAAACACCGTCAAATGAAAATGCAGGAATAGTGATCGGGAATACTTCATCATCCATATTTCCCATGGCTGCGTTTGCAAGAACGGTCCCGCCTGTAATTGCGGTGTATGTTCCAACTGACTGACTGAAATTGTAGGTTGTTGCGACCTGTGCCTGAGCTGAATATCCTAATAGGATGGTGCCAAGTAAGGCAAGTTGCCTTTTAAAAGGTAGAATAGATTTCATTACTTTAGTTTTTGTTAATGCCTGGCTAATATAACTAACTAAAGTATTAATACCAAAAATGCCAGTGTTAATAAGGGTTTCATTGATTTATCAATGAAAATATAATCGAAAAAATGAGCCGGTTAATCCACGATTTCTTCCAGTTGATATTTATTTAGCTTCAGGATTGCAATCCGGTCAAAACTTCCCATGATTTTTGCCTGAACGAGTATATTCAGCTCTCCGGCTTCGGTTTGAATGAAATCACAAGCTGTTACAGGAATGTTTTTTCCAAGATACTTTTTCCCCGCTAAAGTACTACCTGAATAGAGGCTTAATACCAGCTGATTACTCCTGGTGGAAGAAAGGAAGGCTTTATAGGAAGCACCTCCGATCGAAAGATCTTTGATCAGTACCGGTTTTTGCGCATCCAGTTCGGAATTTCCCTGGGCAGGAATGGATTCCGCAATATCGATCGTTGTTGGATTAAGCGTTGTATTTGCGTTGAAATACAGGTTGTCGTATGAAAAACGGGCAAGTGAGAACGCATTCCCCCCGGAAGGAGAAATAGCTGCCAATCCACCATTGAATCCTGCACCGTTGTAAACTCCTGCGAAGTTGAGATTCTGATCAAGAAAAATCAATGAAAAGCTGTAATTGTAAAAGCCGTTCATGACAATGTAATTGTTTTCCGGGGTAGAACTTACAAAAAACGGCATGCGTTTCCCTGTAAATGTAATGTGTTCCACAATTTGGTTTTCCACATCGGTAAAAATATCCAGATCAGCGGATTGTATAATGGAACTCATGTCGGAAGGTAGTTTGTGGATTCCGGTCTGCATACTCAGACGGTTGTAATTCTGGATGTATACATTTTGTCCGGAACTGTAAGCATAAGTCGGGTAGAGCACATCTGTGAAAGTGGCAATTTCTGCTATGCCTTGACTGCTTTCGTCTACTTTCAACACGTAAGTGAATAATCCCACGGCGTCCATGCAGACTAAATAGTTTTGTCCGTTGCTCTTGATCAGGTTCGGAACAGCGTTTACGTAATTGGAAGGTAATTCGTAGTTCCAGACAAACTCGCCGGCATTATCGATCTTCATCAAATGAATGCGCCAGCCGTCATAAGCGCTCATTACAAGATATCCGTCATTGTTTGCCGAAGCAGAAATACTCAGCGGATGAAAATGCTTGTTCCCATCCTGGTCGTCATAGATTTTGATGAACGGAACTTCTTCCGGTTTAGCTTTTTTGCAGCCTGAAAAACCCATCCCGATAGCTATTGGGACTAAAAAGATGACTGAATAAATAAATCGTTTCATATTCATGTGTTTAGTTCGGGTTAATGCCTGCTTTTTCTAAGAATTCCTAAAGAGATCGAGTTGTCTATCGGGAACATAACGGTCAATTGGATATCGAGGTTCATGAGTTTCAATTGATCCATAACATCCAGGTATTGAACACTGAAACCGGTATAATCTGCATACCGGTTTTGGTCATTGACGATTGAACGGAAGCCGTACCGGAAATTGCTTTCCAGGCTGATTGCAAAATAATTGGCGAAATAAGTAAATCCAACTCCTGCCGAAAGGCCAAAATTGCCTTTGTTGATGTGCTGGGTAAGATCCGCTTCACCGGTTTTGTCAGCCGTTTTTTTTTCCACTTCTTCATCGATCGTATAATCGTAGAAAATGGTCTTTTTTGCCTGGTGCCTGAAATTGGCATAAATTCCTCCCTGGATGTAAGGAGAAAATTGGGAAATCGTAAAATCCCACCGGAACAGCAAAGGAAGATTCACACCGGACAACTTTTGCTGATGCATCATTTCTATCCCAAAATCAGCTCCGTTTACAGTATCAGACCAGGAATAAGCCGTTCTGTAATTGAAGCTGCTTGTCTGGTAAGAGGGCTGGAAAACAATAGCCATGTTGTTTTTGAACGAGAAGGAAAAATACAACCCGTAGTGAGAACCTTTGTTTTTAAATAAAGGCTGATAATCTTTTTCCGCTTCCGAGTTGGTTGCCGAAGATTGTGGTGTGATCATGAGCAGGTTATAATCTTCAACTACATGTGCAGCGCTGAAATTCATTCCGCCGGTAATGCCGAGGTAAATTCTGTTTTTCCGGTGAACGGTATATTTGGCCTGGGCCATTCCGCTATAACTTAGCAGGAAGACCGATAAGACGCATAAAATTCTGTTTAAAATCATTATTTGGAAAGGATTACTTTTTCAGTGAGAACTACGCTGTCGTTTGCAACCAAAGTAACAAAGTAAGTTCCGTTTGCATAGCGGGATAAGTTAAAGTCAAGCACATGTTCTCCCGGAACAGTAGGTGCATCGGTAATTGTTCCGATCGTTCGACCCGAAATATCTTTGACCTCAATATGAACTTTGGTTTCTTTCTTTAGAACATACGAGATATTGATACCTGAGCTCGCCGGATTCGGATAACATTTGAGCCACAAATTCTCTTTGAATAGCTCAGTAACACTCAATTCCTTGCAGCGCACATAATCAACCCGGTTCGCAATGAAATTCTCAAATTTAATGTGCTCAATTGCTGCATCCGGTGCACCAAACCAGTCTTTGACTACAGAAGTGAAAACCTGCCTGTAATCATGCTGCAGTGGAATGTTTCCGTTTTGCAAATTCTGTAAATCCGGGTTGTCCCCGTAAACACCCGGGTTCAAACACGTTCCGTAAACCAGCATCGGAGCTGCGTTTCCATGATCTGTTCCATAACTGGCATTGGATGCCGCACGCCGACCGAATTCTGAGAATGTCATCGTCAATACACGATCTGCTAAGCCAAGATTTGACAAATCATCGTAAAATGCTTTCACGGCAGAAGAAATATGATACATCAAAGCAGCATGGCCGCCCATGGTTGTATTGTTATTGATTACCTGGTTGGCATGGGTGTCAAATCCACCAATTCTGCACAGGAAGATTTTTGTTCCGATTCCGCCGCTGATCAAACGGGAAACGATCTTCAGCTGCGGAGCAAGCGGATTGTTTAAAGAACCGCTCGGAGCGATATACGGATACAAATCGGGGTAAACTGTTCCAGAGTTCGTTCCAGCATCGTAAACATCTCTTAAGCGCTCTGCGTAGTTGTTTGACTGCCGCTCAATCTGCATGATGTATTCAATTTCATCGCCGGCATGCGTAGGAGGAAAGTTCGTAGGTTCTTCTGCTCCAACACTATTGATGAGGTTATAAAACGCATCCGGATTCTGGATCGAAAGTCCGGCTGGTATTCCCTGGTTTCTATGGAAAGCCAATGAAACTCCGGTTCCCATCTCAAGAGCTAAAGGATCCGGAATAGTTGCATTTGGATAACCTATTGGATAATCCGGGTAATAATGTTCGAAATAGCGTCCCATCCAACCGGAGTTGAAATAATCGTCGTAGTTTCCACCCATGTACCAAACATCCCGGCTTCGGAAGTGGGAACCATTCATATTCTCGTAAGAAACATTTTGAATGATCGCCATATTTCCGTCATCGTACATGGCTTTTGAACCAACCATGTCGGGGTGAAGCCCAACTTGTTTGTTGGCCGGTAAATTTGGATCGAGCGTAATATAATGCCGTGTTCCGCTTTGCGGAATCGCAATATTAGGACGCATGTTGTAATAAAGACCGTATTGATTGATCGGAATCACCATGTTCAATCCGTCGTTTCCACCGTGTAACTGGATCAATACAAGGATTTTGTCATTGAGGCTGGATTTTGCCATGGACTCCAAAATTCCGTCGGGTTGAACCGTACTTAATGCAATACCATTAAATTTTAAGAGCACTCCTGTTCCCAATAAGGACGAAATGCGTACAAAGTCTCTTCTATCCATCGGTGTAGTTTTAAAATAATTGGTATTCGGGTGTTTGCATCATCGACATGATGAGGGCCTCTAATTGTAAACGCACATTGACATCACTGCTCGTATTTACGTAATTCGCCCATTCGGCTGTCCAGTTCGATGCCGGAAGCTGATCCAGTAACACTTCGTCTCTGAAATAATTAAAACGAACGGCATCGATTGTAATCGGGAAAAGCCATTCCACCAGTTCCTGCACAAGGATTGTTGCGTCTCCGGGATTCGAACAGTAGGTATCTACAAATGCTACGACATCCAGTTTCAATAAGTTACCACTCATTCCGGTAAATCCGGTAATAAGTAATTCAGAGAATTTATAGCGGTTTGCCAGGTAATTGGATGAAATCCAGTAACGGTGAAAATCCGGAACTTGATAATACGGCTCGTATCCGGCCACGTCGTAAGGTTCAAAGAATTGAAGTCCCTGGAGATCTAATTGGTCGATCATCTGGCTGTACATTTCATAATGGGCCGGCAGCTGCGTGGTTTTATCGGGAACAGTCAAATTGAATAAACGCATCGTTCCTATTATCAGGTCCATCGGCGATTTGATGATTGCCCCGATATTGTTGTCTTCTGTTATCGGAGTATCCAGGTCGTAAAAATGTTCGCTTTGGAACAATACCTGCAATACAGAAGTAATGTTGTAATTATTGCTGACAAGCGTTGTTGCCAAAGGTTCGATAATATCGGTTTCTACTTCAGCAGTTATATCATAGTAAACGAATTCGCGGTAAACTCTTCTGCAAATGTGTTTCGCCGTATGTGGTGAATCGAAAACCATGTTAAGGACATCATCCAATTCTGTGTAAACGGCTGTAACTGCTGCGTTGGTTCCTGTTACACTTCCTGTTTGGATTACTTCGCTGTTGAAAGCATTTGAGAATTGTTTTGCGGTGACGTCGTGCTGGGAGGAAGTCGTTGCCGAACCCTTTACTTTCCCGGTTGGAATATTGGTAATCGGATCAATAGTTTGGAAGGTCGGATCAATTCCCCAGCCGGTCAATGCTTTTGTCAGTGCCTGCACATCCTGTTCGGTGAAATTGGTGTAATTCCCCAAACTCACTTCTTCGCCTTTTCCAACAGTATACAATTCCAGGAATTCACGTGCGAAGTTTTCCTGCGGAACACCTTTAATATTCAGGTTTCCGTCCAAATTAAGCAACATGGCATTATCAATAACCAATGCTTTTGTAAGTGCTTTATAATCTCCAAGCGCGTAGTAACGCAGCAAACGAATATAATCTATGGCGAACTGCGGATAGTTTTCTATCCGGCTCATGATCATCGGGAAATGAGTGTGGTAAAACCAGATCATTCGTTCGGTCAGATTTGCTCCACCGGCACGCATATTTTCCATCCACCAGCTCCGGGTGTAATTGTTCAGGTCCATGCTGGTCGGACTCACGGTATTGGGATAAACCCAATCAGTGCCGCTTGAGGGATCAATGGGAAGTGCCGGAATCGGCTGAACCTGAGTTAGTGCAGTAAACGCAGCTTGTGCGGTCATTCCAGCGAAACTGGTAATATCGGAAAGTCTTGGACCTAAGGTAGCACGGCGCAATAAATGCGCTGCTCTTTGAGTACCCAAAGCTCCTGAAATCGGATTGAGTGAAGCCATAAGTAAATAGTTGTGTTCGTTTATTTACAAAATCAATAATAAATTGCCAATAACGCTATTAGATTTTATAGGAGAGAGAAGAGAATCAGTTCTGTTTTGAGAACCCAAGGTATACTTTTTGTTTGATACTTTCAATAAAAAATTGATGTGTCAAGTGAATTTTTAGAACTACTCAAATAAGTGGATTTCGGCTTATTTATCGATTATTCAGGTAAATGGAAGAAACTGAACGAATTCGATAGTTGACATTTTTTTCGACAAATAAACAAATTAGTGCTTCGGGCAAATATTTTTTAACCTAAAAACAGATCGCGGTGAAGGATCAGGAGATCCTTCACTTGTTATTTATCACTTATTATTATTATTTGTTATTTGGTGAGAAAACCAAGGCAGGATCAGGAGATCCTGCACAGCAGATAGTGACATTTTTTGCGACAAATAAACAAATTAAATGCTTCGGGCGAATATTTAATCTAAAAACAAAAGGGTGCGATTAATCGCACCCTTTTGTTTTATCAATGATATTTTTCTATTACAAATGGATCACCTCACCGTATGCAGCTGCTGCAGCTTCCATCACCGCTTCAGACATAGTTGGATGCGGGTGAACCGTTTTGATCAATTCTTCACCCGTTACTTCCAGTTTACGGATAGCAACGATCTCAGCGATCATTTCAGTTACGTTTGCACCGATCATGTGAGCTCCAAGCAATTCACCGTATTTTGCGTCAAAGATCAATTTTACAAATCCGTCTTTCGCTCCTGCAGCAGATGCTTTACCTGATGCAGAGAACGGGAATTTACCGATCTTGATTTCCATTCCGGCTTCCTTAGCTGCTTTTTCTGTCATACCGACAGAAGCAACTTCAGGAGAACAATACGTACATCCCGGGATATTTCCGTAATCCAACGGTTCCGGATGGTGACCTGCAATTTTCTCAACGCAGATAATTCCTTCGGCAGAAGCTACGTGAGCCAATGCTGCAGTAGGAATTACGTCTCCGATTGCATAATAACCAGGGATATTTGTTTGGTAGAAATCGTTTACAAGAATTCTTCCTTTGTCAACAACGATTCCCAATTCTTCCAATCCGATATTTTCAATGTTTGCCTGGATTCCAACAGCAGAAAGAACTACATCACATTCGATCTTTTCTTCACCTTTTGCTGTTTTCACAGTCACCACACATCCTTTTCCTGATGTATCCACTGCTTCAACAGACGCGTTGGTCATGATGTTGATTCCGGATTTCTTGAAGGATTTCTCCAATTGTTTGGATACGTCTTCGTCTTCAATCGGAACTACGTTCGGTAAGTATTCAACAACAGTTACTTCCGTTCCGATTGCATTGTAGAAATAAGCAAACTCTACACCGATAGCACCTGAACCTACAACAACCATTTTCTTTGGCTGTGTTTTCATGCTCATTGCTTCACGGTATCCGATGATCTTAGATCCGTCTTGCGGCAGGTTTGGCAATTGACGGGAACGAGCTCCTGTTGCAATAATAATTCCTTTATCTGCAGTGAACTCAGTTACTTTACCGTCTTCTCCGGTAACAGCTACTTTTTTCCCGGCTTTAACAACACCGGTACCTTTGATCACATCAATTTTGTTTTTCTTCATCAGGAACTGGATTCCCTGGCTCATTCCATTGGCAACACCTCTTGAACGTTCCACCATTCCTCCGAAATCTGCTTTTGAATCTTTCACGGTAATTCCGTAATCAGATGCATGTTGAATGTATTCAAACACGTTCGCACTTTTCAATAATGCTTTTGTTGGAATACATCCCCAGTTCAAACAGATTCCACCCAATGAATCACGCTCTACAACTGCTGTTTTCAAACCCAATTGTGACGCGCGAATAGCGGTAACATAACCGCCCGGACCACTTCCAATAACTATGATATCGTAATTCATTTCTTTTTTTCTAAAATGGTAATGGCACGAAATTAATCAATTCTCAGGAATTGTGAACGAATATGGTGCTGAAATGAAAATAGATTCTTTACACCTGACTAACACATCGTTTTTTTACCACAAATACACAAATAAAATGGCTGCCTACCGGTCAGCCTAATTTACATCCATATCCTTGTGTTGTAAGAATTATATGAAAGAGGCGACCGGTAGGCGCCTCAATAATTCGTGCATTTGTGGTGAAATAGAAAAAGCCACTTTGTGGTAATCCAGGTGGAATTTCTAATTTTGCTCAAAAATTGACAAAATGGCTCAGTATCACGTCGGGACCGAACAAGCAAACCAGCAATACATTCAATTCAAAGTAATCTTTGAAAATGTGGCGCCGAATTCCATCATTCATCTGCCGAAGTGGAGACCCGGAAGATATGAATTGGGCAATTTTGCAAAGAACGTCAGAGGATTTAAAGTGTTTTCTTCCGAAGGTAAAGCGGTTGATTTTAGAAAAGTGGATCTTTCTTCCTGGGAGATTTTGGTTTCCGAACCTACTTCCATTCGTGTGGAGTATAGCTATTATGCATCCGAATTGAACGCAGGGTCGACTTATCTGACAAAAGAAATGTTGTATTCCAATCCGGTGAATTGCTTCATTTACCAGGAAGGTAAGAAAGATGAACCGTGTGAAGTGATCCTGAATATTCCGACAGATTGGAATATTGCCTGCTCGATGGAGCGCGAAGGAAATATACTGAAAGCAGCAAATTTTGATGAATTGGCTGATTCACCCTTCATTTGTTCGGCTTCTCTGCAATACAATCAATACGAATCGCATGGAACGATCTTTCATTTATGGTTCCAGGGAGATTGTATCGTAGATTGGCAGCGACTGATTACCGATTTTAAAGCATTTACTGATAAGCAAATTGAGAAATTTATCGAGTTTCCGGTTCCGCATTACCATTTCCTGTTCCACATTTTGCCATACAAAGCGTATCACGGGGTAGAACATCAAAAATCTACGGTTATTTCTCTTGGTCCGACTTACGATGTTTTTGGAGCACTTTACACCGAATTATTAGGTGTTTCTTCGCACGAATTATACCATACCTGGAATGTAAAAGCAATTCGCCCGATCGAAATGTTCCCTTATGATTATCAGAAAGAGAACTTGTCTAAGCTGGGTTATTTGTGTGAAGGTGTAACAACTTACATGGGTGATTTGATGTTGTACAAATCGGGAGTTTTTGACTTGAAACAATACCTGCACGAGTTTACAGGGCAATTGCAGAAACACTTTGATAACTTCGGGCGTTTTCATTATTCGGTTGCAGATTCATCCTACGATACCTGGCTGGATGGTTATATTCCCGGAGCTCCGGGGCGCAAAGTTTCGATCTACACCGAAGGTTGTTTGCTTGCTTTCGTTTGCGATGTAAGGATCCGTGAACATTCATCTAACAAACATGGCTTGGATGAGTTGATGAAACGTTTGTACTTTAATTTTGCTTTAAATGGAAAAGGAGTAAGCGAGGAAGATTACCTGGGATTATTAAAAGAATTGGCAGGTGAAGGAATTGAAGAACTGATCAAAGATTATTTCTACGGAACAAGACCATTCGAAGCCATTTTAACGGAAGCATTGGAATCAATCGGTTTGGAATTAATGCATAAACCGAATCAGAAATATTCCGCGGGCAGGATTGGATTTAAAGCTTTGCAGTTGGGAGCAGGTTTTCAGGTTGCGGCAATTTATCCGGGATCTCCAGCTGATTTGGCAGGTTTAATGATCAACGATGAAGTGATTGCAGTCAACGAGTTCAAATTGAACGGAGATATCGATCAGTGGTTAAATTACCTCGATGATCAGAATAAACGCCTGACAGTTATTCGCCAGGGTAAAATCCTCGAATTGCCTTTACCGGAAGTACAAAGAAGCTTCTATCTGGAATACGGTGTACGTGTAATCGATAATCCGAATAATGCCCAGAAAAAAGCATTTGAATATTGGGGGAAATGATCGTACGGATATAAAATAGTGTAGGGACGAGTCGCGACTTGTCCCTACAATGTTCGATTATTTCAATAATTGTATATGTCCTCTTTCCGTGATCTTCTTATCCGATTTGGATGATTTGAAACGAATTGTCCAGGTGTAGATTCCGGATTTGCATAATTCTCCGTTATACGTTCCGTCCCAGCCAACTTTCGTGTCATTTGATTCAAACAAAGTTTCTCCCCATCGGTTATAGACTGTCAGGGTGTAATTGAAAGGATCAAAACCGGAAGTAAATACCGGGAAGAATACATTGTTGAATTCATCGCCGTCCGGTGTAAACGTATTCGGAACATAGAAAATCAATTCGTCTTCAATAGTTACGGTCAGAAAGGCTGTATCCGGACAATTTCCGGCATTGTTTGCAATGAGTCTGATCACATAGTTTCCTGCATCTTCCGTGTAGGTATGACTAGGATTAAATACATTGCTTGTTTCTCCGTCACCAAAGTTCCAATCGTAAATAGAAGCATTCGAAGAAGTGTTTAAAGTATGGAACTCAGGGTTCATCAAACCATGTATCGGATTGTTTACGGAGAATCCGGCTACTGCGTTCGGCATCGCACAAATGAAGCTTGGGAAGCTGCTCGTGGTTGAACATCCTGAAGAACTTGTAGAAGTAACAGTCAAATCGTAACAGCCAGGACTAGTGAAAGTGTGGTCCACACTATCCAATTGATTCGAGTTAGCAGTTCCGTCACCAAAATCCCAGGTAAGGGAAGAGGAAGAAGGAGTGCTCTGATCTATCAGTGTAGCGTTAAAAGGCGCACAACCCGATGAGTTTGGAGTCGAAATTTGTACAACCGGCATCGGGTTTATAAGGATAGTGGTGGTTCCGGGTGTTGAACAACCACCTGTAACCGAATAGGAAATGTTGTGAGATCCGGCACCGGCTTGCGCAGGAGAGAATTCACCGGTACTTGCATTTATGATTCCATTACCTGACCAGGTTCCTCCCGGTATGCTGGCAGAAAGGAAGCTGTTTGCTCCCGCTTGACAGAAAGGTCCAACGGCAGTCACAATAGGTATTTGCCCGGAATTAATAATAACATCTGTTGTTGTGGAAGAAGTACAACCGTTTAAGGATGTACTAACCGTATAAGTTCCGCCTGCACTCAATGTGGCAGGAGCAGAACCGTTTTGAGTAGTTGCTGTAAATCCGTTTGGTCCCGACCAGCTATAAGTCGTTCCGGGTAAACTGTTTGCAGTAAGCTGCATGACAGTTCCTTCACACAAAGGACCATTATTAGCTGCCGTTACTGTTGGAACAGGATTGACCGTCAATGTCATAGTAGCAGTTGCAGAACAGGTTCCGGTTGTCCCGGTTACTGTATAGGTTGTTGTGATCGTTGGATTTGCAGTAACAGATGTTCCTGTATTAGTTGATAAACCAGTCGAAGGGCTCCAGCTGTAATTAGTAGCTCCATTTGCGGTCAGCGTAGTTGAAGAACCACTGCAGATACTCGTGTTTGGAGTTACTGTTACCACAACAGGAGTAACGGTCACTGTCACAGGTAATGAAGCCGTACAGCTTCCGCTTGTTCCGGAAACGGTATATGTTGTCGTTGCAGTTGGATTAGCCGTTACAGAAGCTCCTGTCGTTGCTGACAATCCTGTTGATGGCGACCAGGAATAATTGGTTGCACCGCCTGCGGTTAAAGTCGTGGATCCTCCGCTGCAAATACTGGCATTCGGAGATACAGTAAGCGCAAGAGGTGTCACTGTAACGGTAACTGTTTGAGTTGCCGAACAAGATCCGGTTGTTCCGGTTACAGTATAAGTTGTTGTTGCAGCCGGACTGGCATTCACACTTGCTCCTGTAGAAGCTGACAAACCTGTTGATGGCGACCAGGAATAGTTGGTTGCCCCTCCTGCTGTTAATGTCGTGGAAGCACCGGTGCAGATATTCGCTGCAGGCGAAACGGTCAAATTTAAAGGCGTTACGGTAACAGTTGTAGTTGCACTTGCCGAACATGATCCGGTTGTTCCCGTTACGGTGTACGTGGTAGTTGCAGCTGGATTAGCCGTTACGGTTGCACCCGTTGTTGCTGATAAACCTGTAGATGGCGACCAGGTGTAATTGGTAGCACCTGTTGCTGTTAATGTTGCTGAAGCCCCGGAGCAAATGGAAGTACTTGCAGAGACACCAACGGTTAACGGAGCAACAGTTACGGTTACTGTTCCGCTGCTGGTGCAGCCGGCAGTATTTCCTGTAACAGTATAAGTTGTTGTTGAAGCAGGACTTGCGGTAACAGTAGCGCCAGTTGTAGCTGATAATCCGGTGGATGGCGACCAGGTGTATGTTCCTGCGCCACTTGCTGTAAGAGTTGCACTTCCTCCTGAACAAATTGTTTGTGCGGAAGGTGGAGTAACAGTAGCACTGTTTACGGTAATTGTTGTAGAAGAAGCTGAATTGCAAGGAGCAACCCCAACAGAATAATTAATAGTATGTGTTCCTAATCCGGCAGCAGCAGGATTAAATACTCCGGTTGAAGAAACTCCGGGTCCTGACCAAGTTCCACCCATATCCGCAGCAATTAGCTGTGTTGTTCCGGAAGAAACACAAAATGGTCCTACAGGTGTAATAGCTGGGTTTGGAGGTCCGGTTTGAGCACCTCCCGGGGCAAGCTGCATAGTGAAATTGCTGGAAGATCCACTCCAGTTCTCTACCACGATCATAATTTCTTGTCCGGCAGTAACCATCGGTGCAGGTACTGAGGATGAACAGGGGAAAGAGGTTCCGAATTGGTTACAACCACTGGCAGCACTTGCGTAGTTACACCCAATTTGATTGGAGGTATTCTGAATCGCAGTGCAGGGAGATTGCCCATTTGGAATATTGAAAACAGCAACGTCCAGGAAACCGGAACTTGAATTGCCGTCGATCAACATGTTCAATGGGCCGGATGTGGTAATATGTAAAATGATGTATCCAACGTTCGGACCGAAAAAATCCAGGCAGGTACTAACCCATGTGCCTGGTGTTACGAAGTTAAACGGACCGGCAGTTCCAGGTGTACAAATGGAGGTATTTGTATTACACTGAGCGCTTGCAGAGTTGGTTCCGGCAACTGTCGGGATAAAAATAGAAAAGGAAATAGAGAGGAGGAGAGAAACGAAAATAGATTTAATGTATTTCATAACCGTTGTATCCAAAATGTGAAACTAATTCATTAATAATTGTTGGTGTTAGCTGCTCGTTGCAGTTAATGCGCACAGAAGTGAAGTTATTCTCGAAATCGATTACGTTCAGGAATGTGTAATGTGCTTTTAAACGAAGATTGACTCTTTCTTCCCGTTGGGCATCTCCCAAAGGATTGTATGCCGTGAATGTGAAAGTGTAATTATCCAATTGCTGAATAATACATGCAGGATTGTTTCCCGATTGATGCAGCAGCCTATCCACTTCGGAAGTAGACTGGTTGTTCGCGATCAATTGAGAACGAACCGAGTTTAAAGAATCAACGGCGGATTGAGTTTGACCGAAAGCTATAGTTGATAAAATCAACAGTGAAACGGTCAATACGTAGCGTGGAAGCTTTGTTTTACAGTAGTAGTACATGGGGCAATAAATTTCGTGTCCGAAGATAGAACGAAAGAATTAAATAGTGGTTGCCTAAATTGTTAATTAAAAAAAGCGTGTTATTGCTAACACGCTTTTTCTAAATAAAGTTAGAATTTATAACTGACCCCTAAACTTGGTAAGAATGGGAACTGATAGATCTTCGAATTGGTTACGCGATTCACATAGAAAATATTTTTTCGGTTGTAAGTATTCGTGACAGCCGCAATAATTTCCAGTTCTGTTTTATTCTTGAATTTGAACTGTTTCTTAACCGTGATATCTAATCGGTGGTAAGTTGGAAGTCTCTTCGAGTTAAATTCACCCAAAATAACGCCCACCGAGTTGGAGTTGCTGGTTGTGTAATCAGTTGTTACACCCTGTCCGAATGATTCTGCTTGATAATACCCGGAAGTTGGAGTAAACGGAAGACCCGAACCAAAGTTCCAGCGAACGTTCACTTCCAGATCTTTCTTCTTTCCGAAAGCATAGGAAGCAACAATGTTTACGTTATGTCTTCTGTCGAAAACCGGAGCATAATTAGTGAAACCATCCCATCGGGTAGATTTAGCGTAGGAATAAACTCCCCATAAGAAGATTCTGTTCCAGCTGTATTTCAATAATACGTCAACTCCGTAAGATTTCCCGCTTTCGATCAGGAAGTCTTTTTTGTAAACGTCATCTTCTTTGGAAAACTCTGAAACATCTTCGTAAAGTTTATTTACATTGATGTTACTCAACTGTGGGAAGTACTTGTAGTATCCCTCGATATTCAACATCAGGTTTTTTGTCAGGTCAAATTCTGCTCCCAAAATGGCATGCCAGGAATATTGAATTCCGTTCTTCGGGTTTTTCTCTTTACCGCTTTCGGTAATGAAATTTTGCTGGACGTTCGAAGGCGCACTCAATAAACCGTTAAACAGGTTCACAATGTCCTTGTCTGAAGAAGCAGTGGTAAAGTTTTGAGAATAACGACCTCCGGATAGTTTCAAGCGGAAGAATTCAGCAGCATTGTATTTAACTCCCAAACGTGGTTCCAGGGAAATAGTACTCAAACTGGCGTAAGCCTGCACACGTAAACCAGGTTGTACAACAAATCGTTTTGTCACAAACTTGTAGTTTGCATACGCTCCAATCTCAACCGTATTATTTTCATCCTGGATTTTAGAAGCAACTTCGTTAAAAGTCACATAATCCGTTTTGAAAATATTAATCCCGATTCCGTAATCGATCTGGCTTTCATTTTTTAAGAAATAAGAGAAATCAAAACCAAGGTCTGTCCCGAAAATAGAACTCGTGCGTGGTTCGCTTCCTTCTTCCTTGAAGTTTGTTTTATAACTCGAAGCAGTTAAATGTCCTTTGATAAACGTTTTACCACCACCGGGCAATAAAATCCAGGATAATCCACCACCTGCTTGCTGAAAGTCTAAAGCTGCAGATTCGTTGTACTGTACTTTATCCGTGTTGCTAAATCCAAATATCGAAACTTTTGATCCCAGGCCTGTAGCAAAAGTAAGTTTTCCGTATAAATCCGTGAAATTGTATGGAAGTCCATTTCCATCATTTACTCCACGGTACAAATCTTTGGATGTGTAATCCAATAAGGCATGTTTTGCAGAAAAGATAAATGATCCGGCTCCGGCACGGCCTTCTTTAGCGCGGTACAGAGGTCCTTCCACGACCAATTTTGCAAGGAATGGTGATACGGATACTTTTCCGCCGAATTTCTTTTTGTTCCCGTCGCGGTAAGTAATATCCATCACAGAAGAAATTCTTCCTCCGTACCTGGAATCAAATCCTCCGGTGTAAATATCTACGTTCTTAACCAATTCTGTTTCGAAGATGGAGAAGAAACCAATGGAGTGGAACGGGTTGTAAATAGTCATCCCGTCCAATAGTACTTTATTTTGGATCGGAGTTCCACCGCGTACGTACAATTGACCTCCCTGGTCACCGGTTGTAACAACACCCGGGGTTACAGAGAAAGCAGCAGTAATATCGTTTTCAGCACCTACCGACGGGATGCGCTCCAATCCTTTTTTATCAAACTTATTGATGGAAATCAAAACTTCGGTCGTTTTTGCCTTTGTTTCAGCTGAAATCTCAACTTCGTCGATCTCAGTAGCGTCTTCTTCCAGTAATTCAATTTTTAGTTCTGTAATACCGCCTTTGGTAGCTACTACAATTTCCTTGTTGTATTCCTTAAAATCAGACGTTTGAACCTTTAAAAGGTAAGTCCCGATAGGAACTTTCGGAATGGTGAAGAAACCATTGACATCGGCAGTTGCTCCAAGAATAGATTGTTCTTTTACAGTTGGGATCAATACTACTTTTTCAAACGGAACTACTTCACTGTTTTCATTATTGAACAAAAATCCGCGAATAATATGATCTTGAGAAAAAGAGGTAATTGAAACGAGTAAAAATGCAAATAAGGAGAGTATTTGTTTCATATCTATAACCAGGGTTTTAAAGAAGTTCCGAAGTTACATAATTAACAGGAATTAACAGATGAAAATTTCGAAAAATGATTAAACGTGCAGATTATTGATTGAACGGCTTTTAGTCAATAGCTAATAGTGAATAGCCACTAGCAATTCTCGAACTATTTTCTATTGCCTGCTGCGAAGCAAGACCTTGGCTTTCTCCCAATAAACGTCCATTTCTTCCAGAGACATCTCTATCATGTTTTGAGCATCTTCCGCAATCAATTCCTCCATTTTTTGGAAACGGGACTTGAATTTCCGGTTGGTTGATTCCAATGCGTCTTCCGGGTTTACATCAATGAATCGGGCATAATTTACCAGTGAGAACATCACGTCCCCGAATTCGTCTTCTATTTTTTCCGGGTCCATGGTTTGCTGAGCTTCATGCAGCTCCGAGAATTCTTCGATCACCTTATTTTTCACATCTTCAATTTCCGACCATTCGAAACCAATTCCTTTTACTTTTTCCTGGATCCGCATCGCTTTAATGAGTGCAGGAAGTGTATTCGGAACCCCTTCCAGTACAGACTTTTTACCTTCCTGTAATTTGATCTTTTCCCAGTTTGCTTTCACTTCTTCTTCCGAATCAGCTTTTACATCCCCGTAAATGTGCGGATGACGGTGAATCAGCTTATCACAAATTCCGTTCAATACTTCAGTAACATCAAAAGCGCCTAATTCGGAACCGATTTTGGAATAAAATACAAGATGCAGAAACAAATCACCCAATTCACCCTTGATTCCATCTAGATCATTCGCCTGTATTGCATCGGCAAGTTCGTAAGTCTCTTCAATGGTCAAATGTCTAAGGGATTGGATCGTTTGCTTTTTGTCCCACGGACATTTTTCCCGCAGTTCATCCATGATAGTTAATAAGCGTGCAAAAGCCTCCAGTCTGGGGTCCTGATTTAAATTATCGTTAGCTAATTCCATACTGCAAATGTACATAGAACAAAATTTGTAATTTTGAATTATGAAAATTGCCTTGCTGTTTTTTTTACTGCCTGTTTTTTGCTACTCCCAGGAAAGTAAAATCGATGATTGGAACCTTTCTCTGAAAGGAAAGTCTGGCTTTTTGGCTGCGCACCGCGGTACCATGGGACATCTTGCGAAGGATCGGCTTTTCGCAGGAGAATTGTCTTTCAGTAAGCGTGTGCGCTCGGCAAATTGGAGCGACGACTATAAAAATCCTTATGTAGGTGTAACTATTATCGGGTCCAATCTCGGAAATAAAGAAGTTCTTGGTTACGGTTTTGGAGCATACAGCTTTGTTGAATTTCCATGGATGAGAAGTGAAAAGCATGTCTTTACCTGTAAACTGGGGGCCGGAGTGGGTGTTGTAACCAAGGTTTACGATGTGGCAGATAATCCGAAAAATGTACCGATGAGTACTTACCTGAATGCGCTTATTTGCCTGGGACTTCAGGGGCGCTGGTATATAAAACCAGAACATGCTTTGGTTTACAGCCTGGACATGACGCATTATTCAAACGGATCAAGTAAAGTTCCTAATCTTGGAGTCAACATGCCTTTTATCGGTTTGGGATATGAATATACATTCAGGAAGCAGGAGCCAACAAATGCAGCTCCTATGCAATTTGAGCGTGTGCCATTCTTTAAAAGCTGGAATGTTTCGGTAGTCGGAGTACTTTCTGATAAGCAGATTTTCCCCACGGGTGGAAAACGTTATGCGGTTTTTGGATTAGGTGGCATGCTTTACAAACAGTTTAAACCAAAAGTAGGAATGGAGATCATTTTAGATGTCTTTTCAAAGCAGTCAATTATCAATTACAGGAGATATATTCCGAAATCACAATGGGATATTGTGCAAATAGGAGGATATGTCGGATACAGTGTTCCAATGGATAGATTCCGCCTTGTTCTTGGTATGGGAGCTTACATAAAAGATCGTTACAAACCGGATGCAATGTTCTATCACAGGGTTGGAATGCGTTATCAGTTCAAGAATGGATTGTTGCTGAATCTGATCCTTAAATCTCATTGGGCAAAAGCGGATTATGTGGAATATGGTGTTGGATACACCTTTAATTATAGAGGAAGATATCATGCGAAATAGTTGGATGGTTTTATTGGTTGGTTTGCTCTTGTTTTCCTGTAAAAAACCGGAGAACAGAACCTGTTGGAAATTCATAGGGACAGAAACAATTAAGGAGATTCCATTGGCATCTTTTGACGCATTGGATTTGAAAGAGCATGTCGAATTTG
Source organism: uncultured Fluviicola sp. (assembly GCA_965650365.1). Lineage (GTDB taxonomy): Bacteria > Bacteroidota > Bacteroidia > Flavobacteriales_D > Crocinitomicaceae > Fluviicola. The sequence goes on along the minus strand of CBFGOJ010000007.1, from coordinate 105,730 downwards.
TACTCATACAGGATTCCCTCGATAAAGTAGTGCTTAAAGGAGGCAAGAATTTATTGAACCTGATCGAAGTGAACATTGAAAATGGTACTTTGTCGATTTCGAATAAGAATCGGTGCGGATTCCTGAGAAATGCAAAAAAAGTGGTGGTAGCTGAGATTCATTTTACCAGGCTGATTAATATCCGTTTCATAGGAACAGAGCCGCTAAGAAGCCAGGGAACTATTCATACGGATTATTTTACGTTTTACAGCAGGGATGGGGCAGGAGATGTTGTTTTGGATGTGAATGCACTGGAAATTAGCGCCGAAGCAAATCATGGCTGGTGCAATTTCACACTTACCGGAATAACAAAGAAAGCCCGTATTTGTGCAAAAAGCAATAGTTATTGTGATGTAAGCGGTTTAACTGTTACGGATTCATTGTATGTGGCTTCTGAAACCGTAGGAGATATTAAGGTCAATGCAAATAATCTGACACTCTACGGATATATTACCGAATCCGGAAATATTCTTTACAAAGGAACTCCGCTTGGAATAGCTGTATTGTTGAATGGGACCGGTGGGGTGAAATCTTATTAATAAAATGGGTATGGTAGGGACGCGATGCGTCGCGTCCCTACGGGAAAATAAAAATGCCCCGATAATCTATCGGGGCATTTTTTATTTTCCTCTTTTCAATTGCATCAGCACTTTAAATGCTTTGTCAACATGATCTTGTTTCACAATGATCGTAAACTCATTTGCAGTTGAAACGATCTCAACAATGTTCAGACCTTCCCAAGCCAAATGCTTTAATATGTAATAGTAAATACCATAAACTTCAGAGTTCACTGCCGGAAGCTTTACGGTGATCGAAGCCAAATCTCTGGTATGGGACTTTAAACGCTCATTGATCAATAAGTTCTCAACTCTGGGTGAAATACTTTGAGAGCAAATAACTGTTGTTTCGGTAACACCGCGACAAATAGTATAGAAAATATCTGATTCTGAATTCACCAATTGAACCAGGTCAGCTTGTTTCAAGCGCAGTGATTCGGTGTTTTCGAAAGTAAAGTCTTCCAAGTTTGAACGAACTAAAAAATCTCCCAGTTCTCCAATAATGTTTGTGATTTTGATGTTAAGACGGTGGTAAAGTCCGGGAGACATGCGCTTGATTGCCATGACAATCGCCCCCTCTTTTACTTCTTTTCCTAAAGCTTCTTCAATTTCTGGTTTAATTTTACGCGCGAGTGAAGAAATATTGATCAGATCATCTGTCATTGCTTCACGCAAAAACGGGCTTCTTCCGATAATTTCTTCTGTTATTTTTCCAATTGATAACATAATTTGGTTTGAATTAATAGGTGTGCAAATTTAAACATAACCATACGTAAAACAACATAAAATTGTTAGATTTTATACAGAATGAACAAACTATTGATTTCAACGAAGAAAACTTAATGTTTGATGAATATTCTGTTTAGATAAGATTACGAAGGGGTTAATGGATTGAACTTAGTTATAGTTAGTGTTATGCGCGCGTATGATTCTTAACGAGATTTAGTACATATTCCAACTGTTCTGTTTCGGTCATTTCTGAGTTGTCAACCACCAATGCATCTTTTGCTTGTGTAAGCGGACTAATTGATCTGGTACTGTCAATTCGGTCGCGATGTCTCAGATTTTCCAGGATTTCATCCAGGCTGTTTGTTTCTCCCTTTGCCTGTAATTCAAGGAATCTTCTTTGTGCCCGGATTTCCGGTTTGGCAGTAATGAATAATTTTACTTCTGCGTGCGGGAAAACAACCGTTCCAATATCGCGTCCATCCATTACCACGCCTCCGCTTTTGCCCAGTTCCTGCTGTTGTTTTACCAGGAATTCCCGTACTTCACGAATGGCAGCAACTTCACTTACAATATTGGCTACTTCCAATTGCCTGATTGCATCCGAAACATCTTCTTTGTTTAGCAATACAGGTCGGTTTCCGTTTGGATCCGGTTCTCCGAATTGAATGCTGATTTTGGTAAGACTTTCAACGATGCAGGCAATATTGATCTTGTGAGCGCCCAATGCACAACCGTTTTTCAAAGCGTAAAGTGCAACACAACGATACATGGCTCCTGAATCAATAAACGTGTAGTTCATTTTTTTTGCCAATGCCTTTGCCAATGTACTTTTCCCGCAGGAAGAAAATCCATCAATTGCAATAGTAATGTGTTGCGTTGCTTGCATGGCGCGAATTTAGTTTAAAATGAATGAACGACAATTCATTTCAACAAAAAAGGGTTCGTCATTGACGAACCCTTTCATATTTTTTAGATAATCTCTAAAATTAGAATCTCCATCCTAAACGGATGTTTGCGATCCAGTTATTAGAGAAAGAAGATGATTTAATCTCAGGAGTAACTGTTGTTACCGGCACAGCTGGTGCTTCAACCACCTCACGCGTTGCATCTTTTTCAGTCGAAGCTCTGAATCCAAGACCCAATTCCATACCTACGTAGAAGTTTTGAGCAAAGTAGAAATCTGTACCAGCTACTAAGTTAACACCAAAATAAGATGTTTTAGCTTCGTAAGTTTCAGTTCTGTTTAAGAAGTAAGCAGCATCACCTGCAATAATAATTGCGTTGGATCCATCTTCTTTGTTAGCTCCCATTCCGAATTGGATATCCAAACCTGCATATGGAGACAAACGCTCAGTTCCTTTGAAATGGTATTCAGCACCAAGTGCAAGGTTTGTGTTGGAACTTTTATATTCGTATGTTCCTGAAGCACCTGTACCATCAGCAAATTCGTATGCAGTCAAGGTTCTTTTTTGATTGTCAAGACCTACTGTCAAACGAATTGCAAGGTTCGGAATTACGAAATAACGTAAACGAATTGCAGGAGCGTTGAAGCTCAGGTTTGTACCACCAAAAGGACCTGCAGACAATCCTAGTTGTCCTTCAAGAGATAAAGGAGCTCCTTCAGTTGGCTTTTGTGCCATTACAGCTGTGGATAAGATAATTCCACCTAAAAGTAAACTTAACTTTTTCATGTTATAAATTATTATTGGTTTGGCCAAATTTACGGATTAAAAAGATTTGGGTTACAAAAACATGTTAACAAAATCCGGTGAATAACTTGAAAATGCGCGCGCGTTTTTCTTGTAAATAGCTGATATAAAACAAGCTGTATTTACTTTTTGGAAAGCAAAAGATTTAAAGTCAGACCGTGCTGGCTGCCTAAAGCAGAATAGATATACCAGCCATAATCGATGCTGAAACGCTTGAATGCCATTCCTGCTCCAAAACTAAATCCTGCCAGACCTCCGCGTCCAACAATTGCCAGTTCTTTTCTTCGCTGGTAATCAAATGCAGTTCTGATTTGAAGCTTCTTCCCAATTAAAATTTCTACCTGGAGTTTACCATGTCTTGCCAGGTTGTCAAAGAAACCTGATTTTTTGACCTTCACTGTATCTCCTGTCAAGGGATCAATACGTGGTTTTGCATTCGGGTCCTGGTAAGAAAGATTCCACTTTTGTAAATGCTGGGCCACCAAACTGATTCGGAACGGAGCATGCTTTAATTTGTGAGAGATCCCTAATTGTACTTCCAGGGGCAATGGATTTTTCTCTGCCGTGAAACCTTTCCACTGAACTCCCAAGTTTTTAATAACACCTACTATATTCAGGTTTCGGGCAGAGTCGCGGTAAAGTCCTGCAATGTCTAAACTTGTTCCAAAAGCAGTGTATGAATCCAGCTGGGAATATAAAATGTTTAAGGTTGCTCCTGCAGACATGCGTTCATTGAATTTATGCTGGGCACTTGCCCCAAGAATAAAATCGCCCGGAGTAAAGTTGCCTAAATCGGAACCGTCAAAATCCGTACGTTTCATTTTTCCATAAGAAGAATACCGGAAATGGACCATTCCCATCGTCTTTCTTATTTTGCGGGCATAAGTCAGCGCGCCGGTATTTACACCGCTGCTCATAATCGATTGATTGAAACCAAAACGTCCGTGCATCTGGTAATTTAGAATAGCCGGATTGTTTAAGCCAAGGTTCAGGTCGTTGTCATAAATAGTAATCGCATCGCCGCCCAATCCCATTGTACGTGCGTTGTACTGGGAATTTAGATTCTGAAATGAATGAATTCCGCCTGTTTGTGCAATAGCAGCAGCCGGGATGATACTAAGTAATATGAGCGCCAGTTTATATTTCATACGAGGCAATAACGTTTATTTTTTGTCTTCATTGTTCAGGTTCGATCTTTTTCCAAATTCGATCACTTCCATGTGCTCTATTTTGCTTCCGTTTATTTGAAATCGGAGAGCTGTTTGGATTGAATGAAATCCTTTATTACCGCATGCTCCCGGGTTTAACCAAAGCGTGCTTTTACTTTTGTCATGCTGGACAAGCAATACATGTGAATGCCCGCAGACAAAGATATTCGGTTTTGTTTCCAGGATGAAATCTACCGCATTCTTGCTGTATTTTCCCGGCCGGCCGGCAATATGCGTCATCGAAACGGAAAGTTCCTCTACCTTAAAATTCAGGTATTCCGGAAATTCAGAACGAATAGCCTGGTCATCAATATTCCCATAAACTGCACGAAGAGGTTTGAATGCTTTTAATCGGTCCGTTACATCCAGGCTTCCGATATCCCCGGCATGCCAAATCTCATCCACGTCCTTGAATAGTTCAAAAACCCGTTCCGGAAGAAATCCGTGCGTATCAGAGAGTAAACCGATTTTTACCATAAAAGAGATGAATTACGACAAAACTACACATTTTGTGAAATTGAAAAGAGCAGATACTTCATTCCATTCGTAATTCGGCATTCGTAATTCGTAATTAGTAATTATATTTGTCCGTCAAACAAACAAAAATTGGTAAGCATGGCTACGAAAACAGCTTCAAAACCATCAAAAACAACTAATAAAAGTGCCGCGAAAAGCACTTCTAAATTTTCAAAAGAAACTTATATCAAATGGTATAAGGACATGCTTTTGATGCGTCGTTTTGAGGAGAAAGCAGGACAACTGTACATTCAGCAAAAATTTGGTGGATTTTGTCACTTATATATTGGTCAGGAAGCGATCGTGGCAGGAACAGTGAGTGCGTCAAAACCAACTGATTCACATATGACTGCTTATCGTGATCACGCACACCCGATCGGATTGGGAACAGACGTTCGTTCTTTGATGGCCGAATTGTATGGTCGTTCCACAGGATGTTCCAAAGGAAAAGGCGGGTCGATGCACTTCTTTGATAAAGAGAAAAACTTCATGGGTGGACACGGGATCGTTGGAGCTCAAATCCCAATGGGAACAGGTGTTGCTTTTGCAGAACAATATAACGGTACGGATAACGTAGTGTTCGTTTCAATGGGTGACGGAGCGGTTCGTCAGGGAGCTTTGCATGAAACTTTCAATATGGCAATGAACTGGAAATTACCGGTGATTTACATTATTGAGAACAACAATTATGCAATGGGAACTTCTGTTGAGCGTACTACCAATGTAACAGATTTATCCAAAATTGGCGATTCTTACGAAATGCCTTCTAAATCAGTAAACGGAATGTCTCCGGAAGCTGTTCACGAAGCTGTTGAAGAAGCAGTTGCAAGAGCAAGAAGAGGTGACGGACCAACTTTGTTGGATATTCGTACTTACCGCTACAAAGGACATTCCATGTCAGATCCTCAAAAATACCGTACGAAAGAAGAGGTAGCTGAGTGGATGGAGCAGGATCCGATCGAACATTGTTTGAGAATGATCAAGGAAAACAAATGGCTGACAGCTAAACAAATCGAAGAAATCGATGCGTGGGTGAAAAACGAAGTGGAAGAATCCGTGAAATTTGCGGAAGAATCTCCATATCCTGACGCCGATGAATTATACGAAGACATCTACCAGGAGCCGAATTACCCTTACATTATTGAATATTAATTAGACATTATAATAGATCGCAGATGGCTGAAATCATTAACATGCCCAAATTGAGTGACACCATGACAGAAGGTGTTGTTGCTGAATGGCACAAAAAAGTTGGGGATACTGTAAAGTCGGGTGAATTACTTGCTGAGATTGAAACAGATAAAGCAACCCTGGAATTCGAATCATTTTTTGATGGGGTCTTATTACATATTGGAATTGAAAAAGGAAAACCTGCTCCGGTGAACTCGCTCTTAGCGATCATTGGTGAAAAAGGAGAAGATATTTCAGCTTTAATAGCAGGTGGAGGTCAATCAGACGCTCCTGCTGAGAAAACAGAAGAGAAAGCCGAAGATAAAAAAGCAGACGAACCTAAGAAGGAAGAAGCAAAAGCAGCCGAAAAAGCTCCTGTAGCTGCTGCTTCCGAAAGCTCAGCGCCAAAAGCGCAACCTGTTGTAAATAACTCAGGAGGCCGTATTTTTGCTTCACCGCTTGCTAAGAAATTAGCAGAGGAAAAAGGAGTTGATTTAAGCTTCATCAGCGGAACAGGAGAAGGCGGACGTATCACCAAAAGAGACGTAGATCATTATGTTCCTTACGATGCTCCGGCAAGACCTGCAGGTTCTTCTTTGACTGAATCATTTACAGATGAGCCAATCTCTCAAATGCGTAAAACAATCGCACGTCGTTTGGCAGAGTCTAAATTTACAGCTCCGCATTTCTACCTGACAATCTCATTGGATATGGACAACGCAATTGCAGCTCGTAAAGCAATGAACAGCAATGAAGGTGTGAAAGTTTCTTTCAACGACATGGTGATCAAAGCAGTTGCAATGGCCTTGCGCAAACATCCGAATATCAACTCATCGTGGTTGGGTGATGTAATCCGCAGAAACAGTCATGTTCACATTGGAGTTGCAGTAGCAGTTGACGAAGGTTTATTGGTGCCGGTAGTTCGTTTTGCAGACAGCAAAGGACTGACTCAAATCGGTGACGAAGTAAAAGTATTGGCTCAAAAAGCAAAAGATAAAAAATTACAACCGGCAGAGTGGGAAGGAAATACCTTTACAATCTCCAACCTGGGAATGTTCGGGATCGAGCAATTCACGGCAATCGTAAATCCGCCTGACAGCTGTATCATGGCAATCGGGGGAATTTCTCAGGAGCCTGTTGTGAAAAACGGACAGGTTGTTCCCGGAAATATTATGAAAGTGACGCTTTCCTGCGATCACAGAGTAGTGGACGGAGCAACAGGAGCTTCATTCTTGCAGACCTTTAAACAGTACATGGAAAACCCGGTGATGATGCTGGTTTAACTAGTGATATTTCATTGAAACGGCTGCTCAATCGAGTGGCCGTTTTAATTTTATGCGTTTTTTTTTAAATAAATAACTCGTATTCAATTTATTATTACATCTTTGTTTATCAAATAAACTATAATATGAATAAAGGAACTATTAAGTTCTTTAACGAAACGAAAGGTTTTGGTTTTGTTAAAGAGGATGAAACTAACAAAGAGTATTTTGTACACGTTTCAGGATTGGTGGACAAAGTAAATGAAAACGACGCTGTTACATTTGACTTAGAAGAAGGAAGAAAAGGATTAATGGCGGTTAACGTGAAGCACGCATAACTATAATATAAATTTTCTTTTAAAAACCCCGTTCAGTAGTGATCGGGGTTTTTAATTTTTAGACTTTCCGCTTAGCAGACTGTCAATGAAATAAATCTTAATTCGGCATTCGCAAAGAACCCGTTATTTTTTCTTGATTGCCTCCCACGTTTGGTACATTTTCTCCTGGCCCGGACGATTTTCTTCTACTTCCTCCAAAGGTTCACATGGAATCAGTGTTTCGTAACATTCTTTTGGCAAAGCCTGGTAAAGAGCCGTTCCTTTCGTTTTCCAGGCAATCATTTCATCCGAGACTTCTTTGATCACTTTCGCAGGATTTCCTACCACCAAACTTCGTCTTGGAATAACACTGTTTGCAGGCACAAAACACAAAGCTCCGATGATGCATTCGTCTTCGATCACCACATCGTCCATGATCACCGAGTTCATCCCGATCAGGCAGTTTTCACCGATCGTTCCGCCGTGGACAATAGCTCCGTGACCAATGTGCGCTCCTTTTTTCAATCGAACAGTGGTTCCGGGGAACATGTGGATCGTACAATTTTCCTGTACGTTACAACCATCTTCAATGATGATTTGTCCCCAATCTCCGCGTATAGCGGCTCCCGGCCCGATGTACACATTTTCGCCAATGATCACATTGCCGGTTACAGCAGCCTGTGGATGAATGAAACTGGATTTTTTAACTACCGGAACAAAACCATTGAATGAATATACCGCCATGAATACCTATTTTTGGTAAAAATATGAAATCGAAACGGCAAAATGAGTTATTGTGAGTATGTTTTAACCAAACCAAAAGACGACCATCACCGTATATACCATGATTTTCATTATGGCACACCAATTGTGGATGACAACGAGCTTTTCGGACGTTTAATTCTTGAAATTAACCAGGCAGGTTTGTCCTGGGACATTATTTTAAAGAAGCAGGCAAACTTTTCTGAAGCTTTTGACGTTTATAGAATAGATAAAATTGCTAATTACCAGGAGGATAAAGTAAACGAACTACTTCAGAATCCGGGAATTATCCGGAATAAACTGAAAATAAATGCCGTTATTTACAATGCGAATCAGGTATTGTTAATACAAAAAGAATTTGGTAGCTTTAAGCAATGGTTAGACAGCCACTTAGGGAAATCGAAAGAAGAATGGGTGAAGTTGTTTAAAAAACACTTTAAATTCGTTGGGGGAGAAATCGTCAACGAGTTTTTGATGAGTACCGGTTATCTTCCGGGAGCACATCAGCCTAATTGTTACAGATATAGCGAATTATTAAAAAAAGAGCCATGAAAACAAAAATTTTACTACCAATAATCCTTGTGATTGTTAGCTTTTCTGCAAAAGCACAGGTTGGTTTAATGATCGGACCGGGTTTGACTTATGGTTTTGGCTCTGGTCAGTTATTCAAGAACCTGAACTTAGGAGTCGAAATTCCGCGGGATGAAAATGCTTCTATTATTATTCGTGCATATGCGAGTTTGAAAAATTCAAAAACAGATTCAACGTATGCAGAAGCTTACGATTTAATGACAAGTCCATCTATAAAAACAGTTAACGTAAAGAATGGTGTGACGCAATTTGGGATCCAGGGAGGGACAAGACGTTATTTTATCGGTTCCAATTTTGATTATGGTTTTGGATTGTATGGAGGAACGATATTCGATTTTTCATTCTACAAATTATCCAGCAAGTTGATGGAGGATATTGATGAAAGTGCATACAGAGTAGAGACTTCCAATAAAGGAAGTGTATTCTTGTTGAGTTTCGGTCTTCAGGGCGGAGTGAAGAAACAGTTCGCATTCGGGACCTTATTTACAGATCTTTCTTTGTCCTACGCTATTGTTGCTGCAGGATCGTCTAAACTTTCCGGAAATGCAGGTTCGCAGGTGTCAGCACTGAACTTTGGCTGGACAATCGGATTTAGAAAAGACTTATTCTACTGATAAATCCAAAGAATTTATCAGAGTTCAATAGATAAAATAGTTCAAAAAGTTTAAAAAAATGATCTATCTGCATTGAACGCTTTGAACCTTTTGAACATTTGAACTTTTAGACCTTGTCTAAAACGGCCACCAACTTTTTTTCTGTCCGCTCAATTGAGCTTCGAAATCTGAGAGAAATGCTTTGTATGAGCTGTAGCGCTTATTCATTCCTTTTTGCAGCGCTGTCTTCAATTCTTCTGCAGATAATTTATTGGGAGGAATGGTGAATTGATGTTTCGCAGACAGCTTTTGCAATGGGTCATTAAATCGGTTGTATTTAGAATCGAGATTAGGGAGGGGATAAGTCAATTGCAGGTTTGTAGTAATGCTTGGATTTGGATCGATCAAAGGCATTCTTCCCTGCAGACAAGTCCAGCAGCTGACACCCAATGCAAAATAATCCGTTCTCGGATCAACCAGCTCTAATTGATTCATTAGTAGTTCGGGCGCGGCAAATCCTAAAGGGAAAAGTGTTTTTCGTGTTTCTGATTCGTTCTTGTTCAGAGCAAGTCCAAAATCAATCAGCGATACCCGAAGTTGGTTCGAAGAATCTATGATGAGATTCCCCGGTTTGATGTCCAAGTGGTAAATCTTGTTTTCATGAATATGTTCCAGGATCGGTTCCAGTTTTTCAAGTACTTCGAATAGTTTTTGCGGCTTCTCTTTCGATCTGAATTGCTCCAGGTAATCTCCCATCGTAATCCCGGTTTGAAAGGATTTGAACAAAAAAATCTCTGAATCGCTTTCAAAAAAATCCAGTGTTTCGGGCAAGCCATCTACAATAAAAGAGAAAGATGCTTCTTTTCTTAAGCGATCTTGCACTACCTGGTTATCATCGGTTTTTTGGATGGTTTTAAGAATAGATTTGACTCCCGAAATCTTATTTTCGGTCAAAAAGATATGTGCAAACTTCCGTTTCTTATTAGCGTCTATTTGCTCAAGAATTCGGTACTTCTCTGCAGGATTCATCGCTTTACTTCTTTACTTCAATAGTAAACTGCAATGTACCATAAAATGTGATACCATCGGAAGGAAGAATTCCCGGACCCGGATAAGCCGTTGCTCTCCGTGTGTAATAAGATGCATTCAATAAGTTATTTACACCGGCTTCCAACTGGAAGTACTTCCTAAAGGAATACCGTGCGCTGAGATCCATGACAAAATAAGCCGGAATTTCTCCGATGACCGCATCGCCACTTCCCAATTTGGAATTCGTTGCATCACTAAACTGGGCAGAATTGTATGATCCCTGTAGTTGTACCTGCCAGTTCTTTGCACGTACTTTTAAACCGCTTTTCAGCATAATCGGGCTCACGTATTCGACCTGTTTTCCCACATAGCTTTGCTCTCTGGAAGAAATATAAGTGGCATTGATATAAGAGAAATTGACGAAAATGGAAGAGCCGATTTTTGAACTGTCAACGAATGCTTTGATGAAATCGAATTCTACAAAACATTCCACTCCGGCGTTGAAGGCATTCCCAATATTGGTGCGAATTTTCTTAGTGGTATTGGGTTGCGGAGCCAGTCCAATTTTGTTGCCGTAAAACAAGGCAAAAACCGCCAGATCCGTATAGAAATACTTGCCGATGAATCCTCTCCAACCCAATTCGGTGGTATTTCCATATTCATCTTTGATCAGTGAGTCTACAATAATATTTGGATTTGCAACACGGATGTCTGAGAAATTGACTGCCCGGTAATTCTGGCAGAAATTCAGGTAGGTATTGGAATATTTCCCTGTTTTGAAGGAAACTCCGGCTCCAACCAGCGGAATGGACCTGCTGATAGTATTCGAACTTTCAATTTTGGAAACGCTTAAAGTGTCAAACGTCAGTGGATGAATAGCATACTGATTGTAATATCCGCCAGCCGAACTTTTGATGTATTCAAAACGCAATCCGGCATTGATTGTCCAGCGATTTCCCAAAAACCAAATATTGTCTGTAAATGCGGCAAAATTCTCAGAAGGGAAACTGAAATTTGAATTTTCAATAGCATCCGGATCGTTGAATCTGAAATCGTTTTTGCTGCCGGTACTTCCAGCTGTTGCGAGCCCTTGAAGATTGGTAGTCTGGCCTCTGTAATAACGGGCGCCAATTAAAAATGCACTTTCGTTTTTCTGTTTTTTGGTGAGTTTATACCGACGTAAAACACGTGCTTCAATTCCGGTATTCTTAAAATCACCTGCAATCAGATCTCGTTTTCCTCCCGGATCAGCAGTACTGATCTTTCCAAGATATCCCAGCGAATAACGGTCAGAAAGCATTCCGAATGCACGAATATTCAGGAAAGTCTTCTTTGAAAGTTTGGAATCAAAATGCAGCGCCAGGATATTCCAATCCACTTTGAACCAGTTTCTGTCCCGAACGCTTTGTTTCGGATCTTCTTCAAATTGCTTGTCTGTTAATCCACCGGGCTGTTTCGCCAGGTAAGTCATCCGGGTATATTCCAGCCGGATATGATTGTTTTCATTGATGTGGTAACCCAATTGGACAAATCCCTGCTGCTGATTGAAATCCGAATTAGGCCGGTAGCCATTACCGGTTTTTAGCTGGTAATATGCCTGGTATTCAAAACGACGGGCTGTTCCTGAAATGCGGTTAAATGTTCCGAAATACCCGTAATTCCCAACGGTATTCCTGGAAGTGAACTGGAAAGGACTGCTTTGGACCGGATCTTTCATGATGAAATTCATCAATCCGCCAAACTGCGTTCCATATTGCAGACTTGCAGATCCACGAATGATCTCAATAGCCTGGAGTGCTTCCAATGGCGGTGTGTAATAGCTTTCCGGGTATCCAAGTGCATCTGCGGAAATATCGTATCCGTTTTGGCGTGTATTGAAGTTGGCGGCTCTGTTAGGGCTCAAACCTCTTCCGCCAACTCCCATCTGGATTCCGGCACCATCGCTTTCCCAAATGTTTAATCCGGGAACTTTAGCGAATAATTCTCTTGGATTGGCACTCGATTTTGCTCCGCCTTGCCGTTCTGTTTCAATAAGTGTATTGGTTCCTGTTGCAATCTGAACTCCTTTGATGGCCGGAATAAATCCGATATCGAAGTAATGCAGGCGCTTGCTGCGGACTTCCACTTCTTCCACCGATTCGGAAGTTTGGACCTGGATAATTGTTTTTGGAGCAACAATTCCATTGAGCACATAAACAAGCGTGTCAATTTCATCTCCGTAAATAATCAAAGGGCCTTTATCGCAGGCAATACTGAATGTTCCATTTTCATCCGTACGGGTTATCTTTTCACCACATTGGACAAAAATCCCGAATTGCGGACTAGTTGTTTGATCGATAATTGTTCCTTCAAAGTTTTGGGACCAGCAAAGGGAAACAAGAACAGAAAACAAGACAGAAAGACTTAATTTTTGAGCGGTAAAATCCATTTTCTGTGTTTCAAATTGTATGGTTCTTGCATTAAATCCGTTTCCCGGCTTACAAACTGCTGATTGGGTCTTCCGTTCAGTGTTACGTAAACATCAGCACTTACCCGCGGGCGCGACAAATGTACGCTTTTACTGCCGAAATGAAGCGTTGTATCCTGGTACTTTTTGCCTAGAAAATGAGCAAATTGCAGGATCATATCAGCTTGTCGGGACATCTGATCAATTTGCTGCGGAGTTAAGTAATCCGAATTCGTGATTTCAATGGATTTCCGGGTTTTGCGGTCTTCCACGTAGAAAGTGGCATATCCTTTTTTCTCCATGAGCATGACGCGCCAGGAAAAACGAAAGCCTTCCTCGTGCCAGAATAGATTCTCCGGATAAAGGAGGTAACGAAACGGAACCACTAATTGAAAAATAAGGAAAAGGGACAGGAAGCCAATGGTCATTCGGGATTGCGAAATGGAAGTTTTAGAAGGAATAGTGGTCCAGCGAAATCCTTTTTTTAGCCAGTTGATCCATTTATCGTGGAAAGCTGCCGGAAAGAAAATCAGGGTGCTGAAGATCATTACCCATGGAAAAACTCCGATCGGGAATAGAAGCCAGGTCAAAATATGAAAAGCAACCACAAAAAAATAGGCAATATTCCGGGTTCTGGAATGGGATAAGAAGAAAGGAATAGTCAGGTCATAAAAACAAGAGAACCACGAAAATACGAACGCAACCCAGGAAGTAGCGAGCAAGTCACCTGCAAGTGGTAAATCGCGGAAAGCCTGCAGCCACATGCGAAGCGGTTGAGCTTCCAGCAGCCAGTCGGAATTGATCTTGGCGATTCCTGCAAAACAATAAACCAAACCCAATTGAAAACGCAGCAGAAAGATGGGCCAGTTTGGAATGGTTTCCCGCTGAATAGACGGATTCCTTTTTGCATCCAAACTCAAGTTAGCGTTTGCCGGGAGCCAGATCAGTAAGAAAGCAATGATGCTTACGAAGTAATAGTGATTGAGGTAATAACTTTTGTCGAGTAATTCAACATAAGTGAACGCGCCGAAAAACAAGCTTGTTGAAACGCGGTAAAATGCACCGAAGATAATTCCAACACTAGCAAGAATCATTGCAATAAATGGAAGATACATCCAGTTTCCGGGAAGTGTGCGCACCCAATCGAAACCCAGGTAAGAAAAGTGAAAAGGCGGATCGATGTACAATTGCTTTACCCAGCCGTTGGAAACAAAACGCAGCGTACTGAACAGGAACAAAGATCCGATGACAATCCGAAAAGCAATCAGCGGCGTAATGGAAACTTCTCTGAACAGAAGCTCAGACCATCGTTTCCTAATCTCCATCTGTATCCTGATAAGTTATCAAGACACCAAAAGCGGAAGCCATATCTGTTTTCATGTTGATCACAGAACCTTGCTGATAATCGTAGAAATTTTCCAAAGTTGATGGAGAAGAACCCATCAATTGTTCCAGGGTTCCCGTCCATGATTGCGGAGCAGCGTACATGTAGTCGAAACGTTCGGCAATAGTAGTCGAAAGCGACCCTTTGTCAATCGCATTCAAATAATCATCAAAACCTTGTCCATTGTTGTTTCCGGGAAGATTCAGTCCATAGAAAATACAGCGGGAAGCTTTGATGTTTTCAAGCAATAAAATTCTGCCAATCCCTGAACGACGTGCCTCCAAATAGTTTGGCTGCTGAATTCCCAGGGTATGATTTCCGATCGGGAAACCGATTTTGGTCGTTTTACATAATTCAAAATCCTTGCAAAAGTTGTTTACCAGTAAGGCAAACGGACTGGTTGACTCGTTGCCTGTTCCGTTCACAAAAGTACCTCTGTAGCTTTCCCAACCCGAAACAACCGCTGTAATTTCCGTCTTCATTTTCGAAACCACATTCGAAACATAGGTGCACGCATTGGGGGAAGTTTGGAATTTATTGAGAGCTCCTGCATTGTAAAACAGGTAATCCAAAGCATCAAAACCTGCAGCATCTAAATTCGATGCAGCATTGAGGTCGTATGAACCACTTGAAACATTGTTGTTGATCTGAGTCGTATCGCATGGAAATGTTCCGAATGTGAAAACAATATTTGTACTCATTGCCGGCCCGAAATCAAACGCTTTCACATGCTGGAAAGAGATGTTTGCATCCACCCATGCTTGCTTTGCAAGATCTAATTTCGCTTGTGTTTTATCCCCAAGGAAATCATTCCAGGAAGTTTCAAGCACATTGATTCTTACTTTCAGTTCCGAATAACCGGGAATAATGTAATTATCCGCCATATTGACCATGATTGGTCCTTTGTCAAACCCGGTATCTTCGTCCTCCTTTTTCTTTTTACACTGAGTAAAAACCAAAAGTGCCAGAGCAATGCTGAAAGTTGCCTTTAATTTCATGAATTGTAGAATTTATTGGAATCTGCACCAACAGGCTCTCGCGTGCGCGCATGATTGCGGTTGCAAAATTAGTAGAGAAGCACTGTTTGGACAATACCTGAAAAAAGGTATTTTTGGTTCATGGATGCCAAATACATCATCGCAGATTCCGGAGGTTCTTCAACTAACTGGGGAATCGTGCTTAAAAATGACGAAGTAGTCTTTATTCAGACCGACAGTCTGCATCCGAAATATGCGCTTTCGGCCGATTTTTCGTTGGCAGCATTGCAGTCTCAATTCCAGGAAATGTCTGTTCCGCTTTATTTCTACGGAGCGGGTTGTTCGGGTGAAGTTGTCCAAAAACAAATGCACGGGCTTTTAATGCAGTTGGGCTTTTCAGAAGTGCATGTATTTCCGGATACACTTGCAGCCTGCAGAGCACTTTATGGAAATAAACCGGGTTGGGTGGCTATTTTGGGGACTGGTTCCGTTTTGGTTCAAACCGATGGTTCCCGGATTACACGAAGAGTAGGCGGATATGGTTCACTAATCGGCGATGAAGGAAGCGGTTTTTACTTTGGGAAATTAGTGGTGAAGTATTTACTTCAGACTGAAAAGTGGGAAACTGCCTGGATCGAATTGTTTCATTCGAAAGAGTGGATCCTTTCCAAACTGGCTGCTTCAGATGCTCAAAAATGGATTTCCGGTTTGGGGGCCGAAACAGCTAAAATCGACTTTCGATTTCTGCATGAAGAAAATGCGGCACTTTTTGTGAAGATGTATTGTCTTCCCATTCATGACTTGAAACAAATTTCCTTTATCGGGACTTATGGATTTGAACAAAAAAACGTTTTTACGCAGGCTTTTGAAAATCAATCGATTAGTCTTGTTAATGCAATAGCCAGTCCTATCAGGGATTTGGTGAATTACCATCAGATGAATGAATAATTAAGATTGGATTAAGTTTTGGAGATTGATACAGAGCAGTTTAGTCGAAAATATTAAATCTTTCGTAGAAAAGTACCTTGTGGTTTGAAAAATAATTCACAACTTGCAGGAGCGAAAGTGAGAAATGGATACATTATTAATTCAGGCAACTGCTCAAACACCCTTAGTGAATTTGAATCCTGAAACAGGAGTCATGGAAATTAAAGGTCGTTCAATTCCGGATGATCCCGAAGGTTTTTGGGGTGCAGTTTTAACATGGTTTGATAGCTACATGGCGCATCCGAATGATGAGACGCTTGTAAAGATTGATTTGGAGTATTTCAATATTACTTCATCCAAGCGTATTTTATTCTTGCTTTATAAACTGAATGAACTGGTTGATTCAGGAAAGAAAGCGAAAGTAGAATGGTACTACAGACAGTCTGATGAAGATATGTATGAAGTAGGACAGGATTACGCTTTTATGGTTCACGTTCCCTTTGATTTCCGGGAGTATACGGATAATGATTTGGTAGTCGCTTAAGATAAAAACGGGGCTTCGACTACGTTCAGCCACCTTGTTTTTTTTAAGCTTTTCACCTTTCAATTGTACAACTTGTCCCGATTATCAATTACTTTTCCAATTTCATTATTATTTTTGTTGGATTATGCGAGTAATAGCAGACATTCCACATCCGCGATATAAGATTCAGATATTCTTGTACAACGCGAAGTATTTGGTGAAAATTGAATTAGGCCAGTTCGAGCAAACATTTAAAGTTGCCGAGTCGGATGTAAACGGGTTGGAAGAATTGAAACGCATGGTAACAGATCAATTATTACGTAACTCACTAGAACGGTTTCTTTCCATGAGAACAGATTGGGAAGAAGCATTTAAAAACAAAGAAGAATGAAAGTAGGACACATCATTGCAGCAGGTTTAATTCTTGGATTGACAACTTTTGCTTGTTCAGATAAAAAGGAAGACCCGAAAACGAAGGAAGAAACGGCACCTGCTGTTCCGGTTGTAGATTCCAAAGGATTAAAGATTGCTTTCTATTATTCGGATAGTTTGAAAGAAGGTTTTACTTACTATAAGAACGAGGATGCTCGTATTACTAAGAAAGGGGAAGCTTTCCAGAATGAAATGCTGGCAAAACAGCGTACTTTGGAGCAAAAAGCTCAGAACTACGAAAAATACATGCGGGAAGGTACCATGACGGGAGCCGATATGCAAAATCTGGAGAACGATATCATGCGTATGCGTGAGCAATTGATGAACCAGCAGCAAACGAAAGGTGCTCAGTTGGAAAAAGAAACCAATGAAGCTTTGACTGTTTTGGGTAAGAAAATTGAAGTTGCAGGAAAAAAATACTGTGAGAAATATGGAATTGATGTTTTGCTGATCCATGGACAAGGCGGGCAAATCAATTTCATCAATGACAGAATGAATGTTACTCAATCGTTCATTGATTTCCTGAATCATGAGCAAGAAACCATGGATAAAGACCTGGGAAAATAAACTATGCTGATAGCACAACAAAAACTTAACGAGAACGTAGCCGAATATATCCTGTACATGTATCAGATCGAAGATTTGATCCGGGCATATCAGTTTGACCTCGACCGTATCGTGAAAGAAGTGGTAGAACCAAATCTTCCGGATCGTGCTTATTTAGAGCGCTACAAAGCCTGGTATGCGGGTTTGATCCAGGATATGAAATCGGAACGGATTACGGTATCGGGGCATCGCTTGGAATTGCAGGATGTGTTGGTAGAATTGTCTTACCTGCACAACTCCCTGCTGACTGTTGTAAACGATGAGAAATACCGGACACTTTATTCTACGGCCCTTCCATACATTGAAGATTTTATTGAACATTCCAATTTAAAGGGAATGAATCACCTGGAGGTTTGTTTTCATGGATTATATATGAAATTACTGCTGAAATTACAGAAGAAGGAAATCAGCCAGGAAACCGAAGAAGCTTTCGACGCCATGCGTATTTTATTGGCTTACTTAACGCGATCTTATCACCAAATGAAAGGGGGAGAAGGACAGTATTGGAATAATTAGTAGGCACGCGATGCTTCTCGTGACTGCTAATTTCCATTAATTCGGAATTAATAAAGTTCTTGCTTGCTCACATTCAAATCCACCATTCCTTTGATTCCCGGTAATCTTCCAGATTCTGAAAACTGCCAGTGAAGTACTTCCCGGTCCGTCATATATTGCGGTTCTCTGCTGTAAGCTGCAATCCAAAAGTTATAACCTTCCATTTTTCCCCGGAACTTGGTTTCGTAGAAATTCAGTGAAGTATAAATGATCGGTTTTATACCGGTTGCTTTCTTCACTTCTTTACACCAGATCAGCACTTTGGCTCTCAGATCTTCGTCCGAAAAACCTTCGTCTTCTACATCAATTACCGGCGGTAAATCAATACTTCGGATCTTATAAACGGATAGAAAATGCGCAGCTTGCGGTTTGGGTGCCGATTTCGGATTGAAATAATGGTAAGCACCGTTTGAAATTCCGTGTTTATTCAGGTATTCGCGATTTCGTTCCCACTGAGTGTCCAGATGGTCTGAGCCTTCTGTTACTTTGCAGTAGACGAAATCGATAATGGTGTCAAAGCCTTTTTCTGTCAGCAATAAGTCCCAGTTGATTTCTCCCTGGTGATGCGAAACATCCAAACCAATTGCTTTGTATCCCGGCGGAATGATTTCCCGGAAATGGGTCGAAGTCTGGACCATTCCTTCTGTTTTGTACCAGAAAAAGAAGAAAGCCAATACGCCTGCAGGAAGTAAAATCCACCAAATGACTTTGCTCTTGCGGTTTTTGCGGGATGTTGATTTGCGCTTGGGAGCAGCTTTTTTACGGGTTTGTCTTCTTTTTGCCATTCAGCGGCTAAATTACATCGAAAATACTTATTGGCGCCAATCGACAAAGATTTATACTGAATCACAGTCTGTAAACAACCCAATCCACATTGTCTGCTGCTTTGGGGAGATCTAAATACAAATCACCGCCCAGGTAGCGTTTTAAGATCACAATGTACTTACATCCTTTTTCACGAAGATCTTTTCGGAAGGAAGCACTCAATAATTCATCATTACTGGCTACCCAGCCTTTTCGATGGGCAAAATAAACTGCTGTTGGATTGTCGATGGTATTTACTGCAATCAGATCAGATCGGCTGGAGAATTTGTCCAAATCAGATTCCAGTTTTACAAAAGCTGATTCGTGTTCCTTTAAACGGAAATCATGCAGCTGATTCAAAGTACCTTCCAGTACAATCACTGCCAGAATTGCTAGTTGAACGGCTTTCTTTTGGAAGATCGTAATTCCGTATCCTGCTGTCAAGGCCATGATCGGTACAAAAGGGATAATGTAGTAGGAGTGGTGCGTGAATGTGAATCCTGCTTTCAATGCAATGACCAGGAAAGCGGCGAAACCAAGTCCCAAAATTCTTAAGAGGAGTTTGTTTCGTTTTCTAAAAGCAAGGAACAATCCGACCAGGAACATTCCGAACCCTGCAAATTTCAATGCGGCATCGTAGAAGTGTTTTAAACCGTCGCCGAGGTTGTCAAGCAATTCTTTAGCCCCAACACTCATTGGTTTTCCCATGAAGAAATGCCAGAATTCGTATTTTTCAACCAGGTAAGGAACCCAGCTGAAATACCACCAGGCAACGGGCGCCAAAATGATTCCGCTTACGATAAAAAATACCAGTTTCAGACGGATAGGTATTTGTCTGTTTAAGATGAAAAATGCGTAGAGTACCAGCAGGAATCCCGCAGGTAATTTTGCCAGAACTCCCAATAGCGTAAAACCTGCAAAAAGAAACAAATGCAGCCAAACGCGCCTCTTTTCCTCAAAATAACAGGCTGCATAATAAAACCCAATAATCACCAATGACGTAGCAAAGGTATCCGGCATGATCTTTCGGCTGTAAGCAAACCAAATGGAAGCCAGCAGAATAATGGAAGCGTTAAAGGCTGTATCGGGGCTAAAATAGCGTTTCAATAAGCGGAAGAAGAACCAGATCCCAAAACTGCTTACGAGGAGGTTGATGAGTCTTCCATACCAATGCTGATAACCAAAGATCTCGGAAACCAAATAATCCAAGTAATTCAGAAGGGGGAATTCCATCCCGGTAATTCCTGTTTTTTCGCCAGCAAAATCAATGCGTGGATACAAAATATTGGCAGAAACCTCCTGGAAATTGCGCGTTACCATCGTTCCGGTTGTTTGTCGCCAGTTGTGTGCAACTTCCAGCGGTGGATTGGTAATCCCGTACATACGGATCAGGAAGAACAAAATGATCCAGAAGCGAATGTCTTTAAAAATAGGAAGAGCGAAGAATGATTTCACGTATTTTCTTTGGTGACGCTAAGTTAGGAGAAAACTTCGAAAACTTTCCGATAACGATTTTCAAAAAATAACGCGCTAGGATATCTCTGCAAAATCATCAAATAATGATATCATGAATAGCTTTGAAATTCAAAGTGTGAGTTGTGTGAATGCTAGCTTGGCAGCAAAAAAAAGCGGAATCCCATTCAGAGTCCCGCTTTTCAGTATGTATTTTCGAATTATTTTTTTGCAAAATTCGGAGCTACGATCAAATCTTTCGTTCCGTGACCCCATGAATAGAATCCTTCACCTGTTTTCACTCCTTTTTTTCCGGCAGTTACCATGTTTACCAATAACGGACATGGTGCGTATTTCGGATTTCCAAAACCGGTATGCAATACTTCAAGAATCGCTAAACAAACGTCCAAACCAATAAAATCTGCCAATTGCAATGGGCCCATCGGATGAGCCATCCCCAATTTCATCACTGTATCAATTTCTTCAACACCCGCAACTCCCTCATACAAAGTATAGATTGCTTCGTTGATCATCGGCATTAAAATACGGTTTGCTACGAATCCCGGGTAATCATTGACTTCTACCGGAACTTTATTCAGTTTCTTCGAAGTTTCCATGATCAGGTTCGTAACCTCATCGGTTGTAGAATAACCACGAATGATCTCAACCAGTTTCATGACCGGTACCGGGTTCATGAAGTGCATTCCAATCACTTTTTCCGGACGGTTCGTCACGGAAGCAATTTTGGTGATGGAAATAGAAGAGGTATTGGAAGCAAGGATCACATGTTCAGCAGTCAATGAATCTAATTGCTTGAAAATGTTCAATTTCAACTCTACATTTTCTGTAGCTGCTTCAACCACTAATTCTACTTCTTTTACGCCTTCTTCCATAGAAGTAAATGTGGTAATGTTACTCAAAGTTGCCGCCTTATCAGCTTCAGTAATTGCTTCTTTGGCAACCTGGCGGTCCAGGTTTTTAGTGATCGTTACCAATCCTTTGTCCAATGAAGCCTGAGCTACGTCGATTAATGATACCTTATATCCAAACTGCGCGAAAGTGTGGGCAATTCCGTTACCCATTGTTCCTGCACCAATTACTGCTACCTTTTTCATGAAGTGAGTTCTAATTTTTTTCGTGTGCGACGCTTGGGCAAGAGCTTCAGCGACGGCGCGAAGATAATAAAACAAGTCGTTAATCAAACGGTAGAGTTTCAGATCACCCTTTGGAATAGCCTGTTTTTTTCTTTCTAAAGACTTAAAAATCAAAGAGTTTGTTTCATTTTGTCCGTTAAAAAAGAGCGAATGAATTATTCATTACTTAGTGCCTGCGTAAGACAGAACCTGGAAAACTAAAATCCCGATCAGCTCAGGCAGGTCGGGATTTTAAAAAAGTGGAAGCCGCTATCAATACCGCATCACCCGTTCCGCAGGTTCATTATACATTTTGTTGCGTAATTGCTGTGGAAACTTGTTTTGTGAAGAATAAATCAATTTTTCCCGGAAATGCTTTCTGAGTTTCCGCACAAAACTACTTCCTCCTTCAATGGTTGCATAGAAAACAGCATCCCTTTCTTTTCGGAAATAGAGCGTGGCATTTGACTTGATGTTGAAAGCATGCAGTTCGGTCCATTCCGAATGAGGAATAATCCACTTGCTTTGGCGTTTCCGAAACAATCCGAAACGCCGCAGGGGCTTCGTGAAAATGATCTCATTCGGGGTGATTTCCATTACGGAAAACACGTAATAAATGAGCTCCAGGTAAAAGATGAAGATCCCAAAACCGATCAGCACCCAGACAAAGTAAACCACGCTTAGGTAGTCCTTTCGAATTCCCCAGTTGATGATTTGATAATTTACGCAAAGAATTAGGATTCCTAAAAGTATTAAAGGGATTAAGTTAAGCGTGTTCCGATATTTTGCAGATCGATACATAGGCTTAAAATTTACAGTGAACAGAACTGTAAGTTAAGGAATGCTGTTTTCGATTGCAAACAAAGTTTGTTAAATAATAAGGCGGAATCGTGTACCCAATCTGCATTTCTCTCCTTATGAATAAAGGAAGCCAATAAACCAACCTGTATGAGCAAAACAATCAACAACGTTACCGGAGATATTTACATCGGGAAAGAATCCGGGAAAATGATCATTGCCGACATGCTTGCTGCCCGAAAGTCCATTCGGATCATGTCGCCTTATTTATCCGCAAAACTGGTGGATGTATTGCTGGAACGTTTCAAAAGCGGTGTATCTGTGGAATTGGTCACTTCCGATGAAATCGAAGACCACAAACAACCCGAAAACAAGAATTGTTACCGGATTATCCGTCAGCACAGACACGTCGACGAACGACTGAAGAACCGGAAGGAACTCTTTCATTGGTGCGGAATGGCATTGATGGGTTTATTCGGGTTGATAGCCTTGATGAAGCTCCCGGTTTTGTTTTCTGAGTCTTCGGGAACACTGGACTATATTCAGTTTTTCCTGTTTTCCGGACTTGCCTTATTCGGAGAAACGATTTGGAGGAAAGGCAAACGTATGCGCTTTTGGTATTATTCCTATACTTCTCTTTTCCCGATCAAGATTTTCTATTCCTACTTCTCCCGTCGGAAAACAGATCGATCAAGAGCCTTTAATTTGCACAGCAAACTTTACATCATCGATGACTGCATTGCGTATTTGGGTTCCGTAAACTTTACCCGTTCAGGATGTTTGTTGAATCATGAAACACGGATCAGGATCACTGATCCCGAAGCGATTTATCACCTGAAGCAGGAATTTGAAGAGTTATTGTGGGACGAATATCACAACCACAGAAGCGTGGACGAGTGGGGCAGGGAGTTGTATGAGGAAACAGAATGAGTTCCGATAGTTATCGGGAGAGAATGACTGGAACTCCCTAATGCATTTTTTCACATCTTTGCAGCATGGAACCTAAGATTACAACCAATCCTTATACATTAAAAGCTTCTGAATTTGCAGCACTTTTTATAACAGAGATTTTTCGAAAAGCCTGGTTTATATTCCTGCCTTTTTTTGGAATCATAATTGGTAAATGTATTTATGATATCATTCGGGAACCTTCCGTATCTTCTCTTATTTCATTTGGTATCGTTACCGTTCTTTTCTTTTATGTAAGATACAGGTTTATCAGCATTTTGAAGAAAAATCCCATAATGGATCGTTCAAGAATTGTAAGGATTTACGAACATTGTCTGGAATTAGCAGCGGACAAGGGAATAAAGACTGAATTTTTCTACGTGGATATAGCGTCGATCTCGTCACTGAGCAAGCATTTTCGAGTAAGGGTAAAGACCAAACAAACTTTTTGGTTTCCAAAGAATTGTTTTAGAACAGATCAGGATCGTTTGGAGTTCGAATCACTGATGAAAGAAAAAGGAAAGATGAAGTGATCTTATTTCAAATACCCCTCTTTCCGTAAAATAACAGGCTTTGATCTCTTGACGGTTTTCTTTTCAACCATCACAGCAGTAGCTTTCACTGTCACTTTAATCGGATCGATGGTATTATCGTTGACAAGTCCAATGAGAATGGTTCCGGATAAAGGTGTTTTCATTTGGGCGGCTTCACTGATCACGTCACCGGTTTTATAGCGTTTGAATGCTTTATCGGTATTGAATAACTGAACATCTTCCCGGTTCGTCAGGAAATAATATTTGACATTGTCTTTCCCCTGGGCTTGGCTCATGTAATTGATGCCCGTTAAAGCCAATGCAGCCATCGGACCGTAAGTTGGGATCATACCGACTACTTTGGAACCTGCACGGATAAAATCTGCCTTGGATTGATCGTATTCTTTTTGCCCTTCTTCGCCAACTACCAGGTAATAGCTCCATGCAACTGTGTTTGCAGGAAGATCAAAACTAACAACCTGGGAAGGCTTGTTTCCATTGAATGCATTTTGAGAAGAAATCTGTACCGTGGTAGAAAAGAAATCCGCAAAAGTGGTATCTGTTTTCTCCGTGTATTCTTCCCAGCCATTCTCCTGGATCGTATCCGTGACCGTTCTCCAATAAACTTCCGAATTAAATTTTTGGGTCTTTTCGCTTGCGGGAATTCGTTGGATATGGATTTTGCATTCTTTTTCAAACATTCCTTTATTGATGAGTCGGAATTTATAAATCCCGTTCTTAGAAACAGGGAAGGTTTTATGTTTGAGTTTTTTTGTTTCAACCTGGCTGAATTTGGTGATGTCCGGATAGTTTGCAACTTCCACTTCTACCAGTGACTTGCCTTTGAGCACTTCTAAATTCAGCACAATTTCATCTCCTTCAGCAAAACCAAAATAGAATTCCTTTTCTTCTGAGCTGCCAAGTTTAAAAGTAGATTCAAGCAGTTCAACCGCTTTCTGCGAATGAGCAAAGGGAGAAAGGAAGAGCAATGCAATGACAATCGATTTCATCGGACTAAAAATGTTTCTGCGAAATTAAGGAATCGTTTGGTTAGTTTCTCTTTTAGTTGAGTTCTTCTTCTGTATTGGGAACCTCTTGAGGATTAATGGTATTACCCAGTGAATCTTTTGGCAAAGATTCTTTTTGATACGAAGCAGGATTTGATTCCGGGCTGGAAATCAGTACGAAAACAGCACCCGCAACTCCCATAACTACCATCGCAGCAAGAGCTATGATCAAAAATTTGTAATTCGTTTTTTTAGGTTCTGCAGTTCCGTATGAATTCGAATAATCTCCCGGAATACTGGTTTCTCTTCTTTTCTGAGGACCAGTTCGTGTAAAACCACTGGCAATGCGAGTCAATTGTTCTTTGGAAATGCTTTGCTGTCGGTTTGCAATTAATTCATTTGCACTGAATTGGAGGGTTCCATTATTTAAAGTGACATGATAGGAGAATTGTTCCGTGATGGTGTGAAATTGGTATGCACCTAAATCTGGCTCAAAGATTTTTACCTTACTCAATAAATCTTTAATGTCGTGTTCAGAAAATTCCATATTCATCGTTGTCTTTTAATCGTTTTTAATCAGAAATGAATTACCAGTGCGGCATTTATTTTGAATCCATTGCAAGATAGTGCATTCCGCTTGAAAAGTGATCAAATGAATTAGCTCAATTCTTTTATAACCGCGATAATCACATTCGTAAAACTTTACAAAACAAAGACATGGGACAAAACGCAGCCTGGTTTGTGTTTCCTGATAAGTAATTTACTCAGTAAAAAAGAAGAATTACTTTTTTTTTCAGTTGATTTGGTTACTTTTTGGGGAGAACGACACTACCTATAAAAAAAGACCATGAATCAACTTATTCAACTATTAGTTTTTGGACTAACAACCGCTCTTGCCTGCACAGTTACTTCCTGTTCCGATGAATCAGGGAAGGCGACCATTGTTAAAACGGAAAAAGAGTTAGCGGCTCAGAAAGCCGACAATCAATCGGGCGATTATGTCACTCAGACCGAATCCCCGGTAAATTTCACCCCTTCGTTTTCGGTAAGATCCCAATCAAATAAGCAGAACACTCATCTGTCACTGGAAAAATTGAAAACCTCCTTTCGTTCGAAACCCCAGCAATTCATTCTTTCTACTAAAACAGACACCCTGATTATTGGAAAATCAGGAACACGTGTGCACGTTCCGGCGGTTTCTTTTGTGGATAAAGCAGGAAAGGAGGCTTTGGGTGAAATTGTTTTTTCACTGATCGAATGTTATTCACCCCTGGAAATGTATGCACACAATCTAAGTACGTTTACCGCAGAAGGCAGATTATTGGAAACAGGTGGCTCCGTTTTTACGGATGTCACACAAGCAGGCGAACAGCTCCAATTGAAACCAGGGAAGAAACTGCAAATGGATTTTCCCAAAGGAGAATCAGATCTGCCCGGAATGCAGGAATTTAAAGGAGTTACAAATGCGGATGGTATTGTAGAATGGAATAATGCAGCACCTGAAAGGAGAACTTCTACGAAATTCACCTCCTCCACCGAATTTGGAAGAAATGGAGCGTTGAATGTGGTTTCAAATGCTGCTCCGCGTATCAACCTGATAGAAATGCAAAAGGAAAAAGAGGAAACTGATTTGTCTTCTTTGAAATTGGATAAGGAAGAAGGAACACTGGCAGATTGGATCGAAAAACAGCCATTGAAAAAAGGAACTTTGAGTGAAAAATTCGTTGATGGCTATGAGGTTGAATTGCGGATGTCTTTTGATAAAAAAGGAAAGATTGCCGAATTGAAATCGACACGCTTGGTGGAGCAGACTTTGCTGGATGAATTGTACCGGTTCTTCCTGAAAGCTCCGGCAGTAAGTATGTCTAAAATTCAGGCAAGAGAATTGTACCAGGCTACTCTCCGGGGGAAAATGATCACCAAAGAGAAAGAATTGAGGGAATATTATGCCAAAAACAATTTACCGTGGGATCCGGCTTTTGATGAAGGGTTGGCGCAGGAAATGGAATATTATACACTAAACATCGGTTGGATTGGCTGGGTAAACTGTGATCGTTTCAGCAATGATTCCCGTGAAAAGGTAAGTATGACCATGCATGCAGATGAAAAAACTTCTGTTTTTATGATTTTTTCGAAAATTGCTTCCCAAATCGCTCCTGCACGCTACAATAATACGGCTCAATTCCATGCTGTTCCGCTCGGTGAACCGATTCGCATCATTGCTATCCGTATAGAAAATGATGTTGTTTTCATGGATCGCATAGATAGGGAGGTAAGTGCCGGTTTTGTGAATTTAAATCTCACGACCAGGGTTTCGAAAGAAGAAATACAAAAAGCCTTTGAGTTTTAGTTCGGATCACTAATTATTGTACCTTGTGATACTATTCTGCTTATTTCGGTGAAGAAATTTGTTCGTGACCATCATAAGAACAAACAGCCATACGAGCTAAAATAAAAAAAATGAGTGAACAAAAAATGGCAGTCTTAATAGACGCCGATAACGTACCTTATTCCAGTATCAAAGAAATGCTGGAAGAAGTGGCAAAGAACGGCACGCCGACAATTAAACGCATTTATGCCGACTGGACAAAGCCCAATGCAAACGGGTGGAAAGCGGTTCTTCTTGAAAATGCCATTACCCCGATTCAACAATATAGTTATACTACTGGAAAGAACTCAAGTGATAGCGCCCTGATCATCGATGCGATGGATATTCTGTATTCACAGCAGGTGGATGCTTTTTGTATCGTTTCTTCAGATAGTGACTTTACAAGACTTGCAATCCGATTACGTGAATCAGGGAAGAAAGTAATGGGAATAGGTGAAAAGAAAACACCGCTTCCGTTTATTACTGCTTGTGATAAATTCGTTTATATCGAAATTCTGAAGCAAAAATCACCTCCTGTGAAATCTGAGGAAAAACAAAAGGAGAATAAGAAAGAAACGGCTCCAATGAATAAGGTCGATCTGAATTTAGTGACCTTTCTGAAAGAAAATGTGAGTGATTTGGCAGATGATACAGGCTGGACATTCCTGGGGGAATTGGGTAATTTCCTATTGAAGAAGAAACGTGATTTTGATCCGCGGAATTATGGGTTCCAAAAATTACTTCCGCTGATTAAAAGCACCAATGAGTTTGAAATTGATATCCGTGAAACAACCAATAAGAACACCAAACATATTTATGTGAAAGTGAAAGAATAGCTTTTGGATTATGAGTGTGAGGATTTAACTCTCTGTCCTCACACTCACACTTCTTTCAACATCCATCATCCCAGGGACCATTTTTTGTTACCGGTGTAAACGAATCTCCGGTGAAACGGACCAAACCGCCGCCGCCGCCAATCCAAAACATCCCGGAACGGTCCTGGTAAAAGGTTTGTACAGCTCCCATGTGAAGTCCCTGCTTTTCATTGAAATGGTAAATTTGCTGATTCTGATAAATATAAGCCCCGAAACCTTCACACGAAAACCAAATTGTTCCTTTATTATCTTCATAGATTGTCCAGACTTCATTGCCTCCAATCCCGTTTTTGGAATTGAAATTGGTGAATCCCTTTTTGCCCTTCTCCAAAGGATTGTATTTACTCACACCGCCATCCATCGAGCCAAACCAGACATTTCCCTGCGTGTCTTCCAGGATACAGGTTAGGTCATTCGAACACAAACCGTCTTTCTCTGTGAATTGTTGGAAAGTAGTTCCGTTAAATTTGAATGCCCCTTTGTCTGCAGTAGCAAACCACATGTTTCCTTTTTTGTCTTCGGTTATTGAACGGATCCAGCTTTTTTCTGCATTCGGAATAGAAACGGCTTCAAAGTTAGTACCATTGAATCGGCACAATCCCTGCGCTGTTCCAACCCAGATTGTTCCTCTACTATCCTGGAAAATACTCCACGTACTTTTACTGCTCAAACCCTCATTCTCTCCAAAATTTTGAAAGTCTTTACCAGGTCCGGCCGCAAGATCAAACCTGGAAACTCCGTTGTTTGTTGAAAACCATACTTTTCCCTGTTTATCTTCCATGATGCCTGTAACCTGCGAACCAGCCAATCCGTCGCCGGTATTCCGGTAGGAAAGTTTATAGCCGTCGAAAAGTGCTAAGCCGTCCGAGTTTGTCCCAAACCACAAAAAACCTCTGCTGTCCTGGAAAGCACGACGAACATATTCGCTCACCGAATTGGTAGAATAACAGGGAGGCTGTGGACCATAGACCAGGGAATCTTCCAGGTGATCCATTTTAGAAACAGACGCTTCCTGCTTTTTAAGTTCCAGGCTTTGAGCGCTGTAAAGACAGAGAGTCAATGAGCTTCCGATGATTAAAATTGCTTTCATAATTTTTCGTGTTTCCATAAAAATAGAGCGTACTGATTTTAATCCGTTTAAAGCAATGTAAATTAACGTAAAAATTAAAAGTCTCCCGCGGATAGTGCAGATTTATAAGGTAGTATATGGGGTAGAATTTCGATGCTATTAATTCATAGAAGGAGCCTTTCGTCTTCAGATGTTTTGCATTTTCCTGAGGGAAAAATTGGGTATAGTTTAATGGGGTGTATCCATGGGAAATATACGATCTGCGTTATCTGCGAAATCAGCGGGAAAAATATGCATCATTATTCTGAATAATCCCTAAATTTGGGACTCATTAACGAAGCATTTTATGATTCAATTATCAAATCGCGTATTGGAAATGGAAGAGTCGGCAACCTTGGCTATGTCTCGAAAAAGTAGAGAATTACGTGCAGAGGGGAAAGACATTATTTCATTAAGCCTGGGAGAACCTGATTTTCATACTCCGGATTTTATTAAAAAAGCAGCCCGGGAGGCAATGGACCAGAACTTCACAACATATACTCCTGTTCCCGGATACGATGATTTGAGAGATGCTATTGCCAACAAGTTCAACCGCGATAACGGAATTCCTTACAAACGTGAGAATATCGTTGTTTCAACCGGTGCAAAACAATCTATCGCCAATTTGGTAATGGCTGCGATCAATCCCGGTGATGAGGTAATTATCCCGGCGCCTTATTGGGTTTCCTATGCTGAAATTGTGAAAGTTGCAGGTGGTATTCCGGTGGTTGTTCCAACAACTATTGAAAGTGATTTTAAATTCACCCCGGACCAATTCCGTAAAGCGCTTTCACCCAAATCAAAAATGATGATGTTCTCATCTCCGTGCAATCCTACAGGAACAGTTTACACCAAAGAGGAGTTAAGAGCATTGGCAGATGTGGTAAAAGAAAATCCAAATCTGATCGTGATGTCTGATGAGATTTATGAGCATATTAATTTCGTAGGGCATAACCATTCCATGGCACAATTTGAAGATGTCCGCGAACAGATCGTAACTGTAAACGGTGTTTCAAAAGCGTGGGCAATGACAGGCTGGCGAGTTGGATACATCGGTGCTCCGAAAGAAATAGCAGATGCCTGCAACAAAATACAAGGTCAGTTCACTTCAGGAACATGTTCCATTGCGCAACGCGCTACTATTGCAGCCGTTGATGCAGATCCTGCAATCCTGAAAGACATGGTGAAAGCGTTTGAAAACAGACGTGCTTTGGTACTGGATGCATTGGATAAAATGCCAGGTGTGAAAACCAACAAACCCGGAGGAGCTTTTTACGTGTTCCCGGATATTTCAAGCTTCTTTGGCAAAACGAACGGCGGAACAAGCATTCAAAGTGCAGAAGATCTGTGCATGTACCTATTGGATAAAGGTGTTGCATTGGTTTCCGGTGAAGCATTTGGTGATGCCAATTGCATGCGGATTTCTTATGCTGCATCCGAAGAAACCCTGACAGAAGCAATGAAACGCGTTGCAAACGCATTAGCAGAATTGAACTAAATGACAATACACGAAATACTTGCTGCATTCAAAACCAAACGCATTTTAGTGATTGGTGATGTAATGATAGATGAATACATGCTGGGGAAAGTACATCGTATCAGCCCCGAAGCTCCGGTTCCGATCATCAGTTTAGGAAAAGAAGAGCAGCGTTTGGGTGGAGCAGCGAATGTAGCTTTGAACCTGCAGGCTCTGGGAGCAACTCCTATGTTGTGTTCCGTTGTTGGGAACGACAAAAAAGGAACCGATTTCATTGAATTACTGCGTGATCAGGGAATGCCAATGAATGGGATTATCCGAAGCGGAGAACGCGTAACAACAGTAAAAACCCGTGTCATTGGAAATAACCAGCACTTGCTGCGCATTGATGCGGAAGATAATCATCCGCTTTCTGTTTCCGAAGAAAAAGATTTTTTGGAGACGATCAAAACAATCCTGGAGACTGAAACAATCGATGCAATCATTTTTGAAGATTACAATAAAGGAGTACTTACACCACGGATCATCAGTGAAATAACGAATTTGGCAAACTCAAAAGGAATTCCAACTACGGTAGATCCAAAAAAAGACAATTTCCTGGCCTACAAAGGAGTTACTTTGTTCAAGCCCAACCTGAAAGAATTGAAAGAAGGAATCGGGATTGATTGTACTTATCAACAAATTGATTTGTTCAATCAGGCAGTCGCTCAATTGGAAAAAGAACTCAATAACGAGATAACGTTCGTAACACTTTCGGAATCCGGCGTTTTCATTAAAAAAGACGAAGCGCGTTACCATACTCCGGCACATTTCAGGAATATTGCAGACGTTAGCGGGGCAGGGGATACAGTGATTTCGGTAGCTACTTTGTGTCTCACAGCAGAACTTTCCATCGAAAGCATTGCCGAATTATCGAACCTTGCAGGAGGTTTGGTTTGTGAGAAAAGTGGAGTAGTAAGTATCGAACCCGATCAGTTGATACAAGAGTGTGAAGGAAAACAATACAATTAATGTGAAATTGAAAATTGAAAAGTAAGAGTCGGTTATGCATAATCGATTCGAATAACAAGGAATAAAACCTTTTCAATTCTCAATTTTCCATTCTCAATTAATAAAGATGGAAAGAAAAGTTGTAAAACCCTACGGTAAAGAAGATAAATCAAAGAAAGAAGAAGTTGCTGAGATGTTCAACAAGATCTCAAAGCGTTACGACTTTCTGAATCACTTTTTATCCCTTGGAATTGATAAGATCTGGAGAAGGAAAGCAGTAAACATGTTGAAGGAGATTCAGCCAAAACGCATGTTGGACATGGCAACCGGAACAGGTGATTTTGCAATTCAGTTGATGAAATTAAACCCGGTAGAAATTGTCGGGATGGACATTTCTGAAGGAATGCTGGAAGTTGGTCGGGAAAAAATGAAGAAACGCAGTTTGGATAAAATCATTTCCATGCGTCTTGGAGATTCAGAGAATCTGCCCTTTGAAGACAATTATTTCGATGCGCTTACGGTTGGTTTGGAGTACGCAACTACGAAAATCTGGAAAAAGGTCTGTCGGAAATGCTGCGTGTAGTCCGTCCCGGAGGAAAATTGATCATTTTGGAGTTTTCAAAACCGAAGAAATTCCCGGTGAAACAATATTATTCCTTCCATTCCAAATACATCATCCCATTTTTTGGAAAACGGATTTCGAAAGATGATAAAGCATACGCTTACTTGCCTGAATCAGTTGCTGCATTCCCGGAAGGAAAAGATTTTACGGATATTTTGGAAAAACTGGGCTACAAAAAAGTAGCAGCAAGAATGGTTTCCGGCGGAATAGCAACGATCTATTCGGGGATAAAATAGTTGAAAAGTTCAAAGGTTCAAATGTTCCAAGGTTTCAACTTTTGAACATTTTTAACGCTTTGAACTGATTTTTTTAAAATAAAAAAAATCAAACATCGTTTAAAAAGTATGAGTAAAAATTGGGCCATAACGTTTGTCGGAGTTTTAATAACCGGTATTCTTTTCGCACAACCCGAAAAGCCAAAGAATTACAAGCGTTTTGATGAACGCTGGATTCACTTTGGATTCATGCTTGGTGTGAATATGTCTAATTTTAAAGCGATTCCCGTAAACGATGCTTATTCCAGCTATGGACTGAGATCCCTGGAGACTAAACGTCAGCCGGGTGGACAGGTAGGAATTGTAACTACCATCAAGCTTGGACATCCGATCATTCGACTGCGTTTTATACCCACATTATCTTTTCAGGAACGAGCTGTTCGCTACTATTACAAGGATCCCGATCCAACCGTAACAAAAGACGTTTTCCTGGAAGAACGGGTAAATTCGACCAACCTGGATTTCCCGCTGATGCTCCAGTTTAGAACTTTGCGAATCAATAATTTTGCAGCTTACGTACTCGTTGGCGGACAATATTCGTACGATTTGCAGTCCCAGGAAGATGCTTCGCAAAACTTCATTGATCCTTTTATCAAAATCAAAGCAAATGATTTCCAGGGGCAGGTAGGCGGCGGATTGGAATGGTTTGCTCCCTTCTTTAAATTTGGTTTTGAAGTAAAATTCTCTCAGAGCTTCTCCAACTCCTTAATCCAGGATTACTCACCGGTTTCCGAACCCATCGACCGCTTTTACAACAAAGTCCTCTGGATTTCCCTGATCTTCGAAGGGTAAAACACCACTAAGGACACAAAGTCCACGAGGTTCTATTGGTTTGATGTAATCTTTGTACGCTTGTGTGCCTCGTGATAAGTTACTCACTTTTACTATGTGCTCTACAAACTCTCCGGAGCTTTAGCTCACAATTATATCCTGGAAATAATCTTCGTGTGCCTCATGTGCTTCGTGGTAAATCCCTTATCTTTGCCTCCAAATGCACGTACAATTCCAATTTTCCCCCGAGCAGGCAGCAGACGATCAGTTCATCCGTTCTGCGATTTCCCGTGAACTAAAACTTCCCATCGATTCATTCGCTTTTAAATGGCATAAACGTTCCATTGATGCACGTAAACGTGATATTAAGATCAATGCAGGCTTCGAAGTTTTTTTAGACGGGATCATTCCTCCTTTCGAACCGGAATTCAATCCGCAAAAAGTTACTGAAAACTCCAAAACAGTTCACATCATTGGTGCCGGACCCGCAGGATTATACGCCGGATTGAGAGCCTTGGAGCTTGGATTAAAACCCGTTGTTTTTGAAAGGGGAAAAGACGTTCGTTCCAGGAGACGCGACCTGGCAGATCTGAACAAGAAACACGTTGTGAATCCGGAATCCAATTATTGTTTCGGAGAAGGCGGTGCGGGAACTTATTCTGACGGGAAATTATACACCCGTTCCAAAAAACGAGGTGATGTGATGCGTGCCCTGAAGTGGTTCGTACATTTTGGAGCCCATGAAGACATTATTGTAGATGCACATCCGCATATCGGAACCAATAAATTGCCGCAGATCATCGTTGCCATGCGCGATTGTATCCGTGAATTTGGCGGTGAAGTGCATTTTGATTCAAAACTGACAGATCTAACCATTGTCGACGGGGCTATTCAGACAATTGAGATCAACGGGAAGCAAAACATTCCATGCCAAGCCTTGGTGCTGGCAACCGGTCATTCTGCCAGAGATATTTTTTACCTGTTGAAGGAAAAACAGGTCACAATTCAGGCGAAAGCATTTGCATTGGGAGTTCGGGTAGAGCATACACAGGAAATTATCGACGAAATCCAATACAGCGGAAGACACAATGATGAATTTCTACCGCCCGCATCTTACGCTTTGGTTACACAGGTGCAGGATCAGGGAGTTTACTCGTTTTGTATGTGTCCGGGTGGAATTATAGCACCTTGCGCAACCGAAAACGGGGAAGTGGTTACCAATGGCTGGTCGCCGTCCAAAAGAAATAACCCCACAGCCAATTCGGGAATCGTGGTGAGCGTTGAGCCGAGCGAATTACCGGGTTATTCACCCAAAAATCCCTTGATAAGCCTCGAGTTTCAGCAAAAAGTAGAACAAGATTGCTGGAAAGCAGCCGGAAGCACTCAGGCAGTTCCTGCTCAGCGTTTGAAAGACTTTGTGGAAGGGAAAAAATCCAAAGATTTCCCGCGGACTTCCTACCAGCCAGGTATTGTTTCTGTGGATTTGAATACCGTACTTCCGGATTTCATTGCCAAAAGATTGAGGCAGGCTTTCAAAGATTTCGACCGTAAAATGCATGGCTTTTTGACCAATGACGCTGTGCTTCACGCTCCGGAATCACGCACATCAAGCCCCGTTTCCGTTCCAAGAGACAACGAAACCTGTATGAGTATCAATACAGAAGGTTTATTTCCATGTGGCGAAGGAGCCGGTTATGCCGGTGGAATCATCTCAGCAGCTATAGACGGAATGAAATGTGTAGACGCAGTTTTGACTTATTATAAGACCAAAGATTAACAACGCGTGCTTGCGCCGATAATCTTATACAAGATTACTTATTTTGCTCCTTCAAATTGCAGGTAAGCCTCTGCCAGCTCCAGGTCGGCTTTCATTAGCTCATTATTCCCCAACTTTTCATGGATCTTTGCTCTTCGCGTAAGTAATTCCGATGTAGGCTGAACCAATTGTAGCAGTAAGTTCATGTCCCCGAGTGCTTCCGTATACCGGTTTGCCGCAATGTAAACCAGGGCGCGATTGTTCAAAGAAGTTACCAGGAAAGGATTGTAAGAAAGGGCCTTCGTTAAATCTTCCAGCGCGCCTGTTCCGTCGCCATTTGAAATCTTTATTTGAGCGCGCTTTTCATACGCTTCAGGATACCAGGGGTCGATCTTAATTGCCGTATTTACCGCTGATAAAGCTTTTGCATTATCACCTAATCGAAAGTAACAATACCCCATATTGCTCCAGGCATCTTTGTAGAGCGAATCTTTAGCCAGTATAGACTTGAAATGATTGAGAGCATTTTCGAAGTTTTCCAATTTTGATTCACAATATCCCAGGTAAAGAATTTTGGAAAGATCAGTAGGATTATGCTTCAGTAAAACTAAAAGATCTGCTTTACAGGCTTCATAATCCCCGGTTTTATAATACAAAGTCGAACGGTCACTAATTGCCTCCTGAAAATCCGGTTTGAGCTGAATTGCTTTATTGATGTCAATAAGAGCCTGTTTTAAATCTCCCCGCTCATAATTGACCTTTGCCCGCGATTTATAAACAGAAGCATCTTCAGGCTTGAAGGAAAGGTATTTATCAATATCCTGCAGGGCCCCGTCAAAATCAGTTAATAAATCTTTGTAAAATCCGCGCTGCAAATAAGCGTCCCCATTAGTGGGATCGGCAGTGATTCTGTTGTTTGCAATGCGAATGGATAAGCGGTAGGAAGCATATTTACTCGTGTCTACCGGTTGATCGAATTGAGCAAATCCCGTAAGTGAAATCACCAGTAAAAGGAGTGTGCTTAGTACCTTCATTGTTATTGAATTATTTCTGCCAACAAAATAGCTGTTGCCGTTGCAACATTCAGTGATTCTGCTTCCCCAAAACGTGGAATAGTTACCGGGAAATCGATCAATGCTTCAATTTCTGGCCGGACACCTTTTCCTTCGTTTCCCATAATCAGGATCGCATTTTTAGGGTAAGCAGTTTGCTTGTAGTTTTTTCCGTTCAGCATAGCACCAAATTTTTGCTGCTGGCTGTTCTTCAAATAAGGTGCCAGGTCCATGTAATGTACCGGTATACGATAGATTGCACCCATCGATGACTGAATCACTTTTGCATTGTAACAATCTACGGTGTCTTTTGAACATACCAGCTGTTTCACTCCAAACCAATCTGCCAAACGCAGAATCGTTCCCATATTTCCCGGATCCTGGATTCCGTCCAAAACAATCGTAAACTCATCAGTGTGCTGAGACAATTCCGGACGTCTAAAAACAGCAATACACTTATTTGGAGTCTTTAATTCGGAAATCTGCTCTAATTCTTTAGTTGTTACAATAAAAGTTTTTGAATGAAATTGGCTCGGAATTTGCACTGAAAATGCCTCGAGTGAAACCAGCATTTCTAAATGGGAAGCGAAAACTGAAAGTCCTTCAAGTACTGATTTTTCGCCTTCTACAACGAAAAGAGCTTCCACATCCCTGTTTTTTTTTAACTGCAGGGAACGAATCCATTTTTGCTTAGCTTTAGAAAGAGCCTCCACTTTTTTTTGCCAAACATAGCAAATTCGCACCGTTTAAAACGAATTTTTGTTTTCGTTTCTTATTTTTGTATAGATGTTGAACATATTAAAACAACTTAAAGGAAAGCACTTGTTCGTATTATTTACGATAGCTTTTGCAGTTCAGGGTTGTTTGTCTACGAAATTAGTCCCGGAAAATCGCCACTTACTCAAAAAAAACAAGTTCAAAGTTGAAGGAGACAAGATCAGTAAATCTGAAGTAGAGGATGTCTTAAAGCAAAAACCGAATCTCCGGGTAATTGGTATTCCTGTTCGATTGAAATTGTACAATTCCATTGACAGTGTGAAAACTGAAAAAGGGAGACTTCGCAAACTGAATCGCCTGAATAAGAAGAATATCAAGAAAACCAAGCGTGAAATCCGCATCAACGAAAAAAGAAGGCAGCGCGCGATCCGCAGAGGTGATCCGGATTATATCTACAAGAAAGTTCGCCTGCGAGATACACTGGACCCGAATTTGACTTTAAGGCAATTGATTAAGTACAAGTTTGGTGAAGCTCCGGTTATTGCAGATACCGGCGCAATGTCGCGTTCACGGACACAGGTTCTTGCTTACATGCATTCAAAAGGATATTTCTATGCACAGGTAAGCAGTCATTTCGATACTATTCACCGCATGGGGAATAAGAACAAGTTGAAAAAGAAAGTAATTGCCAATTATGAAATTGTTACCGGGATCCGCTATTACATTGATACCGTTAAACTAATTTGTAAGAATCCCTCCATACTTACTGAGTTTAAACGCTTTTTGGAGAAAGAAACGGATAAAAATGGTTTGAACCCGGAATACAGGGCGAGTTTGATTGACAGAAAGGTGATTAACCTTCCTTTTGATGCAGATAAGTTCGGGGATTATCGTGGGGAATTAGCCCGTTATATGCGGGATAGAACGTTTTACGGTTTTGTAGAATCCAATGTAACTTATAAAGCAGATACTTCACGCATAACAAACTCCAAGGAAAAAAAATTGAAGATGACCTTTACGATCGTTATCGGTGATCGCGTAATTCAGGATGAGAATAATCCGGATGCGGTAAAGTATGTTAAGCACGTTTCGACCAGAGTTGAGGATGTTTCTTTCAATTTATCAGATACCAGTCGTTACAGCGGGAATTTCAAACAAACAGTTTTGAACAGGGGGCTTAATGTGAAGGAGAACGGTTTTATAATATCGCTGGATTCATTGCTGTATAAGAAGGTGAAGAAAAAGGTGGAAGATCCTGCTACCAAAGAGTTGAACTTGCCGAGAAATAAACGCGTTTATTTGAAAAGTGCCGTGAAGCACAAGCTGTTTGGAGGTATGAAGGATAGTATTGATTACGATCCGCACCGTATTGCAACGTTCTATTACAACGAAGAGCCTTTTGTAAGCCCCGCGCTGATCGAAGCCCAGAATTACCTGGAAAACGATAATATTTACAAAGAATATTACCTTGAACGGTCATTTACCCGTTTGGTGCAGCTGAATCTTTTTTCGATCATCAAGCCAGAAATCAAGGAGACATATCCGGGAAGCGGGATCGTTCGTGTTCGTTATACCCTGGTACCGGCAACAAAGCAAAGTTTCAGTTTTGAACCACGCGCAAAGAACTCCAATGGATTCCTGGGGTTGAGTGCTTCCCTGAATTATACCAATAGGAACATCTTCCGTACAGGAACGAATTTCATATTCTCAATTTCAGGTGGTTTTGAATCCAACCCGAGTGTTTTCAGCACCGATGACAAAGGAAACAAAATCAAAACACAGGGAAGAAGCTTTAATACTTTTGAATTCGGACCTTCCGCTAAATTGGATATTCCGGGCTTATTTCCTTTTGGAATTAACGTTCTTGGAAAGAGACAGCGTCCGCGTACGGAACTTTCCGCAGCTTACAATTACCAGAAGCGACCGGATTTTGCCCGAAGCGTTTTGCAGTTCAATTACCTTTATAAATTCCTGGTTGGAGACGGGAAAACGCAATCCGTTTCTTTCGGTCTTCCGGGAGCGTCCGTTATTAAGTATGTTTCCCTGGACCCAAAACCGGAGTTTGAAGCAAAGCTTAATCTTCTGAATGATTTATTCCTGAAAAATGCCTACCGCGATCAGTTTATCTGGGAAGATTTCAAACTGACTTATGATTTTGACAACCTTCAAAAAACACGCAAAAAGTTTACGAAACTGCGCATTACCTATTCAGGAAGTTTCTCCATTGCCGGAAATCTATTGAATGCAATTACTTCCGTGAATCCAAATTACGACGCATCGGGACATAAGTTATTCTTTGGTGTTCCGTATTCCCAGTTTTCTGTGATAGACAATAAATTGGTAGTTTATTATAAAACAGGTAAACACAGTGTGATTGCATTCAGAACAATGGCAGGTATGGGTTTCCCAATGAAAAATTCGCCAACCTCACTTCCATACGATTATTCATTCTTTGCCGGTGGTTCGAATGATAACAGGGGCTGGGCGGCAAGAACTTTAGGTCCCGGAGCTTACCAGGGATTACTGGATCCGAACCTGATAGCGACTCAAATCGGTGACATTCGTTTCAATGCTTCCCTGGAATATCGTTTTGGTGCAGGAGGGATTTTAAATCATGCATTTTTTGCAGATGCCGGTAATATCTGGACACGCAACAATGACCCAAACCGTCCGGGCGGACAGATTTCTGCTCGATTGATGAAAGAATTGGGTATTTCCATTGGTTACGGTATTCGTTTTGACTTTAATTATTTTGTTCTTCGTTTTGATTTGGGACTCCCGATTCATGATCCTGGCTTCCCAACCGGAGAACGTTGGATTTTCTCCAAGAAAACGGCATTTTACGGTTTAGCGGAAGAAGTCTATGGTCCTGAATACCGCGATGCACTTCCCAATTACCTCTACCAATTGCGCCTGAACTTCGGTATTGGTTTCCCATTCTAGGAACCACGAGGCTCGCAAAGCACACAAGGATGTTTTATGTGAGGAGCGCTTTGTTAAGTAAGTGCATAAATCAGGTAAAGTGCCATTGCGTAAGCAAAGGAATGGTTAAGCCAATAATCCTCGTGGGCTTTGTGTTCTTAGTGGTAAAAAAACGCTTGCTTCTGCGTAATCCGCAAGAAATAAAAAGCCGTCAAACAATAATCTTATTTTGAACGAATGTATTTCGGTGCTTTTCATTACTTTTACACCCCAAATAACGACTAAAATGGCTTATTCAATTAAACCCGGAGTTGCTTCCGGAGATGAGGTTCAGGAGATTTTTCGCTATGCGAAAGAAAAAGGATTTGCACTTCCGGCTGTAAACGTAACCAGCACTTCTACAGTAAATGCGGTAATGGAAACGGCAGCGAAGTTGAATGCTCCGGTGATCATTCAATTCTCAAATGGCGGGGGACACTTCTTTGCCGGAAAAGCATTGTCGAATAAAGACGAGCAGGCAGCTATTTTAGGAAGCATTTCAGGTGCAAAACACGTACACGCTTTAGCAGAAGCTTATGGTGTGACAGTTATTTTGCATACAGACCATTGTGCTAAAAAATTACTTCCATGGATGGATGGTTTGTTAGCTGCCGGAGAACAATTCTACAAAGAAACAGGTAAACCTTTATACTCTTCTCACATGTTGGACCTTTCCGAAGAACCAATCGAAGAGAATATTGAAACTTGCAAAGAGTATTTAACTCGTATGAGCAAGATCGGGATGACCCTGGAAATTGAATTGGGAATTACCGGCGGAGAAGAAGACGGCGTAGATAATTCGGATGTAGATTCCTCTAAATTATACACGCAGCCGGAAGAAGTAGCTTATGCATACGAAGAACTGATGAAAATAAGCCCTCGTTTTACGATCGCTGCGGCATTTGGGAATGTTCACGGAGTTTACAAGCCTGGAAATGTGAAATTGACACCGAAGATTTTGTTGAACTCTCAAAAATTTGTTCAGGAAAAGTTCAATACAGGTCACAACCCGGTTGATTTTGTATTCCACGGAGGTTCCGGTTCTACAGTGGAAGAAATCCGTGAAGCAATTGGTTATGGAGTAATCAAAATGAACCTGGATACAGACCTTCAGTTTGCATTTACCGAAGGTGTGCGTGATTATGTAAGTTCAAATATCGAATACCTGAAAACACAGATTGGAAATCCTGAAGGGGATGATGTTCCAAATAAAAAATACTATGATCCGAGAAAATGGCTGCGGGAAGGCGAATTGACATTTGTGAAACGCCTGGAGCAATCCTTTTCTGATTTAAATAATATTAATACATTGAAAAAATAAGACCCCGATATGAGTTGGTTTAAGCGTTCCAAAGAAGGTATCACGACCTCTACGAAAGATAAAAAAGAAACTCCCGAAGGATTATGGAGCAAATGTTCTCGTTGTAAAACAGTATTTACAGCCGGAGATTTGGAGAAAAATATGTGGGTTTGCGACCGTTGTTCGCACCACGAAAGAATTGGTTCCGAGCAATATTTCCACATTCTTTTTGATGAAGGAAAATATACCGAAATCAATGAGAAAGTAACTTCAGGTGATCCGTTGGAATTCGTGGACACGAAAAAGTATACAGATCGCATCAAGTCTACTCAAAAAGCAACCGGATTGAAAGATGCAATCCGAACAGCTTATGGAGATATGCATGGTCAGCCATTTGTAGTTGCTGCAATGGATTTTGCATTTGTTGGTGGATCCATGGGATCAGTAATGGGAGAGAAAATTGCTCGTGCAATCGACAAGGCAATTGAAATGAAAGCTCCTTTTATGATTATTTCGAAATCCGGTGGAGCCCGTATGATGGAAGCAGGATTTTCTTTAATGCAGATGGCCAAAGTTTCCGGTAAATTGGGACAATTGGCGAATCATAAATTGCCATACATTTCTTATTTAACAGATCCTACAACAGGAGGTGTTACCGCTTCATTTGCTATGTTGGGGGATATCAATATTGCGGAACCGGAAGCATTGATAGCATTTGCCGGACCACGCGTAGTAAAAGAAACCATTGGCCGCGATCTTCCGGATGGATTCCAGACTTCTGAATTCGTTTTAGAGCATGGATTCCTTGATTATATCGTGAATCGAACAGAATTAAAAGAAAAGTTAGGACATTCATTGAAACTTTTCAGATCATAATAACGTAAGTTCCCCTTAGCCCTCGGCTAAGGGGATTTTTTTTACTATGAACATACTGACAGAAACTGATTTTCTAATCTCAACCTGGAGTGGTGGCACAACTACCCAGTTATTTATTTCTCCGAAAGGAGCTTCATTGGCAGCCCGTAATTTTGACTGGAGGATCAGTTCTGCTATTGTAGAGTCAGACAGCTCTGATTTCTCTCTTTTTGAAGGTTACGAACGTATCCTGATTCCTCTAAAAGGAAAATTGGAAATGGAGCACGAAACTCCCAACGGAGTGATTCAGCAAAATGTGAATGAATTTGAATTGGCACGCTTCAACGGTTCATGGGCCACAAAAGGGGTAGGGAAGCTCACGGATTTTAACGTCATTTTCAAACCCAATTATCACCCGAAAGTTCACGTGACTCAATTTTCAGAAGAAACCAATTTTCGGATTGAAGAAGCAATCAGTGTTTTATTTCTGCAGGAAGGCACCTGTATGTTGAATGGTGACCACATTCATGCACCTGCTTTATTAGTCAATGATCCCCACAAAAGCACGGAAATTTCCTGTTTGCCCGGTTCACGGATAATTTCTGTAGAAATGGATTTAGTAGGTTGATTTATTGAGTTTTCCAATAAATTCGGTTGCTAAAACCAGTATTTGTGTCAAATTTCCTCCGGAATTCATTATTCGTTGAAAGAGTATAAATATTCATTTGTTTAGAAAATATTTTCATCAGCAGAGACTATATATTGGTGAAAAGTATATATTCGTTCTACTGAAAACTAACACAGGACTAAAGAAACATTTACCTTGAACAAATTAATTTCCATATTGACTTTTTTATTTTTGCTTAGCAATGCAAGTTGGGGAGCAAAAGTTCGTGAAGCAGATACATTGAATAAATTCGATGCTCGCGGAAAAAGAACAGGTTATTGGGTCGTTGATGAAGGAAATGATGCTACATCCTTAGATAGTAAGTCAAAAAGAAAAGAAGGAAGATACATTAAAGGCCGTAAGTTCGGAGCCTGGATTTGTTATTACCCGGATGGAAAAACTCCACGTTTAATAGGGGAATACCTGGATAACAGACCGGGGGGAGCTTACTTCCGCTTCGATAAAAAAGGAGAGTTGCTTCAGGCAAGTACTGTTGCAAGAAAAATCACACAATCTCAGAATTTAGAAGTACATAACGGATTATTTGACTGCCGCATGATGTTCCACAATCGCGAAATGGTTGCAGGTCAGGTTTTCTTTGCAAAAAGAGCATTCAGCGTTCCTTTTTCTTACCAGTTTTGGGTAGAAGAATC
Source organism: uncultured Fluviicola sp. (assembly GCA_965650365.1). Lineage (GTDB taxonomy): Bacteria > Bacteroidota > Bacteroidia > Flavobacteriales_D > Crocinitomicaceae > Fluviicola. Next base: position 62,276 of record CBFGOJ010000007.1, on the reverse strand, counting down.
ATTGAACCAAAATCAATCGGAAAATGCACATGTGAATTTTGCATGGTTGTCACAGAATTATCCGCAGTTGTATTCTACTTATCTAAATGTAAGAATCCCTCACAAGGTAAGTGTTGAAAATCCTGAGATTCAAAATGTAGTAAGTAAGATCGAACGCATTCAGGATTCAAATACAAATAATTCGCATACACGTAATTCGGTTATGAACGCGCCGGTTATTCACACGCCACGTGTTGCAAAAGGAGCTGTTTTCCAACCAAATGGATTCAATAAACTCTACACCGTTTCAGATGAGATCTGGATCGACGGACAGTTTAAAAACGGACAGTTGAAAGACGGAAAAGTCTTTGTGTATGACCACGACGGTGTATTGCTGAAAGTACGGATATTCAAAGACGGACTTTACGTTTCCGACGGAGGACTCTAAATAAGGGTCAATTGCGAATCATTTTTTTACTCTCACTGGTATTTACGTTCATTTCTGAGTCTTATTATTCCCAAAACAATCATTTGTTTGATCAGGAGCATGCCCTCTATGTTGCAGCGGGTTATATGAAAGGAAAACGTATTGTTTGTGGTATTCATGTGCAATCAAAAGATTCAACCAATGTGGAAATTCATGTTAAAGTAGAGCTCTTGAAAGATTGGATTCAGGTAGATTCATCCGAATTCGATTTGTTTCTGGATACTTCCGGACATGAGTTTATATCCCTCGACGGAAGAAGATACGAAGCCATTCAATATCGTTCGAAAGATGCAAAAGTCCGGATCAATTTTGAAAAACCAAGACTTTTTGAGTATTACACAAAGGATGGAAGTGAAAAACGATCATCCTGGATAAGCACATATGCTGCGGTTATATGCTCAAATCAGTTGAAAAAATATAACAGGGTGCTAAAAGTATATTTCGAGAAATGAACTTCAAATTGATTTATGAATGTCTCAATTATCAAAAGACAATTAGAACAACTTGATAATTTATCATTCTGAAATTAATAATTAGCCTATAATTCGGAATTATGTGCTATATTTGCATCCAAATTCCAAAAGTTGGGATTGTACATAATAATTATTCAAGTAATATTGGCATGTCATATTTAAATTCAGAGAAAAAAGAAGAGATCTTCGCAAAACACGGAGGTACAGCAACAAACACAGGTTCAACAGAAGGTCAGGTAGCATTGTTTACTTTCCGTATTGCTCATTTAACAGAGCATTTGAAAAAGAACCGTAAAGATTACGGAACACAAAGATCTTTGCAATTGTTGGTTGGTAAGCGTCGTAGTATGTTAGATTACCTGAAGAAAAAGGATATCGAGAAATACCGTGCGTTGATCAAAGACTTAGGTTTACGTCGTTAATTAAAAACAGGTCACTGAGCGTAGTCGAAGTGCCGGTTTTACGATAACATATTAAAAGGGGGGCTTGTCGGAATTATCCGGTGTCCCCCTTTTTGTTTAAATCGTCCATAGGGCGGATAATGGTAGGGACGCAATGCGTTGCGTCCGTACAAAATTTGTAAAAAATAAATATGAATATAGGAATCAAAAAGTCCATCGTTACTGGAGGGAAAGAAATTTCCATCGAGACCGGGAAATTGGCGAAACAAGCCGACGGTTCAGTAGTGTTACAAATGGGCAACACGGTGCTTTTGGCAACAGTAGTTGCAGCACCAGAGGCAAAAGAAGGGGTAGATTTCCTTCCGTTAACGGTAGATTACCGTGAAAAATATGCAGCAGCAGGACGTTTTCCTGGTGGATTCTTCCGTAGAGAAGCTCGTCCGTCTGAAACTGAAATCCTGGTGATGCGTTTAGTGGATCGTGCTTTGCGCCCGTTATTCCCGGACGATTACCATGCTGAAGTTCAGTTGATGATCCAGTTGTTGTCTTACGATGGCGTAAACAACCCGGATGCATTGTGTGGTTTGGCAGCTTCTGCAGCAATCGCAGTTTCTGATATTCCATTCAACGGACCAATGTCTGAAGTTCGTGTAGGACGTATCAACGGTGAATGGATCGTGAACCCTACAATGGAAGAAATGAAATCGGCAGATATCGATATGATGGTTGCCGGTACAATGAAAGACGTAAACATGATTGAAGGAGAATTCAAGGAAATCTCCGAATTGGAAATGGTTGAGTGTATCAAAATCGCTCATGCTGCAATTAAAGAGCAGTGTCAATTCCAGTTAGAATTAGCTTCGTTGATCGAAACAGCAAATCCAAAACGTGTTTATTCTCACGAAACGCATAACGAAGAGGTGAAAGCGAAAGTGTACGAATTGGCAATGGATAAATGTAAAGAAGTTGCTCGTCAGGGTCTTGCAAATAAAGCGAAACGTACAGAATTGTTCGACGCGATCAAAACGGAAGTGAAAGCAGCATTTTCTGAAGAAGAGTTGTTGTTGGTAAGCGGATTTATTTCTGTCTACTTCTCTGAAGTGAAGAAAAAAGCAGTTCGCTGGGTCATGTTGAACGAGCAAAAACGCCTTGATGGTCGTAAGTTTGACGAGATTCGTCCGATTTGGGCAGAGGTAGATTACCTTCCAATGGTTCACGGATCATCTGTATTTACACGCGGGGAAACTCAGTCATTGACTACATTGACCCTTGGAGGTAAAATGGATGAGCAGTTGATCGACGGAGTTACTTTCCACGGAACAGAAAAATTCTTATTGCATTATAACTTCCCTCCATTCTCTACAGGAGAAGCGAAACCATTGCGTGGAACTTCCCGTCGTGAGATTGGACACGGAAACCTTGCACTTCGTGCATTGAAGCCGGTTCTTCCGGAAGATAACGCATACACGATTCGTTTGGTGTCTGATATCCTTGAATCAAACGGTTCGTCTTCCATGGCAACAGTTTGTGCAGGTACATTGGCATTGATGGACGGTGGTGTTCAAATCAAAGCTCCTGTTTCAGGTATTGCAATGGGATTGGTTGCTGACGAAGGTAAATTTGCTGTATTGTCTGATATCTTAGGAGACGAAGATCACCTGGGTGATATGGACTTTAAAGTAACTGGTACTGCAAAAGGAATCACTGCTTGTCAGATGGATATCAAAGTAGACGGATTGCCTTACGAAGTATTGATCCAGGCATTGGACCAGGCGCGTGCAGGTCGTTTACATATTTTAAACAAGATCATTGAAACTATCGCAGTTCCAAATCCGGATTTCAAACCGCAAACTCCTCGTATCGAAGCATTCAATGTGCCTAACGATATGATCGGAGCAATCATCGGGCCTGGAGGAAAAATCATCCAGGGAATCCAGAAAGACACGAACACAACCATTACCATTGAAGAATTGGAAACAGGTGAAGGACGTGTTCAGATTATGTCGAACAACGCTGAAGACATGAATGCTGCAAATTCACGTATCCGTATGATCGCATTCCCTCCAACAGTAGATGAAGGAGCTGAGTACGAAGGAAAAGTGAAAGCAATCAAAGATTTCGGTGTATTCGTTGAAATCCTTCCGGGAACAGACGGATTGATCCACATTTCTGAATTCTCTCACGAGAAAGTAGCGAAAATGGAAGACGTAGTAAAAGAAGGAGACGTATTGAAGTTTAAAGTTGTTGGTAAAGATCCAAAAACTAAAAAATGGAAATTGTCCCGTAAAGTTTTATTGCCAAGACCAGAGAAAACTGCTGAGGCTCCAAAAGCTGAGTAATTTCAATTAGCATAAAATAGAAGCCCCGACATTTATCGTCGGGGCTTTTTCGTTTATTTTTTTTATCTTCATTAGCATTATTCAATCAAAAACACATTCCATGTTTTCCATTTTCAAGAAAAATAAAGATCAGGGAGTTCCCGGATGGGCTTCATTCTTCACAGCAAAAGAGTATCAGACTTTCATTGACCTGGTGGCGGACTATTTCAATGAGCTGAATACGCCATTTAAAATGGAAAATGGAGTCATTGAATTTGAAGAAGGTAATCCATTGGGATTTCAATCTCTTGGACTTGGAAATCTGGCGCAAAACTGCAAGCAAAGTGCTATTTCAGATTACAAAGAAATCATTGAACATCATTTTGGTTTGATGACAAATTCGCTAATGGACAAAAAGAAATTTGAAAATATTGCGGATGATTTTGACCAGGTAAAGCAATTTATTGCCCTCCGGATTCACGACGATGGGTATGCTTCCCATGTTGGAAAAGAAAACGTAATCGGGTTTGAACTGGCGGAATCTTTGTATGCTATTTTGGTGTTTGATCTGCCGGAAACAATCGCAAGTGTCCAAACATCCTATTTAGATAAATGGGGAAAGACGAAAGAAGAACTTTTTTCACTGGGAATTCAGAATATTCAGACCAATTATGAATTTCCGCTGTTTAAAGAAAAAATAGACGGAATTGATTTCTATGCGGTCATCACAGATCACTTTTTTTCACCGAATATTTATTTTGATCTGAATAATCGGTCTGAATTACTTGGCGTTTACGGATCCGTTGTTGCTTTTCCTCACCGTCATACTACTTTGATTTATCCCATTGACAATTTGAATGTGACAAGAGTACTGCATCACCTGGCATCCATGGCTTACGGAATGAATGTGGAAGGTCCCGGATCAATTACCAATAGATTGTATTGGTACAACAATAATAAACTGGAAGAGATCGTCTATGGATTTGAAGAAAACACCATTTCAATTACTCCATCCGAAAGCTTTGTTGCCATGCTCAATACACTGGGTGATAACGAGGAAAGGAAAGTGCTGAATTGATAATCTTACAACTCCACCTTATTCAAATTCCCGTTTTTCAGTCACTGTATAGATCGATTTTGTATCTTCGTGCTCCAATCGTTCGCCTCATGAAAACACCTATTTTAGTTTCAATAATCTTCTTGTTGTCTTTTTCGGTATTCGGTCAAAAATGGAATGTCGCTTTTATGAATGCGGATTCAACGCTTTATGGTTTCAAAAGCCCTGATGGAAAAGTAATTGCTGAACCGAAGTTTATGCTGGTTGGAAACGAAGCGTTCAAGGATATTGTCTCAGTTATTGAAGAAGTTTCTTCTGACAAGTACTCTGTATATTACCTGAGAGCCGACGGAACGAAATTCGGAGTAGATTCAGTCTACTTTTTCGACCAGGCACCCGATATTGAAAGCAATGGTTTTATCCGGTTTAAAGATCCTGTTTCTAAGAAAATAGGAGTGATGAATGTTGCCGGAAAAGTAGTTCTTCGCGCTGAATTCGATGAAATGATGGAATTGCGCAACGGGTTTGTTTGGGGCATTCGCGGTGCAACACTGGAATGTGTGGACAAAAATGTTCCGTTAAAAAATTGCGAGCACCGAACATGGGTTGGAGGAGAAAAGGTGTTATATAATCTAAAAGGCGAATTACTTAGCCGTGATTTCTTTTCAAACCCGGATGATTATGTGAACCTGGACTATTACACCTTTCAAAAATCCAAAAAGGCATCCAAAGATCCGAATAGAATGAACTTTAAAGCAGAAGGAGGAAGATTCTTTTCCTTTGTAAATCTCGACAAAGCGGTTGATTCCTGGTTGAAGGAGCATTTGCTGGATGTTCCGTCCGAAAGTCAGTTGTTGACGCTTATGGCTGATTCTGTGGTGAGTTGGAAGGAAGAAACTGGTTGGGAAGTACAATCCAAAAATAATTATTTGGCTTCAAATGCTTCTGAAATCAAAACATTGATCGAAGCATTGCAGAGTAAGAAATACACTTATTTCAGTACTTACCAGGAAGATTTATTCTTCTATGAATTCCGGAGTTTGTTTGGGCAGTATTTCAACGGAACGTATCAATTCAATCATTGGAAATATCCGGCTTACGAAGTTGTCATTAATCATCCGGATGCTGAAACTCAAAGCCATTTAACTTTTCTAAGGAGTGAAAAAGGCTGGAAACTCATTAGTGTATCAATTCCTTGAGCCTGTTTTTTGTACTTTAGTCTTCATGAAAATTGCCTTCCTTCTCATTTGTTCCGGTTTGCTTTTATCGGTCAGCCCACCCAAAAGACCAAAACTTCCTAAGGATATTTTAGGTATGTGGGCGATGCATATTCAGCTTTCTCTTGAAACCAGGAATCAGGCGGTGCCTTACCGCAAAACAAAAGATACTGAGTCGGCACTCTATGAGTTCAGGAAGAACGGAGAAGTAGTTCGTCAAAATATGGGTATGTATTGCATTAGCGGGGTCGAACCCTATAGAATGAATGAAAAAACTGTTTCAAACGGCACATGGAGCCAAATGAGCGATTCAACGCTTCGTGTAACATTTAAATCCGGGGAAGATGAAATAAGCCAGATATGCTGGTTGTACCGGACTAAAGAAAACAATCTGGAATTTAGAATGTACCCGATAACTGCTAAACCCGCAACTAAAAAAGAAGAATAGTTTTCCCAATAAATCTTAATTCCACAATATCTCCTATTCTTTGCGTTCCTGTAACAGTTAACTGCGCAAAGATGAAATCATCCACCCCATTTTCCATATCGCAACGCCTAAAAAGCTTTAAATATGCTCTTGCAGGTTTGAGAACCTTATTTACCGAAGAACACAATGCACGAATTCACTTGCTTGGTGCTGTCGTGACAATTGTTCTTGGGTTTGTGTTGAAGATTTCTCTAATCGAATGGATCACTTTGATTATCGTCATGAGTTTGGTTTTTATTTGTGAACTCTTCAATACTTCATTGGAAGCATTTGCCGACTTGGTTTCTCCCGGAAAAAATCTGCAAATAAAAAAAGTCAAAGACCTGGCAGCTGCGGCAGTTTTAATCAGCGCATTTTCTGCGGTAATAACCGGAATCATCATTTTCTCACCAAAAATTATCTACTTATGTACAAACAATTGATCAGGACCAACCAACTCCAAACTACCGTGTTTATCGGGATATTATCCATTTTCTGTTTTGGGCTTTCCCTGCTCCGCATGGAACTCTCCGGAACCAAACATTTTTTCTTTCTGAACTGGAATCTTTTCCTGGCTTTCGTCCCGTGGCTGTTGACGGTTATTCTAAGTATGAGTCCGAACCTGCAAAAAAGCCGCTTAGCCGTTTTCGGAATGCTTGGAATCTGGCTGTTATTCTTCCCGAATGCTTCCTACATTTTAACCGATTTATTTCACCTGAGCCATCATTCCTCCATGCCTATTTGGTTTGACCTGGTATTGATCCTGTCATACGCCTGGACCGGTTTGCTCTTCGGATTTATGAGTTTATGGAACCTGGAAGAACTCATGGAGCAGTTTCTGTCCAAACGGGTGATTGCATTCCTTTCCGTGATCTTACTATTCATCAGTAGTTTTGGAATCTATATCGGAAGATACCTTCGCTGGAACAGCTGGGACATCGTTCATCAGCCCGGCCGGTTAATGGGTGACATCGGAGACCGGATCATCAATCCGTTTGATCATACAAGAACCTGGGGAGTGACTGTTTTTATGGGATTGTTTCTAACGATGTTGTATTTTACTTTCCGGTTTTTGAGAAATGGACGGACGCAAGAAATGATCAATACGAAATCTTAGCATGGCCTTCGGTAACCAGGAGTGTCCGAATGTGAATTGCTTTCGAGCATCTCGAATTCAAAGTCAAATTGGTTTTTCTTTGTTCTGATTAATAATAAACTTTACAATGTCCTTCTGTGACCTGATTTATTTGCTGTGAATCTGAGCCTTCCATTCCAAATTGAAAATTCATTTCCAATACGCGTTGAACAGTATCTTGGATCAAAATTTCAAAGGTCCCGTCATTGATTGAATACAATTCAAAATTCGGAGCTGAATAAGAAAACCAGCAGCTGTATTCTTCAACCAAAGTTTCGCAATCATAAGTTCCAACCGGAATGCTTTTATTGATCATCATGCTGTAAACATTTGCATTGGATTGGCTACTTGCAGCGGCTGATATAGCAACGGCATATTCGAAAGGATCACTTACTTCTAAATAACCTGGCGTAAATCCTACACCATTGTTTTTCAGGAAAAAAGAATTGGGATTGGCACTTGGAGGAGGATTGGTGCTTTTATCTGCAGTTTCTTTCTTCTTACACGACACCGCGAAGAAGAGAGAAAAGATCAATGAAATGATATATATATTTTTCATAGTTATTATAGGGGTGATGAGGCAATTTACAAAATTTGAATTTAAACTGTTCGAAATTGTTCTTTTTAACACGGAGCATAGTAGCATTCTAAGTTAACTCTTGTATCTTTACAACACTTTAGGGGTGACTGTCTTCTGATTGTCTGAGAAATACCCTTTGAACCTGATTCGGTTGGTACCGGCGGAGGGAAAAGTGAAATGAATACTTTCTTTGTAGTCATTCCTAAAGTGCGTAAATTACAGGTGGAATGACAATATCATTAAACAATCAAATTCAGGAAATCGAAGCACAAACGATGCTTTTCGAACTCGTATTCCTTCACGTTGGAGAAAAACAGAACGGAATTGCAGTAGCTGTGAACGGAGAAGTGAAGCCAAAATCCATTTGGCAGGAATGTTCCCTGAATGAAAACGATGATGTATTAATCATAAAAGCTACGCAAGGCGGATAGCTTCGACTTAGCTACGCGCCTATGCTGTGCACCTTTGCTGAAGCTACGACGTAAGCATAAGCTCAGCGCAGGAGGATAATCAGATTAGAAATTAGAAACTCAATTGAAAATATGAAAAAAGAAGACAAAACACCACAAGCAGGAAGTATCACCACAGGTGCTATTTCGGGCTCGAAAAAAGTATATGTCTCGGGAAAGATCCACGACATTAAAGTTGCAATGCGTGAAATTACGCTCACGCCAACCAAACATACAAATGGAAAATTGGAGGAAAATGCTCCGGTTACGGTTTATGATGCAAGTGGCGCATATACCGATCAGGATGCTGTGATTGATGTTCGTAAAGGATTGCCGCGTTTGAGAGAACAATGGATCCTGGATCGTGGTGATGTGGAAGAATTAAGCGATGTGAGTTCCAACTATGGAAAAGAACGCAAAAATGATGATAAATTGGATCATCTGCGATTTGCGCATATCAGCAAACCATTACGTGCAAAAGCAGGAATGAATGTTTCCCAGTTGTATTATGCAAAACAAGGAATCATTACTCCTGAAATGGAATACATTGCTATTCGTGAAAACCAGCGTTTTGATGAATTAAAGCACCAATTAAACGGGAATTACGAAACTTTGACTGCGCAGCATGAAGGTGAAAGCTTCGGAGCAAATACACCAAAAGGATTTATTACTCCGGAATTTGTTCGGGATGAGATCGCTGCAGGACGTGCAATTATTCCAAATAATATCAATCACCCGGAATCAGAACCCATGATCATCGGTCGTAATTTCCTGGTAAAGATCAATGCAAACATCGGGAACTCAGCTGTTACGTCTTCCATCGAAGAAGAAGTGGAAAAAGCAGTTTGGGCTTGCCGCTGGGGAGCAGATACGATTATGGACCTTTCTACCGGTAAGAACATACACGAAACACGAGAGTGGATCATTCGTAACTCACCGGTTCCGATCGGGACAGTTCCTATTTACCAGGCTTTGGAAAAAGTGAATGGAGTTGCGGAAGACCTGACATGGGAAATTTTCCGCGATACTTTAATCGAACAGGCAGAGCAGGGAGTTTCTTACTTCACGATCCACGCCGGGGTTTTGTTGCGTTATATTCCGTTGACAGCAAAACGAGTTACAGGAATTGTTTCGCGTGGCGGATCCATCATGGCGAAATGGTGTTTATCGCATCACAAAGAGAATTTCTTATATACGCATTTCGAAGAGATTTGTGAGATCATGAAAGCTTATGACGTGGCATTCTCTTTAGGAGACGGACTTCGTCCGGGATCATTGGCAGATGCAAACGATGCAGCACAATTCGGTGAATTGGAAACATTGGGTGAATTGACAAAAATTGCCTGGAAACACGATGTTCAGGTGATGATCGAGGGACCGGGACATGTTCCGATGCATATGATCAAAGAAAATATGGACAAGCAGCTGAAAGAATGCAACGACGCACCTTTCTACACACTTGGGCCATTGACAACAGATATTGCACCGGGTTATGATCACATTACTTCAGCAATCGGAGCTGCAATGATCGGCTGGTTCGGAACAGCTATGTTGTGTTACGTTACTCCGAAAGAACATTTGGGATTACCAAATCGGGAGGATGTTAAAGTGGGTGTAATTACTTACAAATTGGCAGCACATGCAGCAGATTTGGCGAAAGGACATCCGGGAGCACAATACCGCGATAATGCTTTGAGTAAAGCGCGTTTCGAATTCCGTTGGGAAGATCAGTTCAACTTGTCTTTGGATCCGGATACAGCGCGTGAGTATCACGATGAAACACTTCCTGCAGAAGGAGCAAAAGTGGCCCATTTCTGTTCCATGTGCGGACCTAAATTCTGTTCCATGAAGATCACACAGGATATTCGTGATGCAGCAGAATCAGGAATGTTTGAGAAATCGGAAGAATTCAAAACCAAGGGAAGCCAAATTTATTCATAAATGCTGATTGTCATTTCAGATAGCGATTTCAAACCGAATGAAGCACAGATCATTAATCAACTGTTTCAGAAAGGATTGGATTTGTTTCATATTCGAAAGGTTGGAGCAGATCAGGAATCGTTGTTGAAATTGATTCGGGAGATTTCTTCTGAATACCATTCAAAGCTGGTTTTACATCACGATCATGAATGGGGCAGAAGCATTGGTTTGAAGCGCTTTCATTACTCCGAAAGAGATCGGGAAAGGTGGAATGCTCAAAATTGGGAAGTTAGCAATGAAGAAGTTTATTCGACTTCCGTTCACAGTGTGGAAAAATTCAATGAATTGCCGGATCATTTTTCCTATGCCTTTTTAAGTCCCATTTTTGACAGTATTTCGAAAACGGATTACAAAGCAGCCATTTTTGATTTGGAAAAACGGGAGAATAAAAAGGCAAAATTGATCGCTTTAGGCGGAATACAGGCAGAAAATGTGAACCGGATATTCCAAATGGGATTTGACGGCGCAGCATTGCTCGGAGCAATCTGGAATAATTCAGATCCGGTGAAATCATTCGTAGGTACGCGATTAATCGCGTACCCACAAATATTATTCGAAAAACAATAAATGAAATACAAACGTCCCATAGTCCTCAGCATTGCAGGTTTCGACCCAACGGGCGGAGCCGGTGTGCTTGCGGATATGAAAACCTGCGAGCAGCACAGCTGTTTAGGTATGGCCGTTTTGACAGCAAATACCCATCAAACAGAAACGGAATTCCTTTCAGTGGATTGGTTCGATAAGCAAACAATTACAGCACAATTACAGCCACTTTTGAGTACGTATGATATTTCAGCGCTGAAGATTGGAATTGTAGAAAACCTGGATACTTTGCTGGAGCTGGTTTCGGTTGTAAAGCGATCAAAACCATCCATTTTCATCGTTTGGGATCCGGTTTTATCCGCATCGTCCGGTTTTGTGCTGCATGAAAGCTGGAATGAAGAAGCATTAAGCCAGGTTTTGGGTTTGATCGATCTGATCACTCCCAACGTACATGAAGTTAGAAGGATTACCCAAACAGAAGATGAAATTGATGGAGCATTCCGGTTAGCACAATGGACTCACGTACTTCTGAAAGGCGGACACAGTTCCGAACGTTTAGGAGTTGATCTGTTGTTTGAAGGTGGAATTCCCCGGGAAATCCCCTCCAAATCAGATCCGTTGAAGTTCGCAGCAAAACATGGGTCCGGATGTATTCTTTCTTCGGCAATAGCTTCAAACCTTGCATTGGGAAAACCCTTGCTGGAAGCATGTCAGGAAGCGAAGGCGTATATAGAAAACAGACTTTCAAGTAACGAATATTTATTAGCGTACCATGCTGAGTAAAATCCAATATATCTCTCACGGAGATACTGTTGAAGAACAGAAGACGAACATTTTAAATGCGTTGGAAGCCGGTTGTAAAATGATCCAGCTTCGCTTTAAAAAAGGGGCAAAGGAAGAAATTCTGGAAGTCGCTAAGCAGGTACGCACATGGTGTACCTATGGATCGGCACTTTTGATCATTAATGATTCCATTGAGATCACTAAAGAAGTGAAGGCTGATGGTGTTCACCTCGGTTTAACCGATACTTCGATAGAAGAAGCTCGTAAAGTATTAGGATCTTCTAAAATAATTGGTGGAACGGCGAATACTCTGGAAGATGTCATCCGACGGATCCATGAAAAATGCGATTACGTGGGGCTTGGACCATTACGTTTTACTTCGACCAAAGAAAAATTGAGCCCGCTTTTGGGTTTTGAAGGCTATCAGCGAATCATCAAAGAATTGGAAAACCTTGGATTGGTGATCCCGATTTACGCCATTGGCGGGATTGTTCAAAGTGATGTTCAACTGCTGAAAAGAACAGGAGTTTATGGAATCGCCGTTTCGGGAATGATTTCAGAAGCTTCTGACAGATCAACATTAGTAAGTGAAATTGATAAAACATTGAATTATGCTTAAAATAGCAGGCAGAGAATTTAAGTCACGCTTGTTTTTGGGAACAGGTAAATTCGGTTCTTCCCAACTCATGGAAGAGGCTGTTTTGGCTTCAGGGTCTGAATTGGTGACTGTGGCATTAAAACGGGTTGATCTGGAAACAGAAACGGATGATCTTTTAGCTCATTTGAAGCATCCACAAATCAATCTGTTACCCAACACTTCAGGGGCAAGAAACGCGAAGGAAGCTGTTTTTGCAGCACAATTGGCACGGGAAGCTATGGAAACCAACTGGCTGAAACTGGAAATCCATCCGGATCCCAAATACTTGCTTCCGGATCCGATTGAAACCTTGAAGGCAACAGAGGAATTGGCAAAATTGGGATTCATCATTCTTCCCTACATTCATGCAGATCCGGTATTGTGCAAGCGCCTGGAAGATGTTGGAACAGCAGCTGTAATGCCTTTGGGAGCTCCGATTGGAACAAATAAAGGATTGAAAACGATTGATTTTTTAGAGATTATTATCGAACAAAGCCGTGTTCCTGTGATCGTTGATGCTGGAATTGGGGCTCCGTCTCATGCAGCACATGCCATGGAATTGGGAGCTGATGCGGTTTTGGTAAATACAGCCATTGCAGTTGCTGCGAATCCAAAGGAAATGGCCCTGGCTTTTAAAATGGCAGTGGAGTCGGGAAGAATGGCATACGAAGCAGGATTGGGAGCAATTTCCCGTTCTGCAAATGCTTCCAGCCCATTGACCGGATTTTTGAATATGTGATCAATTCCCCCTTCGGAGGGGGATAAAGGGGGAGGATAAAATGAATTTCAAGGAAATATTCAGTAATACGAACTGGGACGAAGTAAAGTCTTCCATCTACAGCAAAACTGCTGCGGATGTGGAGCGTGCTTTGGTATCCAAAAAACGAAATCTGGAAGATTTCAAAGCGCTTATTTCACCTGCGGCCGAACCTTATTTGGAGCAAATGGCGCAGGAAAGTCATGCTCTGACGAAAAAACGTTTTGGAAAAACGATTCAGCTCTACACTCCGATGTATCTGAGTAATGAATGCAACAATATTTGTACGTATTGCGGATTTAGCTTCGACAATAAGATACGCCGTAAAACCCTTACGGATGATGAGATCCGTAAAGAGGTTGAATTCCTGAAAGAGAAAGGGTTTAATCACATTTTGCTCGTAACCGGGGAAGCAAATCGTACGGTTCACATGGCTTATTTCAAGCATGCTTTGGAATTGATGCGGAAGGATTTTGCAAATATTTCGATGGAAGTTCAGCCTTTGGAAATGGATGAATACAAGGAATTGCACGATGCGGGAGTTTATTCCGTGCTCGTTTACCAGGAAACGTATCACCAGGATGTTTACAAAGCATATCACCCAAAAGGCAAAAAGTCCAACTTCGAATACCGGATCGATACACCGGATCGTTGCGGAGAAGCCGGAATTCATAAAATTGGTTTAGGCGTATTATTGGGCTTGGAAGATTGGCGGACAGATTCTTTCTTCAATGCCATGCATTTGGATTACCTCCAGAAACGGTATTGGCAGACGAAATATTCGATCTCTTTCCCTCGAATGCGTCCGGCAGAAGGAATCATTGAACCGAATGTAATTGTTGGAGATCGCGAGTTGGTACAGCTCATTTGTGCTTACCGTTTATTCAATGAAGACGTGGAATTATCGGTTTCTACCCGCGAATCGGAACGTTTTAGAGATCATGTTATTCCTTTGGGAGTAACAACGATGAGTGCAGGTTCCAAAACCAATCCTGGCGGTTATGTGGTAGAGCCGGAATCTTTGGAACAATTCGAAATTTCGGACGAACGTTCGGTAGAAGAAATTGCTCAGTTAATCCGGAGTAAAGGCTACGAAGCCGTCTGGAAAGACTGGGATCGAAGTTTTCAGATTTCCCCCTTTGGAGGGGGAGAAAGGGGGAGGAGTGAGGAATCTTCCTTAGAAATACAATCTGCCCAAAAAACGAGAAACGATCATGTTTAGTCCCAACGAATCAAAACGCTATTCCAAACAAACCATCCTGGATGAAGTTGGATTATTGGGCCAGGCGAAACTCAAAAATGCCCGCGTCGCAGTAATTGGTGCCGGAGGTTTGGGGTGTCCGATTATCCAGTATTTATCGGCTTGTGGTGTTGGAACGATCGGGATTGTAGATTTTGATGTTATTGAACATTCAAACCTGCACCGCCAGGTCTTGTATGGTCCGGAAGATGTAGGTAAAAAGAAAGGGGAAGTCGCAAAAGAAAGAGCTTTGACTCAAAATCCGGATACGGTGATCGAACTATTTGATTGTGTGTTAAGTGATGAAAATGCGGAATTCATTCTTTCTCAATTCGACCTGGTCATCGACGGTTGTGATAATTTCCTCACACGCTATACAGTAAACGACACCTGTGTAGAACTTGGCTTACCATTGGTTTACGGAAGTATTCTCGGGTTTCAGGGTCAGATTGCTGTTTTCAATTACCAGGAAAGCAAAAACTTGCGGCATTTATTTCCGGAACCACCAAACGCAGAAGATGTGCCAAATTGCTCGGATAACGGTGTTTTGGGAGTTGTTCCCGGAGTAATCGGAACACTGATGGCCAGTGAAGCTTTGAAGGTTATTCTTGGTCTTGAAATCAACTTGAATACTTTTCAGGTCTTTGATCTGTTGAGTTTGGAGATGACGAAGCTGCGGTTCTAAGTTCTATTCATACTCATCAGCGCTGTCATCATTATCAGCCTGACTTTCCAATCTCAGCCAATACTGTGTTTTCGAACTCCCGCCGCGAACTTCTACTGCATCGGGAATGTTCTGATTGAAGAAATAGGTAATCTCGTTGCCAGGTAAGAATACTTCCAGAAAGCTATGAGCCCGAATTTCGTAGTCGCCGTCTGAACTCATACTGTTTGCATTATCCGTATAGATAATTTCTTCCAGTACCAATTTGAAACCGGATTTGTTGATGATAGTTACGTGATCAAAACGATCCGGTGAAATTTGGGCCGTTTTTCCATTTCCCAAAGACTGTTTTGTACTTCCCATCAGATAAAACTCTTCGTAAATAAGATCTCTGTCAATGACATAGATTTTCGAAAAGGCAAATTGCATGGCAACGAAACCAACAACTCCAACAACGATGCTCAGGACACTCTTTTTCTTCGATTCCAAACGATCTTTGATCAGGTAGAAGCAAGCTGCGAACAGGATAATTCCCACTGCCCCCTTAAGAATGATGTAAGTAGTAGGCGAAATAAGCATAGTGTCTATTTTTTGTAGTTTTCTAATTGCAATCCACGCAGGAAGTTACGCAAAAATTGATCGCCGCAAACGCGGTAATGAGCATGTTTCGGATCGCGGAAAAAAGCATTCAATTCCGGTTTCCCAATACGAATATCTGCCTTTTTTAAAGTTTCAATAATATCATCGTCTTTGAAATTCAATGCAATCCGCAGCTTCCGGAAGATGATATTGTTGGTCAGTTTCTCTTCAGCTTCCGGAATTTTCCCATCTTTCAATCCGCGTTTGTCCACAATAAATCCATTTAAAAGAGCAGCCAGGGCCTGATCCGGCATTTCCTTAAAACCTTCGTATTGTTCCTGCTTCATCCAGGCAAAAATGTCCAATGGAGAAACCAGGTATTCGACCGATTTGAAGAGATTTCCGATTTTCTCTTCGTCCCATTGATAGATTTTGCGCAGTTTGTAAAAGATGTAATTGTTATCCATCCGGTAAAGTTATTAAATTTAATGGAGGATTTAAATGTTCCACCTTCATAGATCAAACTCAGACAAATGAACTGTTTTCTTGTTTTTGTACTCGTTACACTGCCATTTTTGGGAAGTTCCCAGGTCGTGGAAGTTTCGCCGGTCGAAATCCCCTTGTTGAATTGCCAGGTACTCGATACTGCAATGATCTATGGAAGAAAGATTTCACCTACTTACCAAAGCTCGGTTTGTACCGAATTTGTAATTGGCGTACTCGGACATTTTATGGTATTGACTTCTGAAGACACAGTCAATATTCGGATTGATCAGCCAAGAGAAAATTTGAAGGAGGTTTACAAGCAGATTGAAAACGGTTCGCCTTATCCGACGGGTGTTGTTCATGCTTTGGTTTCGAAAGGGAAAGGAATAGAAATTTTGGATCGGAATGAGGTGCTTCCCGGAGATTTTGTGCAGTTCTGGTATCCCAATTCCTGGGGACACTGCGGCATTGTTTCCCGGATTGATGTGGAGAATAAAGTACTGTGGCTGCATTCCTCTTATCCGAGCACGGAAGGCTATGGAGTTCAGCCGTTTCATATGCCGGATTACTGCCATTTTGTTCGACTGAAAGAATAAACACCCTAACTAATTGATTTTTATTTACCCAATCCGATGAAATTCCTTGAATCGTAGTACTTTTGTGCCAAATTTTGTCTTCACGTGAAACGACTCTTCAAAAGCAAATGGTTTAAAATTCCATTCTACACACTGACTTTTTTATTTGCCGCAATTGGCTTCTTTTTAACCGTTTCTTACATGGCCATTCAATTCGGATGGACGAAAGAAGGAGGGATTGTGGACTCCAATAACCGCTATTTCCAGGAAATGCAGGACAAATATAACCAGGATTTCAAGGTAGATAGTGCTACGATGGTCCAAAAGCGTTACGAAGCCATGGAAAGAATCATTGTCCTGAACGAATATTACCCGACGAATGCGCAGTACATTCTTTCAGTTCTTCAAAAAGGAGCAGATGAATATGAAGTTCTTCGCATGTTGGACGCCGTAGATTTACAGTTGAAAGACAACAAAGCATATAAAAAGGCACTTTCAAAGATTAAGTTCAATGCAAAACGATCCAAAGAAGTTTCGAATCTGAGTGCTTTTGAATGGATGAATATTGCCGAATGGAAAACCTTTAAAGAGGCGGTAACTAAGGACAAAAAACTCATAGACTCAGTGGCTAAACAAACCGGTGTGGAAGGACGATTGATCGTTTCCTGCCTGGTTGGTGAACAGATTCGGTTGTTCAATTCTTCTCGTGAAGCATACAAAAAATGGATCGGTCCCTTGAAAGTTCTTTCCGTAGAATCCCAATTTTCATTTGGAGTAACCGGTATTAAGGAGCACACGGCGATGAATATCGAGCACAATCTGAAAGATCCTTCCAGTATTTATTATTTAGGATCACAATACGAAGGATTGCTGGATTTTGTAGGACAAGATACCGCAACGATCAACAAAGAGCGCATCGATCGCCTGACTGATTTTCACAATCATTATTATTCTTATATGTATGCAGCACTGTTTTTGAAGCAGGTGAAAGTTCAATGGGAAAAAGAAGGTTATCCGATTGACAAACGTCCGGAAATTTTAGCTACCTTGTTTAATGTGGGATACCCGCAATCAAAACCAAAACCAAATCCGAGAGTGGGTGGTTCGACGATCAAGATTTATGAAAAACCGTATTCTTTTGGGGCAATTGCTTATCAATTCTATTATTCCGGGGAACTTTATGATGTTTTTCCATTTGAAAAGAAGAAGTTTGACTGGAATAAAAAAGGCTAGTGCCCCGCTAATTTTCCTTTTTTTATACTGTTCTGCAGTTTATGCTCAGGACAGAACCGATACGCTTTACAAACGTCCGAAGGATACGATGGACCTCCTTGTAAAGTGGAAACAAATCGGGAAAGGTGTACAGTTTTGTGAAACAGATGCTCCTTTAAAATCGGCTATTGGGGACTCCAAATTGACGATGCTCAAAATTGACCCGAAGCAAGTGGAATTTGAGTTGTTCACCGCAACGGGAATGGACAGTACTTCCAAACCGGTCAATGTGTGGGCAGATACCATGAATCTGAATATTGTATTCAATGCCGGGATGTACGATCTGGCAAAACCATTGACCAGCAGAGGATTATTGAAGAGCAATGACCACCACAATCAATTAACATTTAAAGATGGATGGAACGTCATGTTTGCGATGAATCCTTTGGATCCATTGAATAAAAGAGATGCAGTTGTTTACGACATGCAATGCATTCCTTTCGATTCTATCCGCGATAAATACTCCAGTTTTGCACAGGGAATCCGTATGCTTGATTGTTCCGGAAATCCGATGAACTGGAAGAAAAACCAATCGTGTAGCATGTTGGTCTGCGCAAATGACGACCAGGACAATCTGATCATTATTTTCAACCGCTCTCCGTTTCCTCAGAATCACATGATTGCTTTCATGAAGCAGTTTCCAACACCTTTGCATAATGCTATTTACATGGAAGGCGGACCTGAAACCAGTTTGTATGTACACATTGGTGATTTCTGCCTGCAGAAAGTTGGAAGTTATGTTTCCGGAACCTACGCAAGGGATACCAACGAAACCTTCTGGCCTTTACCGAATGTGATCGGGATCCGGGTGAAGAAATAGAAAAGGTTCAAAATGTTCAAGAGTTCAAAGGAAGTAATATTTAAACTTTTGAACCTCTTTGAACAAAAAATGTGCATAATATGGAATTATGCACATTTTTTATTTGAACTTATTTTTATCTGATCACCGTGACGAAACCATTGTAACGCGTCTTGTTCCCCTTGTTGTCTGCGATTATGAAAATGTACGTGTAAACTCCATCGGGTACCATCATTCCATCATTAGTGCGACCGTCCCATTTCAGGTCATTTTCATAGAATTCCTTGATGTTGTTCCCCCAGCGGTTCATAATAAATCCTTCCACCAAATATCCGCCCATTATACTGATCGAAAAGAAATCATTGGTGTTGTCATTGTTTGGAGTGAAGACATTCGGGATGAAAACAGCATAATCTTCAATACTGCAATCCTGGAATACGATTTGTGTTGTATTGGTAGTCGGACATCCATGTCCATCTGTAATCGAAATAACTACATTGTCTGATTCAAAATACCAGTCTCCCTGAACCAAAACAGAATCTCCTTCACAAGGAGTTAGCGTTTGCGAAATGGGATTTACCTGGAATAAAGCAAGATTCAGTGTATGCGTGCTGTCACAACCATTTTGACCAGTAAAGACGAAAGGATAAGCACCCGCATCTGTATAATTCTGTCCGTTGAAAGTGTACGTGTCACCCGGACAGATGCTGTGAGATTCATTTGTTGTTTGTGGTGTACATCCGGTTACAACAATGTTCTTACAGTCCTGATCAGTACATGCCCCTGAACCGTTTGTGTAACAAATTTGAAACGTTCCTTCTCCTGCATTTTGCGGATTAAATAATCCGGAAGCAGAGATGCAGGTTCCGCAATTGGAAGACCAGGTTCCGCCTGCAGAATTAGCTGTAAACTGAATTGGAGAATCTGTTATTGAAAATGGTCCGCTAGTGATAATTGTTGCATCCGGAATTGCAGCTCCCGGGTTAATTGTCCCTGCAGCATTTCCGGTACAACCATTCTGATCTGTTACTGTAACGGAATAAGTCCCCGGACATTTATTCGAAATAGTTGCAAAAGTGCTGTTGTCCGACCACAAATAGGAGTAAGGTCCTGTTCCTCCGGAAGCACTTCCTGTGAATCCACCGTCGCAAGCACCTGCACAAGTTTCATTCGCTGAAGTAACAGCCACGTTTAAATTGTTATTTCCTGCGGCTACTATTCCGCCTGCATTCCCGATACAACCAGCATTGTCGGTCACCTGAACGGTATAGCTTGCCGGACATAAGTTTGAAATTCCGGAAGTTGTTGCCCCTGTTGACCAGGAATAAGAATAGGGAGCCGAACCACCACTAACAATTGTAGAAATCGATCCGTTACAGGTGTTTTGACAAGTTTCACTAATCGTAGAAGTTGTTACAGAAACTACAGCTCCACCTGAAATAACCGCCTGAGCTGATCCGCTGCAACCGTTTTGATCTGTTACCTGAACGGTATAAGTAGCAGGACATAAATTGGAAATAGCTGTTGTAGAACTTCCGTTCGACCAAAGAATCGTAAAAGGTGCAGTTCCACCCGAAATAACAGCTGTTGCGGCTCCGTTACAAGCATTCTGACAAGTTTCGTTCGTGGCATTTGCCTGAACAGAAAGTGTACTTCCTGTATTCGAAACAGTAGCCTGGGCACTCATGGAACATCCACCTGCGTCAGTTACGGTTACCGTATAAGTTCCGGCGCAAAGTGCACTGATATTTGCAGTTGTAGCTCCGTTCGACCATAAATAAGTATATGGTGCTGTTCCTCCTGAAACAGTTGTACTTGCAGTTCCGGTGCAAGATCCGCCACATCCGGTTGGGGTAGCATTTGCTGTGACCTGGATTCCGGTTATGATTCCGCATTGTGGATTCATGGATGCAATCCATGCGCTGTTTGCCGTATTGTTTGCAGCTCCCGGAGTTTCATCTGTTCCTACAGTTCCGGATGTCCAGTTTGCCTGCAAAGCCGGGTTGCTTCCTGTATGAGAGTATACTTTACTTCCAGCTGATCCCGCGAAATAAATAATTGTACTTGTATTGTTATTTCCCCAGCTTACGGCATGGTAAGCAGGAGTTGCCAAATTTGCTTTAATTAAGAAGGAATCACCGCTATTAGCCATAGCAACCTGGTTCCAGCTTCCGGCTCCAACAAGCCATGTTCCACTTGCAGGATAAGCTGTATTTCCGGAAGTAGGACTTGTGCTCTGCCCCTCTAATAAGGTAGAGTTTACAGGTATTATCAAGCGGCAGTTTCCGTCAGACATACTTAAATCATCCGGTGGAATAGCCGAATTACGATCAGATTCATTGTAAATAACAATCATGGTTCCTTGCGGAATACAACTCCAAAATGCATTATTTGCAAATCGGACTGCACCTGCTGCAATTCCGGTACCACTTCCTGAAGCAAAAGTACCGTTGTTATCATCAATGATTACACCACGTAAATCCGCACAGGGAACAGGTGTTTGACAAGTTGGGGTCCCGGCAACAATGAACTCTGCATATTCGGCAGTTCCGGATCCTTGAGAAACTTCATTGATGACTAAAAGCTGTGCATTTGCTGGAAGAATTCCGGCACACAAAGTGAAAAATAGTACGCGAAGAGAACGCATTTTATGAACGTAAAAAACTCTAATCAGACCTGGTTTCAGCAACGGATCGGTGCTTCAAGGAGTACAAGTCCAATTTTTCACCGCAAAGATAGGGCGAAATAGTGAACCCTTTGAGTAGCTGATGTTATCAAATGGTTATTAAGATGTTTTTTTAGACTAAAGACCAAATCCTTTCGCTGAAAGAGGAATCTTTTTGGCATTGAGTTTAAACTTTTGGTATCATTACGTCTCTTAAGAACTACTCGGAGACGCAAATGACACTCGAACTACTGTATGAAAAATATGCCAAACAGGTTTATAACCTGGCATTACAGTATGTTCAAAATACCGATGATGCAGAGGAAATTACACAAGATGTGTTCCTGGCCGCTCATAAATCCCTGGATAAATTCAGGAATGAATCCAATCAAGGGACCTGGCTTTACCGGATTACGATCAATAAATCGCTCGATTTCCTGAAGGCAAAAAAACGGAAGAAACGCTTCTTTTGGTTTGCCGGTGAACTCACAGAAAACGATTTGATTGAATTCAATCATCCGGGAGTATTGATAGAGCATCAGGAGGAAACGGCCTTCATTTTTTCGTGTATTAATGAACTTCCGGATAATCAAAAAACAGCCTTGATCCTGAATAAGATCGAACAGCTTTCGTTGACTGAAATAGCAGGAATTATGGAGCTTTCAGCAAAGGCGGTCGAATCATTGGTGCAGCGGGCAAAAACAAATCTTTCAAAAAAAATAGATGACGGCGAAGGATCACTTAAAAATCGTCGTCTAAAAAATTGAACAGCATGAAAAAGGATCAATTACATATTCTGGGAAAAATTGAAGCGGCAGAAGTTTCACCGTTCCTGCTTACGCGTATCCAGGCGAAAGTTCAGGAACAGCTATTGGATCATCTTTCAACACGAAAATCCATTGTTTATCTTGCCGGAATAGCGATGATCATTGCTTTGAATGTGATTGTGCTTCGTGCTAAAAATGATGGGGATAAATCTTCAGATCTTGTTTCCGAAATGAATTTGGCACCTTCTAATCAGTTGTACCAATGAAAAAGTCAATCATCAAAAACGGATTTATCATCGTATTGCTTTTGAGTAATGCCTTGTTCATCTATAAATGGTGGATGGCTCCCGAAAGAAGACATCACGGTCCAAGAAATGAGATTATTGAAAAATTGCATTTCGATGAGAAGCAGATAGAACAATACGATGTTTTGATTCAGGGCCACAGAAAAGCAATTGAAAGTGCACAAAGAGAATTACAAGGGCAAAAGCAGCAATTGTATTCCAACCTGGACAAACCTTTTTCGGATAGCCTGCTACAGGAAATAGTGAAAGTGGAAGCGAAAATTGAACACATTCACTTCAATCATTTTAAGGAGATTGAAAAAATGTGCAGACCAGACCAAAAGAAGTATTTCAAAGCACTAAACCAAGAAATAGCACATTTATTTTCACCCGGTAAAAGACCAAAATAGTGATTCGAATCCTGACATATTGCCTGTTTTTTATCCCGTTATCCGGATGGGGACAATTGACTGTTCAGGTAAATTTGAGTGCGGGAAATCAACGAGTTGGACTAAACGAACCGATTTCGGTTAACGATCAGGTGTTCCAATTGGAGCAAGTTCGTTTTTACCTCTCAAAATTTGAATTTTATAAAAACGGTCAATTAACAGCCGTTGATCCCGTAGAAGCTTATCTAATAGACTTTGAAATAGATTCTACCCGGAAATTGGTTTTTTCGACCCTTTCTTTTGCGGAAGTAGATGAAATCCGGTTTTTATTTGGAATAGATAGTCTCATTAATACCTCCGGGGCAATGAATGGAGCTTTGGACCCGATGCATGGAATGTATTGGAGCTGGCAAAGCGGTTATATCAATTGTAAATTGGAAGGAACTTTCCTTCCGAAGCGAGAAGCTTTTCAATTGCATTTAGGCGGATATACAGCCCCGTTTTCTGCCGTTCAGCAAGTGGTACTTAAAACCGAAAAAACGGCAATCACTCTAGTAAACATCGACCTTGATTTACTCATGAATCAGGTCATTGAGTCAAAATCGCAACTGCATGTCATGTCGCCTTGCAGCAAAGCTGTTGAGTATGCACAGATCCTTGCAAAATCCATCACCTTAAAACCATGAGGCGGGTTGAAATCAGTTGCTTTTTGGTGCTTTTAGCACTTGTTTCTTTTCGTTACACGGAGAGACTTTGGAAAACACCGCCTGCGTGGCCGGAACCTGTTTATAATTTCAAAAAGAATCCACTGGATTCAGCAACGGTTTTCCTGGGAAGAACTTTGTTCTACGATCCGGTTCTGTCTTCTGACAGCACTATTTCCTGTGCAAGTTGTCATTCGCCTTATAATGCATTCACACACGTAGATCATGCGCTGAGCCATGGGATCAAAGACCGCATCGGAACACGTAATTCTCCTGTACTGGTAAATTTAGCCTGGGGAAAAAGTTTTATGTGGGATGGAGCTGTGAATCATTTGGATATGCAGGCATTGGCGCCTTTGGAAAATCATTTGGAAATGGATGAGAATTTGAACCACGTCATTCAAAAGTTAGGCCGGCAGGAAAAGTACAAACGACTATTTAAAGCAGCATTTCATTCCGAAACAATTACCGGCGAGCGTTTTCTGAAAGCAGTTTCTCAATTCATGCTTACTTTGGTTAGTTCCAATTCCAAATACGATCAGGTCGTTCGTGGTGAAAAAGGTGTCCGGTTTTCCGAATCAGAAACTAAAGGATATTCCTTATTCAAAGAAAACTGTGCTTCCTGTCACACAGAACCCTTATTTACCAATCAGACTTTTCAGAACAACGGTTTGGATATAGATTCCGTGCTGCAGGATCTTGGACGCATGAAAATCACTCAAAAACCGTCCGATTCCCTGAAGTTCAAAGTTCCAACACTTCGAAATATTGAACGTTCGGCACCGTATATGCATGATGGAAGATATCGCAGTCTTCAGATGGTTCTTTTTCATTATTCATCAGACATCCATTCCTCAGAAACACTGGCTCCGCAATTAAAAAAAGGAATCAGCTTATCGGAAGATGACAAACGCAATATCATCGCTTTCCTGAAGACTTTAACGGATCACTCCTTTTTGAGTAATAAGAACTTTCAATACCCGGGAACACCTTAAGAATTTAAACCTGCAACTAGCGTAAGAAGAACCGATCTATCCAATTTCACGAAAAGATCGGTTTTTTTATTTCCAAAGCGAGGGATTCGATTCAACCTGTCGTCTAATCGATTAAATGCTTTAAACTATGAAACAAACAACTGCAATTATTCTATGCTCTCTTTCCACAGGATCTCTATTCTCTCAAGGGCCTGCAATTACGTCCTGGCTTCAAAACACCAGCCTGATGGGAAGGCATTATGTGAGTGGAAATTCAACGCCCATCCAGGACAATGTTGCTGTGAATACGCAATTGGTCCAATATTCTGCTGCTTGGGTTTATGTATCGACTAATGGAATTCCTTCTTATCCGACAGGTCCTTATTTAGATGGAAACCCAAGCCAGGCGACAGATCAGAACGCTATTTTCAAAATTCCGCTGGTTCCAACTCAAAATACCGGAACGTTGACTTCCACAACCGGTGGGAATATCGGAGTTTTCATTAACGGTGTCGCTTTGTTCGATTACCGGGATGGTGTTTCCTGGAAAAATTCCTCAAACGCACTTGCCGGAGGTCCGCTAGGTGGAATGGGCGATGGAGTTTGGAACAGGGATGCAGTTGTAGGAGAACGCGGCGGTTTCGACTGCGCGAAAGGTCACCCGGCTATGGGAAATTACCACCATCACCAAAGTCCGAGTGCGTTTGACCTGGATTTACAAGTCATTTCAACCGTTTGTAATTTATACGATTCGGATGGTTTGTATGCAATTGACAGCACGGTTCATTCTCCATTGATCGGATATGCTTATGACGGTTTCCCCATTTACGGGGCTTATTCGTATAAGAATGCAGATGGAACAGGAGGAATTATACGTATGAAATCTTCTTATACTTTGAGAAATATAACAGTAAGAAATACTTATTACACGGGAACTTCGGTAACTGCCGGACCTGCTGTAAATTCGACTTATCCTTTGGGATATTTCAGAGAAGATTATGAATTCACAATTCCGGCAAGTGATGATTATTTGGATATTCACAACGGGCGATTCTGCATCACTCCGGAATATCCTGCAGGAATCTATTGCTATTTTGCCACGGTAGATGAAAATTGGAATTCCGCGTATCCGTATGCAGTTGGCCCAACATTTTATGGAAATAAGGTAGTTTCGAAAGTGACATCTGTTGGTGAAACTACTACAACATATACACCAACAACCAACGGTTTGACACAGGACGAATTGGAAAACCTGAATATTGATTTATTCCCGAATCCTGTATCCGATTTGGTAACTCTCCAGGTAAATGGATTGGTGAAAGAAAATTTGACTGTGGAATTGGCAGATATGACCGGTCGAATTGTTTTGGAGAAAATCATTCCGGCAGGAAGTACGATTGCTTTTTTTGAAACACAAACGCTTTACGCCGGTGAGTATATCGTTCGGGTCAAAACTTCAGGTAGCGCAATTACAAAGAAGTTGTTGATCGTAAAATGATTGATCAGGGTTTAAAAGAAAGCGCTCCGACATTTATCGTTGGGGCGTTTTTTATTTTTGTCTGATGTAATAGTCGTTATTTATGATACAATACGTCATTCCGGTTGAAACGGTATCATAACCGCTAATAATCATTGTTTCAGCAATTGTTGGAAGCTGGTTTACTTTAAAACGTTCACTGATAATTCCATTGGTTAGTTCCTGGCGTTCTTCATTGTAACGCCACTTTCGGGGATTTTCGCCATACAAATGTTCCTTTGAGAATTTTCCGTCTAAACCATATACTGTAACAGTGCCCCAGCTTTTTTTGTCTATCTCTATATACCATCTTTCACCGTCTATTTCTTTATGGCGCCAGTATCCAATGAAATCCGGACGAATTTTATGTACTGCTTTTCGTTGGCAGGATGCAACTGAAAGAGCAATAAGGGCAATTGTAAAAAGAGGAACTAAGCGATTCATTTTGGTCTGAGTTACCGATAAAATTACTGAAATTTTTTAACTAAGATTTATTTGTTATCTATCTGAATTTAAAATATTTAACTTGAAATCTGTTCACAAATTTATAAACAAGTAAATTTATGAATTCGAAAATTTAATCGGTAATTAGCAGTGATTAATTACAATTTGTTTGCACGAGCTTGAATCTCGTGCCGTTAGTTTTTTAGATTACCCCAAATTGATTTGCATTCTCACCAAATCAGAATATGCTCCGCTGGTCGACATCAAATCACTGTGATTTCCGCTTTCAACAATTTGTCCATGCTGCAGTACCAAAATCTTATCGGCATTGCGAATAGTGCTTAATCGGTGGGCGATAACAATACAAGTTCTTCCCTGCATCAATTTTTCCAATGCATCCTGAACCACGCGTTCAGATTCGGAATCCAATGCAGATGTAGCTTCATCGAGAATCAAAATGGTTGGATTCTTCAAAATGGCACGGGCAATAGCAATACGCTGCTTTTGACCACCCGATAACTGAATTCCGCGATCTCCGACCTGCGTTTCAAATCCGTCAGGGAAACTCATGATAAATTCGTAAGCATTTGCCTGTTTTGCCGCATTAATAATGTCATCTTCGCTTGCTCCCGGTTTTCCGAATGCAATATTTTCGAAAATAGTTCCAGCAAATAACAAAACGTCTTGGGGAACGATGGCAATGTGCTCCCGCAGGTATTTAATGTCAATTGAATCGGCATTGGTGTCTCCAAAATAGATTGCTCCATTATTCACCTGGTAATAATTCAGTACCAGGGAAGAAATAGTGGTTTTCCCACCTCCTGAAGTTCCGACCAAAGCCAAAGTTTCGTTTCTGTTCAATTCAAAGGAAATTCCTTTCAGAACTTCGATCTCTGAACGTTGAGGATAGGAGAAACGAACGTTGTCAAAACGGATAGAACCATCAATTTCGGGTTTGTCGCTTCCTTTGAAAATTTCAGCTTCACTCAATTCATTAATAATGTCCATTAATTTTTCGGTTCCTCCAATGGTTTTCTGGATTCCCGAGTAAAAATCAGGTAATGAACCGATACTTGCAGCCATTAATAGTGTAACCATTAAGAACGAAAACAAATCGCCGTCACTTAATTCCGGATTTGCTCCCTGTGTCATCAAAAGTCCCTGCCAAACTATAAACACAATCGACCCAAACATGCAGAAAACCATGAATGAGATGAATAGACCTCTCCACATTCCGCTTTTGATGTTCAAACGACGAATTTCTTCAATGGAAGTTTTAAATCGCTTTATGAGGAAGTTTTCGTTGGTGAATGCTTTGATATTACCAATCCCTGACAAAGATTCTTCTGCGATGGCATTGGATGTTGCTGTTTGGTCCTGGGCTTCTTTAGACAAACGTTTGATGAATCGTCCAAACAATACTGCTACGATCATAATAACAGGAACCGTTGAAAGCATGATTAGCGACAATTTCCAGGATACAAAAGTCAGGTAGGCGATTCCACCCACAACCATTACTATTTGTCTAAAAAATTCTGCTACGGTAGTTCGAAGGGTTTCCTGGATCTGAGTAATGTCAGCTGAAAGTCTGCTCGTTAGTTCACCAACCGTATTTTTATTAAAGAAATCCATTGGAAGATGAAGCATTTTTTGAAATACGTCATAACGTAAGTCCCGCAGTGCTTTTTCAGTAACATTAGTGAATAATACAACCCGGAAATAGCTGAAAATTGCCTGTCCGCCAAAAAGCGCAAATAATGTTACTGCAACTGTTGTAATATTAGACAAGTCAATTGCTTTTACAGCTTCCGCCATGCTTGTTTGGGAACCTGTACTCAACCCAAGTAATTGTCCCAGTAGAATAGGGAAGATAAGCCCAACAGATGTTGAGAGCACCAGGAAAATCCAACCGATCCCATATTCAAAACGATAAGGTTTCAAATAATGGAAAAGTTTGCGTGCTTTTTTATAGCTTTCACGTGTTAATTGAATCTTTTCTTTCTTAGCTTGCTTTGGTCGCAACATCTTTTGCTAGTTTTGTAGCACAAAAGTAATAGGGCATAGACTTAAACAAACTTTTTTTTCGATTATTTTCTATTAAAACTTGAAAAATTAGAAAATCTACCTATCTTTGCACCCCATTCTGACAAATGTCTGACATTTCAGGAATTTAAGAAGCAATAAAGAACATTCGAATAAAGCATAGATCATGAAAAGAACGTTTCAACCGTCTGTAAGAAAGAGAAGAAATAAGCACGGATTCCGCAGCCGTATGGCAACTAAGAACGGACGTAAAGTATTAGCTGCACGTCGTGCTAAAGGCCGTAAAAAATTGACAGTTTCTGACGAAGGTTTCCACAAGCGTTAATAGCCTGTAAATCTTTATTAAAGATATCGACCATCTTTTCGTTTATACGGAGAGATGGTTTTTTTATGCCGTATGGTTTGCTTTATAAGCCTAAAAAAGGCCGTCCGTAAATGGACGACCTTCAATAAGAATGTTTGATTAACTCTTAGTTAGCTGTACATGTGCGTACACTTCCGTCATAAGTTTTATAAACTCCGGATTCGTATTTATCACACTCTGATTGTTTGTCTTTTTTCTTAGCAACAATCGGATAAGACTCAGAACCATCGTAATCAACGAATTCATCCTGGTAAGTCTCAGTACAGTTACAAGAATAAGTTTTTTTACAAGATGTAGCAACAAGGCTCAGACCCGCTGCGCAAATGATTAAAGCAATTGCTTTCATAATTTAGATGTATTTTAAGTTATTAAATCAGGGTCGAAAATAAGGATTTTTTTGACACTCATTCCTGTTTATCAAAAAAATCAAAAAAAGTTTAATAGTCCTCTTTTTTACATAGAATAGCTCTAAGTTTGTTCTCAAAAATAAACACATGGATTTCATTGATTTTCGTTCAGATACAGTTACCAGGCCTTCAAAGGAAATGCTTAACACCATGTTTAATGCTTCTGTCGGGGATGATGTTTATGGAGAAGATCCAACCGTAAATGAGTTACAGGAATATGCAGCACAGCTTTTTGGAAAGGAAGCAGCCTTGTTTTGCGCCAGTGGAACACAAACCAATCAGATTGCGATCAATATTCATGTGAAACCCGGCGGAGAAGTGATCTGCCACGAAGAAAGCCACGTTTATAAATACGAAGGTGGAGGAATCGCAAAGAATTCAGGTGCTTCTGTCCGCCTGCTTCCCGGAAATCGCGGGCGTTTGAAAGCTTTTGAAATTGAAAAATGGATCATGCCGGATGACATTCATTTCCCGGTTACTCAGCTGATTTCATTGGAAGACACTGCAAACCGGGGTGGAGGAGCAGTATATGATTTCAGTGATATTGAAGAAATTGCCCGATTGGCAAAAACAAGCAACATTCCGCTTCATTTGGATGGAGCGCGTGTTTTCAATGCTTTGGCTGTGAACGGGATTGGAATAAAGAAATATGCTTCCCAATTTGATTCAATCTCCATTTGCCTGTCCAAAGGTTTGGGAGCGCCGGTTGGATCCTTGCTAGTTGGGACAAAAGAATTTATTCACCAGGCAAGAAGAGTGCGCAAAGTAATGGGTGGCGGAATGCGTCAGGCCGGTTTCTTGGCCGCAGCCGGATTATATGCACTAAAAAATAATGTAGAACGCTTAACGCAAGACCACGCGAAAGCAAAAGAACTGGAAACCGCTTTTTTGAAATGTGACTGGGTTCAGACTGCTTTACCTGTCGAGACAAATATTTTAGTTGTAATTTTGAAAGACGAAACGAAACGTGATCCAATCATTCGAAAATTCGAAGAAACAGGTGTGAAAGTTTCTGCCTTTGGACCCGGAATGATCCGTTTAGTAACGCATTTGGACATCTCTCAGGAAAATGTTGCTTATACAATAGAACAACTAAAGAATATATGAGAAAAAGCGTAAGTCCGCCTCGGCGGAAAGACCATGTTACGACACTTACGAAGTATGCACAGCAGGTAAAGGTTAGTGCGAAAATGAGATGGAAAATGCTCCCCGTCTTTTTTGCTTTGATGTTGTTTGTTTCCTGCAATGATCCCAAAGCCGATACGGTGAGTCTCAATGATATTTCACATACGTCCGATAAGTTTGATCACATTGACGACGATAAAAAAGAGGTGGAAATAAAAGATCAAAAACCCAAAACAGGTTATTTCCTGGCTGCTTTTGATTCTATCTACCAGGATGTATCCTGGTTTAAGGTTGACAGTTTATTGTTCCCGGATCGCTTTGGCCCGTCGAAAATGGAAAAATGGTACTTGTTGTCTTCGAAAGACAGTATTGTGGCGCTTCATTATGAATTCAAGGATAGTTTGCGTACAAAGAATGCCTTTTTCAATTGGATTGATTGTTACGGGCCGAAATGTATTTCCTACCAGGTGGGTTCACCGTTTAAAAAACAAAGCAGAAACTCATTATTCCTGATCGGTGCAAATCATTTGGTATACATGGAGTCGCAATTCCCTATTAAGTCGGAGGAATTGATCGGAATATTTAATGAGAAAAAGAAAGATCAAAATTGGATCTATGTGCTGGAAATCCCCGGCAAAAAGAAAACCCGTTGGTCGACAGTAAAAGAAGGAGAGATCAAAGAATTAAAAAGACAACAGGATATTAAGACATCAGGACTTTAAGACAAAATTCAGTCTTAAGATCCTAAAATCTTACTTTCCGAATATTAAAAGAAATGAAAGTAGTAAACAGAGGATACATTTACGTAGAGCCAAAACAAGCCTTTTGTGATTGGGCAAAACAACACGATCCGGATTTTGATTTTGATGAATCAGATGATTTGGAGGGGAACTTATATTTGATTGAAGAAGATTTCTTTGAATACGAACCCCTGATCGAATCGCATTTTAAAAAGATCATGAAAAACGAATGCCTTGCGGTGGTGGATTCTGACGAGGATTATCCGAAGCCTACGCTGGAGTTGTTTTCAGAATGGTTCACCATTCGAATCGGGTCGAGTGTTTTTGATACACAAAAAACAGATTTGGAAAGTGACAAGTTATAAACTGCTTTTGACCGATTTCTGAAATCAATTCACCGATTTTAAATACCAATTTCTTTTTTTCGACCTAATTTAGTGCCGTAATTAATGATTATGAAGTATTTACTATTGCTTATAGGCTTGTTCCCAATGTATTTGATGGCACAGACTTCCATTGAAGGAACGGTGCTCAATCAAAGTGGAAAGCCTGTTTATTTGGCCACAGTTTTTGTGAAAGGAACTACTGACGGAGCTCAGACCGATGAAAAGGGTGTTTACAAACTAACCACCAAAATGACCGGAAAACAGCTCCTGGTTATTCGTGGAGATGAATTGGAAGAACAAACCATTGAGGTCAATCTGACGGGTGCTCCGTTAACTCAAAATATTAAAGTCCGGCAATCCAGAGCGATTGAAGAAGTCGTAATCTCTGCAGGTACAATGTCTGCTTCAAACGACAGGGCAGTAGCAATTCTGGATCCTTTGGATATTGTGACTACTGCCGGCGGACAGGGAGATATTGCAGGAGCAATTCAAACATTGCCGGGCGTACAGCGAAATGGAGGTGATCAAACCGGCTTGATGGTCCGTGGTGGAGATGTTAGTGAAACGTCTTTTATTGTAGACGGATTAGTTGCTCAGAATGCTTTTGGAAGTTCCGTTCCGGGAGTAGCTCAAAGAACACGTTTCAATCCTTTCCAGTTCAAAGGAACTGCATTCAGTACCGGTGGTTATACGGCTCGTTACGGACAGGCATTGTCTTCCGTTTTGGATTTAACTACCTTGGATCTGCCGGACCAAACCAATATCAATATCGGTGCAAATTTTGCCGGAATTTTCCTCGGAGGTACAAAGTTAATGGAGAATCAAGCCGTTGAGTTTACCGGATATTATCAGAATTTGTCACCTTTTTTAGCCCTGGCAAAATCGAATGTGAAATTCTACGAAGCTCCGCAGGGATTCGGTGTTTCGGGCAGGTATGTAGCAAAGACTTCATCCAGAGGAATGTTTAAAATGACATTCAATCAAACATACAATAGTTCGGGTCTCGAAATCCCCAATCCGGAAGTGGCCGGAGCAAGTATGCGTTTCGGGTTGAAAAATCAGAATACCTATGTGAATACGACTTTTAAGAATTTCATCAGTGATAAATGGCTGTATTATGTAGGTTTTTCTTTAAGCAACAACGACGACGATATTACCTGGGACACACTTATTTCTACCCGAAATGACAGAAGAGTTCAGGGACGTGGAGAATTGATCTATACAGCCGGAAATCGTTTTAAAATGGTCATCGGATCTGAATTGCAGCACTTTCAATACAAACAAACATTTGATGTGTTAAACGGGCAATTTACCGAGATGCTGAGTGCTGGTTACGTGGAAGCAGATATCATTCCGTTCCGGAATTTTGCAATCAAACCCGGAGTTCGTGCTGAATACTCGAAATTATTGGCGAAAGGGAATATTTCTCCACGTTTGGCAATGGCTATTAAAACGAGTAAAAATGGGCAGATTTCATTAGCATCCGGGTATTTCTACCAGCTTGCTTCTCCGAATTACCTCATGCAGGGTTACAAACCAGATTTCCAGGAAGCACTGCATTTAATGGCAAATTACCAGATCATTGCCAAGAACCGTATTTTCCGCGTGGAAGGATATTATAAAGGGTATGATCAATTGATCCGCGAACAGGGAGTTCCTTACACACCAAATGCATTCCGTTTCAATTATGGAATGGTGGATAACAGCGGATCCGGTTATGCGCAGGGAATTGATGTCTTTTGGCGCGATAAAAAATCGATCAAGAACTTTGATTACTGGATTTCATACAGTTTCATTGATACCAAGAGATTGTACCAGAACTATATAGATAAAGTAACTCCGGATTACGTTTCAGATCACAACCTGAATGTGGTGATGAAGTATTTTGCGACGAAACTGCAAACAAGCTTCTCGATGACCTACAGTTATGCAAGTGGAAGACCTTTTTACAATCCTGCAAATACTCGTTTTCTGGGTGATCGTTCACCGGATTATCACAACCTGGCATTTACGGCAGCATATTTAACAACAATTAAAAAGATCTTTACTGTCTTTTATATTAGTTTAGACAATATTACCAATCAGAAGAATGTGCTGGGATACAGATACAGTAATGACGGAAGCCAGAGATATGATGTGAAACCTCCGTTTTATTTCAACGTTTTCTTCGGATTCAACATGTCGTTGAAAGAGTTTAACAAAGACGAAATTTAATTATAGACCATGAAACAAGTAATCTTAACAGTGATTTTGGCATTTACACTTCAAGCAAATGCACAGGATGAGATCAAGAAGGAACTAGGGCCGATTTGTGCTACCTTCGATTCTACTTACACATTAGAAGGATGGAAAGCGAAATCAGAGCAATTGGCTTTGGTGAAGGCAAAATATCCGGAAAATTGGATGCCGGCGTACTATTTTGCATATTCCTGCATTCAAATGTCGTATTTCGAAACAGTGTTGACTCTTAAAGACGCTTTGGTGGACAACGCAGAAGAACAAATGGGTAAAATAGAAGATTGTCCGCTAAAGGATGAGGTTCATATCATGAAAGCGATGATTGCAAATGCACGAATTGGTGCAGATCCGGAAAATCGCTGGAAGAAATACGGACCTATTTTTGACGAGAACCTCAAAGCTGCAAAAGTGATCAATGAAAACAATCCGCACATTTATTTACTGAAAGGAATTTCAACTTTCTACACACCAAAAATGTTTGGCGGCGGTGCTAAAAATGCACAGACTTATTTCGACAAAGCAAAAGCAAAATACGATCTGATTACCTACACAGATGTGGATAAACCGTATTGGTGGGGAAGAAGTACATGCAATTATTTCTTTGGGGAAATCGCTAAGGAATTGAATAAATAATAAAAAGCGTAGGCACGCGATGCGTCACGTGCCTACGCTTTTTCGATCAATTTCGAATTGTAATACTGCACATCCGAACTAACCTCTTTTTCAATCCATCCGGGAAGTTCAAATTCTTCCTCTTCAGATTCCAGTTCGATCTCTGCAATTTTTAAACCTTCCAGCTTGCCGTGGAAAATATCGATTTCCCATTTCTTTTCTCCTACAATCAATTCGTAACGCTCTTTATCGAGCACTTTCGCGCAAAAATTAGCCAATAGCTGATTGGCATCTTCAAATGGGATCTGATATTCGTATTCATCTCTTGAAATGCCCACCGTTTTTCCTTTAATGGTCAAATAGCCTTTTTCACCTTTCGTGCGTACACGAACTGTTTTCCCATCATTGTCCGAAATATAACCTTGTCGGATCTTTTTGGATTGAAGGTATTTGACAACTTCTGAAATGGTATCACTTACCAGGTATTTCCGTTCAATTTCTTTCATTTTTATAAGAGATATTAAGACTTCAGGATTTTAAGGTGTAAGACTCTAAATGTTGCTTAAATGCAAATCGAAGTCTTAATATCCGGATGTCCTAACATCCTAAAGTCTCTTTAAAAATACGATAGATTTTGGAAAAAGACCCTGCTGTCCTCTAAACCGAACGATTATATTATCTTCGTACAATGCAGGTGATTCTGACATTTGATTACGAGTTGTTCTTCGGAACAAATACCGGAAGCGTTCAAAAATGCATGATTGAACCCACTGATCGATTGTTGGAAATTGCCAGCAAACACAGAATTCCGCTTGTTTTCTTTGTAGATATCGGATTCCTGATCAAATTGCAGGAATATAAAGAACAATTCCCAAACCTGAAGAGCGATTTTGAACAGATAAAGGTTCAGGTAAAACGCATGCAGGAATTGAATTGTGAAGTTCAGCTGCATATTCATCCGCATTGGGAAAAATCACATTACGACGGCGAAAAATGGGTGGTTGTAACGGATGGCTGCTATAAATTATCAGACTTCACGGATAAGGAAGCAAAAGCCATTGTGCACAGGTACTATCACGCTTTATCTGAATTAAGCGGAAAGAAACCTACCACCTATCGGGCCGGAGGCTGGTGTATTCAACCCTTCAGCCAAATCGAAAAGGTGTTTCAGGAACTTGGGATAGAGAAAGATTCAACGGTTTTTCCCGGTGGAAAATTCGAATCCGAACATTACCAATTTGATTTTACGGAAGTGAAGCCCTTTGGAAATCCTTATCGTTTTCAAACAGATGTCACAAAGCAGGAATCAACAGGTTTTTTCTTAGAGATCCCGATTGCTTCCTGGGAGTTTTCGCCGCTGTTCTACTGGCGATTGTATGCATTGGGACGATTGAATCCTGCAGATCACAAAATGATAGGCGACGGATCTTTCCTGGCACAACCCGGAAGAAAAAAGTCAGTTTTGCTGAGTAAAACCTGGAATCATGTTAGTTCTGACGGTTATTATACATCGCTTTTGCTGAAACAGGCAAAAACCTATTCGTATAAGAACGTGAAAACATTTGTGGTGATTGGCCACCCGAAAGGAATGACCAATTATTCCCTCAAACAATTGGAAGGGTTTGTTTCCAAAACAAGATCGGTTTATGAATTCGTAAATTTTGAAGCATGCAGTTTGTAAGCGCCGATTCAATAGAAATAAAAAAGAAATGGGACGAATTGGTCTCATTGAATCATGGTTCTGTATTCTCAGAATCTGATTACCTGGATGCAACTGCTGAAAATTGGGTCATCCTTTATTCAGACGATTTGAAATCAGGAATGGCGTGTCCATACGTGATAAAAGGCGGAGTGAAAATATTGGTAACGCCGTTTTTCAATCGGTTTATGGAATGGATCGGTGAACGGGTTTCGGAACAGGAACTGATTGATAAACTGAAAAGTGAATTTCCGGTTGCCGATTTGCAGGTAGGAAGAGGATTCTCTTTGAATCAACGGATCTTTCAAAAGCTAAGTTCCGGAAACCTGAAGCTGAACCAGCAGGCAAAACGTTCTTTGAATAAATCAACTGAATTCGACGTAAAGCAGGAAGAGAACATCCCCGAAATGATGCATTTGCTGCAAAATGAATTGCAGAACCGAATTCATGGGATCAATGCACAGACCTTATTGATCCTGGAAAAATTGGTAACCGGATACCAGGGGAAACGCCTGGTACAATTCAATTTGGTTCGTGAAAATGTCTGGTTGGGCGGTATCTGGATTTTGGAAACTGATTCAACAATTCTTTATTTAAAAGGAACCACAAATGAAGAAGCTAAGAAATCCGGTGGAATGTATAAATTGATGCTTCATGCGATTGAATATGCACATTCCAAAGAAAAAGTATTCGATTTTGGCGGATCAAACGTGGAATCAGTGAGACGATTTAATTTGAATTTCGGCGCAGAAGATGTTGTATATTCGCAAGTAAGCTGGAATAATGCCCCGGTTTGGTGGCGAATTCTAAAAATGATACGTGATAAATGGATAAAAAAGTAATTCTGATAACGGGAGCAACCGGTGGATTAGGATCTGCCATGGTAAAGCATTTTGAAACTCAGGATGTGAAATTAGCTTTGCATACTTTTCAGCAGGAACCGTTTGATGTGAATGTTGAGCACGCCTGGTTTAAGGCTGATCTGAGAGATGAAAATCAGGTTAAAAATCTATTGGCAAGTATCCTGGCGAATTTCGGAAAAGTAGATGTGTTGATCAATAATGCCGGCATTTCAAAAAACGGTATGAGCTGGAAGCTGACTCCGGCCGATTTCAATGAAGTGATTGCCGTTAATCTAACCGCTCCGTTTCTTTTATGTCAGGGAGTTATTCCGGGCATGCGTACCAATGGTTTCGGTCGAATTATCAATATTTCTTCTGTTGTTGCCCAAACAGGTGTTCCGGGAACGGTTGCATATGCTGCCAGTAAAGCCGGTATTTTGGGACTCACGAAAACAGTTGGGAAAGAATTGGCAAAAGATCCGATTACATGCAATGCATTGGCACTTGGATATTTCGATCAGGGAATGATCAGTGAAGTTTCGCCCGAAATGCAGGAGCAGATTATCTCACAAATCCCCAAAAATCGATTGGGAAGTGTGGAAACTATTTTGTCAGCAATCGACTGGCTTCTGAAAGATGAATCCGATTATGTTACCGGTCAAACCATTTCTTTGAATGGCGGTTTGTTTACCTGATTTATTCCTTTAAATTTGTGATGAACAAAATGAATAACCCAATCAACATGTTTCCTAAAAGAAATATTCCACGGTGGATAATAATTCTCATTGATTTATTCATTTCAGCATTTTCTTTAGTGATTGCTTACCTGATCCGTTTTGATATTAAAGCGGAAGGTGCACAATGGGAATTGGAATTGGGAATCGTCAAGTATTCAATCATTGTTTTTTTTACAGTACGACTGATCGTTTTCTTTTCGTTTGGAATTCAAAAAGGAATTGTCCGACACACTTCGACCTCTGATTTTAAACGTCTTTTCTTAGCCACAACAACTACTTCAATCCTTTTTGTGATTCTGGGTTTAATCCGTTACAATTGGGTTGACAACTATTACCTCTTCCCAATTTCGATCATCGTAATTGAATACGTTTTCTGTTTCTTTTTCCTGGCTGTTTCCAGGTTCGTGGTGAAATTATTATACCTCGAATCCGTTAAATCCAGCAGCGAACAAAAGCTGGTATTGATTTACGGTGCAGGTGTTTCCGGATTAATCGCGAAGAGAATGATTGAGAAGGATGTTCGCATCAACCTGAAAGTTTACGGCTTTTTGGATGACAATACCCGCATTTCCGGAAACCGGATTGAAGGAGTAGAAGTGTTCCATACTTCCAAATTGGAAGAGATCCTGCAAAAAAACAAGATTTTCCAGGTAATTATTGCTATTCAGAACCTGCAGCCTGAAAAAAGAAGTGCTATCGTTGAAAAGTGCATTGATTCAGGGGTGGAGGTGAAAAAAGTACCAAGTCCGAAAAGCTGGATCAATGGTGCATTTACAACCAACCAGATTGCACAGGTAAATATTGAAGATCTGTTAGGAAGAACTCCAATTGTACTGAATCAGGAGAAATTGGCCGTCGGACTGAAAGACCAGGTTGTTTTGGTAACCGGGGCAGCTGGTTCCATTGGTTCGGGAATTGTGAGACAGATATTGGAATATAAGCCCAAACTGGTTGTTTTGCTGGACCAGGCAGAATCGGCAATGTACGACCTGGAATTTGAATTGAAGCAATTGAAGGACATTCCGGCATTTGAGATTGTAATCGGAGACATTTGCAACGAGGAGAGAATGGAGCTTCTTTTTGAAACGTTCAAGCCTTCCTGGGTTTTTCACGCAGCAGCATACAAACACGTTCCTATGATGGAATTAAATCCTGCTGAAGCGGTAAGGAATAACGTAAAAGGTACGAAGATCCTGGTGGATTTATCCAATCAAAAATCTGTTCACAAATTTGTCATGATCTCTACCGATAAAGCGGTAAATCCGACAAATGTGATGGGAGCTAGTAAGCGCATTGCTGAAATGATTGCCCAGGCTGCCAACAAAGGAAATACACAATTCATTACTACCCGATTTGGAAACGTATTGGGGTCAAATGGTTCCGTGATTCCATTGTTTAAGAGACAAATTGAACAAGGTGGTCCGATTACCGTAACGGATGAGCGCATCACGCGTTATTTCATGACGATTCCCGAAGCTTGTCAATTGGTATTGGAAGCGGGAATTATGGGAAGTGGCGGCGAAATTTACGTGTTTGACATGGGGAAATCCGTTTTGATCGTGGATCTGGCAAAAAAAATGATCCAGTTATCCGGATTGGAATTGGGAAAAGATATCGAGATCCGGTATTCTGGTTTAAGACCGGGAGAGAAA
Organism: uncultured Fluviicola sp.; assembly: GCA_965650365.1. GTDB lineage: Bacteria > Bacteroidota > Bacteroidia > Flavobacteriales_D > Crocinitomicaceae > Fluviicola. The sequence continues at coordinate 22,811 of CBFGOJ010000007.1, read as the reverse complement.
TTGTACGAAGAATTGTTGAACGATGCCGAAAACGTGCAGGAAACCCACCATCCAAAGATCTTGGTTGCATCTGAAAGAGAAGTAGATCAGCACGTTTATGCAACGATCGATAGATTGTTAGAAGCAATCGGTAAAACGGATAATCTTACTTTGGTTAGATTGATGAAAGAAGTTGTTCCTGAATTCATTTCAAACAACTCAGAATATAGTGTTTTAGATAAAAAATAGGGTATGTTGGACTCATACAGATTACAGGTTCGTTTTTCTGATTGTGATATGATGCAGCACGTAAACAATGCTGTTTATCTGAATTATTTCGAAGAAGCAAGAATTCATTATTTCCGTCAAATGCTCGGAAACGATTGGGATTGGAAGAAAACAGGCGTCATTCTGCGAAAAAATGAACTGGAATACCTAAAACCCGTTTTTCTGCATGAACCGGTGGAAATTTTTGTCTACCTGAAACATATCGGTGAAAAGAGTTTTACCTTAGCATATGAAGTAAAAGTATTGCAGGAAGTGAAAACAACCGGCAGTTCAGTACTTGTTTGCTATGATAGTGTAAATAAATGTTCTATTCCAATTCCCAAAAGGATGAAGGATGCTTTGTCGAAGCTTTCGTTGAAGATGGAACAATAATTGATTGAGAGACATCCGGATTTTAGGACATCAGGATATTAAGACTGCCGGATATCAAGTGCGGATCAAGTCTTTAAATCTTAAAATCCTAAAGTCGTAAAATCTATAAAATATGAAGATTCTAGTTGCTATTTTTTGTTTATTCTCCTTAGCGGTTTCCGCTCAGCCCGGATTTGGCATTGCGAGAAAAGATTCGGTTCCCTGTTATCAAAAATCTATAGATAAATCCAAACAACGCTATACCGAATGGGAATGCGGAAAGATTGCCGGCGTAGTAGATTGCAACCAGAAATTGGAAATGTCTTCAGATGGGAAACGGGTAGTGACGAGTTCTCAAAAAATGCCGTTTTCAGGGATTTGTGAAACGTGTCACATGAATGGAATCCTGGAACGAAGAGTCACTTTTGTGGATGGATTTGCAAATGGAATTGATACCACTTACTACAAATCAGGATGTGTTATGGTGGTCCGCTCACACATTCAGGGTGTTGAAGACGGACATTGGACGTATTTCAATGATTCGACCCAAATCCCTGCATGGGAGAAAACCTATCGGATGGGACAGTTTGAAGGCCCTCAATTGACTTACAACTTAAAAGGGGATACAGCCAAACTGGAGCACTATACGGAAGGTGTTTTAAACGGATCTAAAATCACTTATGATTCAAAAGGCGGAAGAAGCCAGAAAGCAAACTACGTAAAAGGTGTATTGGAGGGACCGTTTTTAATTTATAATCGCAAAGGAGATATTATTGAAGAATTGAATTATAAAGAGGGTAAAAAGCATGGTGTACAGCATTATTATTACGATGATGGGAAATTGCTGCGCACAGAAACCTGGGATATGGATTCCCGAAACGGAGAATTTAAGACCTTATTTTACAATCAGACACTTCAGTCTATTGAAAACTACAAAAAAGTTACACCGAAACCCAATCAATACGTTACGGCAGAGCTGTATGCCTGTCAGACATTGGAAATTGCAAATGCTCTGGGTCAAATGCTTTACGATAAAAAAACAAAAGCACAAGCTTTGGATAGTTTGAAGGATGCGAAAATTGATGTGACTCTCGTAAGAGGCGAAGCAGTAAGTGAAAATCCCATTTTGAAAGGAAATAACCTGGCAAAAGGTGTGAATAAACCTATCAAGTCAGGAAAGTTGTATTATATCGCTGTAGTGAGCGATTTGAAAACCATGACCAAAACGGAAGTTCGGGAAGGTTTGTTTGAAGATCGTTTCTCTGACGGAAAGTTAAAGAGCCGTGCAATCTATAAAAAAGACGTGCTGATCGAAGAACACGTATTCGATGAGCAGGGAAGAGAGATCCGAACATTTGGCGGAACAGCTCAGTCTGCGAAGGAAGATGACGCCATGCCGACCACAGGTAAGGAAAAAGAAAAGAAAAAGAAAGAACCGAAAAAGAAGAAAGAAGAACCAAAACCGGACGAAACGAAACCAAAAGAAGGCCAGTAGGCACGCGAAGCATCGCGTGCATACCTTATGTTTTGGTTTCGTTTGATTTATTCCATTCCAACAATTTCGCCTCAACACCGTCAAATACCGCATAGGTATTGTAATGGATCCATTCTCCAAGATTGATGTAAACAGCTCGTTCGTTAATCTGTATGGTCATTGGAAGGTGGCGGTGTCCGAAAATGTAGTAATCCTGCGGAATAATAGCTTCCTGTTCTTTGCAATACTGAACCAGCCATTCGTTTTCCTCACCTAAGAACTTGCTATCTTCATCACCGGTTGCAATCCGGCTCTTGCGGGAAAAATAATTCGCCAGCCAAATCCCGAAGTTCGGATGAAGTCGTGCAAACATCCATTGCGACCATTTTGCTGCGAAAACCTTCTTAATAAACTTATAGCCGCGATCTCCCGGGCCTAAACCATCTCCATGTCCAATTACGAATTTCTTTTCGTTATAGACTCTGTAAATTGGTTCACGGAAGATTTTCACACCCAATTCCTTTTCGAAATAGTCAAACATCCACATGTCGTGGTTGCCGGTAAAGAAATAAACAGGAATTCCGGAGTCGACCAACTCTGCAATTTTTCCCTGAATCCGCACAAAACCTTTCGGAATAGCATGCTTGTATTCAAACCAAAAATCGAAAATATCTCCAACAAGGTAAATTTCAAAGGCATCTTTTTGGATATAATCCAACCATTCAATGATGCGCTTTTCGCGCTCAAGGCTTGATTTTCCAACCGGTACACCTAAATGAAAATCAGAAGCAAAATAGATCTTTTTTCCTGTTGGAATTTCCATATTAGAATCCGAAGATCGTTTTAAGGGCCTGCTCCAGTTCCACACCTCTCAATTTGGTGTCAATGATATTTCCGTTTTTATCGATCAATACGGTAAATGGAATGGATGAAACCTGGTACATCTTAGCAACTTCGTTCGACCAATATTTCAAATCGGAAACATGATTAGGCCAGATCAGCTTGTCTTTTTCGATAGCTGCCAGCCACGGTGCCTTGTCTTTATCCAGGGAAACGCTCATGACGGTGAAGCCGGCGTCTTTGTATTTGTTATACAATGCAACCACATTCGGATTTTCCTTGCGGCATGGTCCACACCATGATGCCCAGAAATCCAAAAGAATCACCTTTCCTTTCAGATCTGATAAGGAAATCGGTTTTCCGTTTACATCGTTCTGAGTGAAATTTGGAGCTGGTTTTCCGGAACCAAGGAAATTTTGCTTGTCTTTTTGCGCTTTCAGCTGTTCGTAGCTGGCTTTTGCATTTTGAACACTTGGTGAAGTCGGAAAAGTAGCCAGTAATTGGTTTACAACTGCTTCATAAATGGAGATTTCCTTATCGGTATCCAATGTACTGACAACCGGTAAAAGCGCTGCGGAATTTGCATGCTCAGAAATGAATTTTTGTCTGTATGCTGAGAATTTAAGGTATTCTGCCTGGTAATATTTATTGATAGCTTCCTGGTTTTCAGGAGTTGTTTTCATGGCATTGATCGCAGAATCTTTCTTCTGATTGAAATACTGCATTTGTCCAACAAACTCATTCAAAGCAATACTTTCATCCGAACCGGTGATTGTGTGGAATGCATTGATATTGTTTCCGTCTGCATTGATCCGGATCACAGCTCCTTCTCTCAATACAATATTGATATGCTGCTGTCCTAAACGCAATACGTAGTAATCAGCAACAGGAACTTTTCCTTTTAAGGAATAATTTCCTTTTTTATCCAGTTTTCCCTTGATGTAATCAATGTAATGAGAACCGTAATATTGAGAGATCTTGATACTGTCACCTTTGGTATTGAAAATATTTCCGCTGACTTCAACCTGAGCCGGGGTTTGTCCGAAGGCAACTCCGGATAAAAGTGTTAAACAAAGGATGAGTTGTTTCATATAATTAGTTTTTAGCAAGTTGTTCTAACAATTTTTGTTCCAATTGTGCACCTCGTAAACCAATTCCCACAATGTTTCCTTCTCTGTTTAGAAGAACGGTGTGAGGGATTCCCTGGATTCCGTATGAAGCTACTAATGGAGTTTGCCAACCCATCAGGTCGGAAACGTGATTTGGCCAAACCAATCCGTCTTTTGCAATAGCCCCTTTCCAGGCATCAGGGTCCTGATCTAAAGAAACAGAAAATACTTCGAATCCCTGGCTGCGGTATTTTTGATACATTTTTACCACATTCGGGTTTTCCTTGCGGCAAGGAGCGCACCAGGATGCCCAGAAGTCAACAAGAACCACTTTTCCTTTTAAAGAAGAAAGGCGTAATTCTTTTCCATCCGGATTTTTCAAAGCAATTTCAGGAGCAGCCATCGAACCGGAATTCATTCGCTCGTTGGCCTGGTATTGAGCATCAATTGCAGCCACTTGCTGGGAAATCATCCCTGTGAGTGGTGAATCAGGATAAGTGCGCTGGAAAGCAGTTTCCATTTTTCGGAGAACTTCCATGTTTTTAGGATCCCAGTTGGAAAAGCTGCCGTCTGCAGGTAAGATCAGGTTGACCAGGATGATATTCACAGGGTTTGCCGGATCTTTACTGATTTGGTTTTGAGTGAATTTTACGATTGGTTTTTTCAATGCTTCGAAAGCTTCCAATTGTTTGGCTTCATCTTTGATCTTCGGTAATTCCTCCATTTGCTTTTTAGCAAAATCGCTGAACAAAACCATGTATTTCGTTAAAGGTTTCGCCCAATTAGTTCCGGAAAAAGACGGGGTGATAGCAAACGTTTCTTTCGTTGCATTCAAAACCACTTTGTCGTTTACATTTATTGGAATAACTACTGCGTTTTTCCCGCTTTCTCCCAAAGTCATGGAATAAATTCCCATTCCGGGGATATTCCCGTCTAATACGAAGTTTCCGGAACCGTCCGTCATCGTTTTAGCCACTTCAATTACACCCTGACCGGATTGTGCTTCGATCTTCAGTTTCTGATTGGCAGCCCCTTTGATCTGGCCTTCCATGTGAAAATTATTCACCAGTCCTGTTTTTTCGTCCAGGTTATCGTCTCCGCACGAAGAGAAAAGGAATATTCCTAAAAAAAGGAAGGAAAAGAAAGAAAAACGGCTCATCAAACGGTTTGTATTAATTCACGCAATAATGCGTTTGTAGTTTTTGGATCTGCTTTACCACCGGAAGCTTTCATGATTTGCCCCATGAAAAACCCGGTTAATTGGTTCTCTCCGGCTTTAAAACGGGAAACTTCATCCGGGTGTTGCTTGAAAACCTCCAAAATAACTTCTTTTAACGAGTCAGCATTGGATTCCTGAATGATGTTCAAAGAAACCGCCAATTCCTCAATAACTGCATTCGGATTTTCTACCAATGCAGGAAAAAGCTTTTGTGCAGCCGCAGAATTGGAAACTTTACCACTTTCGATCAGGTTGATAATTCCTGCAATTTGTTTCGCTGAAATGGGTAAATCTTCGATTTCTAAGCCTTTTTGGTTCAGGTAAGATTTTACTTCTCCCATGACCCAGTTCGCTGCTGACTTGTAATTTTTCGTGTTAGAGATCACTTCTTCAAAGAACAAAGCAATGGATTTTGAATCGGTCAAAATTCCGGCATCGTAATCGGAAAGTTTTAGGTCCTGCGTATATTTTGCGTACAATTCTCTTGGAAGAGCAGGCATTTTTGCTTTTACAGCGTTCACATAGGTTGCATCAACAACGATTGGCTGTAAATCCGGCTCCGGGAAATACCGGTAATCATTAGCTGCTTCTTTGCTTCGCATGGAAATGGTGATTCCTTTCAAAGCATCAAAACTGCGCGTTTCCTGTGAGATATATTCTCCTTTTTCAACTGCTTCGATCTGGCGTTCTACTTCAAATTCGATAGCACGCTGTACGTTGCGGATGGAGTTCATGTTTTTTACTTCGACCTTTGTACCGAATTCGGCAGCACCTTTCAAACGAACAGAAACGTTGGCATCACAACGAAGTGAACCTTCTTCCATGTTTCCGTCACAAATATCCAGGTAGCGAACCAAACGGCGAACTTCTGTCAAATAATTGTAGGCTTCCTGGCTGGAACGCATTTCAGGTTCTGAAACGATTTCCAAAAGCGGTGTTCCTGCACGGTTCAAATCCACCAAAGTGTCATACAGATCCACATCGTGAATGGATTTTCCGGCATCTTCTTCCATGTGAATACGAGTCAGCCCGATGGTTTTGTCCTGTCCGTCTTCGTCTTTGATCACAATCGAACCACCCGTACAAATAGGAGTGGTGTCCTGCGTAATCTGGTATCCTTTCGGAAGATCGGGATAGAAATAGTTTTTACGGGCAAAATGCTGGTGTTCCGCAATCGTGCAGCCCAAAGCCAAACCCAGCTTCACGGCATATTCGATTGTTTTCTTGTTCATCACGGGCAAAGTTCCCGGATGTCCCAAAGTAATCACACTTACATTTGTATTCGGATGCGCTCCGTATTCATTGATATCCGAAGAGTATGCTTTGGTCTTGGTCAGCAACTGTGCGTGGACCTCCAAACCAATTACTACTTCGTATTTATCTCGTGTAGACATATTCTATTTTAACTGAGTCGCAAATTTCGAGTTTTTTCACCGAATATCGACCGTAAATACATTCTTTTTTGAATTATAACCCAATTTGTCGTCTGCTTATTTGAGTTTTGATCAGAAACCACTGAAATTTAGTCATCAAACGTTGGTTTTTTGACGGGTTTTCCGGTAATCAATGATTTTCCATTAGAGCTGATATCCGTTAAAACAAAGTCACCATTCAAAATTTTTGCGTGAACAAAATTAGTGTGTTCCCTATCTGTTAAAATCTGGTTCTCAATAGTGATGGCTTTGTTTTCTTCCATGTAAAATCTGTTGAACGGAAGATTGATAACTAGTTTTTCCGTTCCGGTCACAGGTTTAAATATATAATATAATTTCAGCTTCAGTGAGTGTTTTGTCTTTTTGCGAGATACGGATTTGATTTTTACACCCGCAGTATCCTGCTCAAATTCAACATACATGATATCATTTGGTTTGAAATCTTTAGCTTTTGCAGCATCATATTCCAAAGACTGAACGTTCAGGCTTACATACCTTCCCTGGAAGAAGTCATATGGATCAACGGGTTGAATGCGGAAGATATATTCTTTTCCTTTTTCAATGACACGTTCTTTGGCAGCAATGAAAAAAAGTGGGAAAGCCAGCTGAATGATTGAAATAACGATCAATCCAATGAGCCTTTTATTTACTGTCTTCATGCTTTCTGTTTTTTAGAATGAGATAGTTAGCCACAAAAAAGCAGCTTCCGATTAAAATAAACAAGATTCCTTTAACCGTTAATGACATTTTCAGGTCCAAAAAGCGGCAAATCATTACCAATCCGATTAGCCCGAGAGCCAGATTTGCTATGGTCAGATTTGCTTTCTTAGCGCTGTAAACCAGTACTACAATTCCCAGTACTAAAAGGAAAATCGAATATAGGTGTTCCATGGGCACGGAAGAAATACAACCGATCCAAACCAGGAAAGGAACAGCTAAGCTGAAAAGTGCGAACAAACCGTTGAGATGTGACAATAAGTGTCTGCGAACTTTGATTGCCATTGCCAGAATTCCGATGCATATTAAGCTCATTAAGCCTAACTGAAAAGAAGTCAGCGGCGGATAATTGTCTTTGATCATCATCCAGAATCCCCCGAAACTTGCAACAACCAGGATTAACAACTGAAATGCCAAAATTATGATTTGATCCGAACTCAATCCCTTTTTGGATTTTTCATCGATTAATGGAGCGGGTACCAGGTAGTAAATTCCGGGAACAAGAGCGATTAGGAAAAAACTTAACGGACCGTTAACCGAATACGAAAGACTGAAAATGACCATCGTAATAAACCCTAAGGCCGGATAGATTTGCCAAGCGTCTTTTTTCTCCTGCCCAAAATGAACTACAATTAAACCCGCAAGCAATAACGTGACCTGGTAGGATGGAAGTGCATTCGTTCCATAATAGTTCATAAGAATAAACGGTATTGGCAAAAGCAAAAGCAGTTTGTAAAGATTATGCGTTCCGATTTTCTCTTTGGAGAAATAAAAGAACAGTTGCAAAACGCCCAGTACTAATAAGATTGGGATAAAGATGAGTCGGTAATCATGTGATTCAACGTGGAGTAAGGACTCGAATCCCCAGTTTGGAAAGAACAAAAGGTAGGTCAAACTGATACTGACTCCCACGTAACCCAAAATCGCCATAGCATTTGGCGTTCGATTGGTGTTGCGCAGAAAGACACTTGTTCCCAATAAATGGAAGTTGGCCAATACCAGGAACAGAATCAGCCAAACCGATGTGTGAGATCCTTTCATGCTGGCAATAGCGCTGAAGCAAATTAAGATCGGAACAACAATTTGGTGTGCAATGTATAGGGATTCGGGTTGACGTAAGGTGAACAAACGCTTCAGGTATGGGACCAAAGCAAGGAACATCATTAAACTGCCAAACCACGGAACCTGGTAGATGGCTGTTTGGTCCATCGGATAACTGAAAAGATTCAGGAACATCAACAGCATGGCGCAAAAAACAGCGCTGTGTGATTTGAGCAGATAAACAACCGGCAAACAAAGAATGCACCAGTAGGTGTAGAAGTAATTTTCAATTCCCGGCAGTTGATACACCTGCAGAATCAATCCCAGCATACTCCCAACGGCCAGGAAACTTGAAATAGCTGCCGATTCCTGCCAAATTACATTGTCTTTTCGCTTAGTGAGCGTGAAAATGTTGGCCAATATGGAAAGAAAGACCGGCGATAAGCTAAGGATTGTTTTGGTTGGACGTGAAAGAGTATCCCAATTATGTGCGAAAAGGTAAATAATCCCGAAGCCAATCAGAACAACTCCAATGATACTAACGGTTATAATTAATCCGTTGCCTGAGCTTTGTTTATTGATTGCGATTTGATCCTGGGCTTTGATGGATTGCTGTTCCTTTTTTGCCAGGAAATAAGCATACATGCGATCTACAGTAGTTTGATCGATGATATTTTCTTGTCTGCACTCCTCTAAAAAGTCTTTTAGGTTCATGTTTATTTTTTTACTAATGTAATGAAGAATCCCAATCCTGGTTCATCTAATTGTAAACAATACCTGTAGAAAACGAAAAAGTCCTGACTGTCAATGTCAGGACTTCCGATTATTTATTTTATCCGATTAAATCTTCGAAATCAATTCACGCATGATCAAAGTCATTTTCGGCTCTTGTCTGCTCGCTACATCAATAACATCCTGTAAGCTTACTTTCTGGATTTTACCCGGAACACCTAAATCCGTAATGATTGAGATTGCGAAACAAGGAATTTCCATGTGGCGTGCTACAATTACTTCCGGAATGGTTGACATTCCAACTGCATCCGCACCGATTGCACGAACATATCCGTATTCAGCGGGAGTTTCCAAAGTTGGTCCTGTTAATGCGGCATAAGTTCCAACCGAAACTTTGATGTTGTTATCAGCGGCGATCTTTTTAGCAACCTCAATCATAGAATGATCGTAAGGTTCGCTCATATCCGGGAAGCGTGGTCCCAATTCATCGATATTCTTTCCGATCAGCGGATGTGCAGGGAATAAGTTGATGTGATCGTCTAAGATCATAATTTCACCTACCACAAAATCCGGGTTTACACCTCCTGATGCGTTACTTACGAAAAGGCGCTCAATTCCCAATAATTTCATTACCCGAACAGGGAAAGTAACCTGCTGCATGTTGTAACCTTCGTAGAAGTGAAAACGACCCTGCATTGCCACAACGTTTTTTCCACCCAAAGTTCCAAAGATTAATTTTCCGGAATGGCTTTCTACCGTCGATACCGGGAAATGAGGGATTTGTTCGTAAGGAATCTCATCAATGATTTCAATTTCCTTAACCAATCCGCCTAATCCGGTTCCTAAAATGATTCCAATACCAGGCTTAACCTGTGTTTTGCTGCTGATGTACTCAGCAGCTTCTTTCATTTGTTCTAACAACATAATTTTCGAGTAATGCTTTAAAATCTTCTTCTCTATCTATTTTCAACGAAATTCGTTGTACAAAAAACGGTATTTTGCTTGCGGAAATTTGATCTTTCCATTCGGCAAAACGCACGGCGTCTTTTTCAGTTGTAACTACTGCACATCGTTGGTGCGCAAAAGTAGCAACTTTTTGCTGAATTTGTTGAATATCTTCTTGGGTAAAAGCGTGATGATCGGGGAATGTTATGGACTCAACACGATGGTTGTCAGCTAAAAAACGATATAGCGGTTCGGGCTGTGCAATTCCGGTGACTAAAATTAATTGGTCGAAGGGTTCCCAAACTGCCCCGAAAAGTCCTTTTAACTCGCCGTAAATCACTTCACTAAAGAAAATTTTATCGGAATCCAGGGGAATTCTTTTTCGAAATGGAGTTTTGTGATTTTCAGTTAGATCTTTTGGGCATTTGGTAATCAAAGCAATGTGGGCCCGTTTCATTCCTGAACGCGGTTCACGCAGATTTCCCGCCGGGAAAACAAAATCTTTGAAAACCGGGCGATCATAAGTCATCAGCAAAATATTCAAACCGGCTTTTACTGCGCGGTGTTGAAAGGCATCGTCCAGCAGGATCAATGAATCTGCTTTGTGTTCACGGATCCAATCTATCCCGATTTGGCGTTTTTCTGCTACGACCACCGGGATTTCGTGATTGAAACTCGTCCAGTACATCATAGGTTCGTCGCCAATTTCACTGGCAGTACTATTTTCATTGGCGATATGAAGACCCTGCGTTTTTCTTCCGTAGCCGCGTGAAAGGATCACCGGTTTTTTATCGGGAAATAAATTCGCAATGTATGCTGTTAGGGGAGATTTTCCGGTTCCGCCAACCGTAATATTCCCAATACAGATCGACGCCCCGGGAATGGGTTGTGATTTTTTGATTCCGGCATCAAACATCCAGTTTCGTATGCTTACGATCAATCCATAGAGCCATGAAAAGGGCAGAAGAAGCAAACGGAATTTTTCCATCATGTAAAGATAAACAGAAACTCCAATTCGTAATTCGTAATTTGGCATTCGTAATTATTTTTACATCATGTCTTTGATTTCCATTCTTACACCCTACCGGAACGCGGAAAAATACATTCGTGAAACTGCTTTGTCCATTTTGGGGCAAACGCACACCAACTGGGAATGGATTTTGGTGAATGATCACAGCACTGAAAATGAATTGGTTTTGTTGGCAGATTTGTTAGATGATCAGCGGATCATTTTGCTGGAAAACTCCGGAAAAGGGATTGTGGATGCACTTTGCAGTGCTTTTAAACATTCCAGCGGAGAATTCATTACACGAATGGATGCGGACGATGTGATGCCGGATTTTAAACTGGAAAAATTCCTGGAAAGTCTGAAAAGTGGAACGCATCAACTTGTAACGGGAAAGGTGAAGTACTTCTCAGCGGTGAATTCCATTTCCGAAGGTTACCTGAATTATGAAAAGTGGTTGAACGAACGAATAGAGAGATCTGATTTCTATGAACAAATTTACCGGGAATGTTCTCTGGCTTCCGGAAACTGGATGATGCGAAAGTCTGACCTGGAAAAATGCGGTGGATTTGACCGATTGAATTACCCGGAAGATTATGATCTCTTATTTCGCTGGTATGAAAAAGGATTCACCCTGAAAGGGTTGGATTTGATAACTCATTTGTGGCGCGACCATGAGTTGCGTACCTCTAAAACAAGTGCAGATTATCAGCAGCAAGCATTTTTTGAATTGAAGATCAATCGGTTTGTGGAACTGGATTGGGACGGTGGTCAACAGTTGATTGTTAACGGAACGGGACAGAAGGGAAGATTAACGGCAAAGATTCTACTGGAAAGAAATATTCCGTTTTGCTGGGTTTCTCATGAGCCTGAAAAATTTCCGAAAGGCATTTTCGGGCATTTGCTTGTAGGCTTGGAGGATATTCCTGCGAGTGAAAAAGCACAGATTTTAAATACGACATTGATTGCTGAATCTGAACTGAATAAGCTTTATCAATCAGTAATTTCTAAAATCCAATTTTTTAACCTTTGACAAAAGCTTTTTTATTTGATATCGGGCAAATTAATTAGGAATTCGTCATTCTGAATTCGTAATTTTGAATGATAAAATCATTCAAATGCAGGTCAAAGAGCTCGTTTCGTATTTAAATCACATTGCACCCTTCACTTACCAGGAATCGTATGATAATTCCGGCTTGCTGGTTGGTGATGCAAACACCGAAATAAAGGGTGTTTTAGTGGCTTTAGATTGTATCGAAACAGTTGTTGACGAAGCCATTTTACACGGAGCGAATGTCATTGTAACGCATCACCCGATCATTTTCAAAGGCCTGCGACGCATTACCGGGGCGAATTATGTGGAACGCACGGTTTTGAAAGCCATTAAGAACGATATCTGTCTCATTGCGATCCATACGAACCTGGATAATGTGCATTTTGGGGTGAATCACATCATTTCCGAAAAATTGGGGTTGACGAATCAGCGTATTTTAAGTCCAAAAGCAGCCGTGAATCACAAACTGGCGGTTTTTGTTCCGCAGACACATGCAGATATTTTGCGTGAAGCCTTAGCAAAAGCAGGAGCGGGAATGATCGGTTCTTACGATTCCTGCAGTTTTTCTGCCAAAGGAGAAGGAAGGTTCCGACCAGATACAGATGCAGCCCCTTTCCTTGGAAAGGCAGGTGAACTGGAAGTGGTGAAAGAAGTAAAAGTAGAAGTGATAGTTTCCCAACACGCGCTGAATGCGGTTCTGCAAGCAATGAAAGCCGGACATCCTTACGAGGAGATCGCTTACGATGTGATAGGCTTGTCGAACACCAACGAATATATCGGAAGCGGCATGATCGGAACGCTGGAAAATGAAATGGAGATCATGGACTTCCTGAATTTTGTCAAGCATACATTCCATTGCGGAGTGGTCAGGCATACGAATGCCACCAAATCGATGGTCAAGACGATTGCTGTTTGTGGTGGGGCGGGAAGTTTTTTACTGAAAGATGCTATTCGGGCAAAAGCGGACGTTTTTATCACGGGGGACTTTAAATACCACGAGTTTTTTGATGCTGAAAATCACCTGGTGATTGCAGATATTGGTCATTTTGAGTCGGAACAATATACTTCTGAGTGGTTAGTAGCACAAATGAAGAAAAAATTTACTAATTTTGCGGTTCGTTTAACGAGTGTAAATACGAATCCGATAAATTATCTCTAAAGTATGGCTGCAAAAGCAAGTACAAAAGAAACAACAGTTGCTGAAAAGTTGGACGCATTGTATGCGTTGCAAAAGATTGATTCTCAAATCGATAAAATTAGAACCGTACGTGGTGAATTGCCTTTGGAGGTTCAGGATTTAGAAGACGAGATCGAAGGTTTGGATACCAGAATCAAGAACTTACAGGAAGAAGCTAAAGAGTTAGATACAGAAGTTTCTGATCGTAAGCAGGCAATGAAAGATGCTGAAGCGGCTATCATAAAGTTCAAGGATCAACAAAATAACGTACGAAATAACCGTGAGTTTGAATCGTTGGCGAAGGAGATCGAATACCAGGAGTTGGAGATCAAATTGCACGAAAAGCGTATGAAAGAAGCTAAAATCAAAATTTCTTCCAAGAAAGAAGTATTGGATGAGGCAAAAGAGCGTTTGGAGTTCCGTAAAGGCGATTTGAAAGTAAAACAGGATGAGTTGAACGAAATCGTTGGTGAAACGCAAAAAGAAGAGGATGCATTGATTGCTCAGTCTGAAAAGGCAAAAGCATTGATCGATGTTCGTCTGATTGCAGCATATGACCGTTTACGTACAAATGCCAAGAACGGATTAGCTGTTGTTGGGGTTGACCGTGATTCTTGCGGAGGATGTTTCAACAAAATCCCACCTCAACGTCAATTGGATATCGATACACGCAGAAAAGTAATCGTTTGCGAACATTGCGGAAGAATTTTGGTTCCTGCTGAAGTCGTAGAGCAAGATTAAGAAGAATCCGCTATGCGGATGATAAAAAAACAAGCTAGTGCAGTTTTCAAAAACTAATTAATAGCTTGTGATAAAATTGATAGAGGGTTCGTTGTTACGGATCCTCTTTTTTTTGCATAGATTTCGCAGATTTATGAGGAGACCAGGTCTCCGCCTTTGGCAGAGCTCTTTTCTTTACCGCAAATACGCAAATCTTGGAGGCGCTTACTCCCAAACAAGTCGGGACAAGCAGTCGCCTTTGCATTTTCAATCTCCGCCTGTGGCGCAGCTGGTTTCTTTTTGTCCGCGGAACGCTTGCGCTAAAGCTCTTCACCTTTGCATAACCGCTTCGGTGGAGCAAGGTCAGCGCTGGCGCATTTCACAGATTTTTAAAGTTATAGGTATTTCACATTGTATTGTTTGGGCAATGGTATCATTTTTCAAGGGTAATACTATTTCCTTCTGCGTTATCAGCGTGATTTGGGGGAGAAATAAATACAGTGCCTATTTTATCATTATTGCGCCATTATTTAGACCGAAAACCCAAACGAATTCTTACTTTTGCACCAGAAAATTATCAATCCGTTTTTACATGGACAAACTGGCAAAAGCTCTTTTCTCAATGAGAGCAATGGCAACGGGATTATTCATCTTCCTTTCAGCAATTGCAATAGCTACATTTATCGAATCCTATGAAAGTACACAAGCTGCGAAGTTGTGGATCTACAATGCGAAATGGTTTGAGATCCTGCTGGCATTTCTAAGTGTAAACCTGGTTGCTAATATTTTCCGTTACCAGATGTGGAGACGCGAAAAGATTGCGGTACTGCTTTTTCATATTTCGTTCATTGTCATTATTATCGGAGCGGCGATTACGCGCTACATCAGTTACGAAGGAATCATGCCGATCCGTGAAGGAGCTGCATCCAATATCATTTTTACAACTGATCCGTATTTATGGGTGCAGGTGAATGATGGGAAAACATACAAATTGACACACGATGTGAGAACGTATTTGGCGGAATCTTATCCATTTAATTCTGCATCTATGGATATCGCATTTCCGAATCGTAAAACAGTTGCTACGATCGAATACGTGGATTTTAAAGCAAAACAGCTCGACACCATCGATATCGATCCAAAATACAAAACAAGCGCATTGGATATTGTGACGAATGGAAAGAAGTCAAACTACGTTATTAACAATGAAATTTTCTCCGTAAATGGAGTTCCGCTTGCATTCTCAGATAAGCTGGTGAAAGGAATCAATGTTTATCGCAAGAACGATACGCTTCGTTTGAGATCAGAATTGCCTATGCAGTATTTGGCTATGAGCGGAAATAAGAAATATCGTAAACTTGGAATAGCTCCGCCGGATTCTGCCTATACAAACGTGTTGCCGGGACAGGAAATTGTATTTGGCACGAAGACGCTTTACCTGGTTGCGGGACAGCAATTTGTGTTCCAACAGGAAATTCCGAATGTGGGCAAAATATTGAAACCATCAGGCAGAAGGGATTTGGGCTCTGATTATTTGACTGTAAAGATCACGGATGGCGGTAAATCAAAGATTGTTCGCCTGAAAGGAGGAGAGCGAATAATTGGAGAGCCCGTTTATTTTAAATTCAACGGGTTGAATTATCACCTGGAATATGGGATGAAACGCATTAAAATTCCTTTTTACATGAAATGCAATGACTTTACTTTAGATCGTTACCCCGGAGCAGACATGCCTTCTTCTTATTCCAGTGATTTACAGGTAATGGATACGGCTAACAATGAGTTTGGAACAAAACATGTTTTCATGAACCATGTATTGGATTATGGCGGTTATCGTTTCTTCCAATCAGCTTACGATCCGGATGAGAAAGGAACTATTTTGAGCGTGAATCATGATTTTTGGGGAACGAATGTCACCTATTTCGGTTATTTAATGCTATTTATCGGGATGATCTTTAGTTTGTTTGCTCCAGCTTCACGTTTTAGAGAATTGATGGCAAATTTGAAAGCTTCAAAATCAAAGACTGCTATTGCTGTGTTGTTTGCGTTGAGTTCTTTTGCGTCCTTTGGACAGGATCATGATCATAGCCATCACACACACGATCACGATCATCAACATGAGCACGAAGAAAGTACTATGGATGTGTCTTCCCTGGATACGATGTTTTACTTTATGACTGAAAAACAAAGTGATGAAATAGCAACTTTGCTTGTTCAGGATAACAGAGGACGAATTATTCCGGTTCACACACTTTGTGATCAGCTTTTGAGAAAATTGTATCGTTCCAATAAGTACGAAGGCCACAATGCGGTGCAGACAATGATGAGCGTTCACATGTATCCTTTCTACTGGAAAACTCAAAAGATTATTTTTGTTCCTGCTGCACTGCTTGAAAAGTACAAACTGAAAAAATACGTTTCATTCAATGAGTTAACAACTGCCGGTAATTTTAAATTTATTGATGATTACAATGCAGCTTTGCGAAAACCGGAATCTCAGCAGTCGGAAACACAGAAGAAACTAATTAAGCTTGGAGAAAAATACCAGGTAATGAACTCGGTTTGTAATTGGGAGTATTTAAAAATCGTTCCATTAAAAGGAGATAAGGCAAATCGTTGGTTTCCACCATTCAATCCGGAATTATTGGAAAAAGATACGATGCCCAGCAGTATGTCCCTGCAATATATCAGTTCGATTCATGAGGCATCCATGAAAGGGAAAGATGTGCGAAATTCTACAAAACTTCTGAATGACTTTAAGAAATTGCAACGGTCGATTTCTACACCATCCATTCTACCTTCTGAGACTCATGTTAAAGTAGAAGTTTCTTACAACAAGATGGGAATCTTTAAAAACTCGGAATATTCTTATTTACTTTTTGGACTCGGTTTAATGATCGTTTTCTTTATCCGCGTGTTGTTCAATCCGACTGAAAAGTCTGAAAAACGCTATATGAATATTCGGAAGGTGATTATCTTCCTGTTGGTCATTATTTTCGGTTATCACGGTGCCGGATTGGGAATGCGCTGGTATATTTCCGGTCATGCTCCATGGAGTGACGGATACGAAGCAATTGTATTCATTGCCTGGGTTACTATGCTTGCCGGTTTGATCTTCTCTCGTGCAAATGCCGGGATTTTGGCAGGATCAGCTCTTCTTGCCGCTTTCATGATTTTCGTGACAGAAATGAACTTATTGGACCCGGAAATTACCAACCTTCAACCGGTACTGAAAAGTTATTGGTTGATGATTCACGTAGCAATTATTACCAGTAGTTATGGGTTCCTTGGTTTGGCTTGCATACTTGGTATTTTCAATATTGTCCTGTACATTTTTAGAGGACAGAACAACGGAAAAAGAGTTACCAAGAACATCAACGAATTAACATACGTTTCTGAAATGACGATGACTGTTGGTTTATTTATGCTGACAATTGGAACTTTCCTTGGAGGAATTTGGGCCAATGAATCGTGGGGACGATACTGGGGCTGGGATCCGAAAGAAACCTGGGCTTTGGTTTCCGTGCTGGTCTATTCTATTATTTTGCATTTCAGGTTCATTCCTGGCCTGAAAGGGAAATTTGCTTTCAACGCAGCAAGTATGTGGGGATATGCGGCGATTCTTTTTACGTTCTTCGGGGTGAACTTTATTTTGGTTGGTTTGCACTCTTATGCAAATGGAGACGGATCTGTAAATCTTCCTATTTGGGTTTGGATCGTTGTTTTAGGATTTCTTATTCTTACGATTATTGCCGGAATCCAAAATAAAGCATATCTTAAAGATCAAAGAAAATCGCTATGAAATTATATGACTTTTCATTGAACTACCTGGATGGGAAACCGATCGATTGGAGCACTTTTAAGGGCAAAAAATTACTTTTGGTGAATGTTGCCTCACAATGTGGTTTAACTCCTCAGTACACGCAGTTACAAGAGATGAATGAGGAGTTTGGCGGAAGTGATTTCGCAATCCTTGGAGTTCCTTGTAATGACTTTGCCGGACAAGAACCGGGATCTGCTGAAGAAATTGCTGCGTTTTGTGCTACGAATTACGGAGTCAGTTTTCCGCTTTCGGAAAAAGTACATACGGTAGGTGAGCAGATTCATCCGATTTATGAATGGCTGAAAGAACAAACGGGTGAGGAAGTAAGCTGGAATTTCCAGAAATACCTGATTGATGGGCAAGGTAAGATTGCCGGTTATTTTTCACCGCAAACGGAACCTGCCGATTCTCACATTTTAGATTGGATTAAGCAATCATGAGTCAAATTGATGTAATGGCAATTGGTGCGCACCCGGATGATGTGGAACTTTCCGCTGCGGGAACTTTATTGAAGCACCGTGCAATGGGTTATACCACCGGGATCATTGATTTGACACAGGGTGAATTAGGTTCAAGAGGATCTAAAGATATCCGCAAAGAAGAAGCGGAAGCTGCTGCAAAGATCTTAGGGCTTACGGATCGGGTGAACCTGAAAATGGCAGACGGCTTTTTTGAACATTCCGAAGAAAACCTGAGATTACTGATTGAGCAGATCAGGCGCTTTAAACCGAGTATTGTTTTACTGAATGCCATTTCTGACCGCCATCCGGATCATGGTAAAGGAAGTAAATTAGCTTCCGAAGCCTGTTTTTTAGCCGGTTTGCGAAGAATTGAAACTACCTGGAACGGTGAGGCTCAGGAAGCACACAGGCCGCAATTCGTTTATCATTACATCCAGGACCGCCTCCTTAAGCCTGACTTTGTGATTGATGTAACAGACTTTGTTGAACAGAAATTCGATTCGATCAAAGCCTATAAAACGCAATTCTGGGACCCGAATTCCAGCGAACCGAAAACACCGATCTCCGGAGAAGAATTTTTTGAGTTCCTTCGCGGAAGAATGGCCGAATTCGGACGTAATATTGGTGTACGTTATGCGGAAGGATATACTGCAGAACGAGTTGTCGGAGTGAACTCTTTATTTGAGCTTAGATAAAGTTTCCTTTACGTTTTTGATCAAATCCTGAAATTCTTTTGCCAATTCTTCATTGGTAATCCCGTCGTTGAAATTCTCATTAAAACCCGGCAGGCTGAAATGGCCCAGGATATTTGCTGTGTGTCTGGGAAAACGACTTAATGCGGCCTCTAATGAAAATTTGGCACCCAGTTTCCCCGGAGAAGTAGAGATCAGCAACATGGGTTTGTCATGAAACACGCTGTTATTTAATCGGGAGCACCAATCCAATGTATTCTTGAATGCTGCAGAATAACTTCCATTGTGTTCCGTCATTGAAATGACCAGGAAATCAGATGCTTCAATGATGTCATGCAATTCATGTGCCTGGACAGGGTAACCATCTTCTTTTTCCTTATCTACAGAAAATACGGGCATTTCGAAGTCGTTCAGATCGATCATATTCACCTCTCCTTCAAACTGGTGAGCAGCAAAATGCGCAAATTGCTGATTGATAGAAGATTTACTGGTACTTGCTCCGAATGCTAATATTTTCATGGTATTTGTTTTTAATCCCGACATGTATTGTCTGAGTGGTTTAACGAAGATAGCGATAATATCAAATTAAACAGAGGCTTTTAGTTGCAGATTTTACTGGATTTTGGAGTTTTAGGTTTCTTGCCGTTCTCAAATTTCTTCGTTATATAACGAAATCATTATATCCTAATTTCATGATATCCGGATATCATGAAATTGGGATTTTCTGGTATGAAAAAAGGGCTTCCGCCTAAGCGGAAACCCCTTCATTTTGCTATAAAACTAAACTAACAGAGAAAACTTTTTCTCTTAGCTCTCGCTAAGCTATTTCTTATTTAATAACACTCAACTTAAGAGTCTTAACTGCATTACCAGTTCGTACAACTGCGTAGTACAATCCCTGAGCGAAGTCAGCAGCATTGATAGTGAACTCATGAGTTCCTACTTCAGCATACTTAGTAGCTACTGTTTGCATTACTTGTCCGTTTGCGTTCATTACAACTACTTCAACAGTGCTGTTTTGAGCTACGTCAACAAATAAAGATGCATTAGCGCTTGTTGGGTTCGGGTATAAAGTAATTCCTGCGATAGCTGAAACTTCTTTGATTCCTAATCCTGTGCTCATTCCTGTGAAATCTGCACCTGATAAAAGTGGAGAAGTTCCGCCCGGACGGTAGTCAGGAGTTAAATAGTTATATGGAGTAGTTAAGATTCCTGCTGTAGAAGCAATTGAATCGTTGTTGTTTGAATCAAACCATCCGATGATGTTGAAAGAACTTCCTGCATTTTTCTCAGTTACTTTACCAGCAACGTTACCAGCAACGATGTTGTTTTTGTAAAGGATCAACCCATTTGTAGCGTTTCCTTCACAAGCAGCTCCATCCACGTGAATTCCTCTTTGGAAATCCATGAATACAGAGTTACGAATATCGATAGCAGAATTACGACGGATACGAGCTCCACGACGGTAACCAGCAGCGATTGTGTTTGCTAAGTTTCCACGGTATGGTCCGATTGCTGTGATGTTTGAGAATGTAGCGTTTGTTTGCGGGTTGTTTGTAGAACCTGCAGCATCGTTATCTGATTCAAAACCTTCTGAAGTAGAAACAGCCGGGTTATCAGCGATGTTCGGGTCACGAACGATCAATCCGAATTGTACGTTTCCTGAGAATCCGTAGTCTGTATCAAAATCGTCATCTAAGTTTCTGTAAGAAACCAAATGTCTTGCATTTACAGTTCCACCGAACCATTCGTAAGCATCATCATTAGAGAATGATACCTGGATGTATTCCAATTCTGTTGCTTTACCTACTGAACCAAAAGTAATTCCGTTGATTTCTTTATCTGTTTGGTATGCATATCCAGGGAATTCAACACGAACATATTTCAATTTTCCTGAATTGTCGTTGTTATCAGGAGTCATTCCACCACCAAATTCAGTATCTGTAGTTGGAGCCAATCCTTCGATGTTTGCAATACCGTTTGTTTGGTTGTTAGCAGCTTTTCCAAGTAGGATAATTCCACCCCAGTCACCAGCAGAACGAGAACCTACAGCCTGGTTAGATGTAAATACGATCGGAGCACTTTCAGTACCAACTGCCATCAATTTAGCACCTTTCGTAATAAACAATCCTGAACCCTGAACCGCTTTATCACCCATGATGATTGTTCCCGGCTCAATAGTTAATGTTGCATTGTTTTTTACATAGATCTGACCTTGTAACAAGTAAACATTTCCTGCAGTCCAGGTTGTGTTTGATGTAATGTTAGCAGTGATCGTTTGATTTGGAGAACCGTAATTTGTGTTTTGTGGATCCCAGTTAGCCCATCCGTTTGTCCACATTGCTGTTGGAGCCGGAGCAAAAGCTCCACGGTAAGTTGTTTCGTAAAAATCCTGTCCAAATGCAGCTAGTGTTCCTAGACCTGCGAATAATGCACTTAAGTAAA
The DNA here is from genome assembly GCA_965650365.1 of uncultured Fluviicola sp. Taxonomy (GTDB): domain Bacteria; phylum Bacteroidota; class Bacteroidia; order Flavobacteriales_D; family Crocinitomicaceae; genus Fluviicola. The sequence continues at coordinate 1,305 of CBFGOJ010000007.1, read as the reverse complement.
TTTTTTTCATTTTTCGTTTTTTTTCTTGGTACAAAATTGCCTTACAAAGCTTGTTCTATCCTTTCTTTTAGGTTACGATTCGAGTAAATAAATGTTAAGCGTGTTTTAAGAAGGGTAGCAGTAATTTAATATTGCAAACAGTTCAAATGTTGAAAGTGTTCAAGTGTTCAAAATTCATAGATGAATTCTTTTTGAACATTTTCAACCTTTTAAACAATTGAACTATTTTTTAGCAAAAACAAGAGAGGCCACCCGCATCACGGGTGGCCTCTCAGGCGTCATTTGATCTTACAGTCTGAAGCTAAGAGAAGCACTGAACGTTCTTCCGAAGTTTGTTTTCCACACTTGTTGATCGATATTTTTATCGAATCCTTTTTGGTTACTCTTTTCTCCGACGAAAACAGTATTAAAGAATCCGTTCATTCCTTTTACGTCTGATCTTGCAGTAGAACTGTTTTGATAGAAAACCTGGTCCTGAGCAAGAATATTTTGGATATTCAATTTGAATTGAGCACGTCCTTTCCAGAATCCTTTTGTGATTTGAAGGTCCAGGAATGTTCTTGCCTGTTCCCAAAGATCCGGTTCATTCACGTTTCCAACAATGTAGATGCGTTGTCCAACCCGGTTCACGTTCAAAGATACTCCCCACTGATTTCTGCGGTTTTCGTAACGAATTCCTGCATTGAAAACATATGGAGACTGACCCTGAAGCGGTCTTGAATCAGCAACACTTCCAGCCACACTTGAAACATCTACCTGAGAACGGATGATGGATAAGTTGGAATAAATGGTTAAATCATCAAAGAAAGAAGCGGTGTCCAAACCAAAGATCGTGGAGATCAAAGTACGAGCTTCCAGCTCTAAACCGTAGTTTGTTGCAGAAGGTACATTTTGGAATGAAATCTCATTAACAACGTCCGGACGAGACTTTTGCTCGATCGGGTTGATGAAGTTCTTGTAGAAGATAGTTGCAGAGAACAACTGGCCTCTTCCCGGGAATACTTCGTATCTCAAATCCAGGTTGTGGATCAAAGCACGCTTTAAAGTATCATTTCCTGAAACCACGAAGTTTGTAGTGAAATCAAAGAAAGCAAAAGGAGCAAGTTCACGATATTCCGGCCTGTTTAATGTTTGAGAGTAGCTCAAACGAATATTGCTTCTCTTGTTTATTTCAAAGATTGCATTCAGGGAAGGGAGGAAATCCAATTTTTAGGTATTGATCTTCAATTCTGTCTTATTATCTCTCAAAGCATTCAGCTCCTGCTGGAAATATTCAGCACGAACACCGTAAATGAAACGGAAGTG
>CBFGOJ010000006.1:0-151401 GCA_965650365.1 uncultured Fluviicola sp. | reverse complement strand
ACGCCGCATTTTTTTAACTTTTTACCGCAAAATTTAAATAACTTCTGCTGTAAAAATCACGTCATATAGATTATTAACTATATTTGAATTTAACATGAAGAGAAGATTAACTGATTTGTTGCACACTTATGACGGGATTTCACTCGACGAATTGTCTCGTGCCCCTTTGATGAACCGTGTGGACGAAAAGTTTGCCTTCCCGATCAGTAAACTGGAAGCTTTCCTGGATGAAATGCGCCCTTATTACGATGTGCTGAATATAGAAGGAAAAGTCATTTTCGACTACACCAGCCAGTATTTCGACAATTCTTCTTATTCTTTTTTCCAGGATCACCACAAATCGATTCCGAACCGTTTTAAAGTTAGGATTCGAACGTATTTGGACAGTAATAAATCGTACCTGGAAGTCAAAGAAAAGATCAAAGGACGAACGGATAAAAACCGGATCAATATTGACGGATTCACTGCCGATTTTTCGAATGATCAGCGCTCATTTTTGTTAGACAGACTGCGCAAACAAATCGATTTAAAGCCGGTCATGGTAAACAGTTATCGCCGCATTACGCTGGTGAATAAACTGGTAGAAGAACGTCTTACAATTGACTTTGACATCGTAAACGGAACGCTGGATGCACCGGAATGTAAAAACCAAACGCTTTCGGCTATTGTTATTGCAGAATTGAAACAGCCCAAACTCGATAGAACTTCTCCTTTCTATCAATTAATGAAACGCGAATTAATTCGTCCGTTTCGCATATCTAAATTTTGCTTCGGAATGATTGACCTTTACGACGAACACCGTTTAAAAGCAAACCGTTTCAAGGCAAAAAAGCTACTTATACAAAAACTAATAAAAAATTCATCACATGCTCCTCGCACATCAACCGGACTTTAAGTTGTTCGGCATTTCCTGGTTCAACGAAGACCTTTACCCGCTTTTATTCCGTATGACCGTGAACCTGGTGGTTCTGGTAATTCTTATCCGCTTCATGTATTATACCAAAGCGAGAAGAAAAGACTATCTCTTCACGTACTTCATGATCGGTATGATCACATTTTTCCTGTGTTTCGGATTGAAAAAACTCGATATTGACACCGGAATGGGCCTTGGGCTCTTCGCAATCTTCGGAATTCTAAGGTATCGAACAGAAGGAATTGAGATCAAAGAAATGACCTACCTGTTCCTGGTAATCGGACTTTCTGTAATCAATGCCCTTGCTTCCAATAAAATTTCATTGGCAGAAATGGGCGTCATGAATGGTGCTTTGCTGCTCCTGGTTGCAGGTTTGGAATACTTATGGCTTCTAAAACATGAAACGCGAAAAATCATTATCTACGACCGCATTGATCTGATCCAGCCGGAAAAATACGAAGAAATGAAGGCTGACGTTCAAAAAAGAACAGGATTGAAGATCAACCGCATTGAGATCGGTAAAATTGATTTCCTAAGAGATGTTGCTCAATTGATGATCTTCTACGATGGAGACATTCAGTCATTCGGCACCGGAACCGGTCCTAGTGATTCGGAGTAAAACACAGTAGGGGCTCGATTAATCGCGCCCCTACTTGTTTAAAGGTATTTCGTTAAAAATCATCTGCTATCCAAAAATCGACTATTTCATTATCGTCTGAACGCTTTGAAGTGTCAATTAAAAACCCAGAGATGAAACTTTCAAGATTGTCTGCCACAGGATAGATAAATGGATCTTCACTATCATGGATCCAGAAGCTGATTTTACCATTTCTGGTGTTGCACACCCAATAATCACCTGTCGGATCGCCCATACCGAAAGCAACAGAATCCAATGGTAAATTATCTGACAGCATCTCATTTATCTCAATAATCCCAAATCCTCCGTTTTTAAAGCCCAGGAACACAGAGAACGGGATAAAATTGTTTTTATCCGCAACCGGAATATTTCCACTATTAGGAACGACAACATTTTCATTGAAATTTCTCCCGCCTAACTCTGTTATGAGCTTATAAAATACCGATTGATCATCTATACCCTTTCGGGAAAAAAAGTCCCTTATATCATCAGAATTGGTTTGTCCTTCAGATTCTGACAAACCTCCTAATTCCTCTATCTTTTTATCTATCCAATTCATTGTTCGGCAATCTGTTATTTATTTCAATCAATACAACTGTGACAATAGTTCCAGCTGCTCTTTCACCTTTACTTTCTGCATTTTAGCTATGCTTTCACTTTCTCCAAACGCCAGGGCCGGAACAAAAGCATAGCATTCGTCATAAGCCAGCGCACCGTATTTATCAATAACTTTCAATTCTGTTTTTCCATAGCATTCTCTTTTCCAAAACGACTCCGCGCCTAATTTTCCTGAAAAAAACACTTCAAAATGGGTAGAGACAATGTCTCTTTCTCCCGAATGCACATTTAGGTACAGGATAGATTTACCGATAGGTAATTCATCGTAAATGAATAGTCCGCCAACGCACGTTTTCATAAAAACCAATGCTGTAGCGGAAATGTCAGGAAATTTTCGGGCAATCTCTGAATATTCATCCGGATTCACAGTACTGTAGAACCCGTTTTGATAATTTGCAAAGCCATCTTGCTTCCAAATATGCAAAAGGATATCAAAGTCATCCGCATCTCCCATGAATTTGCCACTATATTTTTCAATCAGATCATCCGGTACATCCGAGTGCTTTTCAACAGCAAACTGCATTTCGTTAAATAAAATAAGTGTTACGTTTTCCATTGTTACTATCTTTATTTCAATCAATACAACTGCGCCAATAGTTCCAGCTGCTCTTTCACTTTTACTTTTTGCATTTTAGCTATGCTTTCACTTCCTCCGAGCGCAAGTGCCGGAACAAAAGCATAGCATTCGTCATAAGCCAGCGGACCGTGTTTATCAATTACTTTCAATTCTGTTTTTCCATAACACTCCTTCTTCCAAAAAGAATCTGCGGAAATTTCTATTCCTAACAACACCTCAAGGCTTGTTCCAATAACCTTTCGCATTCCGGTATGTACATTCAAATAGAGAATTGATTTCCCAATCGGGAGATTGTCGAAAATAAATAGGCCGCCCACACAGCTTTTTGCGAAAACATTAGCAGTTGGAGAGATATTCGGAAATTTTCTGGCAATCTCATTGTATTCATTTGGATTGACGATACTGAACAAACCATTTTTATAGTTTGAAAAGCCATGGTTTTTCCAGATTTCGATAACAAGGTCCGTTTCATCCGGGGCACCCATAAAAACATGCTTGTATTCTTCAGCGGTTTCGTTGGGAACAATGGTGTGGCTTTCTCCATTTCCCATAAATTGTACAAAAAGGTCAAAAAATTCGGTATTAAGCGTTAAGTTCTCCATTAATGGTTTATTAATTTATTCTCATTACACGTTTGCAATCTCCAGCACCAAAGGCACATGCAACTCCGGATAAGACCGCTTGGCAGAATAATTGAACAGCCACAAATACCAGCTGCTGTTAAAGGTGAAATACGTTTTCAACTCATCGCTTGCTAAGCGCACCAATCTCGTCGGATCAGCCTGGTTCCAATCGCAGGCAAAGATGACATAGTAAACCTCCGGGAATTTCTCTTTCTCATTACTCAAAAAGTTCAGGAAACCACATTCCGCAGAAACCCGGTGAAATTCACTCAACTCATCGGAGATCTGTCTTGAACTTGCTTTTTTATCGTTTTCATTGAACGCGGCCAATTGCAGGTACTCCAACTCATAATGAACTGAAAAATCTTCCAGTCCTTCTCTGAATTCCCCTTCACTGAAAACCTTCGAAGCCAATAGATCGTATTCCGCAGCTTTGCCGCGAATGGCTTCCAAATCTACATCGTCTGATTTTCTAAACCCTAGTCCTATGAATTGCATGAGCATTTATTCTTTTATTCTTGATCAATCAGTTTTCAAAACCTCCTGGTACCTCTTCTCCAGTTTTGATCCTTCTATATAACTATGAAATCGATCTATATGATGTTTGCTCCATACTTTTGTTATTATTTCCGCTAGTGTTTGAATGGATTCCGGAGTTCCTTTCTCAATAATGATCATCGCAATGAGCATGTTTATTGATATCATGCCGTAAGCAAATAAATCATCAAATTTTTCTTTTTCCAAAGAAATTAAAAGAAACTCTTCGACTTCCCGATTCATCTCTACGGTAATCCGGAAGATCTCCAATGTGGAATTCAACTGATCGTATTGATCAAATAGGGTAGGTTCAAACGGGTATTTCCCTTTTTCGTAGTGCAGTTCAATCAGTGCTTTATGGGCAATGACGAATACATATTCTTCATTGGTAGATGCTGTTATTTCCTCCCATTTCTCATTCAATGAAGGATCATTCATAGCATAAAGTGAGTCAACCGCCGGAATGTGGACCATATGATTGTAAGAGTCTTCCAGTAAAATCTCTGCTAAAACGGTTCTGGCTTTTGCAGATGGATAGTCTTTCAATAAGGTAACCGGAACGCGCATTTTTAAAACCTGGCTGTCCAGTAATTCAAGCAGCAGCAACTCCATTTCCGGGCTTTGATATCTGTCAAGTGCGTCCAATGCAAAATCTTTTAAGGAATCGTCTGCATCAGAACGAACAAGCTTTATTAAAGGCTCTATGGCACTGTCCATTTGGATTTCACCCAAACTAAACGCAGCTGTTTCACGGATTCCGCGGTCTGCATGATTCAGAAATGGCAAAATCAATTCAACCGCATTCGGCGGCGGATTTTCACCTATCGCATAAAGCGCTTCTTCCACTTCAGTCTTCACTGAACTGGCTAGTTTTTGTAGGATTAATGATTCTGTCATTCGTTGAATTTAGTATGGCAAAGCAAAATATCTTCCTACTAAAAATACAAATAGAATTCGATACTGCTTCAATGGCAAACAAAAAAGGGCATCCTTCCGAACACCCCTCAACTTTGTAAAATGGAAACCACGTAGTGATTGAGGTACGAAATCTACTTCGTGGTTACCACTGAAACACCTTCTTCCGGTTCGGATCTTTCACCTTCTTGGTCCGTGTTTTTGTTGCATCCGGGAAATGAAGCGCCAATCCAAAACGGATATTTAGCGCATTCAACCACTCTTTGTGAGGCTCCTGCTTCGAATAAATATTTGTCAATCCCAGGGAATAAGCCGGGATCACATATACTGAAACATACTTTGAAAAGCGGTACTGCACACCTGCAGAGAATAATAAGCTGATTCCGGCACTGTTCAATCCTTCAATCGTTTTAGCGTCCGATTCCGGGCTGATATCCGATCCCGCAGAATCAATAATGGTCGTCTCTGTTCTCATCCCCAGTGGAATGAACGGCTGAATTCCTACTCCGGCAAGAAGCTGAACACGTGTCCCATATGTAAAGTACAATTGAATAGGAAGAGCCAGCATATTATAACTGCGTTCATAAGAATACGTGCTGTCGTTATTTAGTACTGTAGATTTATACTCATAAGATTCTCCATAGCGATCAATGGATAATCCTGCTTCAAAGCTCAAAAAGCGGTTGATCCGGTTGCGGACTCCAGCCTGGTAGGTCCAGCGATTGACCATCTTCTCATTCGCTCTCTCTCCAATCTCTCTTCCAAACAGATCTCCATTTTCTGCTAAGCGGTGAGACCCGATACTGTAACCTGCTCCCAAAAACACGGTAAAATCGAACATATTCTTCTCAGGATCATACTTTGTGGAAGGATCTTTTGCTTCTTTTCCGGATTCGGTTTCGGTTTTCTTTTTAGTCTCTCCAACCTTTCCTGTTGAGATTTGTGCCTGATTCGCAAACGGACTAAAAATTAATAACGTTAGGACTGCTAATTGTTTCATGAAAAGCTTATTTTCGTAAGAATGTAAAGATACATTCTTTGGTTAATACTTAAAATACCTATCAATGTCTAAAAAAGAAAAATTGCCTAAAAAGAAGAAAAGTTTCATTCGCAGACTTTTCAAATGGACAGGACTTACCCTGTTATTCTTACTAATAGCAATCATCCTGATTCCTATAATTTTCAAGGATGAGATTAAGGAACTGGTATTGAAAGAAGTAAGCAAATCTCTGAAGGCTGATGTTACTATCAAAGACTTTGATCTGACCTTTCTATCCACGTTCCCAAATGTCACTATCCAATTATATGACACGAAGGTAACAGGTAGAACGGAATTTAAGGGCGTAGAGTTGGCAAGTATCAAAACTATTGAGGCACATGTAGGTTTATGGGATGTAATCGGTGGAGATGAGATCGAAATTGACGAAGTTCACATCTCTGATGCAAAGTTCGATGTACGCGTGGATCCGGAAGGAAAAGCGAACTACGATATCGTGATTCCGGTAGAGGAGCAACCGGCTTCAGAGGAGCCATCCAAATTTAAAATGTCTTTAAAAGAATATTCTTTGAAGAACATCGAGATCGTTTATGACGACCAGGCTTCCGACATGTATGCCAATATCAAAAACCTGAATCATACCGGTGAAGGTGATTTGACAGCTGACGTGATTGATTTCGAAACAAGCACGCAAATGGACGAGCTGACCTTGGAAATGGAGGGCTTGAGCTACTTGTCGAAAGTGAAGACCAATGCAGATGTAAACCTGTTGATGGAATTCAAGGAAGATGATTCCAAATTCACTTTGAAAGAAAATAATTTTGAATTGAATAATTTCAAGATGTCATTGGATGGTTTCTACCAGATGCTGAAGGACCATGCAGAAATGGATTTGAAATTGAATACCAAAGAAATCAGTTTCAAAGACTTGCTTTCATTGGTTCCGACCTTCTACCAAAGCGGCTACGAAAGCATGATCGCAAAAGGTAATTTAAAAATGAATGCGGCAGTAAAAGGTCGTTTGGATGATAAAACCTATCCGGGATGGGATGTTGGTTTGAATGTCAACAATGCAAGCATCAAATATGCAGGTCTGGGATCAATCAATGGTATTGTAGTGGATGCCGGTTCAAAGTTTGCGGGTGGATCTAACCTGGATAAAATGACGATTGACGTAACGAAATTCCATTCTGAGTTTGTTGGCAACCTCATTGATGCCAATTTAAAGTTAAGAACCCCCATTTCTGATCCGTTGATCAATTCAAAAATCAAAGCAAGAGTAAACCTGGCAACAATCGGTAAGGTAATGCCTTTGGCTCCGGGAGAATCTTACAAAGGAAAGCTTAACGCTGATGTTTCTTTGAATGGAAAAATGAGTTCCATTGAAAACGAACAATACGAAAAATTTGATGCAAAAGGATTGATAGAACTATTCGATTTCCTGTATAAATCAAAAGACCTGAATGAGGATGTGAACGTGAAAGATTTGACTTTCCGTTTCAGCCCGCAAAACCTTTCCTTGGAGAAAATGCACGCGAGCATGGGTAAATCTGATTTCGCGATGGACGGAAAGATAGATAACTATTTGGGCTACCTGTTCGGAAACGAAGATAAGGACCAGTTGCTGAAGGGAACATTCAATTTCAACAGTAACAACCTTGATCTGGATCAGTTAATGGGCGTATCAGGTGCTCCAAAAACTGCTGCTGCTTCGGCAGAACCGGCTCCGGCAGATCCGAATGCAGAACCGCTGTTGATTCCTGAAAATGTAGATTTCAACCTGAATACAAACGTGCAGAAGCTGCGCTACAATGGAATTGATGTGAACAACATCACCGGAAATGTCAATGTGAAAGAAGAAGTGGCTTCTTTAAACGGATTGACGATGAATACTATGGGTGGAACTGTTGGCCTTCGCGGAAGTTACAGCTCGAAAGACCACAACAAACCGGCAATCGATTTGGGTTACAACCTGAAAGAGATAGATATCAAAGAAATTACTTCGCATTTCCTTACAATCGGGAAATTGGCGCCGGTTGCCAAATATGCATCCGGAAAATTCAGCTCGAACCTGAACATGAAGGGCGATTTGACCAAAGCATTGGAGCCTGTTTACAACACCTTGAGCGGTGACGGGGATTTCTTTACAAATACCGTTACAGTAAGTGGTTTTGAACCATTGAAAAAATTGGGAGATGCATTGAATATGGATAAAATTTCCAACCAGACATTTAAAGATGTGAAAGCATTCTTCAGCTTTAAAGACGGAAAAATGAGTCTGAAAAAGCCTTTGAAGATCAAACTAAGCGGAATTGATACGGAAGTTACCGGTTCAACAGCATTCACTCAAGAGATCGACTATAAAATGGTGATGCAGATCCCGAAAGCAATGATCCCGGGAGGAATTATTAAAGCGGCTGAACAGGGAATTGCTAAAATAAACGGTATCACGCCGAAATTGAACGTGGGCTCTATTCCGGATGTTATCCCTGTAAATGCCCTAGTGGGAGGAACTGTAACTAAACCGGTAATCAAAACGGATTTCAAAGAAGCTCTGCTAAAAGCTACCGGAAACCTGAAAGACAACCTGAAGGAAAAAGGAAAAGAAATCATTGACAAAGCAAAGGATTCCGTGAGAACCATTGTGAAAGACAAGGTGGAAGACGTGAAGAAAGACCTGATGGCGGAGAAAAACAAGATCATGGCTGATGCACAAAAAGAAGCCGACAAAATCAAGGCCGAAGCCAGAAAAGCGGGTGACCAGGTCATCGCCGAAACCAACAAGCAGTGTGAAGCCGGAATGGCCGAAGCCGGAGGAAATATCCTTAAAAAGAAAGCAGCCGAAATTGCATGTAAAGAAGGCAAGAAAAAAGCAGATAAAACAGTTGCCAATCTGCAGGCGGAAGCTGACAAAAAAGCAGACGGCATTATGGCTAAAGCCCAGGAAAAGGCAGATGCTGTGAAGTAGAGAATAATAAACCAGAAAACAAAAGGGGCAGTCCCGCACATGCGGAGTTCTGCCCCTTTTTTATAGTGTTTTCCAAAAAGGATTCTTATCTTTATTTTTGATACTAAAAACATCTAAATCATGAAATTCTTTCTAATAGGTACGTTTTTACTGATCATATCCACGAATGCTATATTTGGTCAGTTATTCTATAACGAGAATGAATTGAAGCTTCAAATTCCTGGTGCTCCTAGAAAAGCAGAGCTAATTGTTATTGGAAATATAAGATCTCTTCCGCATTATTTTTGTAAAGTTGGCAGCAAGATCATTCAAGGGGAGGATCATATATTAGATGGAAAACTTGATGGAACAATGATTTGGAGCACCGGTTATCTTTTGGCTTCAGATTCATTGAAACTAGCAGACTATTTCGATAATTACCGCTTAGATAATTTGGCGGTGTTTGGTGATCAAAGTCAGAATACTCATCCAAGCGGTGCAACTTATTTTAAAATAAAGAAAAACAAGAATGGAAGTTATCGGGTGATCAAAAAGAGAAAGGTTATTTATGATTGGTGGAATGGTGGTAATTATGAGTTTTATCAAGGGCCAAAGATTCCCGTGATTGATGTTTGGTGGAGGGGTTAATAAAAACAAGTAGGGTGGAAAATTCTGCCCCCTACTTATTTCCTGAATTTCCCTTTATAAACTTCACTTCTGGTCTTCAGTAATCCTTCCAGTATTTCCGCAGCCAGGTTTTGCAGCTCCTGCTCATCCGGAGCAATCAGCTCCACGCGCTTCGTTTGCTCAAAATACCAGTCTTCGAGTTCTTCGCTCATATCCTGCTCCTTGAAACCTGCCAACGCAAAGATCTTCCGGTAAAGTTTCAGATTCAGCACTGCTTTATCCGGTGAGCTCAAACTCAAATGATACAAATGTCGGTGCACCTTCAGATCATCCACAATAAGTCCAACAGTAAGCTTAAACAGATCCTCAAAAGCAATATTCAGTAAATTCGTGTTCATAATGGTTATTGTATTTCTATATTCATCTCTATTTCCCCTTTGGAGGGTGACCAAGGGGGAGGATAAGTTCAATTTCTAATCAATCATCAAACATTTCCAACAACTCCAAATCAATCTGAAGCAAAGCCGCTTCTTCCAATTCCTGTTGCCATTCCATCAGCGTCATTTCTATTTCAGGGTATGTCAAACGTCCCGCTTCATAAAGCAGCAGGCTTTTTTGGTAAATCAGTTCGAGGTTGTTTGTCATGTGTCTATTCTGTTCCTGCAGAGCCCCCATATTTAACCGGTTTTGTTCCCATTCCAGGCGCTTCTTTTCCAAAAGCTGATCCGCAAGCTCCCTGTTATGTGCCAATTCTGTTCGCTGAACAGCACTCAATCGTTTGGTCTTCAACCACTCTCCCCGATTAAACAAAGGAATATTCAAATTGAAACCAATACCTTCATACAGATTTTCATTGATCTGCCGCGAATAGGTTTTCGTTGGAATGCCTGCCAGAGAATAGTCTTTATTATTCGTGGAGAATCCTGTTCCAACGAGGCCGCTCAATGAAATGCCCGGTAGAAGAGCTGAACGCTCAACCTGCAATTCGTTTTCCAACAGCTTCAATTCCACTTCATTCAATTCCAAGCCGTAGGTTTCTTTGAACCGCACCTTGTCTTCAATAGCCGAAACAGAGGAAACGTCCACTGAATAAACGGAACCTAAAGGCAGATTCATCAGGAGATTCAATTGAAGTATTTTAAGCTTTGATTCATTCCTCAAGGCCAGCAATTGATTGTACTCTTTCAATATGGATTGTTCACTCCTGAGTGTATCAAGTCCATTGATTCGCCCTTCTTGGAGCAGCAATCTTTGAAGAGTTTGCAGCTGCTTGTATTTCTCAATCCGTGATTCCGTCAATTGTATTTGAACGGATAGTTTACACAAAGTCACATAGCTTTCAATGAGCTGGATTTTTAACTCATTCCGTTTTTGATTCAACCCAATTTCATCCCGTTCAATTTTGGCAGTTAGAAGATTCCGTTTGTAGAAGTAGGAAAAGCCGTCAAATAACTGCACACTTGAATTCAGTCCGAACGATTGAGAATTTACGGAACTGGTAGCGAAGGTGTTAGTGAACGGATCCAATCTGCGTCCGAATGAAGTATTAAAACCGGTATTTCCAGACAAGTTGGGAAGCAAACTCCACCAATGGAATTGCATATTGATCCTGGAACTATGCAGTAATGCGGATTCGGCAGCAAGCTGCGTGGTATTATTTTCCACTTTGTCCAAACAAGCTTGCAGGGTGAGTTTCTCCTGACCCGAAGCACTAAAAACAGCCCAATTAAACACGAATACCAGGAAACACTTATTCATTGGATTAAAGCTGTAAATTGTTCGAAAAAGCGCATCAATAATCGTTTGTCTTTCGTGATGATTTTTACTTTGCCTTTTAATAAAGCCTTGGGTGGAATTTGTTTTTGGTAAGTCGTTTTCAATTGGTACGGAAGATCTATCCGGATTTCCAGCTTCCCGACCTTATCTATTTGGGTAATGCCGCTGACTTTTCCCTCCAGCATTCCAAACTCTGTTTTGGGATAATCCGCGAGTTCAATAAAGGCTTTTTGACCTCTTTTCAAATTCCCGGATCCGGAATTGACAATTGATGCAACAGCACAATACCCATTTCCTTCCGGAACAATCACAATCGAAGCTTCGTCTGCTTTGTAGAATTTATTCACTTGCAGGATCTTGTTAAAGACCACTTTTCCGGAACTGGGAGCCGTCCAAACAGCATTCTTTTTCCAGTTTTGGAATGCATTCATCAGTCCGGTAAGGAGTTGTTGAATTTCAGCTGATCGTTTAAGACGCTCCAAATCCGCATCATGCTCCAGGATCAGGATTTCTTTACGCAATCCGTTCAAAGCGATCAAATTCTGAATAGCTTGTTCTTTTTGTCCCTCAACGGTCTGCATAGCCTGGTTACGGGTGCGTTTATCTTGTGTGAGCGACTGCTTCGAAATGGCATTTTGTTCGGCGAGGCGTTCACTGCCAACCACTTGTTCTTCGATCCATGCATATTCACTTTCTGAAAGCTTCATTTTCTTACTGGAAATAACCTGCAGTTGTTCGCGAAAAGCAATTTCCTGCCGCATCAATTTTAATTCTCCTTCTTGCAGGCCTGAAGCATATTCTGAGTTCCATTCAGTAATCCTGGAAAGAAGATTCGACCATTGTTCCCGGAAACTTCCCAGTTGCAGTTTTTGGTCAGGAACCGGAATTTGTGACGGAAACCGATCATTGAATGCTTCCAGCTGCTTCACATAAGCCATTGCTGCTGCAAAGTCTTTTGAATTCAACCTGAAATCAAATTCAGCAATCAACTCTCCTTGTTTTACTTCCTGGTTTTCGGATACATTCAGAGATTTCAACTGCACATAGCTTTGATTGGAAAGTTCGATGGGCGCTTTGGAACCTGTCACTAAAACTTCACCGTCTATTTCGTCCGGATAACGAATGAACCAGCTCAAACCGATAACCAATAAAAGGATTGCCAAAAACAAGGCACTTCCGGAACGAACTATCCAGGCAGGAGGCTGCGAAAGCATCTCATTCATCGGCTCACTTTTCAATTCAATGAATACCTCGTTTTCCTTTTTCATTTGCCAATCATTGGGTTATTAATTGTCTTTTACAAATTAGGGTCATTGCGCTATTTTTTCCAATTCCAGCTGACTCTGAACCAAGGTGTAATAAGATCCCTTCAAAGCTAAAAGCTCGACATGAGTTCCTTTTTCCACCACTGCTCCATCATCCAATACAATGATTTGATCCGCATTTTTAACTGTGCTCAGTCTGTGCGCAATAACCACTGCAGTTCTACCGCCGAAGAAGTTATTCAGGTTATTCATGATGATCCGTTCGTTTTTCGAATCCAAAGCACTGGTTGCTTCATCGAAGAACAAGAATTTTGGGTTTTTGTAAACAGCCCTTGCAATCAATATTCGCTGTTTTTGTCCGCCGCTGATCCCTATTCCTTCATTCCCAATCTTTGTATTGTAGTTCAAGGGAAGCGTCTCGATAAACTCTCTGATATTTGCTGTTTCAACGGCATTTCTCAATTTGTACGGATCGATCACATCCTCGCCGAGAGCAATATTATTCGCTATTGTGTCATTAAAAATGAATCCATCCTGCATCACCGAACCACAATTTGCTCTCCAGGTATGTTGTGTAAAATTTCCAAGATCCGTTGAGTCGATCAGGATCTTTCCGCTTGTGGGTTCGTAAAATCTCAGAAGCAATTTCATTAAAGTGGTTTTACCGCTTCCACTCGCACCAACAATTGCAGTCAACCGACCTGTTTCAATGGTCAAATTAATTCCTTCGAGCACATTTTTTTCAGTTCCGGTGTAGCGGAAACTCAGATCTTCTAAAACCAGGTCTTTATGCTCCGGAAACTTATTTGACCGCTCTGAATTTTCCGGTTCCTCGTCTTCTTTATTATGTATTTCACTCAGGCGCTCCAATGCTATTCTGGCGTCCTGAACAGAATAAATGAATGTCAAAAACTGGCTAATCGGCGTATTCAGCTGCCCGATTATGTAAGAAACGGACAACATCATTCCCAGCGTCAGCTGCCCCTCTATAACTAGCTTTGCGGTATAAAAGCTTACCAGGATATTTTTCAGTTCGTTGATAAATGTTGCTCCATTGCTTTGAATTTGCTCCAATCGGAGACTTTTAATGCGAAGCTTGAATAACCGGACCTGGATCCTTTCCCAGCCCCAGCGCTTTTGTCTTTCTGCATTGTGTAATTTAATTTCCTGGATTCCATGGATCAATTCCACGATTTTTGAACGGTCATCACCACCCTGGGAAAACTGTCTGTAATCCAAATCCTTTCTTTTTCTGAGAAATAATCGAACCCACAAAAAATAAAAAACAGTTCCCAGCAGGAAAAGAAAGAAAATGGAAGGACTATAAACTGTAAGTACAATACTGAAAATCACAAAATTGAAAAAAGAGAACAGGATACTCAGCGTTTGATTCGTCAAGAGTGTTTCGATGCGTGAATGATCGTCAATCCGCAGCATCAAATCACCCAACTTCTTCACATCGAAGAACGAGATGGGCAATTTCATTAGTTTGACCAAAAAATCGGACACTAATGAAATATTGATCCGTGAACTTAGGTGCAGCAGGATCCAGCTTCGAATAATGTCAACACTCATTCTACCCAGGAAAACGAACAACTGTCCAAATAGCATCAAATACAAAAAATCAATGTCCTTGTTTTGGATCCCGATATCCACAACACTTTGTGTGAGGAAGGGAACTATCAACTGCAAAATACTCGCCGCAAGCAATCCCAAACTAAGCTGAATCATTAGTTTACGGTAATTTTTCAGGTAACTGAACAAAAACCAAAGTCCATTCCGGCTAGTTGGTTCTTCCTGGTCTTTTTCCTGTAATAAGGGGGTGGGTTCCACTAATAAACAAATCCCTTCTTCCGTTTGTTCATTAGCATAAGAATCAATCCAGTTCTGCAGGAACTCACTTTTGGAGTAAACTAGTTTTCCTCTTGCAGGATCTGCAACATAGAACTGATCTCTTTTGATCTTATAAAGAACGATGTAATGCTGTTGGTTCCAAAAACAGATACACGGCAATGGCGCATCTTGTTTCAAATCCAGTAAATTGATTTTTACCGCCAGTGTTCGAAATCCGATCCTTTCAGCTGCCTGACTGATTGATTGCAGATTGCTTCCCAAGCGGGTTGTTTCCGTTAAATTCCGCAATTTCTCCAACCCAATGGAACGGCCGTAGTGCTTTGCGATCATTCGCAGGCAAGTAGGTCCGCAATCCATAGAATCCGGTTGTGTGTATATCGGGAAAACTTTCAACGAGATCCCGGTTTAATAAAAACAACCTCCACCCGCATATTCATGTTTTGATTCGCATCAGACGTTTCAGGCATTAATGGTACTGTGTTCGAATAGCCATAGCATGTAATACGTTTTCCGTTAATACCATGATTAATAAGATATGCCTTCACCTTCTCAGCACGGTTTAGAGATAACATCAAATCAGATCTACAGCAGACATGACCATTCAGCTTGATAGAAAAGGTTGTATCCATTTCCATCAGTATTTGAAGCGTTTTTAGGTTTTCCAGTGAACCTGGAATAAAATTAGTCGTTGCCGAATAGAAATTAATTCGAAGATTGAGTGGTCCTCCGAATGTAATTTTAGGTTCCACACTATATACGAGTATATCAACTCTTCGAAAAAATTCATCCTTGAGTCCGGTGTTTTTTCTCTTTTCGTTTTGGTTGGTACTGTCCAGCATGAAGTTTTTGATATTTGTCGAATCAATCAATTTCGAAACAACAAGCAAACGCTTTGATGCCAGGCTTTTATTGTATGAATTACTTCCAACGGTATCTGTATAAGAAATTAGTTGAACTTTTCCGTGATCCATTTTTAGTTGATGAATCTTATTTATCAGTTTAGAGGGGTTTTTGATAATGGAACTTCCGAAATCAAATGAAACTGAAATGGAATCAATCAATTTAATCTCAGCGAGATTCTGAGCACTTAATTCCAAAGTAGCCAACAGACATCCGATTAATAGTAGAAAAAACACTCTCACCCCCATATTCTTGCATTTAGTTGATTCAATTGTTCTTCGGGAATGTGCATGCGTCCATTTTCAACAGATATGCCGCACTCCTTTTCGGACAAGTAGTTTTCTTCGCCTTTCCACAGATTAATGAAAGGGTTATATCCGCATTTGGATGGTTTGCCGTTCTCAAGGTCATCCAGTGTAAAAGCCCTGCAATCTGCACAGATCTCCCGGAACTCACAGACAGAACAAACCAGGACCTTCTCTTTTGTCAACTTCCACAAACTTTGAAATTCATTAGTGGCAAGCACCCTCGAAAATGGAGTTGAATCAACATGACCGAAAGTTGAATCCATAGAAGGACAATTGCAGATGAATCCATTCTTATCGACGCTGATTTTGTGTGCCAGGCAACTGTTATAATGCTTGCTGCGGGTATAAGACTGAATGTTCAGTCTAAAATGTTCCATCGAAATATTCCCGCAATGCTCCTTTGATACTGTTTTTTGCGCGGTAAAAACAAGGTTGTATAAATTCTCCTCCAGTTCAAAGCCGGATTGTGCGTTGTAAACTACAATCGTGTTCAATCGAAAGAAGCGTTCAGTTAAAGTTTCATCTAAAAAAGATTTCAAATCCACGTTAAAAGGAACCATCAGTTGAATCGACTCAATGGTTGTGTCATTGCTGTATTCCTGCAACGCTCTTAGATTTTCAGTCAGGGAAGAAAAGTCCAAAAATCTTACTTCCAGGAATTGTGTTCCCAATTCGTCCAATTGATTAAAAACAGATGGAATGCTCCACGAAGAGCTTTCATCGAGTTCAAGGATGGCATTATTAATTTTTGAGGCAGAATAATAAGCGGTCGGAAGCGGGGTCAAATTTGCTCCTGTTTCCGCATCCATGAATATCCCTAATTCATTATCAAGTATAAAATCTTCGTATTCCTTCACTTCTGAAATCGATTTTTCCTCCAGGCAGTCAATCAAATCATTTGGGACCAGGTGAGATTTCCCTCTTTGTAAATCAACAAGCAATGAACGGTTATATCCTTTAACAGGAATCACATTCGGGTATAATTTCAGCACCTCCATAGAGTGATTTGTTCTCATATTTTTTGGGTATAATCCATGATTAGTGAGATCGGGGTTAAAGGCTCACACACACTTTCCAGCCGATCCATCTTTAGCTGTTTGATATCAATCTTTGCCCGTTCTTCCCGGAGCTTCATTTTCTGCTCAAAATCTGCCCCCGGATAAAGCGTGGATAAAATCGCATCAACGGTTTCTATTCCTTCCATACTATCAATTCATCAAAAATTTGGCAACTTCATAATCCACATTGGAATTGGTTGTGGCTGAAACGGCGCCATACTGACCATTGGGATTCACTTCCAAAAACACATACTTTTTGTCTGTTGTGAATACGATATCCAATGATCCAAAGTTTAAATCCAATTCCTTCATGAGCTTTTGGACCTGCAGTTCTATGGCTTCCGGCAAAGTATAATTGCACATTCTCATACCGGAATCATACCCCAAACGATAATCCAGTGCTGCTGCATCACGGCTTTGAGAGAAAATGGCTTGTGAATAGATTTTTCCATCCAAATAAATGGTCCGGATTTCAAACAACTTATCCAATTTTTCCTGGAAAACACTTAAATCGAAAAACTCAGGAAGTAATTCGAACTCCGATTTTCCCACCGTCACCGTATAACCAAGCCGATAACTTTCCATTCCGCCGGATTCATTATAGTTTGCACTTTCATAAGGAAAAGCCAGCGATTTGGTAATAATGGCTTTTCGACAGTCTATCCAAAATTCCAGCAATTTTCGTTTGGAACGGGTGATAAGGGTTTTGGGAATAGGGATATCCAATGCAGTACAGGTCTCCAGAAATTCAATTTTATTGTAATTCCCAAATCCAAATTTCCCCAGGCATCTCTTGTTATGAAAACATCTTTGAATTTGCTCAGTCCTTGTTTTCATGTGTTCATGAGAATAGGTTTTCAGCCCTTCCTGAGAAAACTCGCCGGTCCCAAAACGAGTTACCTGGATGTCAGTTCTTCGGTACCAAATGGATTTTATTTCTTTGGAACCACAGATATATTGCTGGTTTTTATAGACCTGGTAATCAAACTTATTTCCTTCAATGCAGTATTCCAACTCGATTGCATCATCTTCCAGGAACACTTCAAACGGTTCGTTATTATCCTTCAGGTAAGAAAGAACTATCCGCGAATTCAAATCGGCGCGTTCCGTAAAAACCAGTATCATGGGAACATCAGTAATTGGGTTGGGATCATGCAGTTTTTAATCAGTCCTAATTTCAACCTGTTTTCAATTATTTTTTGTTTTTCCTCTTCAGAAAAATCCGATGCTCTTCCAATGGCCAGCATACCGTAAGGTTGTGGTAGATTCCTGGTTGAATAATGACGATCTAACCACAAAGCATAATAGCTGGGTGCCATACGTCCGGCAATAACTTCTTTTAAAAACACGGGTTTCATTTCGTCAAAAAATGCCTGGTTATAGGAAGAATGAACCAATAAAACGAATGCCTGCGAAGAAGTTCCCGGCAAGATCCACTCGCCGGGGTAGCCCAGTTTGTAAATGATGTTCCTAAATCCGATCAAATTGTTGGAATCTACCAACACCATTTCCCGGTTCAGTGCAAGGGTATCAATGATTGAATCCGTGTAAAATTTCATTCTTGGAACCTGGTCCAGTTCAAGCATGGTCTGCAAAACCGCCATGAGAGAATCTGAATTGCCACGTTTCAATTTTGCAAAATTGTCATAGCCCTGCTGCACCAGTTTTTGCTGTTTTTTGGAGTAGCCTTTGTTGATATTTGCCAAACTAATCTGTGGCGTTTGATCTAAGCAAGCCATATCAAACCCATAGTTAGACCAGGCTTTTTTAAGACACTTCGCACTTTTGGTTTCCTTCCCCTTTTTCTTATAACAATGCGCCATAAGGATGTATTCCTCGCAATAGAGCTTTCCATACTGTTTATTAACTTTCGACAATTGGTGTAAACTTTTCGAATAATTCAAACTGTCAATAGCAAGGCGGTATGCAACATCACAATCTATTTTATATTGAATATGATTAAATTGTCCATATGCACAGATGTTCACAAAAATGCTGAACAGGAAAAGTGTTTTTTTCATTTCGATCGGTTTAGTTTTTAGGATCCCCTGCTTTACAGTAAAGCAGGGGACTTAATAATCAAGCTTAACTAGCTTTTGATGTAATCGAGTCCTTGACTTCCCGAAGGCATATTTACCGGGTTGTAAGTCATCGCTGCGGTGTCTCCGTTTTGTCCACCAAATCCATCGTAACGAGTTTCACGTGCAGGTCCGTAAGTAGTTGGATTGTTTCCTCCAATCACTTTTTCTAATCTTTTTGAATCAAACTTCTTTGATTTCAAAGATTCAAGCGTTTTGTTCATAATTGTAATAATTAGTCTGTTTCGCCTACTCTATTTCCGTAACTTTACACCAGTATTTTCGGCTGCGCTACATGATGCAAAGTTTTTGCATTGTCAGGAGCCGGTAAACTGCCGAAATGCAAGGAGGTGTTACCGCACCTCCATTTTTTTTATAAAAATTTCAGGGTTTCTGCTTTGCCCGTTTCAGGTGTTGGCAAGAATGTCTGAATAGTGTTTTTTCATAGTTGAACAGGGTTTACTTTAAGTATTTAGCAGTTATTGGTGAGCAAAGGCATGGGCCACTCCCATTTTTTCAGGCTTTTCCCTCTCTGCCAAAAATAATCAAAAACATGAAAATAACCCATGCATGGGCTTTTATGGTTTTTCTTAAACCTCCACTCTTGTATGTGCAAAATGTGGTAGACAAAGATTTTCTGAATGCCCTTGGAAACAGGGTCCGCGAACTGAGATTGGCCAAAAAAATGACCCAGGAAGACCTGGGATTTCTTGTTGGGAATTCCGGCAAGCAGATCGGGCGGATTGAACGGGGTGAAAACAATGTAACTACCTGCATGATCTATCAGATTTCCAAGGCTTTGGAGATTCCACTGAGTGAATTGTTCCACTTTCCAATCAACTAAAATGGAATGGCACGGGAATTCTGATTCCCATACCATTCGGCCACTTCCACCCGACCAATAATTTTCACAAGCTTCCTGAAATATCACTGTTAATACATTTAAAAACAATTAGTTGAATCATAAAAATCACGCCGGCAGAAACACTTTTTAAAATTAAATACCCGCTTTTGAGAATCGTTTTTAGGACTCAGTTTATTGTCGTGAAACAAATCTATAAAATATTTCTCATTATTGTATACTTTTTGGTAATTTATTTACTCAAATAAGTAAACAACTTTGTCACTATGCAGCATCGTGGCGAAATTGTAGAAAGAGCGATCCGGAAAAGTGGGTATCCCATTAGTCAGATTGCCAGAAAATTGGGGAAGAGCAGGAGATGGATGTACCTGATGTTCGATAATTCCCAGGTGGATCTCGAATCCATCATTTTAATCGGTAGAATCATACACCATGATTTTTCCGATGAAATAAAGGAACTTAGCGTCATAAATCCCGATTCTTTTTCAGAACCTGAATCTAAATACAACAAACAGAACAAAGATTACTGGAAGAACAAGTACCTCAAGCTTTTAGAAAGTTACAACGAACTGCTTCAGAAAAAATAGGTAGGAATAATCTACTGAAAACGGGAAAATCAACAGCAAAAATTCATTCTCACTTATAACTCATATCTGCGCAAATAGACTATTTTTACCTCAAATTCCCACATCTGACTACAAATTCCCGTAAGCGAGCATTTTGTGTTTAACATTATACTCGGTCAAGTGAAGATTTTTGTCACTATGCAGCACCGTGGTGAAATAGTAGAAAGAGCAATTCGACAAAGCGGATACCCCATTAGCGCTATTGCTAAAAAACTGGGTAGAAGCCGGAGATGGATGTACCTGATGTTTGACAATACACAGATCGATCTGGATACCATTCTTTCCATCGGGAATATCATTCATCACGACTTCTCAGATGAAATCAAAGAATTGGGAGGCCTGAACACGAATATAGCTTCAGATCCGGAGAATCCTTACAACAACCAAACAAAAGAATACTGGAAGAATAAGTATTTAAAATTATTGGAGGATTATAACGAATTGTTGAAGAAAACAAACGAAAAGTAACGCTTCGACTACGCTCAGCGTCCTTCAAAGTATTTATCTTTCTTACAACAATTGGTGACTGAATGCTTGCGCTAAAGCTTATGCTTACGCCGTAGCTTCAGCATAGGTGCACAGCAAAGGCGCAGCGGAGTCGAAGTCCCTATTCAATGAGTGGAAAGCATCGTCTCATTCACTACCACAATAAAATCTGCGCGATTAACATGTTCTTTCTGTAATTTGCGAAGGTCTTTTTGCGAAACCGTGGTAATTGTTCCCACCTTCGTTCCCGGAGCGTATTGCTGCACATACCACATAATCCCCTGGTGGAAATCCGAATGAAAAGCGCCATTCAGGAAGTAAACCAATTTACCCTTCGTAAGCTGCTGCACAATCGAATGAGCCATCGTTGCATCTTTGACTGCCTGCGCATAAGCAAAATTGATCCCCGAAGCGTGCATCTCTTTCCCCATCTGGATCAACTCCACATATTGTGTCAAAGTTGAATCAAACGGAAAAGGAAGCGGCGCCATCATTTTTTTCTGATCTGCCGTAAGCGTATCCAAAGCCCCGATTCCTTTTTTGAAGACCAGGCTCGCGTATTTGCGTGTTACATTCGCCGCAAAAGGAATATTCCCCTGAGCGATAGCAGAATCCAATAGTGGTTTATAGTCTGTTTTGAAATTCGTCCACAACTCCGTGGAATCCTTCAATGCTTTGTAAGATTTATTAGTGATATAGTCGTTCAGTACCTTTATTTGATGCAGCTCAAACATTTCAAAACCAACAGCCAGCTTCGAACCTGCGGCTTTTTTATTCAGCTCCATCAACACATGCAGTTCCAGCCAGTGCGAAATCGGATTATCGTGAAACTCCCCAAACAAAACCACCTGGTTCTGAGAAACCTCTGTCATCATTTTCCGGAAAGAAACTTCCTTTCCCTTCGAATCAAAAATGCGGAATGCTTCCAGTTCCTGTGCATAAGAACCAGAACAAATAAGCAGGCAGAATACTAGATATTTCATCCTCCAAAGATAAGAACTTTCAAAATGTTGTCCCTAACAGTTTTTAAGTAAGGGTTTTCCAAAAACTACATTCTCCAGGGTAGCAGTAAGGATTCTTGCTGATTTTGGAAATAGATGTGTTTTTCTTATCTTTAGTCCGCATACAATAGGAGTTATGACAACAGTTCACATAGACGATTCAACAAGCAAAGGAAAAGCTTTACTTGAGTATATTTTGACGCTTGATTTCGTTGAAGTAGATAATGATGAATTTGTATTAAACGAAGAACACACCAAAATCCTGGATGAACGAAGAAAAAAACACCTGTCTGGCGAGAGCAAATCTTATTCGTGGGATGACGTTAAGAATTCC
Organism: uncultured Fluviicola sp.; assembly: GCA_965650365.1. GTDB lineage: Bacteria > Bacteroidota > Bacteroidia > Flavobacteriales_D > Crocinitomicaceae > Fluviicola. The sequence goes on along the minus strand of CBFGOJ010000006.1, from coordinate 129,462 downwards.
TTAGGCAAAAAGAGAATTGCCTAATTCAACCCATCTCCTTGGTTCATGAGGAAAAAGTATAACCTGGAAATCACGTCTTCCGGATTTAAGAAAGTCACCGATGAAAGAAGACAAGTAGTTGTTAAGTTCCGTTTGTTATTATTTACGAGGTCATTGACAATACCATTATTGTATTTGCGGTTTTCCATACCAGCAGAAATCCCCAGGATAAAAATTCCATTTAAAACTGCTTTACATGTGTATTCGTGGCAAATGAAAATTGTTCGAATGAAAAACAGAAATTCTGACTACTTTTAAGTAACACATACACAACTTCTACCTCAAAAAGGTTGCTTATTTTTGTCCTATGTTGAAAAAACTGCGTCATGCCCTTCCGATAACAGTGCAAAGCCTTTTGCTTCGGATCGGGATACTCTTGTTATTGATGACCATTACGCGGATTGTATTCTATTTTTTCAACCTGGATTCCTTTGCACATGTGCATTTTACAGATTGGCTTGCCGGTATTTGGTTTGATCTTTCTACCATTGGTTTGGTGCTCATGCCCTTCATTATTTTTAGCCTGCTTCCTGAAAAATGGCAGCACAATTGGATTGTTCGCATTCTGAAAATAATCACATTCTTCATTCCCACTTTGTTGATCGTAGCTTTGAATCTGATGGACACCGCATACTACAATTTCACCCTGAAACGATCCACCGCAGACCTTTTCGTTATTGTTTCAGCAGGAAATGACGTCGGGCAACTACTGGGAAGTTTTTTCTCGGATTACTGGATGCTCATCCTGATCTTCATTATCGGAACCTGGCTTTTAATCCGGTATTATAAAAGAACAAGTATCCGGAAATTGAAAAGAACCAACAGTCCAAGTCTGCGCAAAGAATTGATTGCATTCTTCATCCTTGTTCCCCTTTTTATTTTGATAGGAAGAGGCGGTTTTGGTCTGCGTCCTATTTCCTCCATTGATGCAACACTTTATACCCAGCCGGAGAATTCTGCATTGGTATTGAATTCTGCTTTTACCTTATTGAAATCAATTGGGAAAGACGACCTGGTTGAACAAAACTATTATTCCGAAAAAGAACTCGATAAACGCTTCAATCCAAAAAGAACAAGTCATCCGCAGCATATTTTACCGGATGGAACAAACGTCATGATTATCATGCTGGAAAGTTTCGGAAATGAATGGGTAGGACAATTCAACAACAGTGTTTCCTATACGCCTTACCTGGATTCTTTACTCGATGAATCCTGGTATTTTGAGTATGGAATTTCCAACGGAAAGAAATCCATTGAGGCCGTGCCGACCATTTCTGCATCCATGCCTACTTTGATGGACAACCCTTACATTTCTTCTGCATATTGCAACAACCAGGTCCAAAGTTTACCGAATATTCTCACCAAACACGGCTACAGCACCGCTTTCTATCACGGAGCAACGAATGGTTCCATGCGCTTCAACAGCTTCGCATCGCAATTGGGTTACGAAGAATATGTTGGTCGTTTTGAATACAATAACGACAAGCACTTTGACAAAACCTGGGGAATCCTGGATGAATACTTCAATCCGTGGACAGCCCGGCAGCTTACAAAAATGAAAGCACCATTTATGGCAAACCTTTTCACGCTTTCTTCTCATCATCCGTATTTTGTTCCGGAAGAATGGCGTTCGGTAGTCAAAAAAGGACCTCATCCGATTTGCAAGAGCATTCATTACGGGGATATCAGCCTGCGTAAATTCTTCGAACAAGCTGCAAAAGAACCCTGGTTCAATAAAACACTGTTCGTCATTGTAGCCGATCACACACCTTCCAGTAACAGCGAAATCTACAATCAGCGCACAGAAATGTACCGCATCCCGATCGCGTTTTACGATCCAAGTGGAAAACTTCCGAGAAAGAGAGAAAAAGCAATTTTCCAGCAAATCGACATCATGCCGACGGTATTGGATTTGGTCAACATCAAAACGGACTATTACAGTATCGGGAACAGTTATTTTTCCAAAGAACCGCGTGAAGCCGTGACCTACCTCGAAGGTTCTTATTACTATTTCCAAAACAACAAACTGCTGGTTTATTCGAACGATGCCATCAAAAGCTTATTGGATTTCACCATTCGAACCAAAAATCCGAAAGACCTGCTGCCTGCTAAAAAAGCAGAAGCTCAAAAGATGGCAAGACGTTTGAAGGCCATCATTCAGAGATATAATCATGATTTAATCCATAATCAGACGATTGTTCGATGAAAAAAAGAATTCGATTCATAATCAATCCCATTTCGGGCGGCGTCAAGAAAGCCAAGGTTCCTCAAATGATCGAGGAGCACTTGAATCATGACCTGTTTGAATATGATATCGCAATTACACAATATAAACAACACGCCAAATCCATTGCCGAAGAATCCGCATTGGAAGGAATCGATATTGTTTGCGCAGTTGGCGGTGATGGATCCGTTCACGAAGTTGGAACTGCACTAATCGGGACGAAATGTCACCTGGCAATTATTCCTACGGGTTCGGGGAATGGACTTGCCAGGCATTTAAAAATTCCTTTAAAAACTCCACAGGCAATCCAAAATATCAACGAACTGAATAGCATTCGAATGGATACCGGGCTGGCAAACGACAAACCTTTTTTGGGTGTTGGCGGTTATGGCTTTGATGCTTTCATTGCAAAACGATTTGATGAATACCACATTCGTGGTTTTTGGGGGTATACGCAATTGGTTTATGAGGAATATTTCTCCTACAAACCGCCAAGAATGAAAATCACTTTACCCGATCAGGAGATCAAAGGGAATTTTCTCCTGTGTTCTATTGCCAATTCATCCGAGTTTGGAAATGGATTCTGCATTTCTCCTAAATCGAATGTGATTGACGGACAGATGGAGTTGGTGCTTTTGAGCAAATTTTCCTGGTGGAGAACCATGGGCGTGATCAGCCGTTTCTTCTTTAAACGCATTGAGGGATCGCGTTATATTCGTATTATTCCCTTTCAAAAAGCACGTATTGTACTCGAAGTTCCCTTAGCTCATTACGACGGAGAACCTTTTGAAGTGAGAAAAGAAATTAACCTCGAAATTGTTCCGTCCAGCCTTTCGGTGCTTTGTGGAAAAGAATATTTGGATTTTGTGAATTTGAAACTAAAAACAGAATAACATGTTTATTGAAACTGATTTAGAAACGGTGCTTACGCATTTGAACAAACTAACTGCAGAAAAAAAACCGGCTTGGGGGAAAATGTCTGCACAGCGAATGGTGGAACATCTAACAGATACACTTCGCATTGCAACAGGCGAGCAGCCGCAAACCTTACTTATTCCGGAAGAAAAAGTGGAACGCATGGTGGCTTTTTTGTATACCGATAAACCCATGGCGCAGAATATGGAAGTTCCTTTTGCCAAAGATGGTACGCCGCTGCGTCATGAAGAACTGGAATTAGCGATTGATGAATTTGTAGACGTCTATTTGGAATTCCAGGAATTATTCGCTCAGGACCCGGAATTAAAAACAGTACACGCTTATTATGGCCCTTTGAATTATGAGCAGTGGGATTTGCTGCACAAAAAGCACCTGACACATCATTTTACCCAATTCGGGATTTTGTAAATCACTTACAACAAGACATAAAAAACCCCGGAGCGAATGTAAATTTTGCTTCGGGTTTTTATTTTAGTTTACCTTTTTTACAGGAGTTTCTTTCTTTGCAACAGTGGTTTTCTTTTTAGCAGTTCCTTTTTCCGTTTTCAACGGTTGAGGTGTTTTGTCCAATTTTGGTTTCGGTTCAGTTTGCGCAAATGTTACTGCTGACAAACCAAAAGCTGCGATAAGAATTAAAGCCAAATTTTTCATAATCTCTATTTTATTGAAGGTTTTACAATTTATATGCCAATATACACAAAGTTCAAATGAGTTCAAATAGCAGGAAGATTCAAAAAAATGCAGCAACAAAGATTTGAACATTTGAACCCTTAAACCTTTGAACTTTCACTATATTTGAATGCGAAACAACAAATAAATGGTTCAAGCCTTTAAACATCACTGGACAGCAATAGAGCAGGTTGCGAAAACACTCCTGAAAGGGAAGTTTTTGTGGTTCTTTGTTCCCGGTCTAATCGTAGGAGTGATTTACCTTTATTACCAATGGCAGGCACAAAAAGCACTTGCCCTTGTTCATGCTGCAGATGGCATTCCTGTAGTAGGAGCAGCGATCGGCTGGGCAGCTGATACCATCTTCGGTATTTTTGATCTGATCATTTCGGAGTTCTACAAATTTGTAATACTGGTAATACTTTCACCGGTCAACTGCATTCTTTCAGAGAAATTCGACAGCTACCTCACCGGGAAAAAATATGAATTTAGCATTGTCCGTTTATTCAATGACTTCCTGCGAATGATCCTCATTGTGATCAGCGCATTATTCCTGGAATACTTATTCCTGGGCGTTTGGTGGATCCTTTCCTGGTTCCTTCCTGATTTTATCGGAGAAGCCCTGTTTTTCCTAATTGCGTCCTTTTTCGTAGGCTTCTCTTTCTACGATTACAGCATGGAACGTTATGGGTTGAGTTTCTTTAAAAGCTGGGGCGTTGGATTTGCCAAAATGAGTTACATGCTTATCACCGGGGGAATTTTTACCCTGATGATGAAAATTCCGGCAATCGGGATTATTGCAGCACCGGTTTTAACAGCTATGCTTTCAACTGCTGTCTACATTCTGATGATAAAAAAAGAAGAACCGAAACCTGTACAAATTGTTCAGGAGCAGGATCTATTAGATACTTAAAAGAATAAAACATGAATGACTTATTCTCATCCTTTCAGGCAAGTTCCAAAGAAGAATGGATTGCACTCCTGAAAAAGGAATTAAAGGGTGAATCGATCGATACCTTAAACAAGATCAATCGAATAGAAGAAATTGCGTTTCCCAGTTATTTTCACCGGGAAGATCAAAAAAATACATTCTCCGATCCCGGCTTAGCTCCTTACACACGCGGAATCCAATCGAAAAACAACGAGTGGACCATTGCAACTACTTTCCGTATTGGTGACTTGAAGGAAACGAACCAGGAAATCATTTCCGCACTGATGGCCGGAACAGATCATTTGATCCTGGAAGCAGTAAACGCCAATGAAATCGATTTCCACGAGCTTTTGAATGAAGTTGGTTTGTCTTTTATTCATACCACTTTACGGGCAAAAACGAAAGAACAGGTTAATCAGTTTTTAATCTTTGTCAAAGAAGCTCCGGCTTTGATCGAATATGGGGACAACGATGAGTTATTAAATACCAATCTTTCCGCTTACCAGGATAAAAACCCCAATTTGAAATTTTATCACGTCGATGCAGCAGCAGTTCAGCAGGCAGGTGGAACAACCTGGCAGGAATTGAGCATTGCATTAGCTGAAGGTCATGAATTGCTGGTAAAACAAATTGAAAAGGGGCTTGATTGCGATACAGCGTCGGCTGCCATTCATTTTACCTTCGGAATAGGAAGCAAGTATTTTTTCGAATTAGCAAAAATCCGTGCTTTCAGAACGTGCTGGGCGCAAATTGTTTCCGCTTATTCTCCAAAACATACCTGTTCATTAGCAGCTACGATTACTGCCCGAACCGGATTCCTGAATACCAGTTTGAAAGATCCCTACACCAATTTATTGCGTCAGACTACCGAAGCAATGTCTGTTGTTCTGGGTGGAATCCAGCATTTGAATATCCAGCCTTACGATTGGTATTCAAATAATTCAAACACGACTTTTACCCGCCGCATGGCAACCAATATTTCGCTCCTGCTGAAAGAAGAATCCTATCTGCAGATCGTTTTAGATCCGGCCGGTGGTTCTTATGCACTGGATGCATTAACAGAAACCATTGCTGAACGCGCGTGGAGTTCTTTTCAATGGATCGAACGAAACGGGACTATTTCTAACCGGGAAGTGCGAAAAACGCTTTCATCCGAGATTGAAGAAAAAGCTTCCATGCGTATTGCAGAGATCAAGGACAAAACGGAAAAACGCATCGGGATCAATATCTTCCCGAACCCGGAACAAGTGACCAATAACTGGACAGAGGTTCCACTTTGCTGGAATAACCTGAAACCATTAATTCTAGAACAATCCCTATGAGTATCCGTCAATCATTTGAAAACGTATCCCTAAACTCAGATGCTCTTTCGGGAACAGCTGAGAAAGAGGTCTTTTCCACGCCGGAGAAAATTGAACTGGCAAGCTATTACAACGCCGCTGATCTGAAAGATGTCAATCACTTAGGCTTCGTCAGCGGTTTAGCACCGTTTTTACGCGGACCGTATGGTTCCATGTATGCCATTCGTCCGTGGACCATTCGTCAATATGCCGGGTTTTCCACAGCCGAAGAATCCAACGCATTTTACCGCAGAAATCTGGCAGCAGGACAAAAAGGACTTTCCGTTGCTTTTGACCTTGCCACTCACCGCGGATATGATTCGGATCACGAACGCGTAGTTGGTGACGTTGGAAAAGCAGGAGTAGCTATTGATTCCATTTTGGACATGAAGATCTTGTTCGACCAAATCCCGTTGAACGAGATGTCTGTTTCCATGACAATGAACGGTGCTGTACTTCCAATCATGGCATTTTATATTGTAGCTGCCGAAGAACAGGGTGTAAAACAGGAAGAACTTTCCGGTACCATTCAAAACGACATTCTGAAAGAATTCATGGTGCGGAATACTTATATCTATCCGCCGGCTCCGTCCATGAAGATCATTGCAGATATTTTCGCTTATACAGCCGAAAAAATGCCCCGTTTCAACTCGATTTCCATTTCCGGTTATCACATGCAGGAAGCCGGCGCAACTGCAAGTATCGAGCTGGCATATACCCTTGCCGACGGATTGGAATATTTACGCGCCGGGATCAACGCCGGAATGGACGTAGACAGCTTTGCTCCGCGTTTGAGTTTCTTTTGGGCAATCGGAATGAACCACTTCATGGAAATTGCAAAAATGAGAGCCGGAAGATTACTTTGGGCCAAACTGGTTGCTCAATTCAATCCAAAAAGTGAAAAATCACTCGCACTCAGAACACATTGTCAAACATCCGGGTGGAGTTTAACAGAACAAGATCCTTTCAACAATATTGCACGCACTTGTATCGAAGCAATGGCCGCAGGTTTCGGAGGAACACAGTCACTGCATACAAACGCATTGGATGAAGCAATCGCATTGCCAACAGACTTTTCAGCAAGAATTGCCCGCAATACCCAAATTTACCTGCAGCAGGAAACAGGTATGACTGACCTCATCGATCCGTGGGGAGGAAGTTACTATGTAGAAAAACTGACACAGGAACTGGTTGAAGAAGCGTGGAAATTGATTGAAGAAGTCGAAGAATTGGGCGGAATGGCAAAAGCCATTGAAACCGGAATTCCTAAGATGCGCATTGAAGAAGCGGCAGCACGCAAGCAAGCCCGAATCGATGCCGGGAAAGATATTATTGTGGGTGTGAACCGCTACCAATTGGAAAAAGAGGATGCTATGGATATCCTGGAAGTGGACAACACCAAAGTGCGTGAGTCGCAATTAGAACGATTGAAAGTACTTCGTGAAAACAGAAATCCGGAACGTGTTAAAGCTGCTTTGGACAAATTAGCAGAATCGGCACGAACAGGTAAAGGAAACTTACTGGAACTTGCTGTGGAATGTGCAAGAGAACGCGCATCATTGGGTGAAATTTCACTGGCAATGGAAAACACTTTTGGAAGACACCAAGCAACTATCCGCTCGATCAGCGGAGTTTATTCGGCGGAAAGTATGAGTGATAAAGATTTTGAAAAAGCAATGGAAATGGTTGAGTCTTTCGCAAAACTGGAAGGACGCAGACCACGGATCATGATCGCTAAGATGGGTCAGGACGGACATGACCGCGGAGCAAAAGTGATTGCAACTTCCTTTGCTGATATCGGTTTTGACGTAGACATAGGGCCGCTTTTCCAAACGCCGGCAGAAGCAGCAAAACAGGCTATTGAAAATGATGTTCACGTATTGGGTGTTTCCTCACTTGCGGCAGGACATAAAACATTGGTTCCGCAGGTAATTGAAGAATTGAAAAACCTGGGCAGACCGGATATCATGGTAGTTGCAGGAGGAGTTATTCCGGCTCAGGACTATGACTTCCTGTACGATGCAGGTGTGTTTGGCGTGTTTGGTCCGGGGACCAAGATCTCCAAAGCAGCGCAGAAGATATTAGAGTTGTTGATCCGGAGTGTGCAATAGGAAGTTCAAAAGGTTTAAAAGAGTAATTTCAACTTTTGAACCCGTAAATCCAACGAATTTCTAAAGAACTGCGTTCTATTTGGAAATGAACTTATGAAATACGTCCTGTTTCTTTTCCTGGCGGCACTTCCACTTGGTGGTTTCTCGCAGTCCCGTTTACTCGATATCCAAAGCAGTCAATTCGACTATGTTTTTGGATTTGACATGCAGGAAACAAGCGGCGGTTATTTAATAGCCGGCACAGGAGGAAGTAATCTGAATGCGGGTTTCTATTGCTGGATCACAAAAACCGATACGGCATTCAATACGCTCTGGAGCAAAAAATTCCAGTTGTCCGGGGAATATTACCAGGTAAATTCATCTACTATTACCTTATCTTCCCTAGCCAATGATCAAATCATCCTGCTTGCAAAAACACGAAGTGAGGATTCTGTCTTCACGGAATTAAGTTCCTTCGATCAGAACGGAAATTTCCTGTGGGGCAAAAAATGGACAAACCTGTTTATTTATTCGGAATCGGTTGATATGAACAAGATCGTGCCTTTATCAGACAGCACCTTTCACCTCTCCCACTCTGTAATAAATGGAAGTACCCATCTGAAAGTTCAGGCAGACGGAACCGTTCTTTCCTCCAAATACACGCACCTTACCGACCTGAATGACACAATCCAAGGAGTTTCCAATTTGCTGTGCAGCGATGGTGGAATCCTTCAAATTTTGCGCAGTTATGACCGGAGGACCGTTTTGGTAAAACTGAACGAACAGCACCAGGTCATGTGGGCGAAAGAAATTCAATCGTTTAACCGGTTCATCTGGATCGTTAATGCGTTCGAAAATCCTGACGGAAGCTTCTGGCTTTTCGGCTCAATTACCGAGCACCAATCGAGTCCTTCCATCGATCAATCTCTGGCTGTCATGAAACTTTCAGCTAACGGAACGCTGGACGGCGTTTATTATTACAACAACCAGCAATTCCCGGCAATCAATATGGGAATCGCACAGGTTTATCCCATTTCACCCAATGAATTTGTGTATAACAGCACAGAAGGTCATATCGGAAGTCTCAATCTGAATACGGGAATTGCCAAAGGAGAGCAGCTGGATATTTTTCAGGCCAATCACGGTTTTCAGAACCTGCACAAACTGAGCAATGGCTATTATGCGCTGACCGGAATGGGTTTGAATTGGATTGAAAGCAAGATCCACATCTTCCCCGGAATTGCAGATCATCCCTGCCTTCAGGTGTTTATAAACATGCGCACTGCCAACCAGGATACGATCCCCATGCAGGAAATACAGGTTTCGGATATCACGGCTGTTGCAGATAATTATTCCACAGGAACGGCATTCAATCCGGTCATTGAAACAGCTGATATTCTATTCGGTGAATCATGTTATGTAGGATTGGAAGAACTTGCTCCCGATTTGGGATTGAGCATTTATCCGAATCCGGCATCTTCTCACGAATTTGTCACACTGAAATGGGACGGAGAGCATTCGTCGGAAAAAATAATCCTGGGTATTTTTGATCTCCAGGGAACCCGGGTATACCATTCCGAATTGGATGGAAGTACTGATTATCATACTATTGACATTCATTTATTACCAGTCGGAATGTATTTCGTAAACTGTACAATCCCGGGAACACCAAAAAATTTCACAAGCAAATTAGTTATTCGATAATTCATTAACTTATTGTTGAAAAACAGAAAGGATTCTGCAGGAATGATTCATTTTAATGCTGCCAACGAAACTTTTATTCAAAGTTTTCGTACATTCGGCATAGTTATTGGTTTTACCCATTCAACGAAATTAAACTTTATGAGAAAGCTTGTTCTAATTGGTGCTCTTCTTACTACCAAATTACTGGTTGCACAAGCACCGGAATATAACGATTTACGTATTCTTTTTGCAGACGGCGATTACGAAAAACTGGTTCGCGCATCTGAAAAATATACTATGAACGATAAAACAAAGAGTGATCCCTTGCCACACATGTGGATGGGTAGAGGTCTTTACAAAGTTTCTTTAAGTGGTTCGGACGACGAAAAGTATAAGAATGCTTACAAGGAAGCAATCGGGGAAGTTGGAAAAAGTATCAAGTACGATAAAGACGGCAGCATTCAAAGTGAATACGCTGAATTTTTCGATGAGTTCAAAAACAGTTTGGTAGAAACTATTCGCAACGAAGTAGAAGCTCCTGACTATAAGAAAGCTGCAACCTGGGTTTTGAAATATTATAAGATTAACCTTACAAGCATCGGAGCAAAATACCTGGATGGTGTTTGTAAATACCGAAATGCTGACAAAGGAGGGGCAAATACCGCATGGAAAGAAGCTGAAACAATGTTGAAAACAGTATCCGATATTTCGGAATGGTCGCAAGCAGAAAAAGATTTGCTGATGATGGGAGTGATCCAAACGGCAGAATGTTACCTCACCAGTAAGCAACCCGATAAAGCAAAAGCTGTAATGGGTAAAATTGCTCAATGGTATGAAGGAAACCCGGATTTCAAAGAAAAATACGACCAGATCGTTAATTAATAGGATTTAAACTGAAAAAAAGGCGCGATTAATCGCGCCTTTTTTTGTGCCATTTCACTATTAACAACCTTCGGAGGATATCTCCTGCACCGATCCTGAAAGGGACCAAACAATAAATCATACCTTTGAAATATGATGAAATACCTCTCATTTTTCAGAAACAAATACATCCTCGCGTTGTGCCTTTTCCTGGTGTACAATTTGTTTTTGGATGAAGTAGATATTTTCACCATCATCAATCAAAATAAAAAGGTTTCACAGCTGCGTTCCGCTCAATCTGAAATGGGTTTGAAGCTGAAGGAAACAAAATATGTATTGTCACAGATCAAAGACCTTTCATACCTTGAGAAATTAGCACGTGAAGACAAGTTTTTCAAGAAAGACAATGAGGATGTTTTTGTGATCACCTATAAGTGAAGTTCAAACTGTTCCAAAGGTTGAAAGGGTTCAAAGAAAAAGAACTTTAAATCAAATTTGAACATTTGAACATTTGAACATTTGAACATTTGAACATTTTTTTAATCCAGCTCTGCAATCTTTGGCTGCTGATTGAAGTATTGCTGTTCCTGGTAATTGATCACCTTTACACCCGGGAAATAATACAAGGCGATTTGAATATAATTGAATCCGAACTTAGCCATTTTCATCGCACCTTCCTGGCACAAACCAACTCCATGCCCATAACCGCGGCCTCTCAATACCACATCCGTTCCTTCCGGATAACAATTAAAGAAAGTCGACTTCAATTTAAAGTGTTCCCGAATATCGCGCAATGGAATTCCTAACCAGGGATATTGATAAAACGCGCATCTATCAGCCTGATTGAAGGTATAGATCATCGGACCCAAAACAGAATCGTTTACCGGGTAATGAAAAGAACTCACGAGGTATTCCATCCAATCTGTTTGCGGAATCCGCTTCTCCCAGGTTGCCTGTTTGGTATAAATGCAAAAAGTATCTTTAAAAGTACTCAAATACGGAATTTTGTTATTCCAAACATAATCCGGTTCAGAGGTTTGTCCACCGCAATTGGCATGAAAGTAAGCGTCTACCAACCGATTTTGAGAATCTGTCATCACCATTCCTTCTGTTTTCAAAACAGCGGAATCAATGATCGGATTCAAGCGCAATTGGTTGTGATAAGCCTGGCAATGCGTTCTGTCGCACAACTCAAATCCTTCTTTCTGATGCCTGGTTTTGTATTTCAAAGCGTAAGTCCGGCTCATTAAAGCCTGCACTTTATAGTACTCCACTTCTTTTCCGCCGCCGCCTTCAGATTCTACTACTCCACTCAAATAATTATTGATATCTACCAGGTTTACGATCGTTAAGGCACCGTTTTGAGCAGTAATTTCTGCGTCATCCCTGTATTTCCGTTCTTTAACGGTTGGTATCTTAGTAGAATACACCAGTGAATTATTCAGCTTAGTAGCAACCAATAAGACTTTGGATACCACTGCCACTTCATTCACCCCTACTTTTAAAGAGATCATGTTATTAGCAGTAACAGACAAATCTACGAACTCACTTGGCAAGAGCGTTGCAAAATTAGTGGTGTCTCCGAACACATTGTAGCTTCCTTCGGAATAGGCAAAGACAATCCGTTGAACGGAATGATCGCGCAAAACACCAATCCGCATTTGCTGAGAAAATACGAAAAGCGGAAAAATGAACCCTATGAGCACGAATAAGCGCAACATCCTACAAAATTAGTTTTGCAGCAGACTGAAATCGGTTCGGACTCAAATAGTTTTCAACACCGCTTGTGCAACTTTCTTCGATGCACCGCCTTTTCCCAACATTCCTTTTAATGTGGAATAATCCTCCAGGACCTGCTCACGCTTACTTCCGCCTTTAATTACCAGTGATAATTCTTTGGCAAGTCTTTCCGTGGTACAATCATTCTGAATGAGTTCCGTTACGGATTCCTTATCCAAAATAAGGTTCACCAGCGAAATGTATTTCACATTGACCAATCTTTTCGCAATCTGGTAGGAAATTGCATTTCCAATGTAACAGACCACTTCAGGAATTTCAAACAACCCGGTTTCGAGAGTTGCCGTCCCGGAAGTTACCACCGCCGCTTCCGATTGCTGGAGTAACCGATAAGTTTGGCCGTAAACGACATCTACTTTCTTATCGCCTATCAATTCTTTGTAAATGGCAATATCCATATTGGGTGCTCCGGCAATCACAAACTGGTATTGTGGGAACAAGTCAACCAAAGGAAGCATAACCGGTAATTTGGTACGCAATTCCTGTTTACGCGAACCGGGAAGCATCGCAATAATTGGTTTATCGGTTGCAGGAATGTTCAGCTCCTGGCTTGGAAGCTGCTGGTATTGTTCAATTTCATCCAGCAAGGGATGACCGACATATTCTACCTCGTAATTGTATTTCTTGTAGAAATCCGCCTCAAAAGGAAGAATACAAAACAGTTTGAAAACATCTCTTTTGATCTTGTGTACCCGATTTTCCTTCCAGGCCCAAACGGTCGGAGAAATATAGAAATACACCTTGATATTATTTTTCTTTGCCCATTCGGCAATGCGCATGTTGAAACCCGGATAATCAATCAGCAATAAAGCATCCGGTTGAAATTTCAGAATATCTTCCTTGCAAAAACGGATGTTTCTTAGAATGGTCGGCAAATTCTTCAAGACTTCCACAAAACCCATGAATGCCAGTTCGCGAATGTGTTTCGCCATCGTTCCACCAACAGCCTGCATTTTATCACCTCCCCAAAAACGAATATCGAGATCGGGTTGTTCTGCATAAAGTTCCTTCATCACATTCGCCCCATGCAAATCCCCGGAAGCTTCTCCTGAAATGATGTACAGTTTCTTTCCCATTAACGAATCAGGTTAACGTAAACAATAAAGGGCAGGAACAAAGCTGATCCAACGATAATTCCACGCGCAATGTCGTACCGTTCCTTATTCAGGAAGATATAAAACCAAATCAGATTTGGGATAATGGAAAGCGAGAGGAACTTACTCATCACATTGATATCCATAAAAAACCGGTCCCAAAACACCGAAAAAGGATAATGCTGTGCCCAGGAGATAATCAATATCGTAAGCGGAACGCATATAAACGGAGAAAGGATTCCGATAATCGTTCCAACAGTTGTGCGTGAATTCCAGTTAAATTTCTTCATCATTAGAATAACTTTTTTAAACCAGCTATAGCCTGGTGAGCTGTCAAATCAAATTGAGTAGGTACGATCGTAGCATAACCCTGATCTAAAAAGTGCAGATCCGTATCGGTAGCGTCTTCCCGTGAATCAAATGTTCCGGTCAGCCAATAATAAGGTCTTCCGAACTGATCCACGCGCTTATCGAAGCGGTCTTCCCAAAATGCATAAGCTTGTCTGCAAACTTCTATCCCTTTCAGTGCTTCAAGCGGTCCTTGCGGGATATTGACATTCAGACAAACTCCTTTTGGCATTCCATGCTCAAGAATTTGAGGAATAATTTGTTTAGCCACATGCATGGAAGAAGAAAAATCAGCATCCGGATCAAAATCGCCATACGAAAACCCAATACTTGGAATGTGTTCCATTGCCGCCTCAACTGCTGCAGACATCGTTCCGGAATACAGCACATTGGTAGAAGAATTCAATCCGTGATTAATTCCTGACAAAATCAAATCCGGTTTGCGGTGCAGTACTTCGTACACTCCTAATTTCACGCAATCAACAGGTGTGCCGCTGCATGACCAGGATTCAATTCCCTCAAAAATATCCGAACGGAATAATCTCAAAGGATGTGAAATAGTGATTGCATGTCCCATTCCGGATTGCGGTTTGTCGGGAGCTATTACCACCACATCACCAAACTCCTGGGCAACAGCAACTAAGGAAGCAATTCCTTTTGCATGAAGGCTGTCGTCATTGGTTACGAAAATGAGTGGGCGATTCGAATTTTTCATTGAAAACAAAGATACATTTTTAGTTTCTGACTCGTTGAGGAGAGAATGCGAAAGTTTTGAAAAGTAACAATTCGGGGCTTCGACTGCGCTCAGCAACCTTCTGGTACTAAAAATAAAAAGATTGAATCAGGTGACTGAGCGCAGTCGAAGGCACCTATTCAACAACAAAGCTCACAATCTTCTTTCCCCGGCTTCCAACCACAATGCGATTCCCCCAGGCAACCGGTGAGGATTCCCAGACACAATCCGTCTTGCGTTTCACGATTATTTTCCCGCTGACTCCGTCAATCAGGTAAATTGTTCCGTATACGTCGGTGAAGAAAATGTAGCAGTTTCCGGCTTTGTCGTAGAGGTCGATCGGTGAAGCCCAACTGTAATAATCCATCGGGATCTTGAACTTTTCCTTTCCGGTAGCTTTATCGATTGCAACAAACTCTCCTGCCAAACTTCCGTTCACCCGCGAGAAAATTCCGTAAACCAGGTTGCTTGCTTTCTTCTTTCCGGGAAGAACCGAAGCCAAAACACCTCCGGAGTTCACCCTTCCGTGCAGTTTCGTATTCGTGGATTTTCGGGACACGTCCCAAATCTCTTTTCCGGTAAGTCCATCAATCTTTCGGATATGTGCTGTTCCGGATTCACCTTGTTTATCTACTTCATTTCCGATAAACAAGAAAGGATGACCGTCTTCCTGCAGATCAATAACCATGGATGCGTCCGTATCGTCGTAGTTATCGAGATACCAGACCGGCTTCATGGTCATTAGATTCAGGCAAAACACATTCCCGCCATTATCTCCAAACCACCCCAGGTTATTCCAGGCACCAAAACTCGATTCAATTCCTAAATCCGGATGTTTTTGGATCTGATAGTTGAAAATAAATGGTTTGGGGATTTCTTTCCCATTGACAATTTTGGTTTTATAGATTTGTCCGTTCTCTGCCGGATGAAACCAATATCCTGTTTTTGCATCGATCAATGAGTTGCTGTCGAATGCACCCCACGCCCTCCTGGCTTTTGGGTCCAATCCATTTCGAAAGAAAATTTCTTCACCCGTAAACATGTTGAAAATATATGACCCAAATCTTTCACCGTTCTTAATTCCCTGGCCCACGTACAATAATCCGTTCATGCGCGGATCTACTGAAACTGTTCCTTTAATCGGATTTTCAATCGTCACATGCGGACGTGTTGCCTGCCCGGTCTTCCAGTCAATGAAATAAATATCGCCGCACAAACTGCCAACAATGACTTCTCTGAAATTTGCCTGCTTGAGGTATTTCGGTTCTATCTCATGAAGCCGTTTTGAACTATTTTTCGGCCATTTCACCACCAAAGGCTGACCTGTCCAACCGGAACCACCACCCCAGGAACCGTATTCGGTTGTTCGGCCGTCGTAACCGGTAGTAAACTCCCAATCCAGGCGAATATCTTTGGGCCGTCCTTTCAAAATTCCACGTGTTGGCGCATTGCGCTGAGCATTTCCACGGAAACAGAAAATACCGTTCTCCGAATTGTAATCGTCGGTAAAGAGAATTTCTTCTTCCGGATCATGTCCTTCGGTGTTATAAGTACGCTGGTCAAACATCGAAACATCAGATTCTTCCGGGTACTGCACTTTCCAGACCGCTCCGCCATCCAGGATATTTTCCACGAATTCAGGCAAAATACGCATCTCCGGTTTTAAATAATGCAAAGTAATCCCTGTTCCCAGGTAACCAACCAAAAAGACAATCCCGTAAGCAACAAATAATTTAAAGGCTCTGACCACCTTACAAATTTCGGTGAAATCTGGAGCTTAAAGTTCAGAAATCTGGAATAGTTATAAAGTTTCAGCTGTTAATTCGCAAACAGGATCACAGATCATTGGAAAAGTAAAAAGCCATCCCTCTCAGAAGAGAGGAACGGCTTTTCAAACGTGTTATTGGCTATGATTTAAAATCAGTGCTTTACAACACTTACTTTACGGACAGTTGTTTCACCGTCCGCAGTGATCTCAACCAAAATCATTTCATCCGAAACCATTGGCGCAATCGGCATTTTAAGTCGTTGTGGTCCCGCTTGTGCATCGATCGATTGATTTAGGAACACTTTACCATCTATTGTTTTGAAGGTAATGTTTACGGTTCCCGCATCTTTCGTTGTGAAATCGATATTGAGCTCCGTACTTGCCGGATTTGGGTAAAGCTTTAACGACTTTTCCATTGTTGGACCTGGCTGATAAATCGTCTGTGGATTTGTTGGCGTTGAATTACAATTGCTTACAACAATATCCTTACAGATCATTTTTTCACACTTCTGTCCGTTTGGCTTCGTAACAACAATCAGTACACAAACATGGTAAGTACCATTTCCACCGGCTGTATAGTTAATTACAGGACCTGAACCTGCATATGAACCATTAACTATCCAACTATAGCTTGTTGGAACCGATGAATTTAGCATACATTGCGGAATCTGAGGTTGTGCCACGAGGTGGATATTACAGTGGTCAACCTGGAAATTAATTATTCCGTTCAAGAGACTGCAAGGGCATCCACAACCAACTACATCAATCGTTTTGCATGATTCAGTCTGGCATACTTGTCCATTGGTGAGAACAGTAGTAACCACCATACAAACTGTGTGACTGCCATTTCCTGCTGCTGGCATAGAGAATGGTGTTCCGGAACCAACGTATAAACCATCCACATACCAATCAATCGAGTAACTTTGTATACATGGAGTCTGGTTAACATATGCGTTGAAGTATGCGGTACACTGAACAATCTGCCAGTTAAATCCTGCTACTATGTCACTGCAATTGCACTGATCACAATCAGTTATTACAACATCTTTGCACAGTTCTTTGTGACACAGGGTTCCATCAGGTAAAGTTACCGTAACTAATAGACAGATTGTGTAAGTTCCATTAGCTGGAGCAGTCCAAACAAAATTTTGTCCGCTTCCTACCGGTGAACCATTTACATACCATTCGTATTGGTAATTGGACATACAATTAGGACCATAAGCCTTTGCCAGTAGTTCCACATCACACTGGTTTATTTGGAATTCGAAATTGGGCTGTAACTGTTGACAGTTGCATTCATCACAATCTTTCACTTCAACCAGCTGACATACTTCTTTGACACATTTCTGTCCGTCAGGCATTTGTGTAATAACCGTCAGGCAAACATTGTAGAAACCATTTGCCGGGAAGGTATAATCAAATACCGGCCCTGAACCAACGTAAACACCATTTACCGACCAATTCCATCCAGTAATCTGCATACAAGCAGGAAGCCCTACAAGGCCATTGAAATGTCCAATGCAATTTTCTAAGAAGTGATCAAAACCTATCTGAATCTGATCACAATTACAAGGGTCACAGTCTTTCACCTTAACGATTTTGCAGAATTCCTTCGTACAAGAACTTCCATCCGGCATAATTGTAGTTACTTGCAGACAAATAGTGTATGGTCCGTTAGCAGGAAACGTATAAACCAGATTTGGTCCTGTTCCTGAAGGAAGTCCATTGACGTACCATTGATACGTAAATTCTTTCATACAAGGTGGCGCCGAAACTACAGCATCGAAATAACCTTCACAGTTCACGACGTTGAAATTGAATGAAGGTTGAAGTTGATTACAATTACATTCGTCACAATCTTTTATTTCGACTAGCTGACATACTTCTTTGTAACATACTGTTCCATCATTTAAAGTAGCCGTAATGAACAAACAGACATTATAGAACCCATTCGAAGTAAAAGTGTGACTAAAGTTTTGCCCGCTTCCTGCAGGTAAACCGTCTACATACCATTCATAATTGATCTCTTTAATACAACAAGGTAACGAAGGATCTGCTACGAATTGGGCGATGCACTTATCGACCGTGTAAGTAAAATGAGGTATGACCAGATTACAGCTGCAAGGGTTGCAATCAATGTTTACTGTGCGACAGGATTCTCTCTTACACGTAGTTCCATCCGCTAAGGTTACAGTTACTACCATGCAGACAGTATGCGGACCATTGGTTAAGAATGCATAATTGAATGTAGGTCCGAATCCAGATGAAACTCCATCGATAATCCATTCGATCTGAGTCGAAGTGTTAGCACAGCTAGGGTTAATCATCCCAGTGAATGTAGTAATACAATCAGTAGATGTTGTGTACGTAAATTCAGGATGAACGTTTTCGCATGTGCAAGGACTATCATTACAATCTACGTCAATCGAACCTGAAAGAATGAAAGCTCCAACATTATCGACAAAATGAACAACACATTCGATTGTCCATACTCCTGCGGCTGGTGACGCAACTGTATAACCAATCGGCGGACTTACCATGTAAGGCGCTGATGGGGGAACAGTAAGCGGAATAGCAGGTCCGGCACCAGGTGGGATCAGACTGATTGAAACCAAAACGTCATCCCAGGCGATACCAAAATTGGTGGTAAAACTAGTGGTTCCGGGTGCAATGTTAAAGGTGCGCGAGAACGTATAGTTTCCCGCTGCATTGTTGAAAATCGTGCCTGAACCATTGATCCAGCAAGCATTTGTTACCGGTACAGGTGTTACTTGCCAATAAGGAAGGTAACTTTGTACACGTTTTGCTGCCGGCCCAACTGGCCCTGAACTAATTGTCCAGAAAGGATCGGTGGCACCGATGGCAATTGCATTTCCCGTAGCATCAATTCCAGTACTGACATTGATATCCGGGCAAGGTCCCCCAGCTCCAGTCTGAGCTAGTAAATTGTTTCCTGCAAAATAAAGCAGCACGAAACAGACTAATTTTAGAAATTGTTTCATAAGATGTAAAAGTAAATAGTGTGTAATAAAACTGTTAGTAGTTATTTTTTTAACATCGAAATGTTTAAGACGAGTTGAAGTGGATTCTTTCCATAGCGTGAATAGTTATTTGTGAGAAGGCTAATATACAGCATGTTATAATTATTTTTTTTACTATTCTAAAGTTTAACATTTAAGAAAGCTTCCTGCCAAGCTTGTTTTTTACCTAATAAATAGATTCCACGCCACAAAATGAATACTCCCTAGCTCCAATTTTTTTATTCTAAATTGTGTTTTAAATAACATGTTTAGTGATTTTGGCAAATTTATTACACAAATCCTCCCGTTTAAATCTCATAAAACGTTGTGCCTCAACTTAAACTCTGTTTGAATAAAATTCAAAAACCATGTGGGAATTATTCGAAGAACAACCTGAAAATTGCCGAATTTGCGTTAAACTTGTACTTCACAATTTTTGAAGATTATGCTTACTCCGGAGTCAGATAAAAAACTGTTCTTATTAGATGCTTTCGCCTTGATTTACAGGGCTTATTTTGCCTTTGCAAAAAACCCTCGAGTGAACTCAAAAGGACAAAACACTTCTGCAGCTTTTGGTTTTACCAATGTGTTGATTGACATTCTCAACAAAGAGAAGCCTACACATATTGCCGTAGTTTTTGATCCTCCGGGTGGTGCAACGAACCGAAACGTGGATTTTGCAGATTACAAAGCACACCGCGAAGAAATGCCGGAAGATATCCGCAGCATGATTGAACCCATCAAACGCATCATCGAGGCATTCCGGATTCCGATGTATGTGGTAGATGGATATGAAGCTGATGATTTGATTGGAACGCTGGCCAAAAAAGCGGAGAAAGAAGGATTTTTGACTTACATGATGACTCCTGATAAGGATTTCGGTCAGTTGGTAAGTGAGCGTATTTTCATTTACAAACCGGGGCGTGGTGGAGATCCTGCTTCCTTGATGGGAGTAAAAGAAGTGTGTGAGAAATTTGAAGTTCAAGATCCGTTACAGGTTATTGATATCCTGGGATTGTGGGGAGACGCTGCCGATAATATTCCGGGAATTCCGGGAGTTGGTGAGAAAACAGCAAAAAAACTGATCGCCGATTACGGATCCATGGAAGGCGTTTTTGAGAACGTAGAAGCCTTGAAAGGGAAAATGAAGGAAAACATGATCAATTTCAAGGAACAGGGTCTTATTTCCAAACTCCTTGCAACAATCATCCTCGATTCACCGGTTGAATTCAATGCGGAAGAACTGAAATACCAGGAACCTAACAAGGACCTCATCCTCGATATTTTTACAGACCTTGAATTCCGGAACCTCGCAAAACGCGTTACCGGAGAAGAAATCGTAGTTACTTCTGCTGGAGTTGACTCCAAAGGCCAGTTGGATTTATTCGGAACACAGAGTTTGGTAGAAGTGCAGCAGGCACAGCCAACAAGCGGAGTGAAAACCATTGCAACTGAAAAAGCTTCTTACCATTTAGTAACTTTACCAGAAGAACGTAACGCTTTACTGACTAAATTATTGAAAGAAACTTCTGTTTGTTTTGATACGGAAACAACCGATATCAACGCCTTGCATGCAGACCTGGTTGGAATGTCTTTTTCCTTCAAAGAGCGTGAGGCCTATTATGTAGCTGTTCCAAAAGACAGAAGTGAGGTACAGACAATTGTAGACGAATTCAAACCTTTCTTTGAAAGTGAGACGATTGAAAAGATTGCTCACAATATGAAATACGACATCCAGGTACTGCATCGTTACGGAGTTCAATTCGCCGGACCATTGTTTGACACGATGATTGCTCATTACCTGATCCAGCCTGAATCCAAACAAGGAATGGATTTCCTGGCAGAATACTACCTGAACTACACTCCGATCAGTATTGAAACATTGATTGGCAAAAAAGGAAAAGGCCAGGGAAATATGGGAGACCTTCCCCCGGAAGCGATTAGTGATTATGCTTGTGAAGATGCCGATATCACCTTCCAACTGAAGCAATTGTTCGGGCCACAGATCGAGAAAGAACATTTGAAGAAATTGTTCTATGAAATGGAAATGCCTTTGGTTTCGGTACTTGCAAAAATGGAAGAAGAAGGTGTTGCGATCGATATTCCGCATTTGGAAGCCTATTCCAAACAATTGGCAGAAGAAACGGCGGCACTCGAAATCCGGATCAAGGAATTGGCAGGAATGGATTTCAATGTTGATTCTCCGAAACAATTGGGTGAAGTATTGTTTGAGCACATGAAGATTTCTTCGAAAGCTAAAAAGACTAAAACCGGTCAATACGCTACATCGGAGGACATTTTACAACAGCACAAGAGCGATCACGAGATTATTCCGTGTATTTTAGATTACCGCCAAATGAAGAAGTTAAAATCCACTTATGTGGATCCGCTTCCAACGATGAAAGATCCGGTTGACGGGCGTGTTCATACCAGTTATATGCAAACCGTGACGGCAACAGGTCGTTTGAGTTCCAATGCCCCCAACCTTCAAAACATTCCTATTCGCAGTGAGCGCGGGAAGGAAATCCGCAAGGCATTTATTGCACGTTCAGCAGATTTCCAATTGATGTCGGCAGATTATTCTCAAATCGAATTGCGAATCATTGCGGCTTTGGCAGAAGATACAAACATGATCCAGGCTTTTCGGGATAAAGTTGATATTCACCGGGCTACGGCTGCAAAAGTATTCCATGTGGAGCTGGATGATGTAACGAAAGATCAACGCAGCGCTGCAAAAGCGGTGAACTTCGGAATCATTTACGGACAGTCGGCATTCGGGCTTTCACAAAATCTTGGTATCAGCAGAACAGAGGCAAAACAAATCATTGATTCGTACTTCGCGCAGTACTCAACGATCAAAACTTACATGGATAAAGCGGTGAAAGATGCCCGCGAAAACGGGTATGTAGAAACTATCATGCAGCGTCGTCGTTACTTGCCGGACATCAATTCTGCAAACGCTGTTGTAAGAGGATTTGCCGAGCGAAATGCGGTTAACGCCCCGATTCAGGGTTCTGCGGCGGATATCGTGAAATTGGCAATGGTTGCGGTAGACAAAGCCATGACGAAAGCAAATGTTCAATCCAAAATGATCCTGCAGGTGCATGACGAATTGGTTTTTGATGTACACAAAGACGAACAGGAAATCATGAAGGCATTGGTGAAAGAAGCGATGGAAACAGCAGTTTCATTGGCTGTGCCGATGGAGGTTGAAATGGAATTGGCTCAAAACTGGCTGGACGCGCATTGAGTGTAACCACGAGGCGCACGTCGTTAGAAGGAGTTATTCTGAGATGAATATCAAAATGTGAGCTAAAGCTCCGGTAATTCCTCAAGGATTAACCACAACGCTTACGCAGTAGCTACAGCGAAGGCGCAAAGTGCACGAGGGACATGAGGAATATTAATTACAAGGAAATTGGTAATGTTAGCAGAGATGATGGAAGTTGTGAGCTAAGCTTCGAAGGTTTATTCTCCTAATGGGTAACTAGTGAGTCTTTGCGAATAGCTCCAATAAATTTATTCCATCATTTCCCGGACCGCACCCATAACCTCCCAAATAAGCCTGGCTTTCAGGTTTACCGGTTTTATCGAGGATCAAATGATAGGAACTTGTGCACATGGTAGAACTGCCGGACCCCCGCATTTCGATGGTTGCTGCCAGTTCAGCATTCAGGAGTTTTAAATCTTCTCCAAAAAAGAAATAACTTCTATTGGGCTTGGAATCTGTGCTCCATTCTTCCTGAAAATTCAAATCTACGCACGTGATTTTGACCGCGTAAGTTGATTGAGAAGGACTGGTTATTCCTTTGTAATCATCGCCAATAAAATAAATCCTATTTTCAGAAAATATCGCATCCCTAATTGCAAGGTCGTTTATTACATGATAAAGAACAATTCTATTTCCTTTAGTTTTTACAAAAAGTGAATAGCCCCTGTTATTTTCAAAAAATCTCTTGCGGTTTAATAGAAACAGGTCTTTCTTTAACTTTCTAATTTCGTATAACTCCGATGAATCTTTTAGAAAAGAGGCTTTTAGCTGGAGTATGGATTGAAAATTATCTTTTCGAAGAGTTCCATCATCCATTTTCTTCTCCCCCAAAATGGCATCCAACGGATTCAATACGATTTGCTTTCCTTTTGGGATAAAATCTGTGACCGGAAATTTTTTATCAAAATAACCATTCAATGAGTACAAAAGTATAAAGCCAAAAAAGGAGCTGACAAGCAAGGTTTTCATAGGAAACAATTTGTCAGCTCCCTTTACAATTATTGTGCTAGAATCAGAATTTCTCTACGCGAATAGTTTCTGTTCCGTTTTGAGTTTGGACTTTTAGCAAATACAAGCCTTTGTTCAGACTGCTGATATCGATCACTAATTCATTTCCGCTAGCACTTTTCGTATAAACTATTTTGCCACTCAGATCAATCAACTGGATTTCACTGATCTCAGAATTGTTGTTTTTCACGGTCATTTTTCCAGTACTCGGATTCGGGTAAACCTGAACGGAAACTGCTGCTTTATGATCATCCAGTCCCAAAGTACATGAGAAAGGAAGATCAAATGCTTCGATTTGGTCATTGCGGTCGCTCGGGTCACCCTGGTCAGCAGAAGAACCCAAACCTCTTTTCGCAAAAACTCTCCAGATCAAACACTTGTTTGCTCCACCGTAAAGAACCTGATCTGCTGCAAGGATTCCATCACGCCCATCAACAAAACCAGGGCTGCAATTCGTTAGTTTCAATCCTTCGATCACCAAATGCATGGCAATGTTGTTTCCGCCCGTGCCTGTTTTCAGATTGGGATCAAAACCGTATTCTTCGATTAAAGCCCAGTTTAAATCCCATAACATGGTTGCCCAAACAAAACCAATTCCGTGAGGCTCACTTAAAGAATTGTTATTCGTATTCCCGTAAGTATAATCGTTGATTGCGAAGTCGGTTGAATATTGTGCCGGACGAATTCCACCACCATTATTCGGTTCATTTGTTACGTAAGTCCCTACTCCTCTTCCATCTGTTCCCAAATCGGAAGCTACCTGCGTGATCATCAATCCGAACCAGTCAGACCAGCCTTCACCCATTTGCTCTGCGTTCCACAAACAATCTGTCATATCTGCTCCACCTACCAAACGTGTTGAGATTCCATGGCCGTATTCATGTGCAATGATCATGTTATCAAAATCGGAATCGGTTGCTGTTAAATCACCCGGATTCACGATTGTTCCATTTACTGTATTTCCCTGGTTGATCTGGTTCACAAATGCATCCCCGTTTGGTTTCGACACCATGATTGAAGGAATGTTCGTAATTGAAGTTCCGCCCATGGCCTGCGTACTTGTTCCGGTATTGTTCATCACAATAACAGCAACAGCGCCCATGGCTTCACATGCCTCTACTTTTTCACCAAATGTGCAGTTTCCTCTTCTTACCAGGGCAATTTTCCCAACCAGTGCAGCACCATTGGTAATCATTCCACAGCCATCTGTTGTGTCTGTTCCGTCGTCGATTACCAAAATAATGTCTTCTATGATCGGCGTCATCGGAACTGCCGGACCGAATCCTGCCGTTGAACAGGAATAAGCTCCTGAAATACCTGCCGGTGCATTGATCGTTAACAAATCCGGAACATTGCTTTCCGTCCACAAATACATCTGCATGCTTGGGCTCATTCCGTCGGGTGGTGTCCCGAAATTCGCATTGTTCGTACCACTTCCGTCCTGCGCCTGCGCAAATACCTGATCAAATCCCAATCCGGAGCCGCTGTAATTTGTTTCCTGGAAATTCCCGCTTTCTTCGTCAAAACCATAATATGCCCAAATGTCGTGCATCATGTTATTCATGTAGAACAAATTCGTGATCACCGCATCCAGGTTACCCTGAACACCAACCACTGAATCATAAGAGAAATTAAAATCAAGGCCTGCACCTCCATCCGGTGAATATCCCAAAATATCGTCGTTGTCTATATCCTCACCAGCATAAACATTGTTTCCGTATGTGATCGTGTATTCGTCACCGGCTAGTCCGTCTGTATCGTGCCACCCAAAAGGAGAATAAGTACCATCCGAAGGATTTGTGACCAAAACGCGGTTTCCATGCGCCGGACTGATATTTGGCAATGCATAAACCATATACTGGTCTGCTCCCGGGGGAGGCGGAGCCATCATCGATTGAGATTGCACAACCTGGTGGCTTTCATCCGCACAATGTTCTATGGCGCAATGCGTCATCCAATCGTTCTGAAAAACAACTTCGCCGGTTTCAGCATTGATTCTCATCGACCACCAATGTTGCGACTCAAGCGGGTAAATGCTCAAATCCCACAGAAAAATTAATTGACCGTTGTGTTCTCCCAAAACCAGTTTCACCGGAATATCTTGTTTGGAAAGGCCTTCTTTTGAAAACAGGAAAGTGGATTCTTTCTTCTGAAGCTGCTTTAAATCCGCAACAGGAATATTCAAATGCTTCAATGAAGATCTTACTGCTTCTTCCGCACTTAAGGTTGAATGATTGGCAGGTTCTGAGATTGAAATGAAATTCGTGGTAACATGGATCACCTGGTTATTTCGAAGGGTAACAATTCCAAATCCTTCAACAAGAGAAACGTTGTTTTTTGTCTGACGCACTTTCCAATGTTTCGTACCGGGAGCTTTTGAAGATGCACCCGAGACAATTTCAAGATTAGAAAAGTCTGTGGTTTTCAGGTTCCATTGAGCGGCATGTTCTTGCAAATAGCGCTGAATAGTAACCAATTCATTTTGTCCGAAACAAACGTGGACGAGTGTCAGGAACAAAAAAGAGGAGAGTAGCTTTTTCATTTTCAGTTTTTTAAGTTGTCCAATGTACAAAAATTGACAAGAAAAGCGAAGGCTTTGAAAAAAAGACGTTTAGAAAAGTATTAAACGGTTGTCCCTAATAATTTAACTGCCATCCTCGTTGACTCATCACTCTATGAAACGTAACCAAATCTTGAGAGGTTGGAATTTGGGAATAACTATTTCTAAAACTCACCCGATCCTTTTCAAGTGATTCGATTTCCAACCCATATGGGAAAATAAGCCCTTTCTTTGTTGTTTGAAACTCTTCCAGTTCCTGCAGGAATCTTCTTAAGAGATTGACGGATTCATTTTCCGACAATTCAAAGTCTGCAGCTTTTACGGAGGTAAAAAAGTTGATTTCCTGTTTGGCTCTTGTAAGTAGTACGTTTAAGCGTTTGTGGCCATTCGCCTGGTTCAGCGGACCAAAACGCATTTGGAACGTTCCCTCGGGATTTCTTGCATAGCCCAAACTGATAATTAAACAATCGGCTTCATCTCCCTGTACATTTTCCAATGCTTTAAAGAAAAGCGTGTTTTCTTCCTGCTTCCCGGTAATCAATTCCTGAATGCGTGGTGAGCATTCTTTCCAGATCGTTTTTAGTTGTTCTTCTGAAAAAGCTACTATTCCGATACTTTGAGTATCCCAGTTCCTGAAGGCTTCCAAATATTCCGCAACTGCTTTTGCTTCGATCACATTCCTGCGTTCTTCAAAGATTCCGTTTTCAATATACCGGTGAAAAAGGACCTGTTTCTGCTGCGGGGAAGGATAAACGATGAGTTCGTCTTTGTAAAAATGGGTGTTCGAAAATTGGATCAGTTCCGGGTATTCGGAGCGGTAATGGTGTGTTAGCGGAACCCGTTCAAAATAATACGACGCCTGGTGAAGCAGATCGTGGAAGCCGAAGTTCCTGCCGAAATAAGAAGACGGAGCCATTTGCTGTTCATCACCTGCAACCAAAGCTCTTTTGGAACGGAACAAAGATCCCAATGCATTTGGCAAAGGAAGCTGGCTCGCCTCGTCAAAAAGTACCAAATCAAATAATTCAGTCTCCAGCGGAAAATGATCTGCCACCTGGTTTGGTGTTGCCAGCCAAATCGGAATGAGCAATTGAATCCATTCTTTAGCATCGCTTGCAATGAGCTTGCGGATAGTCATATTGTTACGACTTTTCCCAAATTCCTTCACCAAAAGCGATTTCCCCTTTTTCAAACGTGCCTTGAGTTCTTTTTGAGAAGCAGGTAATTTCTGAGCAGGTGTTCGCAACAATTCTTCAAACCCGGCAAATTGTTTGTGGATCTGAAAGCGCAGGGAAGCAGCAAAATCAATAAATTCTTTGTTTTCTTCTTCAATGAGGCTATCCAAACGCTCTTTAAGCATTCCACCTGAGAACTTAGCGATCTCGGGGTTCACCGATTCAATTTTCTTTAACGCACTAACTAAAATCAGAGCCTGCAAAGATTCCCAGGACGAAACCTCTTCCAAAAGAGAAAAGAAAAATCGCGGCAATTGCTTCAAATCATCATAAACGCCGCTCAATTCAATAAAATCGGCTTGTTTTTGAAGTAAAAAATCTTTCAAAACTACTTCATCATTCCATTCAAAGTAGCGGAGCAAATCAGAACGCAATTGATTGAGTTCTGCCCCGGAATCAATGATAGTCGAGCGCTTTTCTTTCGTCCAGCCCGCAATTTCACTTAAGAGTGAGCCACTTTCTTTTTCTAAGGCTGAGGCATACAAGATTCCCAAATCCAACGCTGTTCTGTTGGCATCCAAACCCAGTTCGTTGAAATAACTTTCAATTTCTGCCAGCTTCTGTTTTTCTAAGAGGTAATTTTTCCAATTTGAAAGTGCTATTTCAGGCAGAACAGAAGGATCATTCAGTAATTTTGAAATGGCTTTTTTCCGTTTTCGGAGCTGTAACCAGGTTGATGCCTGTTCCCAGGATTCCATCTGACTTAAAGAAGGTGTTTGTTTCCAAAGTTGATTTTCCAGTTGGAGAATTGTGAGCTTTTCACCCAAATCTCTCAGGAGCTGAACCTGCTTTTGAAACCTCTTCCATTCTTTTGGTTTCGAAATAAGCTGGCTATATGCTTTATAATTTTCATTCTCCACTAATTGACAACGGCCTAAAACAGCCACCAGTTTTTCCAGGTCACCGAATGAAACCAGTGAATCCAATTTGACTTGCAGTGAAGTGAGACTGTTCAAACTTTTCTTCAGGAGCTGATCGCTATTCCATTGCTCAAAAAAAGCGGGTTTTAATCGGTTTAACTTTGCAAAACCGCCCAATCGCTGATCCACTTTCTGAATCGTTGTTTTGTGGATCAACCAATCGTCAAGACGCGGAGCTAAACTGGAAAATTTTTCTGTTTTGACTGGAGTTTCAGCAAGCAGTTCCTGCAGCACTTTGTAGGAAACTCCTGCGAAATAGTCAGATGTATTGAGCCTGTCAAGCAATAATTGCAGATTGGCATACAATTGTTCCGAGAGTTGCAAATTTTTAGCTGGTTGGATTGCCGGATTTTCCATCAGGCCCCAGGTTGTTTTTAGCTGTGCCAATAAATCTTTTGATTTCGTTTGGCTATGCACTACAAATGCAAAGGGCTGCAAAGAAAGTTCTGAAAGCTTTTTAACCAGGACATCCAACGCGGCTTTCTTCTCCGAGACCACCAAAGTTTTGAGGTCGCTTTTAAGTGATTTTCCGAGGATATTGATTAAAACCTGCGATTTTCCTGTTCCGGGAGGGCCCTGAAGCAAGACATTCTTTGAAGCGAGCGTTTTGAAAATTTGTTTTTGGTCTGCATCTGCCGGATAAATCAGATCTGCAGGTAAGCGCATTTCCGGGGCAGCTTCAAAATCATTTCCCAATAATTGCTGAACCAGGGTATTTTTGTTTTCTGATCGTTCGATTCCTTCCAATTCACGCAAGAGGTGAAAACGGTGATAATGAAAATTACCTACATGAATTTCGTGCGATAATTCTGCTTCCAAATTCAGGCTCCGGAATTGATTTATCAACCACTCCAATTTCTCAGTTAAGCTTAAATCTTCCGGGAATTCGTTCAAAGATTCTTTATTTAACTCGGAATAAAGGAATTTGATGTACGGATTTATTTCCGCTGATTCTTCCAGTAATTCAAGTTGCAGGGTATTGCTGATACGAATGTATTCCCAATCCAGGGGCACAATCATCAACGGAGATTTAATTTCCCCCGAATGAATGGTTGAAGTAACACTTCCAAAAACCAGGCAAAGCGAATTAACGTCGGATTCTAATCGGAATTTATTGGCGGTCTGCCAGATCGTTTTCCAGGTACCTTCCAATTGGATCTGAAATTTTTCTTTCGGCAGAACTTCCAGATGGATGAGCGAATTCAGAGATTCAGTGAGATTTACCAACATATCCGTCTTCGGCATGTCTGAGAGAGCATGGATAAAATCGCTGATATTTGTTACTGATTGTGACATGGAATTGTTTGACGAAAATAGTGAAAAGCAAGGGATTATTGAGAATGAGAAGGAGAGCGGGAATGAAGAAAAATTATTCTCTTCGAAAACTAATTTATTCCATCCCTGCTTCAGTTTTGAATAAGACAGGAATTTCACCTCATTCTGTTTCTCATTCTCATTCCAGAATTATTAACTTTGTATTTCGATAAAATTGAATCCATTTTCTATGAAAGAACAAGATATGAAATTCGGCACCAAAGCTATTCATGCGGGTGTGCAGCCTGATCCGACTACCGGAGCGATTATGACTCCTATTTTTCAAACTTCTACTTACGTTCAGGAATCTCCCGGAGTCAATAAAGGTTTTGGATATGCCCGGGGGAAAAATCCTACTCGTGAAGCTCTTCAGGCAAATATTGCTGCTTTGGAAAACGGAAAACACTGTGTTGCTTTTAGCAGCGGCGTTGCTGCAACGGATGCTGTATTGAAATTATTACAACCGGGTGATGAAGTTATTACCGGTGATGATTTGTATGGCGGAACTTATCGTTTGTTTACTAAAATCTATGAGAAATTCGGCATCAAATTTCATTTTATTGATTTGACGAATGCAGAAAACGTAAAACAATACATCAATTCAAACACGAAATTGATCTGGGCTGAAACACCGACGAATCCAACGATGCAGATCATTGATATTGAAGCGGTTTCCATCATTGCGAAAGCTAACAATATCATTATGGTTGCAGACAATACGTTTGCTTCTCCTTATTTGCAAAATCCATTGGATCTGGGGGCAACGATTGTGATGCATTCGGTTACAAAATATTTGGGTGGGCACTCGGATGTGGTGATGGGTGCTTTGATTACGAATGACGATGCGATTCACGAACAATTATACTTTATCCTGAATAGTTCAGGAGCAAACCCGGGACCGATGGATTCTTTCCTGGTATTGAGAGGAATTAAAACATTGCATTTACGCATGCAGCGTCATTGTGAGAACGGAAGAGAGATTGCTCACTTTTTGAAGAATCACCCGGCAATTGAAAAAGTTTACTGGCCAGGATTCCCTGAGCACCCGAATCATGAAATTGCTAAGAAACAAATGCGTGATTTCGGCGGAATGATCTCGATTGTTTTAAAGGATAAAAGCATTGAAAACACCTACCGTGTTGCTTCATCGTTCCAGGTTTTCTCATTGGCAGAATCTTTGGGCGGTGTTGAATCGCTTATCAATCATCCGGCAACGATGACGCATGCTTCTATTCCAAAAGCTGAAAGAGAAAAGGCAGGTGTTGTAGACAACTTGCTTCGTTTGAGTGTGGGTGTTGAGCACGTAGATGATTTGATTGCAGATTTGAAACAGGCATTGGCATAAAACAAAGTTCAAAAAGGTTTAAAGGGTTCAAAAAGTTCAAAGCTGTTGAACCCTTTTATTTTTTGAACGATTAAACTTTTGAACATGATCATCATCACAGGAACTTCCCGCGGGATTGGGAAAGCAATTGCAGAAAATTATCTGTCGTTTGGGGAAAAGGTCATCGGCATTGGAAGGAATCATACGATTTCTCACCCGGACTATACATCTATTCATTGCGATTTGAGTGATCAACGGGCAGTGGAGCAACTTTCCTTTCCGGATCTTGGGAATGAGCAGCTTGTTTTCATTCACAACGCTGGAATTCTGGGAACAGTGGATTATTTCGAAAGATTGGATTCGCTGGAGATTTCCCGGGTAATGCAGGTGAATTTATTTTCCGGGGCGGGAATTTTACAAAAACTACTTCAACAGGTCCCAAAAAACAAACATTTCAAAACAGTTTTCATCAGTTCCGGAGCTGGAAAAAATCCCGTTGCATCCTGGGCATCGTATTGTGCTTCGAAAGCTGCAGTAGATTTATTTTGTCAGACTCTACAGGTAGAAGAACGGCAATTGGGGAGAAACCATTTTCAGTGTTTTTCAGTTGCCCCGGGAGTTGTAGACACGGACATGCAGGCAGGAATCAGAAATACGGAGGAAAGTTCATTCCTGGAAGTAGCCCGCTTTAAGGAGTACAAGGATTCCAAACAGCTATATTCTCCGCAACTCGTTGCGAAAAAATTGTTTAAGCTCCTGCATGAAATGCCGTTTGAAGCGGTTGTTTGTTCGCTTCGGGATGTTGATTTATAAAAAACGGATGATAGCTTGGTTTGTGAAGAGAAAATGAACGTATTGTTATTCACAGTAGTTTAAACTTTTTCAAGAACGTTTAATTTCTTAAACAAATATTGTAACTTGTTGCACTCAAATTAGGAAACTAATATAAAACTAGCTAGAACTTTAGATAATGAAAAAACAACTCTCTACTCTTTTAACACTAACCTTGTGCGTTTCAAACTCCGTGTTTTCTCAAAATCACGAGCATAAATCAGACCAGGAAAACATGCGTCCGGGTGAGCATGTTGAATACTGTACTACCCATAAAAAAATGAACCAATTATTGTCTGATCCGGTACGCGCTAAGCAATATGCCAAGGAACAGCAAGAATTCGACAACTTAATGCTTGCAAAAAGGGGCGACAACTCCACAAAAGCACTTGTTTATACGATCCCTGTAGTATTCCACGTTTTACACAATGGCGGTGCGGAGAATATTTCCCGCGAACAGATTTTATCTGCATTGGTTGTTATGAACCGGGATTATGCGATGTTAAATGCTGATACCGCATCTGTTCAGGCTCCTTTTCAGGGTATTCGTGCCAAAGCAGACATCAAATTTGTACTTGCTACCAAAGCTCCAAACGGAGCTTGTTTCTCAGGAATCACGAGAACTCAAAGTATTGAGACATCGAATGGTGATGACGGTGATGCACAAATGGATGCAGTTGTTGCAGGAAATGATGTTTATCAGGGAAACTGGCCTGGTAACAAATACCTAAACGTTTTCGTTTGTGCGGATATTGGCGGTGCTGCAGGATACACAATGAATCCGGGAGGATGGAGCGCATCTGCTATGGGGAACGGAATCTGGGTTTTGAGCACTTATGTAGGTGATATCGGAACTTCATCTTCTTATACAAGCCGCACAC
The DNA here is from genome assembly GCA_965650365.1 of uncultured Fluviicola sp. GTDB lineage: Bacteria > Bacteroidota > Bacteroidia > Flavobacteriales_D > Crocinitomicaceae > Fluviicola. The sequence goes on along the minus strand of CBFGOJ010000006.1, from coordinate 96,585 downwards.
TGACGCATGAAGTTGGACATTGGTTAAACTTATCTCACGTTTGGGGTGGAACCAATAATCCGGGAGTAAGCTGTGGAAATGATGCCGTGGCTGATACACCGGCTTGTATCGGTTCTACAACCTGCGTTCTTAACACAAGTACATGCAGCAGCGATAACGCTTATTGGGGATTTGATCAGATTGACAATGTAGAAAACTACATGGACTACTCTTATTGTTCCAAAATGTTTACTCAAGGTCAGGTTGACCGAATGAGAACTGCTTTAACCGTTAGTTCAACAGGAAGGGCCAATGTCGTATCGGCAGCCAATCTATTAGCAGTTGGTGCAACCACAACTCCTATTCTTTGTTCTGCAAAATTCACTGCACCACGACGTGTTATTTGTGCAGGCGAATCGATTCAGTTTACAGATGAGTCTTTTAATGTTGTAACGGGATGGAGCTGGTCGTTTGCCGGAGGTTCTCCTGCAACTTCAACCACTCAAAATCCTACTGTTACTTACAATACTCCCGGAACTTATGCTGTGCAATTAGAAGCTACTGACGGATCAAATTCCAATACAGCAAATATTGCGGGTTACATCACCGTATTGCCAGCTCCAAGCGGAATTCCATACTATGAAAGTTTTGAAACATTTACCAATTTCACAAGCCCGAACTGGTTTGTAGAAAATGGAGGTGGGAATGCATGGTCAGTGACCACAACTGTTGGGAAAACGGGTACCAATTCTGCAAAGCTGGAGAACTTTAACCAGACTGCTTCTCAAATCGACGAGTTAGAGTCGCAATCCATTGATTTGTCCGGAATTACTTCTGCAACGAATGCAACACTATCATTCCGATACGCTTACAGAAAAAGAACTTCTACAAACAATGATCTTTTAAAAGTATTTGCTTCGAAAGATTGTGGTGAAAACTGGGATATCCGCAGAACACTGACTGCTTCAACGATGTCCGGAGCTAACACAGCAACAAGTTCATGGACTCCAACACCGGCAGATTGGGTTACGGTTCACGTGACGAATATCAGCACTACTTATTGGACTGAGAACTTCCGTTTTATGTTCCAATTTACAGCAGGCGGCGGAAACAACATATACATAGATGACATTAACATTTATGCCGGTGCGCCATCGGATGATATTGTTTTAGGGCTAAACGATTTTGGATCCTTCCAGGATATCAATTTATTCCCGAACCCTGCAGACAATGAACTTCAGATTAGTTTCAGTTCTCAAACCGGAAACAATCAATTGGAATTCATGATTACGGATCTTTCAGGAAAAATGATTAAAACGCTTCCTGTTAATGCACACGAAGGAGCAAACCTGGTATTTATCGAAACTTCCGATCTTTCTGCAGGAACCTATTTAATTCGAATGAGTGGTTCAACAGAAGAAAGAACATTCACTTTTGTGAAGAAATAAGTTATCTTTTTTGAATAAGGTTGGGAATTGATTTTCTCAACCTTATTTATTTTCAGTTCAATCAACAATTCAGACACTTAAAACAAAAGCTGCTACAGACCATCCTAAAAGTGCTTAAATTTCGAAATTGAACTATACTCTATTTCCAACTTCCCCCTATCATTTAAATCATTATAGTAAATAAACTAGCTAGAAGAAAATGAAAAAACAATTTTACTCGCTCTTAGGTATCTCCCTTTTTTCTACCACATTGAGCTTTGCACAACAGCAAAATCACGTTCTTGACAAAGACAACATGCGTGAAGGCGAACATGTTGAATATTGTACTTCGCACAAAAAAATGGCGGAGTTAAGAAAAGACCCTAAGATGCTTGCATTGATCAATGCAGCACAGGCGGAAGCAAACCAGGCAAAATCCAAAGGAGAAAACAATACTACAAAAGGTACAGTTTATAAAATCCCCGTAGTATTCCACATTTTGCATACTAACGGAAGTGAGAACATCTCCAAAGAACAGATTGCAGATGCAATTGCTATCCTGAACAGAGATTACAGAAAATTAAATGCGGATGCTAATAACGTGCAGGCCCCTTTCCAGGGAATGCCTACAGATGTTGAGTTGGAATTCGAATTAGCTAAAAAAGCTCCAAACGGGAATTGTTTTGCAGGTATTACAAGAACTGTCACTGCTCTTACGAATGATGGAAGCAACGGACAGGCACAGGTAAATGCAGTTGTTGCAGGAAATGATATTTTCCAGGGAGTTTGGCCTCATACAAAATACCTGAACATCTATGTTGCTGCCGAGATCGGTGGTGCTGCAGGTTACACATTCAATCCAATGGGAGGGACAAGTGCAACTGCTCAAAACATGTTCTTCAACGGTATTTTTATCCTGGATACTTATACAGGCTCTATCGGAACTTCTAACGCGGGAGCAAGCCGTGCATTGACTCATGAGGTGGGTCACTGGCTAAACCTGGAGCATGTTTGGGGACCAAATAACAACCCGGGGAATGCTGCTAGCTGCGCGGATGATGATGGTGTTCAGGATACTCCGATGTGTATTGGTGTAACTTCCTGCAGCCTTTCTTCCAATACTTGCGATGATACAAATGATCCAAATAACTATAGTTCCTGGGCAACGAATGTGGTTGATAACGTAGAGAACTACATGGATTATTCCTATTGTTCTAAAATGTTTACACAAGGCCAGGTAACTCGTATGCGTAATGCAATTACAAGTGCTACTGCCGGGCGTAATCAGCTTACAACTGTATCTAACCACAATGCAACAGGAATTAATACTTCACCAACATTGTGTACTGCTAAATTCAGCACTACAAGAACTGTAATTTGTGCGGGTGAAGCGATTACATTCACGGATGAGTCATATAATGCAGCTACAGGATGGAACTGGACATTTACCGGAGCATCTCCTGCATCTTCTACGCAACAGAATCCAACTGTTACATATAACACACCGGGAACTTACGCGGTTCAATTACAGGCTACAGACGGAACAAACAGCAACACAGCAAATATGCCTGCATACATCACTGTATTACCTGCAGGAAGCGGTCTTCCGTTCTACGAAAGTTTTGAAAGCTCCATGAACTTATCCAGTCCTAAATGGTTTGTTTACAATGCAGGCGGGCAAGCATGGGCAGTAACGAATACAGCTGCAAAAACAGGAACAAACTCAGCAAAACTGACCAATTTTGGAGAAACATCCGGCCAATTAGACGAGTTAACTTCAGGACCTATTGATCTGTCAAGTATTACTTCCGGAACAGGAGTTACTTTGTCATTCAGATATGCTTACAGAAAGAGAACTTCTGCAAATACGGATCTATTAAAAGTATTCGCATCCGATGATTGCGGTGAAACATGGGATATTCGCAAAACATTGACTGCAACAACTATGTCAGGAGGAAGTACAGCAACAAGTACATGGACACCAACTGCCGGTGACTGGGTAACTGTTCACGTAACAAATATCTCAAGCACTTACTGGAACGATAACTTCCGTTTCAAATTACAAATGACAGCAGGTGGTGGTAACAACTTGTATATTGATGATATTAATATTTATTCGGGGGCGCCTTCAGAGACACCTGTTACTGCAGGCTTAGCAGATCTTGAAACAGTAGCAAACCTTAACTTGTTCCCAAATCCGGCTGACAATGAGATTCATGTTTCATTCAGTTCACAAACTGCTAATGAAATGACAATCTACGTGACTGATTTAACCGGAAAACGTCTTCAACAGCATGTGATCCATACAAGTGAGGGAAATAACCTGGTATCTATTGCAACTGAAAACCTTTCTGCAGGAACTTACCTGATCCAGATGGTTGACGGAACAAGCCAGAAAACACTGACTTTCGTTAAGAAATAATTTGACAAGCATTCGCTGTCAATAGACTGAAACCAAAAAACCCCGAAGCGATGACAACATCTGCTTCGGGGTTTTTCTTTATCTATACTTTCCTTAGAAACCTCTCTTCTTCTTAATCTCTTCGATAAAATCCGTTAGTTGTTTTTTATCTGCAAAATATACTGTGAAGTGCGTTTCCTGGAATAATTTAGTTCCTGCTTTTTCGTAGACACTTGCATTTACCTTATCCAAATCCGTTAGGATATTACAGGAATACATTTCTCCGTATTTATCAAAATGCTCGATCTTAAAGACATTGTCAGTAATCACTTTTACGGAAATTTTACGAACGGTCAACTCACGAACCGTTCCATCAGCACGCTTAGTTAGAACGGTAGCGTACAGGTCGTCACCCACTATTTTTTGATGATACTCCAGGATGGATCCGTTAATATCCATTAAGAAACATTTAGGACCGTGAATGGTAATTGATTTGTCGCCGAATTTGATTACTTCCTGGGCACTCAGGGAATTTAAACTTAGGAGGAAGATGCCGAAAAGCATCGCTTTTTGTTTTAGTATCATAAATTGTAGTCGTTTGTTGTGTTGTTTACTTTATATAAATCTCGCCTTCGTCGACCAAAGGCTCGCCGTTCATTCTCAAAAATAATTGAATTAATGCAACTACATCCTTTTCGCAATAAATTCGGATACGATTCAGATCATTTTCTTCGTAATACACTCTTGCTACGTCAGCACCGGAAATATCGTCTTTCGGTGTCGGGATCTTGAAAATGTGGCAGAGCAAAGCCAAACTGGTGTAAGCTTTGTAATCTCCGAACTTCCACAATTCCATGGTATCGAGGTGCGGAATTTCCCATGGTTTCTTACCCGCCAGGTTCAGTACATTCGGCAAACCAATTCCATGGATCAATAACCTGCGGCAAATAAACGGAATGTCAAACTCTTTCGAATTATGTCCGCATAAAACATGTTTCGGCGTATTGTAATTATTTTCCAATAAACGCACAAACTGTCTAAGGAGGGTTTCTTCGTCATCGTGTGCAAATGAAGTCATGCGGATCGATTTCCCTGTAGCAGATTCGTGTACAAATCCAACCGAGATGCAGACTATTTTACCAAACTCGGCATAGATACCCGCCTTTTCATTATAAACATCCGCTTTTGTTTTATCCTCGGTGAGGAAACGCGCATTTTTCGAATCAAATAGTTTGGTGGTTTCTAATTCTAAATCAGCATAGTTGTAAACTTCGGGGACTGTCTCAATGTCTAAAAAAAGGATTTTGTCTAATTGGCTCAAATCAAGCATAATAATTTGTGTTTTCCATTTAAGTTATGTAAAAATATCATTTACTCTCAAGCAATTTCTCCATTTTTTTAGGAAATAAATTCTTTTTTTGGGCGTAAGGAATTTCATTCCTTAAATTTGTACTCCATGGCAGAAGAATTAATTATTTCGCAATCATCGAAGGAAGAAAAGTACACCACTTTGCTTCCACAGGCTCGCGCTTTGTGCTCAGGTGAACCAAACCTTGTGGCCAATTTGGCAAATATTACTGCTGCACTGAAAATGACTTTCGATTTTTTCTGGGTAGGTTTTTACCTGGTTGAAAACGATGAATTGGTGCTCGGACCTTTCCAGGGTCCAATTGCCTGTACGCGTATTGCTTATGGGAAAGGCGTTTGCGGATCTTCCTGGAAACAAAACGAAACACTCTTAGTTCCGGACGTGGAGGCTTTTCCGGGACACATTGCATGCTCGAGTGAAAGTAAAAGCGAGATCGTGGTACCCATCCGGAAAAACGGTCAGGTTATTGCTATCCTGGACGTCGACAGTAATGTACTGAATGATTTTGATGAAATTGATGCACGCTATTTAAATGAACTTTGCGAATGGGTAGGTACTCACTGTTTCTAGGATTATTTCTTTTTTTGGTCGGCTGTGCTGAAGTTGTTCCATTGACAGGTGGGCCGTCTGATGATCGTGCTGCAGTTCCTGTGGAAGGATCACAAAATCCGGAACAAGGTGCATTACACGTGAACCAAAACGAACTGACGGTGAAATTCGATGAGTTTTTCACCCTGAATGATCCTGCAAATACTGCGGTCATGAATCCCAATGCCGGAAAACTGGATGTTACTTCAAGCAAAAAGGATCTAAGTATTAAGTGGGACGGGGCACTTCAACCAAATACCACTTATATCATTCAACTCAACGGAACTATCAAGGATTTGAATGAGAAAAACGACACCATTCACCAGTTTGTATTTTCTACCGGAGACAAAATTGACTCTCTGCGAATAAGCGGGGTTGTAACAGACGGTTTTTCAAACAAAGCTTCCGCCGCATACACGATTGGCTTATATGATTCGGTGAAAGATCCTTACAAAGCTGCTCCCAACTATGTCTGTAAAAGCAATACCAAAGGTGAATTTGAATTCTCTTATTTGAAAGCCGGCGAATATCAATTATTTGCATTCCTGGATTCCAATAAGGACCGTCTTCCTTCCATTGGTGAAGACATTGCTTATTCGAGTAAACTGGTAGCAAGCGGAGATAGTATTTTTGCTCATGTTCTTTCATCCAAACCAAAAAACCCGCTGAAACAATTGCAGGTCAAAATTGTCAATCCGGGAACTTTCTATGCCTACGGAAAAGAAATCAATGAGTCGAATGCAACGGCCAACGCAATGCCCATCGAGATCATCAAGCGCTTTGCTGCAGATTCGGTTTTGGCAGCGCTTCCAAGTGCTTCCAACGATATCTATACCTTTATTTCTACACCGGATACGATCACTAAAGTAATTCCTATAAAAGACCGCAGTAAGAATTTTTCCATTGCAAACAAAGTTTATAAAAATGCCTGGATACTAGGTGATACTTTGCTTTTCGAAACCAACGAATTCATTGATCGGGTGGACACTTCTCTTTTAGTAGTTGAAGACAAAACCAAGCAGAAAGTAACTTACGATTATGTAGTTTCCGGAAACCAGGTTCGAATCATACCAAAAACAGCGAGCGCTTTCGACCTGATTGTCAATTTCAAAATGGGCGCTTTCAAAGGCCGGACCAACATGAGTGACTCGATTAAAGCAGAACTCAAAACTTACCGCACTTCCGATCTTTCAAACCTGAAACTGAATCTTGGTGATCTAAAAGGTCGGTGGATTGTTCAGTTAATGGACGGTACAAATGCTATTCGCACATTTCAAAAAGCAGATTCCGACTCTGTGATCGAATGGTTCAATTTGATTCCGGCGGTTTACCAGGTTCGTTGTATCCGCGATGTTAACGGAAACGGAAAGTGGGATCCGGGAGTTTGGGAACTGAAATCACAACCGGAAGACGTTGTTCGCTTCGATATCAAATCCAAACTCAGACCAAACTGGGACATTGAGGAAACACTTGAAATGAAGCCAAATGAGTGATTCGATTGAAAAAACCTTTAGTAAATGGAGAATTTATCTCGCTTTGCTGATTGGAGTTTCGATTTCGGGTGGAATACTCATTTACAGTTTTACGCGTTCCGAATTTCACGAGGTAGAAAAAGGCAAAGGTGATTATATCTGGAAAGATTTTAATCATAACGGCAAAATCGACAAAAATGACGCGCATGATTTTTCATTGACTCCTCGTGGCAATTTCGACAAAAAATCAGCATACGACATACTTTCGGAGGTTTCGTGGAACGGCAATACTTTCTTTTGGATCTTCCTGGCACTGGTCGGAATGATTGGCAGGGATTTGGGTTACATGCTTCGGATCCGCATCCTGACAAAAAAACAATTAAGCTGGCGGCAATCTTTCCAGGTGATCATGTTGTGGGAATTTGCATCAGCACTTGCACCAGGCGTGATGAGTGGAGCAGCTGTAGCCATGTTCATTTTACACCGGGAGAAAATTGCATTGGGGAAAGCCACGGCCATTGTTATTATTACGGCATTCCTGGACAATTTATTCTATGTCATTATCATCCCGCTTCTATTTCTTTTTATCCCGGCGGGAAAATTGTTCCCCAGTACCGGAAATGCATCCATGATGGCTGTTTTTTGGACCGGATTTTCCGTCTTTGCAGTACTTTGCCTGGTTCTTTTTTCGTGCATTGCCCTCTACCCGAAACTTGTTTACCACATACTCACGTTCATCACCAAACTTCCATTGCTGAAACGGTTCCGTGAAGGTGCCGCCAAAACCGGGAATGATGTAAGCACAACGGCTGTGGAAATGAAAAAAGAACCGTTCTCTTTTTGGGCAAAAGCATTTGGAGCAACCGTTTTTTCCTGGTCGTCACGTTTCCTGGTTATCAATTGTATCATGCAGGCTTTTTTAAGTTTGGGATTCCTGCAGCACGTGCAGATTTTTACCAAGCAATTCGTTTTGTGGATGTTCCTGCGGATTTCTCCCACACCAGGCGGAAGCGGTGTTGCAGAATGGGCATTCGGGGAATTACTCTCCGAATTCAGCGCCAGTATTATCCTTTTAGGAACCATGGCTGTTATCTGGCGATTGATCTCCTATTTCCCTTATTTGCTCATTGGATCGGTCATTCTTCCGAGATGGTTGTCCAAGAAACAAAAAACCACCGACTAAATCGTTTAATACGGTTTAAAAAAATACTGGAATTTCGGATAATAGTGCTATCTTTGCGCTCTTAAAACGGTAAAAATCATGTCTTACGGCGTAAAAATTTTTGCAGGAAGAGCGTCCAAAACGCTTGCAGAACAAATAGCTACCAAGTTTGGTGCTAGTTTGGGTGATGTAAAAGTTACTGAATTCAGTGATGGTGAATTTCAACCGTCGTTTGAAGAAACGGTTCGTGGTCAGGATGTATTTATCGTTCAGTCTACCATGCCTCCAACAGAGAATTTATTCGAAATGTTGTTGATGGTAGATGCGGCAAAACGTGCTTCGGCCCGAAAAATTATTGCTGTGATTCCTTATTTCGGATTTGCTCGTCAGGACCGCAAGGACAAACCAAGAGTTGCTATCGGGGCAAAATTGATAGCAAACATGTTAATGGCAGCAGGTGTTGACCGCGTTATGACTATGGATTTGCATGCAGATCAGATCCAGGGATTCTTTGAGGTTCCGGTAGATCATTTATTTGCATCTACTTTGTTCTTCAACGAAATGAAGGCTTTAGATAACGGGAACCTGATTATGGCTGCTCCGGACGCAGGTGGTGCAAAACGTGCCAATGCTTATGCTAAGAAATTAGATACGGGGTTGGCAATTTGTCATAAACACCGCAAGAAAGCAAACGAAATTGCAGAAATGACTGTTATCGGAGACGTAGCAGGAAAAGATGTGATTTTGATTGATGATATGTGTGATACAGCTGGAACTTTAACAAAAGCAGCTGAATTATTTATCGAAAAGGGAGCAAAAAGCGTTCGCGCATTCTGTACACATGCCGTGTTATCAGGACCAGCATTTGAACGTATTAATAATTCGAAATTAACGGAACTGATCGTAACAGATACTATTCCGTTGAAAGAGAAAAGTGACAAGATTCGTGTGATCTCAGTAGCTGATCTATTTGCAGATGTAATTGATCGCCTGATTAAAAATGAATCTATCAGTACGCATTTTATTATTTCTTAAATGATAGTCGGCCGCGGCAGACAATAAACAATCCGCGGAAAATAAATTAAATAAAAACAAACATGAAAGTAGCACAATTGAGCGGTTCGCCACGCGCGAACGTAGGGAAGAAAGATGCTAAAGCTTTGAGAGACTCAGGCTTAGTTCCATGCGTTCTTTACGGACAAGGAACACAAACACATTTTTCTCTTCCGGACATTAAAGTAGAGAAATTGGTTTTTAACCCTGATGTTTTCAACATTGAATTGGATATCGACGGTAAAAAAACAAACGCGATTATCCAGGAGATCCAACAAAATCCTATCACGGACAGAGTAATGCACATTGACTTTTTAGAACTAGATGCTAAGAAATCTGTTAAAGTGGCTTTACCGGTTCGTTTGACTGGAGCATCTCGCGGTGTATTAGCGGGAGGTCGTTTGATGCAGGTTTTCCGTCGTTTACGAGTGGTTGGTCTTCCGGCAGATTTGCCAGAGGCTATCATTATCGACATTACTAAATTGCGTATCGGACAATCTATTCGTGTGAAAGACTTAGAAAACGATGGTTTATCTATTTCTGAAGCGAAAAATGCAGTTGTAGTTTCTGTTAAGATGGCTCGTGGAGCTTCTAAAGCTGCAGAGGCTGATGACGAAGAAGAAGATTAAGATTCTTGATATCTGAAATGAACCCCGACATTCGAATGAATCGTCGGGGTTTTTTATTTCAATAATAATCTAAGCTTATCACTTATTTTTGCCCTATTCACCTGCCGTGTAATTGGGACCTTATCTGCTAATACCGAATGAGGGAAGCTCCTTTTTCTAAGAGAGAATTTGGAGGCATAAAAAAGCCATCTTTACTTTTTACGCGAAGATGGCAATAACTAACTATTAGATTTAGGAGTAGGTTCTAATTTCTTTACCTACTTAGGCTGGACCAAAGTTACTGAGCAACTTTCGTTTTCACCATCCCGTTTTTCTCTAAAGCAGTTTTCAGTTTTTTATCCGTCACTTTTACATAAAATTGATTTTAGAAATCTCATTTTTTAGTGTTTTACTATCGATCTCAGCAGACTTTTCCCCTCAATTTGATAAATCAATTGATACACCCCGTTTGACAAATCAGTTGTTTTTAGATTTGTCGACTTTGTATCGACCTTTCTTTCAAGTACAACTCTTCCCAGGCAATCCGTTATAACAATTGTTCCACCCACTTTATCCGATTCAATAATCAAATAATCAGTGGTAGGATTGGGATAAACTTTGAAACTCAGATCTTCCGTTTCAGCAAGACCTGCACTCTCAGAATCTGTTGGCAACACCGTTGTTTGTCCGTTTGAAGAAATCGTTGAAGAGAAAGTTCCTGCCCCATTTTCTGCTTTGACAGCAACGTAATACGTTGTGCCAGGCGTGAGATTCAAACTTCCGATACTGACATTCGTATTCCAGTAGTTATTTGTCCACGGAACAATGTCTTCAGAGCCTGGCGCTGTGCCGACCGCCACCCAATAGTTTGCAATATCCGAATTCATATCGGAAGCGGGTACCCAATTGGCTTCCAGCATATCATTACCCGCAATTGTTACAACATCCGCATTTAGACCGTCATTCACTTCCTGAATTGCAGAAGGAGTTGTCCAGTCAATTTTTACATCCTGAGATGAACTGGCAGATAAATTTCCTGCAACATCCTGAACAATTGATTTGATACGTCCCGCTGCAGTAGAAGAATTTGGGCTTTCATAGCGCATATCACCACTTGCCCCAACTGTAATGGCAGTACTTGAACTTCTTGAACGATACACTCTCAGATCGTTTACTTTATAGATACAATTTCCCGTTCGGAAAGAAATGTAATTACCGGTTGTGAGAGGAGTTGAATCTGTCCAGGTCCTTGCCAATACATTGTTTATATAAACCTGGTGCTTCCCGGTAATTCGGTCGTAAACGACTTTATAATCATACCATTGATCCACGTTGAAATCATAGCTTACCTCATCTACCAAACTGAATACATCATTGGTCACTTCGTAAATCTGGATCTTATCACTGTCTAAACGAAAAAACACAAAATAGGAGTTTCCGCGGTTTGCCAAAGTAGGATCACTGCAGAAATAATGCAAGCCGGCTCTGCGATTTGTTCCTGTGCCGGACATTGCTCCGGACCAATGATACAGGTACGTATTACTCAGATTACTGGTAACGCTCGCCCAGAGATTCGAATTTCCATTGGATTCATCACTATGAACCAGGTTGCCTGCATTCAATCCCCAAACTCCTGACTGAGAAGTCCAGTTGGAATGCATGGAAGCCTGGTCAAAGTTGTCATTGAAGAATCCTTTGGTCCCATTTGAGCGCCAGTCACTTTCATTCAGATCTGTTACCTGGTAAAAAGATCTATCAATGCCGCTTCCCCCGGAATTATCGGTATCCGTATAACTTGCTGTAAAGTTTTGAGTGACCCATGTTCCCGGAATATTGACAATTGTCGTCGGTGGAACTGCATCTCCCAAAGTCGGATTGGTAATTACACTTGTCCAGTTTGCTGCCCAACCTGCTGCCGTTGTAGCGCAATCACTTCGAAATTCGATCAGCAAAGCTCCGCTTGACGAAGTAATTGTTCCCGGAGAATTTGTTCCGGTATACGTCCCGATCAAAGGTGAGTTGTTGGTAGCTCCATCGTAGATGTATAGATAATCCCAATTAGATTCCAGCGAGAAACTCGAAAAGTTTAGCGTTACTGAACTGGCATTCGCAGGTTGAATTAAGGTAAAGTAGCGTTGATCGTTGCTGTAATTTGCTCCGCTTCCACCTGTATCTGTAAACGTTCCGCTTGCAGTATTCAGTGCATTTTGTGTCGGATTATTGTTGACCAAATTATAATAGCGGGCCCAATCCCAATAAATTCCAGGATCCGTATGTGTTTGATTTGGAAAATGCTGATGCCCTTTGATCTTGATACATCCGCCAAGAACATTTGCTCCGGTTGTTGCTGCTCCTGAAAACGTTCTGAGTGGACTAATTCCATAGCCGCTTTGACAAATATCACGAGTAATTCCGGCAGAAGCATTGTATAAAGCGCTGGTGTACCATTGAGCCTGGCTCACATACCCTTCATGCTCGTACCCGATCGTGTAAGGATTTTCAGAACCAACATGCCAGGCTTTACTCGCCTCCAGGACCATTTGTGTTACCTGTCCGTCTGACGAACGCACCACATAATGATAAGAAACACTGGAAGAACAGTTTTGCGACCAGGAAATAGCTCCGGCATAAGTTCCCTGGATGGTATGGATCGTAATGGCAGAAATAGCGGTTCCGCTTCTGGAACTGAAATTACAGGTCGGTGCAGGATTCCAGACAGCAGGTCCATACTCCGTTGATTTTAGAGAATTCCCTGTCTTTTGGGGAAGGTATTTCTGCCCGGAACTGGTTTGGATTCCGGTTTCTGAGAAAATGACTTTCCCAGCACTCAATACCGCATAATTTTGAGCACCGAACAGGCTCACCAAATCAAAATTGTAGTTCGGAAAGTGATACAACGAAGAATTTTCATCGTTATTGAGGAAGCGAAAAAGTTCGTATAATTCAGCGTCACGAGCGTAAGCGTTCACCTTTCCGGAATCTGACAAATAAGAAAGCCGGGTAAAGATTTCCTTCAATGAGATTTGGAGCGGGTTTCCTTTCAACTCTGTCATGTATCCATCAACAACTTTTGCAAAGGCATTGATTTCAGCCGCAGGGTCCTGTTTTAGTTGGGATAAAGGAATTCCTGAAAGCTGAGAAACCAGCTTCATGTTTTCTTTGAAATAACCTTTTCCTTTTGCTACCATTCCTAAAAACCCACGGGATTTGGGCAAACCGGAACAGGATTCCAATTCTGAATCTGCCAGGTAAGACATCCTTGTTTGTGTGTAAGAAACAGCTTCAATCATTCCTTTTGGAATGGCAGGATAAGCAGCATAAGCTTGCTGACAGTAATTCTCAAAATTCTCCTTGCTCGTTTGGGCCGGGGAAATAAAGCTGTACAAACAGCTTGCGAATAGTAGGATTTTTTTCATCTGTTTTCATTTTGTAGCGCAGAACTAATATATTAAATTCTGTACAGACTTGAAAATCAAGATGAACGAAAATGGATTTAGTAATCTAAATTTAATACCTGAACACGAATCATTCGTGGAAAATATGGATCCAAAGGATCCGGGATACCCGGTAATTGAAAAACATCGTCAACATCAGTACGGTGAACATGATTGCGAAAAGCCAGCCCAAAGGCAGAAACCAGTTCAGGAGTAAGAAAACAGCTACCAATTCCGCAATCGCCATCCCGTAACTAATATACATTGCTCCAAAAAAGTAACCCGGCTCTTTATCAAACTTGTAATGACACTCCGAGCAACGCTCGTGCATCTTCGGCGCTTTCAAATGAAGCAATGATCCCTTAGTTTCGAAGATCTTTCCTTTTCCGCATATCGGACAAGTTCCACTGAGTACCCATTTAAAATTTGACATCTCTTTTTTTTTACAAAGTTACGGGATACCGGCAGCTTAATTCATTCTTGTTTATCACAAATAAGTATAATATTCGGACATTTTTTATAAATTTAAGCATGAATTTTCCGCGGCTTCCCATTGAAATATTTGATGAAAACGGCTTATTACAGGCATTTTACATCAATCGATTTTCGGAACATCTAAAAAAGTACCATTCGGACATTAATCATCCGCACAAGCACGATTTCTATATGACCGTCTTTTTTGAAAAAGGCAAAGGAAGGCACGATATTGATTTCAATTCGTATGCTATTCATCCGAACAGCGTGTTTTTTTTGCAGCCGGAACAAATCCATCACTGGGAATTTGAAGAAGATGCAGAAGGATGGATTTTTTTCCATTCGGAAGATTTCTACAAGCTCTATGCGGCAAATTTTGAGTTGTATCAATGGCCCTTTTTTCAATCGCGCGACTCAACTCCCAAACTGGATATTTCTCCTGAATTGGCGGAAATTTTACAGCAGCGCTTTTCAGAAATCATGTTCGAATACATCAAAAACGCGAAGCATTCATTCCTTAAAATTGCCAGTTTAAGCCAATTAATTTACGCAGATCTGGCGCGCATATATGGCGAACAAACTCCCGAAATCATTCAAAAGAACACACTCTACCAGGACCATTTTCACCGCTTTATCAAATTGCTGGATGAAAAGTACATTCAACAAAAAAATGCTTCTTTCTATGCTTCCGAACTGGCAATGACCACTAAGCATCTGCATCGGATCTGTTTGGCGTGCACGGGGAAAAGTACTTCTCAACTCATTGCCGAGCGATTGATCCTGGAAGCAAAACGCAAATTAGTCAGTGATTCAAAAAGTATCCAGGAAATTGCCGATGAACTGGGGTTTGAGAATTACCCCTATTTTCATTTGTTCTTCAAGAAACATGCAGGAGAAACACCGAAGGAATTTAGAAAAAGAACCACGTAGGCACGCGATGTATCGCGTGCCTACGTTAATTTATCCGTCAAAATTTTCATTTCAATTACCGGCGAAATCTTTTCGTATAGAATATTGTAAACGGCTTCGAGAATTGGCATTTCGACCTGGAATTTCTTGTTGATCTCTTTCACACATTTGGTGGCATAATAACCTTCGGCTATCATTTCCATTTCCAGCTGTGCCGTTTTTACCGAATATCCTTTCCCGATCATGTAACCGAAAGTCCTGTTACGGGAAAACTTGGAGTAAGCCGTTACCAGTAAATCTCCCAAATAAGCAGAAGATTTCACGTCGCGGTGAATAGGGCTCACCTCATCAATGAAGTTTTCTATCTCCTGGATCGCATTTGCAATCAACACGGATTGAAAATTATCTCCGTAACCCAAACCGGAACAAATTCCGGATGCCAGTGCATATACATTCTTCAAAACGGCAGAAAGTTCCGTTCCGAATAAATCATCGGAAGTGGTGGTTTTGATATAACGACAAGCTAGCATGTGTGCCATTTCTTCCGCAATTCCTTCATGCTGACAGGCAACTGTGAGGTAAGACAACCGCTCCAATGCAACTTCTTCCGCATGACAGGGCCCGCAAATGATGCCGATATCTTTGTAAGGGGTTCCGAAAGTTTTATGAAAGAAACGCGCCGGAATAGCATTGTATTCGGGAACAATTCCTTTTACTGCCGAAAAAACTATTTTCCCTTTGAATAATTCAGGTGTTGTTTCTTTGAATAAGTCTACGAGGAAAGCAGAGGGAGTTGCAACGATCAAAACGTCACAGCGTTTGATAATTTCTTCCAGGTTGTTGGAAACATGGATTTTATTCAGGTCGAACTCAACTGACTGTAAATAAGTAGGATTGTGTTTGTATCTCATAATATGAGCTACCTGGTCTTCCCGGCGAACAAACCAATTTACCTGTGCAAAATTATTACACAAGATCTTCACCAAAGCCGTAGCCCAGCTACCTCCTCCAATGACACCAACGGTTTTCATGCGCTTATTCATAGTCCGCACAAATGTACATATAATTCTCTTCGTGGCATCCAAACGAGGTCTTGCGGGTTGGGAAATAATTCGTTATGCAATCTGATAGAAAGCATTATCTTTGCTAAAAAATTCTATGGCAGAAGTTTCACGTATTTCCACAAATAAAGCACCGAAACCGGTTGGTTTGTATCCTCATGCACGCAAAGTTGGCAATCTTCTTTTTTTATCGGGAGTTGGACCAAGAGTTGCAGGATCTGATGATAGTGACTCTGCTGTTCCGGGACTAAAATTGGATAAGAACGGGAATTTCATTGAATTTGATTTTGAAGCGCAATGCCGCAGTGTATTTGACAACGTTCGCATCATCCTGGAAGAATCCGGATCAAGCTGGGACCAGTTGGTAGATGTTACGGTATTCTTAGTGAATATGAAGCGGGACTTTCATGTATACAATCGTATTTATGCAGAGTATTTCAAAGACAATTTACCGTGCAGAACAACGGTTGAAATCAATTCTCTTCCGACTCCCATTGCCATTGAATTAAAATGTATCGCAACAATTGACTAAATAAATTATGATTGGATTTGTTATTCGCAGTTTAATCGCTGCAGGAATGTTATTCTTAACTGTTTACTCTTTTTACACCGGTTACTGGGGCTGGGGAATTTCCCTGATCATTCCATTGGCATTGGTGATCCTTTCTTTCATATACAATGAAAACCTGGCTTTTACGCTGAACCACATGCGTACGGGTAACCAGGACAAGGCACAACGAGCAATTAACCGTATTACAGCACCACAGTATATTCTTGCAAAACGTCAAAGAGCTTATGTGATTTACATGCAGGCACTTTTGAATGCTCAATCTCTTCCACCTGTAAAAGTGGAAGGAATGCTTCGTCAGGCAATTCAATTGGGACTAAAAAGAGGTCACGATAAAGCAATGGCCCGAATGCATTTGGCTGGAATTTGTGTTCAAACAGGACGCAGACAAGAGGCAGTAACTCTTTTGGCAGAAGCAAAGAAAATGGATGACAGCGGCATGTTGAAAGACCAGATCAAAATGATGCAGGGCCAATTGCAGAATGCTCCTTCCAAAAATCAAATGCGTATGGCCCAAATGATGGGCGGGCGCAAGAAGATGCCTAAAATGCGTTAATCCATAGCATGAAATTAATTGCTGATTTTCCGGAGAACTACGAGCTCATTGATGCGGGTGGCGGAAGGAAATTAGAGCGCTGGGGAACTGTTACGACTATTCGCCCGGAACACCAGGCCTACTTTGGCGCAGTACTTTCACGTAAAGAATGGAACAACCTTGCTGATTGGGAGTTCATCCCAAAGTCAGAAGGATCACTGCAGGGAACCTGGAAAAAATTGAAAGAGAAGGCACCGGAATCGTGGTTATTTCATACTTCCGGACTGACGTTCCATTTACGCATTACTACCAATAAACACATCGGGCTTTTCCCCGAGCAAAATACCAACTGGGAATTCATTTCCAATAAACTGGATCCTTCCAAACGCTTTTTAAATGCCTTTGCTTACACCGGCGCAGCTTCAGTTTTCGGAAGAAGAACGGGCGCTGAAGTGATTCATTGCGATAGTGTAAAACCCATGCTGGATTGGGGTTATCAAAACCAGGTGGAATCGAACCTTGAGGGAATCAAATGGGTTCACGAAGATGCTCTGAAATTTATCCGGCGAGAAGTAAAGCGCGGAAATAAATACGAGGTGGTGCAAATGGATCCGCCGGCCTGGGGACTTGGTGCAAAGGGAGAAAAATGGAAATTGGAAGGATTACTGGGCACGTTGATTGGAGAAGCTCTTCAGTTACTCTCTCAATCAGGAATTTTGATTCTAAACACCTATTCACCAAAAGTGGACATTGCCTTCATCCAGAAAATCACAAAAGAATTGGGAATTCCCGGTAAACAGGTAGAAAACTCCGAATTGTGGTTCAAAACCACCAGCGGTAAAGAGTTGTATTACGGAATCGTGACACGTATCAACGTGTAGTTCAAAAGGATCAAAAGTTTAAATGTTCAAACTATGCTTATGAAACTATTTTAAACTCTAGAACGGTTTAACTTTTTGAACTGCCTATGGCTCATTTCGACTTCACTATCCCATTCTGAAGCGCGTACATCACCAAACCAACTACGTTTCTTGCCCCTACTTTATTCATCATCAAAGTCCGGGCACTTTCTATGGTGCGCCGGCTCTTGAATAATTTATCGGCGATTTCCTGGGTGGTCATTTCACTGCAGATCAACTCCAGGATAACCAATTCATTTTCATTAAAAATGCTCGTCGGGCTTGCTTCAAAAACAGGTTGGATCTTTCCCGAATGGACCATTTTAGCAATAAACATTTTGGATGTACGATCGTTCAGATAATAGCCGGTTTCCACCGCTGATCGGATGGCCAGTTGAATTTCTTCGGCATCATCATCTTTGGACAAATAACCGTTTGCTCCGTTTTCAATCGCCAATTCAACAAATTCAACATCGTCATACATCGAGAGCAATAATACTTTCATTTCCGGGAATCGCTCACGAATCTCTTTCGTAGCTTCAATTCCATTCTTCACCGGCATTCTGAAATCTATCAATGACAGGTCAATAGCTGTAGTCTGCAAAGCATCAATAAGCAACTGACCATTCTCCACGGCCAAAACCACTTCAAATCCTTCGATATCATTCAATAATTTCGACAACCCGTTTCTAAAAATGGATTGATCTTCTGCAATTGCAATCTTTATAATTCTTTCGCTTGCCATTTTAAAATCACTTTTGTGCCCGGTTCCATTAATCGATAATCAATTACAGCATCAATCTGCTGGCTGCGGCTTTCAATATTTTTTAATCCCAAACTCTGGGATTTTAGCTTGTCTTCTTTGGTAGGAATAAATCCTTTCCCGTTGTCAGTGACATTCATTTGAATGCCTTCTTCGTTTTGTTCCAGCGTAATCTCAATAACACTTGCTTCGGCATACTTCAAAATGTTGTTGATCAGTTCCTGCAAGATACGATAAACTGCCAGGCTCACTTCTCTTGTTTGAGAATCATGCTTCGGATCATTTACTGCAATCACGGAAAATTGAACATGCGGTATTTGCTGGGACAAGGTATTCACCAAACTTTTAACAGCCGGTATCAGTCCTAATTCTTCCAGAATAGTTGGCAATAATCGATTGGACAAACTCCGGACTTTGTTAATGGTGTGCTGAACACCTTCATTCAACAGCCTGCGTTCTTCTTCATCAATGGGTAATGACGCAAATGACAGTTTTAAAGCAGTCAGTGAAGACCCGATATCATCGTGTAATTCAATGGCAATACGGCGTTGTTCCAATTCTTTGGCATCTAAAGTAGCCTGGACCATTTCGTTCTTGTAATTCAACTCCATCTGGATCATTTCCTGCTTTTTGCGGCGCATTTTCTGCTGGTACAAAACGGCAAACACAATGATACTCAAAGCCATGATAAACATTGCCAGAGTACCAATGATTAAAAAGAGTCCTAAATTAGACTGCGCTTGCTGATCCATAATGCGTATGAATATAATACATTATATACTACTATCAATCCCATATTTACACTATCCAGGACGTCAAGGATTTTATCGCCAAAATAGCCAACCACCAGGTAATCATAGACCAAATTATAAATCAAGGTACAGGAATGTCCCAATAGTAAAGTTGCTCCAACTACAAAATAAATGTCTCTGAACGGATTGAACACTTTTTCAGTCCGGAACATTTCAATAAAGTATCCAATTATGATGAATGCTATACAACCGAATGTAATACCTGTTTGTAATGATGCATGATCCTGCCAGTCATCAAATAAATTTGTAAGTGTGGTCAAAATAATTCCCGCGGTAAAGACAAAGAGTACTATAATTTTGCTGCTTTCCTTTGAAAATTGCTTAAAAAAGAAAAGTGCGGGAAAAAGTAATTCCAAATAGAGGTAAATCCGATAAAGCCATAGATTGTTAATTCGGTAAGCCGACATCACCGCACTTGCAATTTCTACAAAAACTGTAAAAAGCAAATAAGTCCACAACATTCCGGCAAAAAAGGGAAGGCGCTTTCGAATCAAAAGCGCCAAACCAATTCCCAGCGGAAAAATGTAGGATGAAAGGACAAAAGACTCCCAACCATTCATTTTATTGTGCTAGATCACCATTCAGTGGATTCGGTTCACTACCGCAAGGAGGACATTTTTTGATTTGGTCAATAATAATAGAAAGCATATCGTTTTCATTCGAATCAGCTCCTACAAGAACAAGTTCCGGGCTCCCGTCAGCATTCTGACCGAAATAAATGCGAACACCTTTGCTATCTCCCTGTGCAAGAATATCTTCCAGGTGTTTTCTCCCAACAAACATTCCTTTAACTGTGCTTGTTTTGCTTTCGCGGTATCTTTGTGTTAAAGCCGCTCCTTCTGCGAGGGTAATTCTCTTACCTTCATTTCCATCAAATGACATAATATTTAGTTTAAGTTATACAGTCAATATTATGTGGAATAAATCGAACTTCCAAACCGCTAAAATGCCGAAAACAACCAGTCCCTTGATTTTAATGACTTTAAAATTTTCACAAATGCAAAAAAATGTGGTTTTCCGCAATGCATTTTCAGTAAAAATACGGTTGTTTGGTTCGAATTCAGAGTATACATTTGTCTCAACAAAAAGAAATTAATTCATTATTTGATGATGTTACAGGATCTAAATAAACCAAGAGTCGATATTCACAGTAAAACGAATATCTCGCATTGGAGCAGTGAATTGAATTGTTCCGAAGAAGAGTTACTTTATTGCGTATCGAAGGTAGGATCTTCGATAACTGCCATCGAAAGTTACTTGCACATGAACAAGTCATTGCTGCAATTATGGTCTACACGGAACATTGCAATTTGATAACAATATTATAGCAACAGGTCGTTAAGAAATTACCGCTTCCACTTTCACTGAGCTTTTGCGGCCTGTTGCTTACTTTTTTTTCCTACGCTCACTCAACCAATTTGGTGTGTTAGCAGAAGGTTTAGAAGAATTGCCGCTATTTCTATTACCACTATTCATAGGTTGACCTTGTTGATCTCCCAGTAATTGGGAGATTAACTCTGGTCTTTTGGCTTTCGTCAAACGATCCTTGATCCAATCCCTGTTTTCGCGTTTATACCAGAAGAAAAAACGATTTTGATTTTTCTTTTCATCTGCACCTTTTGCCGTATAAATGGGTTTCAACGTATAAGGATGAACTCCTGTGTAGTAAATAACTTCAGAGACAGTCATTGGTGTCGGCGTAAAATCCTGCACCTGTTCCAATTGGAATCCCATATCCTTCGTTTCCGCTGCTAAATTCGCCATATCAGCTTCCTCACAACCCGGATGCGATGAGATAAAATATGGGATCAAAGGTTGATTGATATTATTTTTGTCCGAAATCCGGTCGTACTTCTCTTTGAACTTGTGGAAATATTTGAACGATGGTTTACGCATGACACGCAAAGTAGCATCTGAAGTGTGTTCCGGGGCAACTTTCAATCTACCGCTCACGTGACGCGTGATTAACTGCTCAATATATTCGTCGTGATTTCCGTCTTCATTGTTCTTATTGAAATCATCCACCAGCAAATCGTAGCGGATTCCAGAACCTACAAATGCTTTCTTGATTTTCGGATGTGAGTCGATCTTGCGGTACAAATCCGTCATTGCCTTGTGAGAAGTATCCAGGTTATTACAAATAACGGGGTGAATACAACTCGGGCTGGAACAGCGTTCGCAAATCGATTCGACCTTTCCTTTCATGCGATACATATTTGCAGAAGGGCCGCCAATATCTGATAAATATCCTTTAAACTCCGGGTGTTTCACCACCTCATCAATCTCGTTCAGGATACTCTTTTCAGAGCGCGATGAAATGAATTTCCCCTGGTGGGCAGAAATCGTACAAAAACTACAGCCGCCAAAACAACCGCGGTGCATATTGATCGAAAACTTGATCATCTCGTAAGCCGGAATCGCACCACGCTTCTTATATTTCGGGTGCGGTAAACGTGTATAAGGCATATCGAACGACTGATCCATTTCGGTTTCAGTCATGGTTCGGTACGGCGGATTAATAATCAGCGTTTTGGTACCGATTTGCTGAGTGATCCGGTTAGCTTTCAGCTTATTGGATTCGACTTCTACAATCTTGAAATTCGCGGCATAAGCCAGTTTGTCTTTTTTACACAACTCATGACTTGCCAGTTCAACGGTTTCCCATTGTTTGTTCTTTGGAAGTTCTTTGGAAGAATCCTGTACAAACGCTACCTGGTTTACTGTTGTCAATGAACTAAAAGGAACACCTTTCTTCAGCAAACGAAGCACATCTCTCAGTGGCTGCTCACCCATTCCATATACCAGCAAATCTGCTTGTGAATCCACCAAAATGGACGGCATCAATTCGTCTTTCCAATAATCGTAATGCGTCACTCTTCTCAGTGAAGCTTCAATTCCTCCGATCAAAACAGGTACATCCGGATAAATTTCTTTGAGAATTTTGGTATAAACCGTCGTTGCATAATCCGGTCTAAAGCCCGAAACACCACCAGGAGTATAGGCATCCGTAGAACGCAAACGTTTCCCGGCAGTGTAATGATTCACCATGGAATCCATACACCCTGCAGTTACGCCAAAAAAGTATTTTGGTTTCCCCAATTTTTTGAAATCGCGTAAATCATCCCGCCAGTTTGGCTGAGCAATGACTCCGATCTTAAACCCTTCACTTTCAATGATTCGTCCAATAACTGCCGTACCAAAAGCGGGATGATCCACATATGCATCACCGGAAATAAGGATGACATCCAGTTCATCCCAACCTCTTTTTTCAACCTCTTTTTTTGTAAGTGGCAACCAGTCCGTTATTGGTCTTTCCATATCCATGCGGCAAAGTTACGGAAAAAGAGCCGTCTAAGCCCTATAAATGAAGGTTTTGTATTACATTAACAGCACATATATCCCTTCAAAGGTTACAATGGTTTAAAAAGTTCAAAATTGAATGGGTGAACATTTTGAACCCGATAGCTATCGGGACTTTGACATTTCATAGGAGTATATGAACATTCTGCAACTAAAAACTTCGAGAAATAAGCCTTCCGGAGCGAAACAAAAAGATTACTTTTAATCCGATGAAACGAACCCTTGTTTACCTGTTGATTTTATGCGGATTTCTGCTTTCTAATTGCACTCAAAAAAAGAAAGTTCCCGTCCGTGAGGCCGAAATTGTGGCTGATCTGATTCATCCGCTTTATTTTCAGGAGGAAATTTCATCCCTGATCAATTTTCCATTCTGGTTTAACGACAGCATTGTTTCTCTTCAAAAAATCCAGCAGTTAACCATCACTTCTTTCAAAGGAGTTATTTCAGATACAAGTGCCTACAACCCGGAATCTGAAGACGAAACTTTTCCGAAAAGAACATTGGTTTACACTTTCAATCAATCGGGCAGATTGATCCAGCTTCAGATTACTGATTTTTCGGAAGGAATTGTCATTTCAAACCAATCTTTCCGAATCAGCCAGGGCGGGAAATTAAATTACTGTGAAGCGGTTCAAAAAGACAATCTTTATGGTGTAGAGAATAATACCTTCACATACGATCCCGGCAAATTATCTTCCAATTATGCTTCTTTTGTAGCTTCCAATGATTTGGATCTCATTCATTTTGTACTGAACAGAAAGTTCTTCGGTCCGCTTTCAGTTGACTCACTGGCAAGTCCGTTACCAAACGACTGGGTTGTTTTAGGCTTCCCGAATAAACCCATCAAACGTTATAAAGTTAAAAACAAGGTCAAAGAAACATCCATTTCAAACTATTCCTATCACAGCGGAAATTTCCCGAAACTCATTACCAACGAAGATTATCCTTTCTTTAAAAAGCGGTACTTCAAGTATAATAAAGGCCATTTTAACGGGTACATCGATTCTACATTTATTGACGAAACATTTGTAACATCCGTGAAATCGCTCATTTATTATGACAAAAAGCAATTGCCGACAAAGATCATTCACAAAAAAGAGCATGCAGAGGGAGTAAATAATTATCAGACTCATGAATTATTTACTTACACCTACTATCCGTAATATTCCGTAATTTTCTCATTAAATTAAACCTGTAAGTACATGACCAGCAATATCCCGGGACAAAAACTCATCCTGTTAATCGTTCTATCTCTTTCTTCTCTTTTTGGGCATTCTCAAACAGAAAAAGTCACTATCGAAGGGAAAAGCTATTACGTTTATCCCCACCAGCAAGCCATTATGGGAATGCAGGATTACTACCTGAATTTTGCTGATACAAAAGAAATCATTAAACGGGATGAGCGAAATGAAAAGATAGTTTCCATAAGCCTTGAACCACTTACTGAGCTGGAAAAAAAAAAGGCGCTCAAATTTCCAAAATCCTATAAAAAATACATCAAGGACTTTGAGCAGATCCTTGAATTGTATCCGTACTTCATGGTTACGACCGATGTTGGGATTACAGTTGATCCTACGCCTTCCCTATTAGGTCTCCCGGATGGTGATTACGTGAT
Organism: uncultured Fluviicola sp.; assembly: GCA_965650365.1. Lineage (GTDB taxonomy): Bacteria > Bacteroidota > Bacteroidia > Flavobacteriales_D > Crocinitomicaceae > Fluviicola. The sequence goes on along the minus strand of CBFGOJ010000006.1, from coordinate 72,096 downwards.
GTATTACCGCGACATTCCATACATTTCCAAACGCGTACTCCGTTATAAAAATGATATCGTTGCCGCATTCTTTTCAATCAAAAACAACGCGATTCAAGGAAAGAGTACCTGGTTTTCACCCGAAGGAAAAATCGTGAAAACGGGAGATTACGGGAACAGCGAAAAAACCGGAACCTGGAAGGTCTTTGAATACGTTCAGAAACTCGATGCAGAAAATACTTACAATCCCAAAGAATCCATTGAAAACCGACTGGCAAAAATCCTTTACGACACCACAAAAACAACCTTTACATTCTTAGACGGGTTGAAAAACGGGCCTTTTACTGTTTATGAAAATCAGGAATTGATGACATCCGGAAATTACCTGGCAGATAAGCCATCCGGAGCATGGGAAATCTATCAGTTCAAAACATCTGTGAAGGTTGACAAAAAAGGAAATTTGTCCGTCATCAAAGAAAAAGACAAAGTCCTGATCGACAGATATACCTTGCGAAGCGATCAAAAAAGAGGAAAATCACCTATTATTCGTCACACTGTCATTCCCTACGAATTCATGGATTATGAGTCTCCGGATTCCCTGGTTCTGAAAAACAGCTCCTCCGTTTCCTCTCTGGGTGAGGAATACGATATGGGTTACGAAATGGATTTCCCGGATTTCTTCGCTTTTCTTACTGTTTTAGAACCGGAAACAGACAATCTTGAATTACCGGAAGAAAGTCTGACCAGCTATGAAGGCGAAGAAATGTATGAAGGTGATTATTATGACCCGGAATTCGATTTTGATGCGGACGCAGAATATTCTGAAAACGAATACTATGAATTGGTCAATAAGAAACGCTATCGGATCAATGATCTAATCGACTCAATGGGCTACCTGTTCTCTTACGACGGCGTAGTGGAGAGCTATTATCAGAACGGCCAGTTAAAATACCGTTTCGAAGTAAAAGACGGATCACTTGTAAAGGAAGAACCTGTTTATTGGGATAATGGAACGATCGCAAACGAAGTGATTTTCATCCACGATTCCAATCTCTATGTACAGCGATTTTACGATTACAACGGGGTAAAATATCACGAAACCCGACACGATTCGAAAGGAAACCTACTAAGCAATTCCGCGGTTAATAATCGGGAGTTCGTGATAATTGACAACAAAAAATACGATCGCAACTACAACAATCCCACCCTGATCTATTCGGAAGACAAGCATCTGAAAAAAGGTTCTATGCCCCAAAAGATCTTAGTGGTTCAGGAACTTTTCAAAGTAGATTCTTCTCTCGCAAAACAGGTTTATTTCTATCCGGAGATCAGAACTCTCAACACTTTCCTTTTCAACATAATGGGTGATACTGTTTCAACCCAGGAAGTGGTTTTCTCCGAAGACTACCTGAATATGAACGCTTCCAAAACCTGGAAGTATAAAAATATGATGCTGAAAACCATTCAAAACGGAACATTGAATGAATATTGGAAATTAGCTATAACGGATACCGTTCCGCTTGAAAGACTTGCATTCTTTTGGGAATACAAATACGAAGTTGAAACGGATGATCAATTATTTGTAAATGGCAAACCCTTCACCGGAACTTTTAAGTTAACAGATAAAACGGGAAGCTTTAGCGTGAAGGCTTCTGATCAGTCCATTCAGCTCTCACTGCCGAATCTAAAAACAGATTACAAAATTTACCAGTCGGCGATCAAAACATACCTAAAGTCTAAAAAGAGAAACGACCTGTTATTGGGATATATTTCCGAATTGGGAGGTGCCGGACAAATTTCCCATACTGTAACCGGAATGTTTACCAACCTGTACGGGGTGTTCTCGTCACTTTATGAAGAAGCATTCTATAACTTCGACGGACGAAAACTCTACCCGGAAGATGAAATCGCTATGCACAAAGGTGATCAGCGGTTAAAAGAACAATCTATATTCACCGTTGCGGAAGGAAAATACCTGAATGGAAAAGCAGAGGGAATCTGGACTTACAAAGATCAGTTCGGAAAAGTAAGATCAACTATTGGTTACAAGAACGGTGAGACACATGGAGACAATTTCGACTACAATGTAGCTTTCCCGAAACCAAAGCCCCGGAAAATCGATGAAGACTATTACGGATATGAGAACTACGAAGATCCACTTTCCAAATACGAAGAATATCCGGCAAAAAAGATATACTTCCTGGAATCAAAGTCCACATTCAAAAACGGAGACTTGAGCGGTGCTTACATCACCATGAATTGGAAAGGTGATACTTTGACTTATGCAAATTTTGTAGATGGAGCCAAAGAAGGACTTGAATTCAAACGAAACAAACTGTTCTTCAGCCAGGCCTATTACCAGCGTGGATATATCGACGGAAACGTAAAAACGTATTTTACCAGTCCGGAAAAAGATTCCGTATTGATCTTTAATCTGAGTTTCAAAAACGGAGCACTTCAGGGAGAATCCGTAGCATACCACTCCAACGGAAAACTAGCTAAGAAAGGCTTTTTCTTAAGTGGTCAGCCCATTGATGATTACGAAGCTTACGATACACTTGGTTTCAAATACCAATATGTCAAATTCCAGTACAGTCAGCCCATTGAAGAAAAGATCTGGGAAGAAAATGAATTGAGTGTGCGTTATGAATTCGACTGGAGAGATTCCATTGGGTTTAATTTTGCAGACATCACCACAAGTACCAGTATTGATCAGTTGATCTATCAGGTTGGTTACTCAGATAATGAATTGAACCAACCTTACTACGGAAGACCAAGTTTGGTAAACAAAACCGGTATTGATTACAGCATCACGAAATACTATCCGAATGACACCATTGCCCGAATCGGGACCATTTCAAAAGGAGTTAAAACAGGCTGCTGGAAATACTTCAATTACTACGGAAAGAAATTGATGGAAGTCGAATACTTTGACAGCATCATCACCGTAAACGACAGTATTAAATTCAAATCGAAGGGAATTCTTTATTACCTGGATGCACATGATAACACCTTGAGCAAAAGTTGGATCATTGAAAAATTCGAAAAATATGATTGTTCCCACACAGACCATAATGAAGAACGCATGCTTTATTGTTTCTGGGAAAAAGACACTACCCAGCACCGAAAAAATGGCTACGTGAAAAACTATTACGACAACGGATCTATTCAAAATGAAGGCTGGGTAAAAGACGGTTTGCCAACCGGGATTTGGAAATTATACGATGTGGCTGGAAACCTGAACCAAGTGGGTGAATACGTGATGGGTAAACGAAACGGAAGATGGTTGAAAGGAGATTTGGGAAGCGTGAAAAACATGAGCGAGATCTGCCTGAATCCAAACCTGGAAAACCTGGATGCTATTTTGAATTACCAGGAGAAACTATTGGATGTGAGCGTTATTACTTACCAGATAGGAAAAGAACTCAAACGAAAATATTACGGAATCAACATGAACAATGGTGAAGCTCCGGAAGGATATTACGGAGAGGAGGAAATGTATATGGAATATGGGGAATAATTTTTTTAAACATTTACATATCATAAATGTTTAATCTTTTTAACCGATCAATAAACAAAATACACACTTTACTAGTTTTCCGGGTAACTATTACCTGGCATAACTGTTTTGATTGTAACTTTCGGTTTTGACTGAACGAGTGGTATGATTGAATCAGAAAATACGAATATGACTAAACTGGTAGAATTGATTGATTCTATCAAAAATCTCCGTTTTATCATTCAGGCCCACTTTAAAAAGCAATTGAAAAACAACGAACTTGGAATTACTGTTGAAATGCTGGAGGTACTGATGGTATTATCACGTACCAATCAAATCAATCAGAAAGAAATTGCAGACCGTGTCCGAAAGAATAAAGCCAATCTTACTCCAATCATCCATAAACTTTCGTTGAAAGAACTCTTACTGCGCGAGGAAGACCCGAACGACAGAAGGAGCAACATCATTACACTTACAGATAAAGGTCAAACACTCTGTAAAGTATACGACAAACAGTTTGAAGAATTCTATGCAAAATTCCTAAAAGATGTCGATGTCAAAAATCTGAATAAAACGATAGGAATGCTGAAAGATATCGGGCAGCAGGTGGTGAAATTGAATTAAGTTTTGAACCTTCGGGGCCATCACCTGTACCACCTGATCAAAAACCTTTTATGAAAACGCACAATCACCTGAGAATTCTTTTCTTGCCGCTATTCCTTCTATTCCTTCAAAGCTGCGGAAATGACCCTGTAGTAAAAAAAGACAAACCAATAAAGATCACAACAAGCGATAACAAATTCAAGGAACAAGCATCCGGCGAAGACCAATACCTTTATGAATCCAGTTTTGAAGACGAAACCAGGAGTCAGACCAATGACTATGATCAAAACACCTACATGTTTCAGGGCTCTGCCACTTACAATGTATCCTATACTTCCGATGCTTTCGCGACACCGACTCAAAAACCGCTTAAAAGAGGAAAGAAAATCATCAAAAATGGTACACTGCGTATTAAGTCTGAGGCTTTCAACGAAAGTAAAAACCGGATAGATCAAGTAGTTAAATCCCTGAAAGGATATTACGAAACCGAAGAATTGGATAAAAACGACACACTCATTCAATACCACCTCACCATTCGTCTGCCCTCAAAGAATTTCGAGCGGCTTGTGAAAGGAATTGAAAACGGGAAAGATGAAATCGTCTTCAAAAAGGTGAATGTCAATGACGTGACCGAAGAATTCCTGGACATCGAAACAAGACTCGAAAACAAACGCAAATACCTAAAGCGGTATAAAGAATTGCTAGAAAAAGCCAAAAACGTTAATGAGATCTTGTCGATTGAAGAAAACATTCGTCAATTGATGGAAGAAATAGAAAGCAAAGAAGGACGCTTGAAATACCTGAATGATCAGGTGGATCTGAGTACGCTTCGCATCAACCTGTTTAAAGAATACCCTGCAAAAATCAGTAAGCCTGTAGAATCACCTTTCTCGTCCAAAGCCAGTTCCTCCTTAGGCAAAGGCTGGGATTCGATCATTCACTTTTTGCTGTGGATGGTTTCCAAATGGCCGGCAATTCTGCTAATTGGAATTTTAGCATGGATTGTTCGCAGAAAATGGAAAAAGAGAAAAGAGGAAAATAAATAGATTCTGTTTTATTTGGTTTTTGTAGAAAAAGAAAGATCTAATGGCTCTAAAAAGAATATCACTTACGTACTGTTTAATAATTGGTGCGCTTCAAAGTTGCGGGATAGAAACTCAAAAAGAGAACTATAAAATTTCTGAACCAGACAAATTGAAACGTGAAATTGTTAATAGCATTGAAATCCCTTTTCAAACAGGAGATACCATTATTTATCAATCATTCATCGGTATTTGCGGAAATTCAAGTCAAGAGGAATTAAATCGTTACTACGAACCACATTTAAACGAACAGCCTTATTGCGAACTTTTAAAATTAAAGACTAAAAGGACCTTATTTTTTACGGGAGACAGTTTACATGCACTCATGGAAAGAGTCTGTGAAAACAAGGCGAAATCAGTATCGGTTTGGGATTGTTTTTCAAAAAATAAAATTGATCTTGCTATTACCGGAGAAGCTGTAACAAATAACTCGGTAAAAATTTATGAGAAATATAGTCACAATGATGACCGCATATTTATTGAAAAGCGATTTACCTATTCAAAAGGTAATTGGATATTTAGAATTATACAAACTAGTAAGAACTAATCCTTCTTTTATCTCCAGGATCTCCCCTAATCAAATTAATTCCCAATTTGGCACTCGTAATTCGTAATTGGAATAGTATCTTTACGACTCACGAAATTTGTTAGATATGAATTTGAATACATCCGCTGCGTTCGACCAGCAAGAAGGCCTCGTTGTCCTTGTTGGGAAAAAGCTTGAAACGCAGGCCAAGCTTCCAAAAGTGGTAGCTGAAGAATTGGAAATTTTCCACAAAAACGCAGACCTGGAGTTCTTACATTTACCTTTAAAAGGGAAACACTTTGTGTTTATTAAAGACCAGGCAACCGATGAAAAACAACGCATCATGGGGCATAAACTTCGCGGAGTTTTACCCAAAGAGCTCAAAAGCGTTTTCATCGACGGAGGAAAATCAAACAGCCTTTTTCTTGCTGAAGGATTTGCGCTTTCCAACTATCAGTATTTGAGATACCGGAAAGAAGCGGCAAAGGAAAAATTTGCCCTGGAATCGATTGATTTTTCAGCAAAGATTACGGCTTCTGCTCTTGCGGAACTTTCAGCTACTTTGAAAGCAGTTTTCTGGGCACGCGACCTGGTAAACGAACCGGTTTCAGGACTAAATGCAACGCAATTGGCTGAAGCAATCGAAGAAAAAGGAAAAGAAGCCCAATTCTCCGTTACCATTTTAGAAAAGTCGAAAATCGAAGCATTGAAAATGGGCGGATTATTAGCTGTTAACAAAGGTTCCATCGATCCGCCGACATTTACCATTATCGAATACAAACCTAAAAAAGCGACCAACAAAAAACCAATTGTTTTGGTTGGAAAAGGCGTTGTTTACGATACCGGAGGGTTGAGCTTAAAACCAACTGCCGGTTCGATGGACGCCATGAAATCAGACATGGCCGGTGCAGCAATGATGGCCGGAACAATTTATGCCGCAGCAATGATGGAACTTCCGGTACATTTGATCGGATTGATTCCCGCTACTGACAATCGTCCGGGACTGAACGCTTATACGCCCGGCGACATCATTACGATGTATGACGGAACAACTGTGGAAGTTCTGAACACCGATGCTGAGGGTCGTATGATCCTGGCAGACGCTTTGGCTTATTCCGAAAAATTCAAACCGGAATTAGTGATTGATGCCGCAACTTTAACAGGAGCCGCTGCACGAGCAATTGGTACGCGCGCATCCATCATGATGGGAAATGCCGATAAAAAATACTTCAACATGTTGAACGAAGCAGGAATGGAAACCTACGAACGCATGGTTGAATTTCCTTTCTGGGACGATTATTACGACGATATGAAATCCAAGATTGCCGATTTGAACAACATCGGAAACGGTTACGCAGGAATGATTACAGCAGGAAAATTCCTGGAACATTTCGTAAAAGCACCTTATATCCACATGGATATTGCAGGACCTGCTTTTCTTGACAGACCTCAGGATTACCGCGGAGTTGGAGGAACGGGAACAGGTATTCGTTTAATGATCAACTTCTTAAAACGACTTTCGTAAGATGGAAAAAGAGAAAGAAAAAATCAAAGAAGAAGGACGAGCAGTTCCTATTCGTGTTGGAATTTCCATTGGTGATATCAATGGTATCGGGCCGGAAGTTGTCATAAAAGCTCTAGCCGACAATCGGTTGTTATTGGATTGTACGCCCATTATTTACGCGTCATCCAAAACCATTTCTTTTCACAAGAAAGCAATGAACGAACCGGAATTCAACTATCAGACCTGTAAAACAGCCAATGAAGCAGTTAATCGCAAGATTAATATCATCAATGTTTGGAACGAAGAAGTTCAGTTTGAATTAGGAAAAGGAACAGAAGCGAGTGGAAAATATGCTTTCCTTTCATTGGAAAAAGCAACAGAAGATTTGGCTGCGGGTAAAATAGACGTGTTGGTAACAGCACCTATTTCCAAAGAAGCTATTGGGAAAGCAGGTTTCCAATTCCCGGGCCATACGGAATATTTGGCTCATTTGGCAGGAATGGAAGAAGCTCTGATGATGATGGTCAGTGGTTCACTGCGCGTTGCATTGGTTACAAGCCATGTACCGTTAAAAGAAGTCTCAGGTGCTTTAACCCGTGAAAAAATACTATCCAAGATAAAAGCATTGGACAGCAGTCTAAAAAAAGATTTTGGCATTCAACGTCCGAAAATTGCTGTTTTTGGCGTGAATCCACATGCAGGTGAAAATGGCAAAATGGGTGCTGAAGAAGCAGAAATCATCACTCCGGCAATTAATATGGCCCGAAACGAAGATATCTTTGCCCTGGGACCATTTCCGGCAGATGGTTTCTTCGGAAGTCCTAACCGGGGACAATACGATGCGGTGCTGGCAATGTATCACGATCAGGGCTTAGCTGCTTTTAAAGCACTGGCTTTTGAAGACGGTGTGAATTATACAGCAGGCCTTCCAATTGTAAGAACTTCGCCGGATCATGGAACTGCTTTTGACATTGCAGGAAAAAATGAAGCCAATGCACAATCCATGAGAAGTGCCATTTACCTGGCTATTGATATTTTCAATACCCGCAAGTTCCTGAAAGAGATTGCAGCGAACCCTTTGCAGGTTCAGGAATCTTCCCGCGATCGAAAAAGAGGTGACCGGCAACACGAAATTGAGTGAAAAAATAAATTTTAGACGAAAAAAAATGAAGATAAGTATCTATTCGTTTATTTTTTCTACCTTTGCCCTCCAATTTTTGTGTAGTGAAGAAGTCTGCGAATGAGTTCATAATCCAATTTGTCGGATTAAATATAGGGACGCATAGGTATGAGTTCAACATAGGCAAATCGTTCTTTGAAGGTGTTGAAAACACGCTGATTGATGATGCAAATGTTCTGGTAGAGCTTGCATTTGAAAAGAAGGAAACAATGATGATTGCGGAATTTTCGCTTTCAGGAACTGTTACCACTCCATGTGATCGTTGCAATGATCCGATGGAAGTACAGATTCACGGTGATTACCGCATTGTTTACAAGTTTGGAACAGAAGTTTCCGAAGACGAGAATTTAATTATTCTTCATCCGGAATCTTATGAGCTGGACTTTTCAGCACCTATCTATGAGTTGTTGGTTATTTCATTGCCTGCACGAAGCATACATCCGCATGGAGAATGTAACGAAGAAGTAATGGGTTTGTATAACAAGTACATTGTAAATGCAAACCAGCCGGATGAAGACGACGAATGGGATGAGGATGATGATCCCGATAGCGATCGGGATTGGGACGATAATGAGGACAATGACGACGATTGGGAAGATGATGGAGAAGACGATGATGATGATTCGGACGATCCAAACGATGACAAGCCAATCGATCCCAGGTGGGCCGCATTAAAAAATTTGAATTAACGATTGAAATAAATAAGTAAAATGGCACATCCAAAGCGCAGAATATCGACAACACGTCGTGACAAGAGAAGAACTCACGTGAAAGCAATTGCTAAGAACATTGCAACTTGTCCTACAACAGGTCAACCGCATTTGTTCCACCATGCTTACTGGCATGAAGGCAAATTGTACTACAAAGGAAGAGTAGTAGCAGAGAAAGAAGTAGCGATTTAATTCGCGCTGTTTAGTAATAAACATTCCTCCTGATGAAGATAGGAATAGATATTTTGGGCGGTGATTTCGCACCTGAGGCAAATATAGCAGGTGCTGTACTTGCTAGAAAAGAACTTCCTCAGGACGTGCGTCTCGTGTTGATTGGCGACCAGGATCAAATCTTGAGTGGCCTAAACGCGTTGAATGAAGATCCAGCCGGGTATGACATTGTTCATGCTCCGGATGTCATTACTATGCATGATCATCCTACACGGGCAATTCCGAACAAACCGAATAGCAGTATTGCTGTTGGTTTTGACCTGCTCGCGAAAAAGGAAATTGACATCTTTGCAGGTACCGGAAATACCGGTGCGATGCTTGTTGGTGCGATGTATAAGATCAACACCATTGCCGGCGTAATTCGTCCGTGTATTACTTCCGTATTGCCAACTGTTGACGGAAAAAATTCCGTTTTGCTGGACGTTGGTGTAAATGCAGATTGCAAGCCTGATGTGCTTTATCAATTTGGAGTCCTTGGCAGCCTTTACGCCAAAAGCGTATACGGTGTAGAAAACCCAAGAGTAGGACTGTTGAATATCGGTGAAGAAGAAACCAAAGGGAATTTATTGACAATCGCCACACACAAACTGATGGCAGAATCAGATGAAATAAATTTCATCGGCAACATTGAAGGTCGTGATTTATTTACCGGAATGGCAGATGTCATTGTTTGTGATGGATTCACGGGTAACATTGCTCTAAAGCAAGCCGAGGGAATCTATACACTGATGCGTAAGAGAGGTATTCGTGATGAGTACTTTGATCGTTTCAATTACGAAAACTACGGCGGAACACCCATTCTTGGTGTGAAGGGTAACGTAATAATCGGTCATGGTATTTCTAACGACAAAGCAGTGAAAAGTATGCTGCTTCACTCCTACGAAGTAGCAAAATCAGATCTTACAAAAAACATTAACGAAGCTTTTAATCAATAAAATGAGTAAAATCACCGCAGCAATAACAGGCATTTGTGGCTATCTTCCGGAGGAAGTAGTAACCAATGACGACTTAGCTAAAATTATTGATACTTCCGATGAGTGGATCACTACAAGAACCGGAATTAAAGAACGGCGTATTCTTCGTGAAGGCGCTTGTTCCGATATCGCGGCGGCGGCTGTAAAAGGATTGTTGGAAAAAACCAATACCGATCCATTAGACGTTGAGCTGGTTATTTTGGCAACTGTTACTCCTGATTACCCTTTCCCTTCAACTGCAAATATCGTTTGTGATAAATTGGGATTGAAAAATGCATGGGGCTTCGATTTGATAGCAGCTTGTTCAGGCTTTATTTACGCTTTACAAACAGGAGCTGGCTTTATTGAATCCGGAAAACATAAAAAAATAATCGTAATTGGCGTAGACAAAATGAGTGCAATCCTGGATTACGAAGACCGCACAACTTGTGTGATCTTTGGTGACGGCGGCGGAGCTGTTTTGTTAGAACCAAACACAGAAGGTTTAGGAATTCAGGATGCAATTTTGAAATCAGACGGGTCAGGAAGACAATACTTGTACCAACCTGCCGGTGGATCAGCAAATCCTCCAACTCACGAAACCGTAGATCAGCGTTTACATTTCGTGAAACAGGAAGGAAAACAGGTTTTCAAATTTGCGGTAACAAACATGGCTGAAGTTTCGGCGGAAATCATGGAACGTAACAACCTTACGGCAGAAGATGTAGATTGGTTGGTTCCTCATCAGGCAAACCTGCGCATCATCGATGCAACTGCCGACAGAATGGGTGTTCCAAAGGAAAAAGTAATGATCAACATTCAACGTTACGGAAACACAACTGCAGGTACTTTACCACTTTGTTTGTGGGACTGGGAAAAGCAATTGAAAAAAGGTGACAACTTAATCCTCTCCGCTTTTGGAGGTGGATTTACATGGGGTGCCGTGTACTTAAAATGGGCTTATAACTCTTAATATAATCGAAAAAACAACTATTAAATTATACTGATATGAATCTGAACGAAATCCAAGACTTAATTAAGTTTGTAGCAAAATCAGGTGTTACGGAAGTAGAAATTGAGCAAAAAGACTTTAAAATAACGATTAAATCAGAAATTAAAAGATCTGAGTCCCCAATTATCGTTCAAGCAGCTGCTCCCGCTGCACAAATGATCGCGGCTCCGGCAGCTGCAGCTGCTCCGGTTGCTGCACCGGTTGCAGAGTCAGCACCAGCTGCATCAGAAGATTCAAAATACATTACTGTTAAATCTCCAATGATCGGTACATTCTACCGCTCTGCCGGTCCGGACAAAGAGCCATTCATCAGCGTTGGAAAATCCATCAACAAAGGAGAAACAGTTTGTATCATCGAAGCAATGAAATTATTCAATGAAATCGAAGCAGAATACTCAGGGAAAATCGTAAAAGTATTGGTTGACGATGCTACGCCTGTTGAATACGATCAGCCATTATTCCTGATTGACCCTGCTTAATAGCAAGTTGTTTTGCAACGAGCAGAGCTTCGTTATTCATTAAACTCGATTTTATGTTTAAAAAAATATTAATTGCCAACCGTGGTGAAATCGCTTTACGTATCATTCGTACATGTAAAGAGATGGGTATCAAAACGGTTGCAGTATACTCTACTGCTGATAAAGAAAGTTTACCCGTTCGTTTTGCTGATGAAGCAGTTTGTATCGGGCCGCCTCCAAGTAATAAGTCTTACTTATCAATAGCAAATATTATTGCTGCTGCAGAAATTACAAATGCAGATGCGATTCATCCGGGATACGGATTCCTTTCTGAAAACGAGAAGTTCTCTCGTGTTTGCCAGGAACACGGAATCAAGTTCATCGGTGCGTTGCCGGAGCAAATTGCCGGAATGGGTGATAAAGCAACTGCAAAAGCAACTATGATTGCTGCAGGAGTTCCTTGTATTCCCGGTTCAAAAGGATTATTGAAAGATGTAAACGACGCACGTGAAACTGCTAAAGTAGTGGTTTACCCGATTATCCTGAAAGCTACTGCCGGTGGTGGTGGAAAAGGAATGCGTATTGTTTGGAAAGAAGAAGATTTGGAAGCTGCATGGGATTCAGCGCGCCAGGAAGCAGGAGCTGCTTTCGGGAACGATGGAATCTACATGGAGAAATACATTGAAGAACCACGCCACATTGAAATCCAGATTGCTGGTGACCAATTTGGAAATGCGTGTCACTTATCCGAGCGTGATTGTTCGATCCAGCGTCGTCACCAGAAATTGGTAGAAGAAACTCCTTCTCCGTTCATGACTGACGAGCTTCGTGAGAAAATGGGTCAGGCGGCTATTAAAGCTGCTAAAGCCGTAAATTACGAAGGTGTTGGAACGGTAGAATTCCTGGTTGACAAAAACCGTGATTTTTACTTCATGGAAATGAACACTCGTATCCAGGTAGAGCATACCATTACGGAGGAAGTAATCAATTACGATCTGATCAAGGAGCAAATTAAGATTGCTTTTGGAGAAAAGATTTCAGGAAAGAACTACTATCCGCAAATGCATGCGATCCAGTGTCGTATCAATGCAGAGGATCCGTATAATGATTTCCGTCCGTCTCCGGGCAAAATTACAAGCTACCATTCTCCGGGAGGACACGGTGTGCGAATCGATACTCATGCTTATGCAGGTTACACGATCCCGCCAAACTATGACTCCATGATCGGAAAACTGATCGTAGTTGCCCAAACACGTGAAGAAGCAATTCTTAAAATGAAGCGTGCTTTGGACGAATACATCATCGAAGGAATCAAAACAACGATTCCATTCCACCAAAAACTGATGGAAGATCCACAATTCAACGAAGGGAACTTCACTACGAAGTTCATGGAAACGTTTGAGTTTTAGGAAATAGAAAAATAATGTTAACAGTAGGGGCGCGATTAATCGCGCCCCTACTGTTTTTATACCGCATTTGCCGTATTTATTCCAATCAATTCCCTTTGAATGATTTCTCCTGACTGAATTTCCATACATTCACTTCGTGAAAACGAAACGAACTATCCTGCGACAGCTACTCGTGAACATTTTGGTTCCCGTATTGCTGATATTTTCCATTGTTTTCTACCTTACCTATCAATACAATCTCGACAAAGCTGAGGGTGATATTCTAAACCAGAAGAAGAATATCGTAGAGGAAACGCGGAATTTGATCGAATACTACGATTTTTCGATGCAGACACACGAAAAAGCAATCAACGCTTACCTGGAAGAAAAATCACTGGCCCTGGAAGAGCAAATCCGGAAATACGACCTCGAAGACGCACCGCTGAATGAAATTCAACTGGAACTTGGAATGGATACTTCTGACCAGGAAGTTTACCTCATTGACAAACGATGCAAGATCATTAATACAACATACAAACCCGATCTTGGATTGGACTTCTCCAAAATCGATAAAAGTTTTCTGACTTTCTTTTCGAACGTTTTTAAAGGAAAAAGCTTCCAGGCGGATCGCTTCGGGCTGGAGATCAGTACAGGGAGAATTCGCAAATACACTTACTTTCCGGTGAACAGGCAAAACTACATCATCGAACTGGGAATTTATTCCAAAGAAGCAGATCAATTTAAGAACCTGCTCCTGAAGAAAATCAAGAGTTTGAATCACCGTTACCAATCCATAAACGACGTAACGCTTTACGTAGGTGTGAAAAACATTGTGGATGTAACTATCAAGGATTCTGCAAGCGCCTTAGCTTATTTACAATGCATCAATACGGAAAAACCGGTTTCCATTGATGCGGATGATCTCTCTACAAGTGGAAAAGAACGCAAAGAATTCACTTACCTTCCGGTAGCTGACGCTGCTTTATATTCCGGCTATGTGCTGGAAATGCAGACCAATGACCTGGTCTATCAAAAATTACTTTCCGATCTTTTTATCCGCTTCAGTATTTCCTTCCTGGCAGCAATTCTGGTCATTGCATCCGTGGTTTATATCCGTTCCCGGAAAATTACCCGGCCTTTGGCAGTTTTGGCAGAACAAACAAAAGGAATTACTACTGAAAACCTGGGACAACACATCGCCATTTCGGGAAGTAAGGAATTGTACGAATTGGCAGCTAGTTTTAACAGCATGATGGACAAACTGCGTCATTCGTATGAAAACCTGGAGGATAAAGTCGTAGAACGAACTCAAGAACTAAATGAACAAAAGCAACTAGTCGAACATAAAAATCACGAGATCGTTGAAAGCATTCAATACGCCCGTTTCATCCAGCAGGCACTTCTTCCTTTGGAATCGGAGATCCAGGACAGTTTTGACGAGAACGCTTTTGTTTATTACGCCCCGAAAGACATTATTGCCGGAGATTTCTTTTGGTTCGAAAAACGAAACAACCTTAGCTGGTTTGCCGTTGCGGATTGTACCGGACATGGCGTTCCGGGAGCAATGGTGAGCGTTTTATGCATCAATGCGCTCGCTCAGTCATTGGCTGCGAATACCCATCAAAGTACGGGCGAATTGCTGGACAGGGTCCGTGAGCTGGTTGTTCAGACACTGACAAAAGAAGCGCGTTCCGTAAAAGACGGGATGGATATTTCACTCGCTTGTTTTGATCACGAAACAAAAACACTGCAATGGACGGGAGCCAATAATCCGCTGTGGATTTTCCGTGGAGAAGAAATTCTGATCACCAGCCCGGATAAACAGCCGGTTGGCCAGTTTGATGGCGCGAAGCCTTTCACGACAAACATTCTTCAGTTGGAAACAAATGATTGGATCATTCTCTTCTCTGACGGTTATGCAGACCAATTCGGCGGACCGAAGAACAAGAAATACAAATACGCCACCTTCCGGGATTTCATCCAGGCAAATAAAGACAAAACCGGTTCTGAATTAAAGGCAGATCTGAAACTGGAATTTGAAAACTGGAAAGGAAATCACGAACAAACAGATGATGTTTGCGTGATGGGGATTAAACTAGCTTAGTTTAAAGCTTACAGGAAGATTGAAAGTGCTGTTTACAGGTTTCCCGTCAAGCTTTCCAGGCACCCATTTTGGCATTCCTTTCACCAAACGAATTGCTTCTGCATCACATTCAGGGCAATCTGGCACACCTTTTTTAATCTTAATATTCCGGATACTTCCATCATTCATCACATAAAACTGCAAAAAACATTTTCCCTGAAGTCCATTTTCCGCAGCGTTTTGTGGGTATCTCATATTTTCTGCCAGGTATTTTTTCAGAGCGGCCATTCCTCCAGGAAAATCAGCAGGTTCATGTACAACATCGTAAATGATTTCTTCCCGGGGTTTAACCGGTTCTGGCTCAGTTTGCGAAAAAGCTGTTATTCCAGCAAGTAGGAATGCAATGGCCATTAAAAGTTCCTTTATTTTCATTGGTTTTAATTTTTAGTTTTCAATCCACATTCAAACGAAACCGGAGCTGCAAAAAGATAATTTTCATTTTCTCCATCTGCTTTGGCTGGAATCCATTTGGGCATACTTTTAATAACACGAATGGCTTCAGCATCACATTCCGGGCAACCTGCAACTCCTCTTCTTACCTTGACATTTGAAACAATTCCCTCCTTATTAATCACGAATAGCAGGTAACATTTTCCTGTAATTCCATTTTTCGAGGCAACTTCCGGACAATCCAGATTTTCGTTTATAAACCGGTTCATTGCTTCCATTCCCCCTGGATACTCAGCAGGTTCATCCACAATAACCTGGACAAATTCTTCAGAATCATCCGTTTTTTGCTCCGAATTCTTCTCCTGGGCAAAAGCACCTCCAAACACAAATTGAATCAGAAAGATAGAAAGCAGGTTTTTTACATTGAATTTCATAAAGATGGTTTTCAAAAAATGTTAGTTCAACCTGAAAGTAATGGCGACATGCGTGGATACCTCTATTGGTTTACAGTCCTTCGTAGCAGGATTCCATTTGGGCATTGATTTAACCAAACGCAAAGCTTCCTCATCACAGCTGGGGCAATCCCTCACCCCACGCAAAAGTTTAACATCACGGCAAACACCATTTGCTCCAACTATTAATTCCACATAACATTTTCCCTGAAGCGAATATTCGATAGCATCCTGTGGATAACGCATGAACTCCGAAATCCAATGATTCATGGACGCTAATCCACCTGGGAATTCAGCTGGCTGATCCGGAGCATTGCAAAAATAATTATCGAAAGCAACAGGAAGGTGGAAATTCATTGCAACCCGTTTTTCATCCTGGATAGCCGGATTCCATTTTGGCATTAATTTCATTATCCGGATAATTTCCTGATCACATTCGGGACAATCCATTACACCACGAGCAATCCTGAAATTCTGACAGGTTCCATCTTCACATATCAAAAAACTGACATAGCACATTCCGGCATATCCACTATCTATTGCTACCTGTGGATGAATCAGGTTTTCACTGATAAACTTTTGAAGGGCAGTAGAGCCTCCCGGAAATTTAGCATTGACATCCGGATAATCATATACCTGATCCTGTGCAAACACATTTGCATTCACCATCAAACAAAAAATCAACAGAACCTTCATGAATCCAAACTTACTATTTTCTCCAAACCAATGATCCGGGAAAATCCCACCTGTTGATTTCGTTTATTGATCTGAATTTCCAAATGGTAAATTACTCTATGCCGAGCAGTGTTTGTATCTGCCCCCAAGCCTTCTCCCTATTAACATTGTACCGGTTTTGAGCCTCTTCGCTTCCACCATTTGCGTAATCGCTTAATCCTTGCGCTTCTGCCTTTAGAGATTCCAGGCAGGCAATCAGATCTTTGATGTAAGTAACATCATCTGCGGTCAATCCATCGCTTTTTATCACCTTGCATTTATCAAGCATCCCGATCACCGACTGGATCATTGAAGTCTGCTCACCCATCAACTCCTTCACGCGCGCAGCATCATACACTTCATTCACATGCCCATCCGCTATAGCACCAATGGTGAGATATGTATTGTAAATGGTTATGGATGCAACTCCGCCAAATGCTTCACGGACATCTGCATTACATTGAGCTCTTGCCATTGAAAATCCGGAAATGCTTAAAAGAATAACTGCTATTAGTTTCATAGGTTCTTGTTATAATTACAATAATACACTTTCCAAACCACTATAAAACAAGGGCTTTTGAACTTTTTTTAGAAAAAATCATTTTCTGCTGTAACTTTATCCGGGTGAAAGGGTCTTACCACTGTTAAACGACTACATGACTAGGAAAGAATACAATGAGGCAGTTGAATTGTATGCTGATAATCTTTATCGGTTTGTAGTCAAACACACCCAAAACCGAATGCTTTCAGAAGATGTTGTCCAGGAAACTTTTGCAAAGGTTTGGGAGAAACACGAAAGTATCGAAGCTTCAAAAGCGAAGTCGTATTTATTTACCACCGCTTATCACCAAATGGTGGACGAACTGAAAAAAGAAAAACGCACAAGCAGCTTCGACGGACAGGACGTCAAACAAGACGACGAACTAAGTCACTTGTTCGATGTTCAGAAAACACTGCAGGAAGCAGTAAACCGATTACCGGAAATTCAAAAAACGGTGATCTTACTGCGCGATTACGAAGGATATAATTACAATGAAATAGCAGAAATTACGGCTTTAAATGAATCGCAGGTAAAAGTGTATATCTTTAGAGCCCGCCAGACCTTGAAGAACTACTTAAAATCAACAGAACTAGTAGCATGAAAAAACTCATTCATATTGACAATTACGAATCCTTTTACCTGGATTATTTGGAAGGAACTCTTTCCGAAGCAGAGCGTATTGCGTTTGAAGAGTTCTTAGCTGCTCACCCGGAATTACAGGTTGACGAAGATTTCGTATTCCTGGATGAACCTGCTGAGAAAATGGATCCGCTGCAAAAATTCTTATTAAAAAAGGAAGACCTTTCACTTGTTACCCATGAGAACCTGGACTATTTCGCGATCGGAAAAGTGGAAAAGGTGCTTTCGGCCAATGAAGAAAAGCTGTTCGACGCGTATTTAGCTGCCAATCCGAAAGCGCAAAAAGTAGTTGCTGCTTACAAGGCAACTCGTTTACAGCCTTCCGCAGTTCTATATCCGAACAAAGAGGCCCTAAAAGAAAAAGAAGTTGCAATGATTCCCTGGAAATTAATCGGTGGACTTACTGCAGCTGCTGCCCTATTGCTACTGTTCTTCCAAATCGGATTTAACGGAACAAAAGAAACACCGGAAAATACAGTTACGGCAACCAATGGGAACCGTCAAAAAACAAAATCGACCCCTAAAAAACCGGTGAAAGAAGTGGTTCCTTCCAGCGATCCAACTGGGCAAAACACGACTTACGTTGCTGATAAAACAAATCCGAAATCGACTACAAGTACCAAATTGAATTCGGGCAAACGTCTAAAAGAGGTTGAGAATCAGAAAGAGAAAAACAGTCCGGACCAATTGATTCCTGTTCCTCAGCAGGAAGAAAAAAATCAAGTTGCCGACAACAAACCGCATCAGCCAACTATTTTGCCTCCGGTAAAAAATGATAAACAGCCGGTTGCTCCAACCCTGAATGAAAACCCGGACAAAGCTCCAAGTACCGATTTGGCAGTTCATACAGAACGTTCAAACATGAAAAACCCGATTCCGATGATCACTTCTACCCTTTCGGAGAAAACAAAAACACCGGTTGATTTGCAGACAGGAAAAGCAACAGAGACACAAAAAGGCGGATTCTTTGTAAAAATCGGGAAGTTTGAGATCTCGCATAAATCGTCTAAAAGAAAGTGACTTTGACTCCGCTACGCTTATGCTGAAGCTTTAGCGTAAGCATTCAGTCACCTTCTAATCTCTCGCAGTATTCAAATTTTCTCTATCGAGGTCATCAAGTGAAGTCGAAGGGGCGAACTGAAAAATAAATTTCATCAGGGAATAGGATTCTGATTCAATAAAAAAAGTATTTTTATCCTTCCAGATGAAAGAAACCTCCTTCATAGAACAGAACAAAGAAAAATGGAAGAAATTCCAGTCTTTGACTTCAAATCAAACTAGTGATCCTGAAGAAATAGCAGACTTGTATTCCGACATTACGGATGACCTGAGTTATGCACAAACGTTCTATAACAAACGGACGGTCCGTGTTTACCTGAACCAGATTGCACAGGGAATTCATAACCTGGTTCACAAACAGCGCAAAGATTCATTTAGAAAATTGTTCACCGTTTGGCGGGTTTCCATTCCACTGGAGATTTACAGATCGCGTAAAAACTTGTTGTTTGCCTTGTTCGTATTTCTATTCTGGACAATCGTAGGAGCAGTTTCCACACATTTCAATCCGGATTTTCCAAGAATGATCCTGGGAGACGGCTATGTGGAAATGACTTTGAAAAATATTGAAAAAGGCGATCCTTTAGGCGTTTATCACAGCGGTTCGCAGGTCAGTATGTTCCTGGAAATTACCCTCAACAACATTACGGTTTCTTTCTACACCTTCATTTTAGGAATTTTCTTTACGATAGGTACGCATATCATGATCTTCAACAACTCGATCATGCTGGGTGCTTTTCAATACTTTTTTCACCTGAAAGGATTGCTCATTGTTTCATTCCTCGGGATCTGGATCCACGGAGCATTTGAGATCAGTTCGATAGCCATAGCCGGCGGTGCCGGAATTACACTCGGAAATGGCTTGCTCTTCCCGGGATCTTATACCCGTTTGCAAAGTTTACAGCTTTCTGCCAAGAGAGGTTTGAAGATTATGATGTCGCTCGTTCCTTTCCTGATCGCAGCCGGATTTTTGGAAAGTTACGTCACGCACAATTACCAGGAATTGGCAGATTGGTCCAAATGGACAATTATCTGCGTTTCATTCGCAATCATTATTTTTTACTACATCATTTTCCCGATTGTTGTGGCAAGACGCCACCCGGAATTGGTGCATGAAAGCGATCCGCCGCTCAAGACTTATATCAATGTTTTTGATATGAACAAGATCCGCACTTTCGGACAAATATTCTCAGACACTTTCTCGTTTTACCGGGTTCATATCGGGAAGATTTTACGTTACAACCTGGTTTTGACTATTCCGATCATCATTGCCATTGTGATATTCCAGGATATCATGCGCTACGAGGATTTAACCCATCAATACGAGTACGACTGGTCTTCTCAGCTAAGTATTATGATGGGATTTGATGTTCAGTCATTCAGTGATTTTGTGGTCACATTACTCTGGACAATTATCTTCTCCATCTTCACGCTTTCCATTCTGTACCATTTTAAAAATCAGGAACAAAAGGCAAGTCTCAAGCTCTTCCTTCCATTCATGCTTCAGAAACTTCCGGGAACCTGGCTGGGAATGAGTTTTCTCTTCGTGATCCTTTTTTACATTCCGTGGTATTGGATGTTCCTGGTATTATTCATTTCCCCGTTCTTCTGGCTTCAGGGCGCATCCATTGTTTTGGGTGAAGAACGATTCGGGAAACGTTTCAGTAACGGATTCAAATACGGGGCCCGAAATTATGGAAATGTATTACTTGGCATTTCACTCATGGGCTTGGTGCTTTTCATCTTCGCACAGCCAATTGCCTGTGTGTTGAGCTACCAGGAAGTCAATTTCATGAGAGAGCCGGTAATGGAGGATTTCCTGGATAAATTCGCCGGTTTTGTTAAGAATGTTTCGCGTTACTACACCACAGACTTTTTAGTTCCCGCAAATATTACCCGCCAGATTGTTTACGTCATATTCCTCCTGTTCTCACTGCCATTCTTTGTGATCATGATGGGATTCATGTTTTTCACCTTTCGGGAACAAACGCACTCAACAGGCTTGAGAAAACAATTCGACAACTTTGGGAAGCGCAAACGTTACCAGGAAACTTCACTTGATTTTGAGTAAGCTTCTTTTACATATCATCCTGTTTTCTTTTCCCGGATTTCTTTTTGCACAAGGAACTAATTCCGGTACTAGCGAAAAAAAGGAAAAGCAGATCACTACGCGCGAAAAGTGGAACCAGATTCGTGAGGAACATGGTTACAAACAATCCGAAAAGTACAAAGGCCCGGAATCTGATTATTATCAAAGTCCTACTTCCATCAACGAATCCTACTCAAGCGGATCCGGAAGTCCGAATGGAACTACAAAGCCCTACCAGGGAACTCCCTATTCTCCAAAAGACGTGGAACGAGGAAGAGGCAACGGACAAGGGGACGGCGGCACCGGAAGTATCCAGGAAGATCCGAATATTGAGCCGGCAGAATCTGTAGACATCCCCGAATTCGACGCGCCCACAGGACCAAACGTGGATTTAAATGGTCCGAATATTTCTCTCAGTTTTTGGAAAATACTCGGAATCATTTTACTGGTAGCTGCATTGGCGATTTTGATCTACTTTATCATTAAGAACAGAAGCCCGCGCATCAAAACCATTCCTTTTGAAGCCCTGGTGGAAGATCTGAACCCTGCTGAAATCAGTAAAACAGAATTGGAATTGCGTTTGGAAGAAGCTACTGCAACCGGCAATTACAAAGAATGCGTGCGGATCTATTTCCTGTTCGCCATGAAAGAACTCATCCAGCGCAGATGGATTTTCTGGAAAAAGGAAAAAACAAATATGCATTATATCATTGAAGTACAGGGCAAAGCTATTTCCAGGGAATTCGAACAAATTGTATCTATTTACGACCTTGTTTGGTACGGAGATTATACCATTGATGCCAACAGTTACCAGGTGATCGAACCACAGTTGAAAGCTGCTTTCCACCAAATTGAAAAAGCGAAATGAATAAAAAAGTCATCATAGGATTTTTGGCATTTGCGCTTTTCATTGGTGTAGTAGTCTGGCTGCTTGATGGCGTCGGTGAAGGATCAAGGAACGTTCAGAAAAGATATAATTCCAATTGGGAGAAAACATACGAATTAAAAGATGAAAATCCACGGAACATTTCCTTCTTCATGGATTTATTGGATGTACACGTCAAGGATTCTATCTACAACCTGACCTATTGGTCGGACCTGGACAGCATTCCGGATCACGAAGAAGCAACTTACCTGTTCATTGGAAATGAATTCGGTGCTCCTTCCGATTATTACGATTCCATCATGCATTATGCAGACAGCGGTGCAACGGTTTATTTCAGTTTCAATCATCTCACAACAGATCTTTACGATCGTCATTTTGAAGAAGGTGCTTTTTACTGGGATTACAGCAAAGTACTTTTCGCATGGATTGGTGATACAACGGTTCCTTTCTACCACGTTTTCGAGAATGACACCATCAATGAAGACTGGTATTCGTTTTCAGAATCTGAGATCATTGATACGAATTACCGCTCGTACATGTACGCGATGAAACATCCGTTTGCATTTTATGAGAAACACCACAAAGGAAAAGTCCACTTTCACAGCATCCCGAACTTATTTGAGAATTACCAGGTCATTCAGCCAAACGGATATGCACACGCACGCATCGTGCTGAATAAAATCCCAAAAGATAAGCCGGTCATTTTCCTGACCTGCGGAATCAATGATTCCAGTCAGGAAGTTACTTTTAATGAAGATGAGGGCGAAGGCGCTGAAAAAGAAGACAATTCTTTGATCCAGTTTATCCTGAAAAACCCCATCCTGCGGCTTGCTTTCCTACTGATGCTCATTTTATTGCTGCTTTACGTATTCTTCCGGGCAAAACGCAGGGAGGAAATCCTTCCGGGATACAACCAGAAAAGAAACATGTCTTTGGCTTTTGTAGAAACATTGGGCTCTATCTACATTTCACGAAATTCGCCCGTTGGTGTTTTGCAGGTAATGCGGAAGAACTTCTACTCTGCTATCAACAGGCATTTCTACATCGATCTTTCCCGAAAAGAGAAGCGGGAACAGAACATTGAAAGGCTGCTTGCAAAAGTTCCTTACGATTCGGAGAAACTCATGGAGATTGTCAACGGGCTTGATTCCCGGAAAAATAATGTCGACAACCGCCATTTGGGAATTGTTTACGGAAAGATCCGCGCGTTCTATATTGAAACCGGAATTCTTCACCCAACACAAAACTTCGTAGCTTCCGATAAAGAAGTGAACCTGGATAAATCGGTGTGGATCGGTGCTCTAATCCTGTTGATGGGCTTAGTGACGCTCATTCGCGGTTTGTACCTTTTGTCATTAGGAGGCGGAATCGGGATGTTCTTTGTAGTTCCGGCAATTGTACTGATCTACTTTGCATCGCGGTACATTCGTATTCCGGTAGCAGCAATCAAAGCCAATGAGATTACTATTTATGGTCTTGTTGCCGGAAAACGTGTAATTTCATTAAATCAGACCATTCATTGCACCATCGAAAAATCGGCTATCCGATTCGAGTGCGAAGATGGAAATACGTTTATAATACGCCAGGCCTTGCTTTCAAAAAGAGCAAAGTCTGCATTGAACCAATTTGTAGAATTCATTAAACTTCATAAATCATGATCCAGGAAGGAAATGACGATTTAGCGGCATTCATGCCAAACAATGATGAAGGAAAGTCAAACGACTCCGCTTCAAACAACCCGGCACCGGAAGAGCAGCCAAGTGCTTTATCTCAACCGGCAGACGGATCTCCCGCACCTGCGGCTGAACCGGCTTTTGTGCAGCGCGACCAAAGTGAATTGCTTTGGGTGGCTGAAAAAGTAAACCGTGTACGCGAAGAAATGCGCAAATATGTCATCGGTCAGTCAGAAATGATTGAATTGTTATTGGCGGGAATTTTCTCCAACGGACATATTCTCCTGGAAGGTGTTCCCGGAGTTGCAAAGACTTTGTCTTCCAAAGCATTGTCGAAAGTATTGCACGTAGATTTTTCTCGCATCCAGTTCACTCCGGATTTAATGCCTTCGGATGTCATCGGTACATCGGTATTCAGTATGAAAGAAGGGGAATTCAATTTCCGAAAAGGACCGATCTTCTCCAATATCGTATTGATTGATGAGATTAACCGTGCTCCTGCAAAAACACAGGCGGCTTTGTTCGAGGTCATGGAAGAAAGACAAATTACATACGACGGAAACCGCTATGAAATGTCGTTCCCGTTCCTGGTAATTGCCACTCAAAACCCGGTAGAGCAGGAAGGAACTTATAACCTTCCGGAAGCACAATTAGACCGTTTCTTATTCAAGATCAAACTGGATTACCCGACACTGGAGGAAGAAACAATGATCTTAACCCGTTACAAAGAACAAATTCAGGCTCCGGATCTGGCAAACATATTGGCTGTATTTACTGCTGAAGAACTTCACAAAGTTCAAAAAGTAGTGGAGAAGATCATTGTAGAAGATCGTTTGATCCAATACATCGCCCAGATTGTCAACAAGACGAGAAATCATTCCAAATTGTATTTGGGAGGTTCGCCGCGTGCTTCGCTTTCTATCCTGAAATCAGCAAAAGCATTCGCAGCAATCCGCGGGCGCGACTTCGTTACACCGGATGACATCCAATTCGTAACCATCCACGTATTGAATCACCGTTTGATCCTGACTCCGGAAGCGGAAATGGAAGGAACACAAATGGAAGAAGTGATCCGTGAAATCGTTCAAACAATCGAAGTTCCGCGTTAATGAAGCTGCTTGCAAGTATCCATCTCACCCGTTTCTTTTTCCTCACAGCAGGAATTGGAATTGCGTTGGTCGGAGGAGCATTTTTTGTTCCTTTCCTGGGCATTATCGGCAAAACGATCCTGTTTATGCTGCTATTTGCCCTGATTTTAGATGTATTACTTGTAAACCTGTATAAAGAACCCATTCGCGTTCAAAGAAAGTTCCAGGAACGCATGAACCTGGGAGACGAAAATAAAGTCGTTGTTTCCGTTTTGAACCAAACCGCTCAGCCTTTGCAGGTGGGAATCTATGAAGGATATCCGCTTTTCATGCAAAAGCGCGCAGCAGTTTGGGGAACGATCCTTTTCCCGAAAAAAACCAAAGAATTCAACTATTCATTCACGCCCACCGAACGCGGAGAATACGAATTCCGGGACGTAGTGATCTTTGTACGCTCTTCCCTATTCCTGGCCCAAAGACGCATTGTGATTCCATTGGTGGAACGCCTGGAAGTTTATCCGTCCGTTCTGCAAATGAAGCAGTACGAATTAAAAGTATTCAACCAGCAAACGCTTTCACAGGGAATCAAAAAGGTGCGCCGCATTGGTAACACCAGTGAATTTGAGCAGATCCGCAATTACGTGCAGGGCGATGACCTGCGCACCGTAAACTGGAAAGCAACGAGCCGCCGAAATGAATTGATGGTGAACCAATACCAGGAAGAACGTTCGCAGCCTGTTTATTGCGTCATTGACAAAAGCCGCCCGATGCAGCTGGCATTCCATAAAATGACCATGCTGGATTACGCGATCAATTCCGCGCTGGTATTCACCAATATTGCACTGCGAAAAGGCGACCGTGCCGGTTTGATCACTTTCTCCGACAAAATGGGAGCCATTGTTCCCGCAGAACGCAACCAGGGACAATTGAGACGCATCCTGGAAAGTTTGTACAACCAAAAAACGCTCTTCAAAGAAGGAAACTTTGAATTGCTCTACCAAACAATCCGCAAACAGGTCAAAACGCGCTCCCTCCTATTGCTTTACACCAACTTTGAAAGTGAATTTGCCATGCGCCGTGCTTTACCGATGCTCCAGCGCCTGAACAAACGCCACGTACTGGTCGTGATCTTCTTCCAGAACAACGAACTGCAGGAATTGGCCCAACAGCCCGTTCACACCCACAAAGAACTCATCGAAGCCACAGTAGCCGATAAAATGTCGAACGTGAAGTGGAACATTGCCCGCGAGCTGCGTCAAAACGGCATCCAAACCATCCTTTCCAAACCGGAGGATTTGTCGATTAATTCCATTAATAAGTATTTGGAATTGAAGGCGAAGGGGGTGATATGAGAATTGTTTTATGAGACATCTAAGTTATCACGCGTTTTTTTTAAAAATGAACCAAATTGACTAACAGAAAGAAAAATGGCAAGATCAGGCAGACCAAATAAATCAGACCCTCGTGTTGACTCAATGACTTGGGATATTGAAAGTCTAGAAAATGATAAAGTAAAAACTCTTTTGATGGAAGTTGGCGTAGACGCTTGTGACGGCTATTTACGAACGGCACTAATATGGTCAGCTTTTTATGGTAATCACACTTTGTTGACTTGGCTAATTGACAACGGAGCAAATATTAACCATAGAGACAGAAATGGTGACTCTGCCCTTCATTTCGCCGTCCAACAAAAAACAACTGATTGTGCTAAAACTCTTATCGAGAAAGGTGCAGATATTGAAGTGCAAGACAACCACGGCAATACACCACTTTGGAGAGCAGTCTCTTCTTCCCAAGGCGACACAACTTTAGTAAATTTATTGGTAGATAATGGTGCAAACCTTGACCACGTTGCTAATCATAAAATGACACCGAGAAATTTATCTGAAACAATCGGAGGTTTTAACTTTTGACGGCTAAGAGTGATATAGGGGATTAATTCGTAACTAGATCAGTTAGGCGGAATTTATACAGACGCATGAATTACAGTAAATATTCAAACACGGAATTATTAGAATCTTATACCACAGCCCTTGATTATTCAGGACAGGCGGACAAAGACCTCGTGGCTGAAATCGACAAACGTGGAGGCACCGACGCATTAAAAAAGAGTGTAAGTGAACAAAACGCTGTGCCAGATGAGATTAGGCGAATAAATAAACTGGTTTTTTCGCTCTATAAAGACAATCCGGATCCTGACCAAATTAAATCTTCGATTTCGTCAGACCTATTAACGACAGAACAACTAAACTACATTATTGATCTTGCAATTAATGGGATTGCACAAGACATGAAAGACACTTCAATTAATTCCAGGACAATTATTGGAAGTGTAATTGGAGTAATTATATCAAGTTTAATCGGTGCTGGGTTATGGTGCTATTCAATTATTCAGACAGGCAAAATGTATTACATTCTGACATTGGGGATTCTTTTAATTTCATATGTATTTATTAGACTTTTGACAAGACAAAGTAAAAACAATGTGCTTGTATTTATAGCGACTTTTGTTTCAGCTTTTATTGCCATTCCTTTAGGGCTTTGGTTTTATAAATTATTAATCAGGTGACATTAAGTAGAGAATCTGTCGATTAATTCCAGCAATAATTGCAATTGATGCATTATTGGTGTAAATTTACACCACAACCCGTGCATCATGAGAAGACAAAGCATTTCCTTTACAGAACCAAATGACGAATGGTTAAAAAGCCAAATCGAAAACAAAGAATATTCCAGCAAGAGTGAATTGGTCAATGATTTGGTTCGACAAGCGAGAAATCAGCAACAACAAATCGACTTAATCAGACTTAAATTAGAACGGGCAGAGAAATCCGGTTTTACAACAGAAACTAAAGCCGAGATTCTAAACCAGTCTAACAGCTTACTTGGTGAGTAAGTACAAACTAAGCAATACCGCAAAAGAGGATTTGATCCGAATTCATCATTACGGTGTGACGCAATTTGGAATAAAGCAAGCCGACAAATACTTTGAATCTTTCTTTGACCACTTTGAATTAATTGCGAAAAACCCACATTTATTCGAATCTGTGGATTTCATTAAACCGGGATACAGACGCTGTGTTTGTGGCGTTGATAGTATCTTCTTCAAAACGAACGGAGAGTTTGTTGAAATCATGGCTATTATTGGAAGACAAGATCTAAATCAACTGCAATAAGCTGCCAAAGTTCAATATTTAATCTCAGCAACAAAAATCTTCAACCATGAGTATATTCGACAAACTATTTGGCAGACAAGGACATACTAACGAAAAGAAAACAATTCCCACCCTTGACGAATTCACAAAGTTAAGTGCGGAAGATAGAATGGGGGTAATTATGGTTGTTGGTGGCACGGGTAAATCTGAATACTTCCCCTTTATGAAATATGCTGTTTTAAATGACACCGATCTTCCTGTAAAACTTGCCGCATTCAAACGAATTCATCTTTTTAAAGACAATCCCGAGGTGGTACCAATGCTTATTGAAATCAAAACAATAAAGGCGGACAAGATTTCGAACCCTACTTTTCCATGGCGTTATCGAGACTTGGGATCATCACCCCTGCAGAATTTGAGGAAATAATGAATAACGCCAAGTAGAAAACACTTTGGCGCGAACTTCCTGCCATGTGAAGATCAACTAAATCCGGCGGAAGATGCAATCCATTCCCATGCAGACGGCTTAGTTCTGATTAAAGACCGAATAGATTTCGTTGAAGATGCGATAGATTCGATTTGAGATTGAATTGTTTTGGTTGAAGATTGAATTGCTTTGCTTGCAGATTCAATTGCTTTGATTAGAGATTGAATTGCTTTCGGTTCAAACTCGATTGTTTTGATTCGAGATTGAATAGTTTTAGTTGAAGATTGAATTGATTCGATTTGAGATTGACTCATTTTCCTTTCAGATACAATCATTTTTAGGAACATCACTTCCGGACGGCTGAAGATTAAATCATTTTGATTGAAGATGGACTCACGTTCGTAGAAGGCTTATCACTGCTTCACATAATAACTCACTTTATCTTTAACAATCGTGACATTTACTTTTAGTAAATAGGTTTTGATCTCTTCCAGAGTCAGGATGGCGTTACATTCAAATTCTACTGAGAGGATTTTACTCCAATCTCTATTCAAATTCAAAGCATAATCAATCATTTCCGGAGCTTCAATAATATGCAC
This sequence comes from uncultured Fluviicola sp., assembly GCA_965650365.1. Classification (GTDB taxonomy): domain Bacteria; phylum Bacteroidota; class Bacteroidia; order Flavobacteriales_D; family Crocinitomicaceae; genus Fluviicola. The sequence goes on along the minus strand of CBFGOJ010000006.1, from coordinate 43,119 downwards.
ATCCAAATCGGCTAAATAATAACCTATCGGACCATCAATTTTGAAGACATGCTTTGCAGCAATTCCCGACAATGGATTTTCCCCCTTTTTTTTGTTCTCGTCGATCTTGTTCTTGACTTCTTTTGATGCAACGGAATAAACTTCTTCAGGCGTTTGTGCTTGTACAGAAAATACGGTCAATAAGATTAATAAGGCTGAATAAATGATCTTTTTCATGAATATCGATTTCAAATTAAAGGCCCGCAAATTTAGCTAATTCCCTGAACTTTCATTGAGGTGGCGCGAGCGACCTGTCCCGACAATTCGGGATCTGCTCGCGCCGCGCAGAAACAAAAGCTCCGGACCAATTGACCAATTATATTAAGATCAAAATCGGTTTGATTTAATCTACTTTTTTACTAACTTAAAGTAAATGAGCAGGAAATATAAATTTAGAAATCCGGAATCAGCTTATTTCGTAAGTTTCGCAACCGTCAATTGGGTTGATCTTTTTACCAGGGAAATCTATCTGGGGATCTTAGCCGATTCCTTAAGTTATTGCAGAAAACACAAGGGGATTGAACTTTACGCTTACGTATTTATGCCCAATCATGTTCATTTAGTTTTTAGATCCGTTAAAAATGATCCTTCGGGTTTTATGCGTGATTTTAAAGGATTCACTTCCCGTAAATTGATACAAGCCATAAAAGAAAATCCCCAAGAAAGCAGAAAAGAATACTTGCTAAAGTTATTTGAAGAAGCCGGAAAGAAAAATAGTAATGTTACCAACTATCAATTATGGCAACAAAACAATCAACCGATCGAAGTTTTTAGTAGTTGGGTTGTCAAACAAAAAGTGGACTATATTCATAATAATCCGGTAAAAAAGGGATTAGTAACGAATTCGGTTGACTGGAAATACAGCAGCGCAAGAAATTATGCGGGTGATCAAACTGTTTTGGAAATCGATTTGATGGGAATATAATTTCGATCAAGCTAGCACGAGTCACAGACTCGCGCTAGCTTTGAGACTAGTGCCAATCTAGGCCTATAAAACTACTATCTGTTGTTTATCAAAAAGAAAACTACCAATCCGATAACTCCTGCAGCGACTGTATAGATAACAATGCCTCTCGTATTTGACTGACGCGTTTTACTATTGTACGTGTAATTACAGCTTTGGCATTTCGTATGGTTGATCATTTTGGGTCCGATCATTCCTCCCCACCAGGTCCAGCCTACCGGCGCAACTGAATTACTTCCGCACTTGGGACAACCTGTTTCTTTGGATAGTTGGTCTAGAATATCTCCGTTCATAGCATTTGTTTTAGTATGATTAAGTCCTGCCAATTTAAAAAGGATTTTCTAAGTTCTCAACCAGAATGAGTAAATTTCTTCTGGCTGGAGCGAGTGTTTGTAGTTTTAGACAGTAAATGTGAGATGAAAACAGCACTAGAGAAAATAAATAAAATGAAACACTCCCAACCGATGCTCCAATTAGATCGTTTGAAGTATTAAATCAATTACATCGCTAAAAAATGAAAACAATCTTAACCTTCATCGTCCTAATTGCCTCCATCCATTCGTTTGCACAAAACAGCTGGACCGTTTGTAATGCACCCGCTTTCGGCACAAGGGTCAACGACCTTTTCATGGTTGATTCGCAAACAGGTTATGCCGTTTGTGGTGATGGGAAAATTGTCAAAACTACCGATGGCGGGTTTACCTGGGACCTGGTTCTTGAAAGCACCGATGTTCATTACCGTTCAGCCAGATTTGTAAATGCACAGAAAGGATTTGTCGGTTCATTTCCACTCACTCCCGTGAATGTGTTGATGAGAACAAACGATGGTGGAACAACCTGGAGTGACCTTACAAACTTGTTACACCCAAAAGCCCGGAAAGGCATTTGCGGTTTGGCCATTGCTGATCCGAACACCATCTATGGCTGCGGGAATTGGTTCCAGGATTCAGCCTACCTGGTAAAATCAACGGATGGAGGAGATTCCTGGAACTTTATAGATATGTCGGCTTACGCAAGTTCATTGATTGATATGAATTTCATCAGCAAAGATACCGGATTTGTAGCCGGAAAAGGCCCGCTTCCTTTGGAAACAGCTGTGATCCTTTATACAACCAACGGCGGACAAAGCTGGTCCTATAAATTTCAAAATACCACTCCCAACGGATACTGCTGGAAAATTCAACATTTAACCGACAGCATTTACTTTGCCTCTATTGAAGATATGACCCAGGTACCGGCAAGCATCGTAAAATCAACAGACGGAGGAATGTCATGGACTACTCACCAGGTGAGTTCCGCACATCAGGACCTACAGGGAGTTGGTTTTATAAACCCCATGAAAGGTTGGACCGGCGGTGGAGTTTACTCATTCGAATCGAATGACGGAGGACTTACCTGGGATACCATTTTTATTTGTCCCGCTGTCAACCGCTTATTTAGAGTAAATGACGATCTTATATTTGCTGCCGGCAACAAAATATGTAAGTACGGGCCTCCGGGAAGTGCGGGTATATCTGAAAACGAACCGGTTCCTATTAATTCAACCATTGCTCTCACCGGTTATCCAAACCCTGTTAGCAGCAACCTGACCATTCAAACTTCGCTCTTGAAAGCCACCCGTTCCTTACTGATCCTATTTGATGCAAGCGGGAAAGAAGTGAAGGTTATTGATAATTCAGACAAACCCAAAGGAGCCTATACCTACGAACTCAATACCAGTGATTTACCGGCAGGGAATTATTCCATTGTTTTGAAAACACATGAAGACAAAGCGATCCTGAAAGTTGCAGTGAACCATTAATTGGATAGTTAAAACAGTGCATTCTTTTGAATTTTAGTAATATTGGAATGACTATAAAATCAGATGGAAACCATAAAAACTAAAAAAATAAGCATCGAAGACCTGGAAAAGCTGCAGGAAATCGGAAGACAAACTTTTAAAGAAGCATTTTCGGAGTTTAATTCCGAAGAAAACCTGAATGCTTACCTGGAGGACGGATTCTCAAAAGAAAAACTGGCGGCAGAACTGGAAGACAAAAACTCTGAATTCTATTTTGCGCTCCTGAATGATAAAGTGATCGGTTACCTGAAAGTAAACACCGGGGATTCGCAAACAGATCTAAAAGATCCCAACGCTTTGGAAATTGAGCGAATTTATGTTTTGAAAGCATATCTTGGAAAAGGAATCGGACAAGTATTGTATGACAAAGCCATTGAAAGGGCAAAACAGCAAAACGCAGCATATGTATGGCTGGGTGTTTGGGAAGAAAATCCAAGGGCGATCAGTTTTTACAAAAAAAATGGTTTCACAGCATTTGATAAACATCTTTTCCGATTAGGCGACGATGAACAGACTGATATACTGATGAAATTAAAACTGGAACAGTAGATAAGCGGAACAATGCATTTCAACAAAACTGTGGAAAGGAAAAGGGTTTGAGACTACCGTACACATTTCATTCTTATTCCTTTGGACTTATTTAAGTGTGGTATTTTTTTGCACCGCGATGCACTAATTCGCAATTAAAAACAAGGAATTAACTAACTTTACCGCATTCGCCCATGCGGAAAATAGTATTGTACGTAAATCAAAACGTTCAACATGAAACAAGAAACTACAGCAAATTCAGTTATACTCGAAGATCCAAAACCGGACAACCGAATAAAACCTGCCCATTTATTGCCGAGCGAAAAATCGCGGCTCGATTCCATGGAGGAAAAACCTCATCCGCTCAGTGATCCGGAAATTCCTTACCGGGACCTGACGAATCCGGAAACCAAACGGGCGAGCATCGAAAAGCTGATCGATAAACTGGATGTGAAGCACAACCTACGTTACCAGCGAACAGTAGATGATACTTACTGCAATGTGTACGCCTATGATTTTTGCTATTTCGCAGGAGTTTACCTGCCTACTGTTTGGTGGACGAAAGAATCTCTTGCAAAATTAGCAGCAGGAGAAGAAGTAGTTCCGGTTTTTGATCAAACGGTTGCCCGAATCTACTCGAGTGCCATTCATGATTGGCTGAGTGAATGGGGACCGAGTTTTGGCTGGAAACAAATGACCGATTTGGATGAAATTCAACAGAAAGTGAATGAAAACGGCGGTGTTGGGATCATTTGTGCAAAGAGAAAGATCGTTGGCCTTTCCGGGCACATTGTTCCGGTAGTTCCTGAAACGGCCTTCAAAAAAGCATACCGGGAAAACGGCGTAGTCAAATATCCTTTGCAGTCGCAGGCCGGAAAATTGAATTACAACTACTTCGCAAAAGCGCGAAAAGACTGGTGGAACCACGAACGTTATTCTTCTCATGTGTTCTTTTACCACGATTAGATTTCCCCACTGATCCCGAATTGTCGGGACAAGTTGCACAGATAAAAAGCGAGCCTACCGGTCTCGCTTGATGCACAGGTGTATCACTATTGCTGCAAATAAGGCATCCGGTAGATGCCTTTTAAATCTGCGAATCAGTGGTAAAGATAACCACCGGGATCTTCGTAAAAAACTTGAAAAATTAAATGAAAGCGAATCCGAAACAAAAATACTATTGGGGAATTGGATTAGAAAACGAAACCTACATGCAATTCGAAGAATCAATTGTTGTTTCCGGTGAATTCATTCAGGAAAAAATTGGTCATGAACGCTACAGCATTGATTATCGAAAATGCTATAAATCTGAAAGCTATTTAATTCCAGCGGGAAGTGCGTTCGATAAAACCAAAAATTACAAAGTCAGCAGAATGATGAATAGTCATTCACTGGAGAAAGTCGATTTGAACTGGCAGCATAAAACAATCGCCGGTACGGAGCCCGTGGAAGATAACCCGGAATATTCCGGAAAATCGATCCTGGAGAATTTCCTGGAAACTCAGCCTTACAATATTCAAAGTATGCTCACAACGAAAACCAATCCCATGGGATCGGTGAACTTTGATGGCGACTCCATCGAATTTGTGACCAAATACTTTGAAAACAGAACGATTTCCGATTCCTGTGACGAACTGGCGGCTACCAAGAAATTATTCATCGATAAGATCAACGAATCGGCCGTCTTAAATGGAAAATTAAGCTTCCCGGAGTACAACATCGGATTCAACATGTTTATGTCGAACCAGGAAAACATCGTGTTGTTCAATAACGGAACATACCATTTCCACCTCACTTTGCCCACGCTCACGGAAAACAGCCGCATTGTAGATTATAAAGATTTCGAAACGAAACATGCCAATGCAATCTATTTATTACAATGGTTTGAACCGCTTTTCATAGCAACACTGGGAAGTCCGGATATTATGCAGGTCATTAGTGAGAAATACGCTTTAAATACACGATTCGCCGGTGGTTCCATGAGAAACGCGATGTCGCGCTACACCGGAGTTGGCACCTTCAACAAGGTTATGCCGAAAGGAAAGGTACTTACTTACCCGGTAGAAGACTTCCGGAAATTATTGAAGTTTACCAAAGAAGAAAACATTTGGTGGCGCGATCAGATCGCAGCGGATTTCGACTATGAATTGCTTTCCGATGTTGGCCTGGATTTCAACCAGGAGAAAATGTACCAAAGCGGGTTTGAATTTCGCAGTTTCGACGAATTCCCTGCAAGCTATTTGCCCGATCTGCTTCATGCAATTGTCATCATTTGCGAGCATTCCTTAAATCTTCCAGATGTGCCCTGGGGACACGACAGCGTGGTTTGGAACAACTTAGTTTTCAAATCCCTGAAGTTCGGTTACCAAACAGAGATCACTTCTGAAGAAAAGCAGGAAGTTTTGCATGTGTTGAACCTTTCCTCCATCCAATCTGAATTTGACTCCATTGTGATGCTGGATGAATTTTTCTTCCGAATCATTGCCGTACTGCACGAAACATACAAAGACAACAATCTCTGCATCGACAACATGCTGGGCGATAAACCGAATACGGTTCCGAAATGGGACAATTTCAACAAATACCAGGTGGAACAGCATTTGAAGCAATTGGAAGCGGTTGAATAGAAATTCCTATGAAACCAACTGAAAAAAAGAAAAACGCCAATCAGTCCGTATTCGCAGAAATCTTTCAGGGAATTGTTGGCTTATTCCTTGGAGATGCAAGTTCGCGAATTGGTTTTGTAATCTTACTTCTGATCGGGGGAATTCTCTTCCTGACCCTTCCGGTGGCTGACATGGATGGAACAAATGTTAGAAAGGACACTTCACTTTCTGTGATGGGACTTATTTCTTTAGTGCTTTCGGTTATTTTGATTATTTCGTGGATTCGGAAAAGAAAGCGAAAATAATCCAACTTTCATTTCGACTACATCAACAGTCATTTCGGTTACATCTGTTCTTTGAACTCGCCGCACCTTTGTTCCATCAAAACAATCGTGTATGAAAATCGTTTTAACAGGCTCATTGGGCAACATCAGCAAACCTCTTGCACAGCAATTGGTGGCAGAAGGACAATCAGTAACTGTCATCAGCAGCAACATCGAAAAACAAAAAGAGATCCGGGCATTGGGGGCAACTGCCGCAATAGGTAAGATCGAGGACGTTTCTTTTCTTACGGACAACTTTACAGGTGCAGACGCCGTTTATTGCATGATCCCAATGAATATGAGTGAAACCCACCAACAGGCTTATATGCACAAAGTGGCCAACAACTATGTGCAAGCAATCAAACAAGCAGCTGTAAAACGGGTGGTGATTTTAAGCGGCTGGTCTGCCAATTTGATCAAAGGCGAAAATGTGGAAGATCTCTTTAATGAACTGACGGATGTTTCCATAACCATTATGCGTCCGGGTTCCTTCTATACCAACTTTTACTTTTCCATGGATATGATCAAAGGCAAAGGTTTTATCGGAAAATACCTCACCCTTCGTTATTCTGGATTAATGGCTTTATTGAAAGGAAGAACAGGTTTGCTCTTGGGAAATTATGGCGGGGACGATAAAATTGTGTTTGTTTCACCCAAAGACATAGCAGAAGCCGTTGCAGAAGAATTGACAACTCCACCGACCGAAAAAGTGAAGATCCGCTATGTAGGAAGCGAAGAAATCACTTGCAACGAAGCTGCGAAAATCATTGGTACTGCCATTGGGAAACCTTATTTAAAATGGGTTCTGATTTCGGATAAGCAAATGCTTCAAGGATTGAAAATGGCAAAAATGCCGCAGGAACTGGCAGAAACAATGGTGGAAATGCAAGCCGTTATGCACAGCGGAGCCCCACTGACGAATTTTCATCAAAGCAATCCCAAAATGGGAAAAGTGAAATTGAAAGAATTCGCAAAAGAATTTGCCGTAGTTTATCATCAAAAGTAATATTATTGCACATGGCAAATTCGGAACCGCATAGAATCAAATCAATCAGTGAGTTTCATCGTTTAAGGGACTTGCCTAAACCCGAACATCCTTTGATCAGTGTACTGACAATGGAAGATTTCACAAGTATACCTGACAGCATCGAGTTGAATGTGGTATTTGATTTCTATTTCATTGCATCGAAACGTATGAAGCAGGTGAACTACAAATACGGCCAGCTGAATTATGATTTTGAAGATGACGGCATACTCTTTTTCATGGCCCCTAACCAAGTTCTCAAACTGGAAATTGTAGAAGAGAAAATTTCTGAAAAACCTTCGGGTTGGATTTTACTCATCCACCCTGATTTCATCTGGAATACTGCACTGGCAAAAACAATCAGGCAATATGAATTTTTCGATTACTCCGTAAATGAGGCTTTGTTCCTTTCGGAAAAGGAAGAAGTGACATTAACCGGCATCATACAACACATCAAGCAGGAGTACCATTCCAATATCGACAAGTTCAGTAAGCAAATCATCATTACACACATTGAAAATTTATTGAGTTACTGCGAAAGGTTCTACAATCGCCAGTTCATTACACGGGAAAAAGCCAACCACCAAATTTTGGAAAAACTGGAAGAGTTATTGACGGATCATTTCAATAGTCACAACCTGATTTCTATTGGTTTACCGACGGTTCAATTCGTTGCAGAAAAGCTGAACGTTTCACCAAGCTATTTGGGAAGCTTGCTCAGATTACACACCGGGCAAAACACCCAACAGCACATTCACACCAAATTGATAGAGAAGGCTAAAGAAAAACTTTCTACTACCAATCGTTCAATCAGTGAAATTGCTTACGAATTAGGTTTCGAGCATTCACAATCATTCAGCAAACTATTCAAGACAAAAACAAATCTCTCCCCTTTGGAGTTCAGGAAATCGTTTAATTAAGGGTGAAATGAGTTATTCAACTCAATCCGCAAACCCTTAACATTTATTCGCTTGATAATTAGCCGGTATTCACTTGGAATCATCAAAATTGTGTAATTTTGCACACAAACTAATCGAAAAGGAATGTCAGCAACAGCAACAGATCTTGGAATACAAGAAACATTAAAAACATTAGGGATTGAAGCGGTAAACCGTGGAGCTTCCACAGGAGGATATTGGTTTAACACGCGTGGAGCGCAAATCGATTCGGTTTCACCGGTAGACGGGAAAGTAATTGCATCCGTATCTTCTGCAACTGAAGCAGAATACGAAGCAATCGTGATGAAAGCTCAGGAAGCATATAAATACTGGAGAATGGTCCCTGCACCAAAACGTGGGGAAGTGGTTCGCCAATTGGCTGAAAAAATCCGTGAGAAAAAACAGGAATTGGGTGAATTGGTTTCTTACGAAATGGGGAAATCATTGCAGGAAGGTTTAGGAGAAGTTCAGGAAATGATCGATATCTGTGATTTCGCAGTAGGTCTTTCCCGCCAACTATACGGTTTGACTATGCACTCTGAGCGTGCAGGACACAGAATGTACGAGCAGTACCACCCGCTGGGAATTGTAGGAATTATTTCTGCATTCAACTTCCCGGTGGCAGTTTGGAACTGGAATACCGCCTTGGCTTGGGTTTGTGGAGACGTTTGTATCTGGAAACCATCCGAAAAAACACCTTTAACAGCAATCGCTTGTCAGAAATTGACACAGGAAGTATTCGAAGCAAACGGAGTTCCGGAAGGAGTTTCTTCTTTGTTGATCGGAGACGCTGAAATCGGAAAATTAATGTCAAACGACACGCGCATTCCATTGATCTCTGCAACTGGTTCTACTCGCATGGGTAAATTGGTTGGTGAAGCAGTTGGAAAACGTTTGGGTCGCCACTTATTGGAATTAGGAGGAAACAACGCAGTGATCATCACAGAAAGTGCTGATTTGAAAATTGTGGTTCCGGGAGCTGTATTCGGTGCAGTAGGAACAGCAGGACAGCGTTGTACATCCACTCGCCGTTTGATCATTCATGATTCTGTTTACGATAAAGTAAGAGATGCTTTGGTGAATGCATACAAACAATTGAAAATCGGAAATCCATTGGACCAAAACAATCACGTTGGACCGCTTATCGATAAAGATGCAGTAGCTGCTTACCAGAACGCATTGGTTCAGGTAGTTGAAGAAGGTGGTAACATTTTGGTTGAAGGCGGAATTCTTTCCGGAGAAGGATACGAAAGCGGATGCTACGTGAAACCGGCAATTGCTGAAGCTCAAAACAGCTTCAAAATCGTACAGCACGAAACATTTGCTCCGGTATTGTACTTAATGAAATATTCCGGTGGTGTTGAAAACGCAATCGCACTTCAAAACGGAGTTCCTCAAGGATTGTCTTCCGCAATTATGACCAACAACCTGCGTGAAGCAGAAGCGTTCTTGTCCCAGGCAGGATCCGACTGTGGAATTGCAAACGTGAACATCGGTACTTCAGGTGCTGAGATCGGCGGAGCTTTCGGAGGTGAAAAAGAAACAGGTGGTGGACGTGAATCAGGTTCTGATGCATGGAAAGTTTACATGCGCCGCCAGACAAATACGATCAATTACACCGATTCATTGCCATTGGCACAAGGAATCAAATTTGATTTGTAGGAATCATCCATAAAAAATACTTAGGGCAGCGATTAATCGCTGCCCTTTTTATTTCCCACAAATGCACGAATTAAAAAGCGAGCCTACCGGTCTCGCTAAGTTCTGGGTGAATGATTACAAAAAAAGAAGCGACCGGTAGGCGCTTCCAAAATATCAGTGCATCTGTGGGAAAAGGTGCATTTGTGGGTAAAATGAGAATAGCATCACTACCTAAAGTTTTTGATTATAAGTGGTTTGTCGTATATTTATGTAAAACTGCGGAATATGAAAAATGGCCTCAAAATCCTTTTCTCACTGATCATTGCCCTTTCACTAGGGTGCAAAAAGAAAACCTTCGGATTGAATGAAGAGTTCACTTTGGATTTCAATAAAACAGTCACAGTGAAAGCAGACGGAAAAAAATTCAAGATCCGATTTGCCAAACTAGTGGAAGAAACCAGGTGTCCGCCGGATGTGGAATGCGTTTGGGCCGGTGAAGTAGCGGTGCGCATTGAATTGGATCATTCGGAACTGCACGATATTGGGTTTCATTCGGAATATCCTTCCAGCATCGAATTCAAAGAGCATACGATCAAGCTGCTGGAAGTGAGTTATAAATCGGACAGCTATGGCATAGAAGAGAATTATTCTATTCGGCTGAAAGTGGAATAAGCAATTTCGCAGGTAAAGCAGTATGGGACTTCCCTATCTGTTTTATTCCACTTAAGCAGCGGACCCACTCCGCATAAGTTTAATTTCCAGTTATTAACCTTAACTTAGTCCGGTAAAGCCTGATTATGAAAAACCGAATACTTTGCTTAACCATTCTGCTTCTTTCTTTTAGTGTCAAAGCACAAAATCACGCTATTGATTCCTTGCAGAAGGTTCTCAAAAACAGCAAAGAAGACACCAGCAAAGTCAATACTTTGGCACAGCTGAGTAAAGAATATTTATTCACTGCCAACTACTCGAAAGCACTTGTTGCTGCAAGAACCGGTTATAAATTATCTGTAACGAAAAAGTACCAGAGAGGTCAGGCAATGAGCTTATTAAACATTGGGAATGTAAATTTGTACCAGGGAAATTTCTCCAAAGCAATCGAATTATATCACCGGAGTTTAAAAATCAGCTCCCGGATCGGGGATAAGGAAGTCATGGCAAAGGCCTTAAATAATATCGGTGCCATTTACAACCACCAGGGTGAAATTACCAAAGCATTGAAATACTACAACCGCAGCCTGGAACTCACCAGACAAATCGGCGATGAATTGGGAACTGCCAGATGTTTGATCAATCTGGGATCGATCTACGGATTTCAAAGTAATATTCCAAAAGCACTGGAATGTTACCACCAAAGTTTGAAAACACTGGAAAAGACATCCGAGCACCAACTAATTGCTACCTGTCTTACCAATATTGGAATCATCTATGACAACCAGGGTGATAAAGAGAAAGCACTTGATTATTACCAACGTGGTTTGAAAACGCTTGAAAAAGTGGGCGATAAAGTGGGGGTTGCCAGGACACTCAACAACATCGGTGTGGTTTACCAGGGGAAGAAAGACACCAAAAAGGCTTTGTACTACTACTCACTCAGTTTAAAGTTAGAAGAAGAGATCGGAGACAAACAATTAATCGCTAACAGCTTAACAAACATTGGAAATGTTCACCTGGAAGATGGTGACTTGCCCAGAGCCCTAGGATACTACCAGGAAGCCTTAATAAAAGACGAAGAACTCGGTGATAAAAAACTAACGGTAAGCACCCTGCATAAAATCGGAACCGTTTATTTCAGACAAGGGGAATTGACTAAAGCATTGGATTATGCCAAAAGAAGTATGGCCCTGGCACAGGAAATAGGTTATCCCGGTGATATTCAATTTGCAGCAGAACTCCTCAGCCAGATTTACCAAAAACAGGGAAAAGGAACAGAAGCTTTAGAATCTTATCAGCTCTTCATCAAAATGCGCGACAGCATCTATGCAACAGAGAACCGACAGGCCGCTGACGAAATGAAATTCAAGTACGAATACGAGAAAAAAGTAGCTGCGGATAGTTTGAGGATTGCAGGAGAAAAGAAAATTGTTGCATCCCGGTTCAAAGATGAGCAGACCAAACGGTATACACTTTATGGAGGGCTGGTTTTAGTAACGCTTTTTGGTGGATTTATGTTTAACCGATTCCGGATTACCGCTCGCCAGAAACAAATCATTGAAGCAAAGGAAAAGGAAACCCAGGAACAAAATGAACTGATTTCCCATCAGAATATACAAGTGGAACAGCAAAATGTACTTCTTGAACACAAGCAGAAAGAGATTCTGGATAGTATCAGTTATGCCAAACGGCTGCAGGATGCTATCTTACCTTCAAAATCGCTAATCAATAATGCCTTCCCTCAAAACTTTATCTTATACAAACCCAAGGATATTGTTGCCGGAGATTTTTACTGGTCTGAAACCGTAAACAATCGCTTTTACATTGCAGCAGCTGATAGCACGGGTCATGGTGTGCCTGGTGCTATGGTTTCGGTAGTTTGTTCCAATGCTTTGAATCGGGCGGTGAAAGAGTTTGGCCTGGTAGAAACAGGGGTAATCCTGGACAAAACACGGGAATTGGTGATTGAAACTTTTGCAAAGAACAACAACGAAGTAAAAGATGGAATGGATATTTCCCTGCTTTGCATTGATCGGGAAAACGCTAAAATCACGTGGACAGGTGCCAATAATCCGCTATGGTACATTAATTCCGGAGTGCTCACTGAAATCAAACCCGACAAACAGCCCATAGGAAAGACCGAAAACCCGGCTTCTTTCACCACCCATGAACTGAATTTCGAAGCTGATACCACTTATTACCTTTTCACAGATGGAATGGCTGATCAGTTTGGCGGAGAGAAAGGCAAAAAACTGAAAAAGAAGGCTCTTCAGGAACTCTTCGTTCAAATCAACGCACTTGATTTATCCAGGCAGGCAGAAGTGATCGACGAGAAATTTGAAAACTGGAAAGGTCAGCTGGAACAGGTAGATGATGTTTGTATCATTGGAATTCGGGTATGAAGAAGATCTTAGTCTACTTCACTGTCTAAAATTTCCGTTACTCTTCCTACCAATTTATCAACCGTCATGATCTTGATCCCATGAGGGTGTGAAGGCGCGCTGGTCAAAATGGATTTCACAATTCCTTCTGTCAATTCTCCGCTTCCCTGGTGCTTCTTTTGAATAAACAAAACCAGCATTCCCGGTTTGATATCTTTTCTTTCTGGTTTCATCATGCAAAGTTAAGTAAGGATATTGAATGGCGTAATTTTTCATATCTTTATCTCTACAATTTTGACCATGAAATCCAATATTTCATCCAAGTTTTTACCTATAGAAAATTACATCATCCGGACGAAGTTAAGCGAGGAACAAATTGTTCAGCGTTTAAATGAATTTACCAAAAACACGGGTATCAAAAGCAATGCTTCCCTGTTTGGTTTGGGGACGCTATTTGGTCAAAAAAGTGGCGGGCCTTATGAAGGAACCGTTACTTCAAAGAGCTTCAGCATAAGCCGGATTATTTCCTATCGGAATGCTTTTTTACCTGTAATAAAAGGTTCTGTTTCTTCTTTTCCGGATCGACGAGAGGTAACCATTTCCATGGGACTTCATTTATTTGTCAAAATAATCACCATCATTTGGTTTTCAGTCACCATCATTTCCTCCATTATTATGGTTGACGCTTATCTTAACGATTCCAATAATTTTATGCTGAAAAAATTTATTCCAATACAAATAATGGTATTAGGATATCTGGTAATGATACTTGCATTTAAGTTTGAAAGTAGAAAAAGCAAAAAGGATTTGAAGACTTTATTGGAGACCGAAACACAACTTTAAAATATGATAAAATTAATCAGCACCTTTCTTTTCTTCCTGTCCGTGTTAAACCTCAGCGCCAATGACGGTGCGTATTATATCGGAGGCGGAACTATTTTCCCCATGAAAGAATCGAAGATTGTGATGGACAAGGAAATCCTTTCTTTTAAAGTCATCCATTCGGAATGTTATGTGACCGTGCATTTTGAATTCTTCAACCCGGAAGCTACAAACCGCAAACTGCTGGTAGGATTCCAGGCTCCGCAGGCGTATGGAGATGTAAATGAAGAGGACATCAAATTTCCGCAGATCTTTGATTTTAAAGTGAGTCAAAACAACCAATTGCTGCCTTACCAGTTAAAAACAGCTGCATGTGAAGATTGCCCATTGAGAGATGAGCAGACTATTTCCTCTCACCAGGCCGGATCACAAATCTTTGTTTACCTCTTTGAAATCGATTTCAAATCCGGAACAACTGTCATTGATCACAGTTATCGTTTCAAAGCCAGTTCGTCGGTAATGAATCATGAATTTTACAATTACATCCTGAAAACCGGATCCAAATGGGCGGGACAAAAAATCAAGGATCTAACCGTAAACATAGACCTGGGCAACGACACCTATTTCTACGTCAGTGATATTTTTGGAGAGAAATCTTCCTGGTCCGTTAACGGAATCGGCAAAACAACTTCCAATCCCTACAACTATTACGAAACAAACTGCAAAATGGTCCGAATTCTCAGCGGAAGTTTACAAATACATTGTTCTGATTGGAATCCGCAGCAAAACCTGGAGTTTGGGATCATCAACGAATACTGTTTTGAATTCGAAGATTCCAAAAAGCCACTCAACCGGGTAATGACCGCAGTAAAAAGACTTTCAATAGACGATCCGGAAGACGGAGCATATTCTAAAGAAGAACTGAAACTGATCCGGAATACCTTCTATGCGCAGAAAGGATATGCTTTTACCAATCCGGAATTGTCGGCCTACTTTGCCAAGTTTGAATGGTACATTCCAAATCCGAACTTAAAAATGAACGACATCTCTTTCGGTGAGCAAGTGAAAGCTTTCATTGCCGAAGTTCAAAAAAAGGAAAAACAGTAATTCGTAATTCCAGTGGATTGTTCATAGAATAGTATATTTGAGGCAATGATTGCGCAAATACTCAATAACGGAATTACTACTGAAAACCCGGATGCTTTAAATCGGAAGATCCGCATTGGTAACCTCATCGCATTATTGACGGCCGTAGTTATGTTCTGCTACACCCCGCTGTATTTCTATTACCTGCAGCCGGCCGGAATTTTCAATAATGCCTTTTTCTTTTCAGCGAGTTTGATCACTTTCTACCTGATCAATCGAAAAAAATACATGCCCGCTTTTTTCTTTCATGTCTGCTGCGGATTTATCTATTTCATTGAGGGAACATTGACTTACGGACTGCAAACAAACCTGCATTTCTACCTCTTCATCATGTGCATGATCAGCGCTGTGATGTTTGACAATCGAAGAACCATCCAGGGATTTATAGCTTTTGCAATCGTTTCCTTTTTCGGATTGATTACCTGGCTTCAGTTCCATAAACCCTTTGTTACCACTTTAGAACAATCCGAAACCATTCAAACCATTATCGGGAATGTGAACCTGTTCCTCTTATTCATCATCAGTTCGTTGTTTATCTTGTTTTTCAAGGAGGAAATGCTCAAATCACAAAAGCGGATTACGGAGCAAAAAAATGTCATCGAAGAAAAGAATAAAGACATTCTCGACAGCATTCAATATGCACAACGTATTCAATCGGCTTTATTGCCAGGCAAAAGCAACCTGCAATTCCTGTTTCCGGATTCAACTTTGTACTTTAAGCCAAAAGACATTGTAAGCGGTGATTTCTTCTGGATCTTTCAGAATGAAAACTACCGTTTTGCAGCCGTTGGCGATTGCACCGGACATGGTGTTCCCGGAGCATTGATGAGTGTTTTGGGCATCAACCTGCTTCATGAAATTGTAGAAAACAAAGGAATCCTGGATCCGGCGGAAATCCTGAATGAATTGCGCTCCGGAATCATTGCTGCATTCGATAAGGAAGGAAAAAGCAGTGAACACAAAGATGGGATGGATATTTCTCTTGTTAGGATCGAACAAAAAACAAACAAGTATGTTTTTGCAGCAGCTAACAACTCCCTTTACCACATTTCCGGAAAAGAACTGGAAGAACGGCTAGCAGACAGACAACCCGTTGGTTATTCACACAATCCGATTCCTTTTACCCAACAGGAATTCTCTTTCCGGCAGGGAGACTCATTGGTGCTCTTCACAGATGGTTTTGCCGATCAATTTGGCGGACCCAAGAACAAAAAGTTCCGTTACAAACCTTTTAAAGAATTGCTTTTGGAGTATCTGGATGACGACCTGGAAACCCGACTTTCGGAAAACTTTGAATCGTGGAGAGGAAACCTGGAGCAGGTAGATGATATTTGTGTATTTGGTATTCGATTGTGAGTTAACTTTAAGGCAAGAAAAGCAATCTTGCTTACCTAAGATCTATTATTTTGATTCATTAAATCTTGACCCGTGAAAATCGCTTTTTTTAATCAGAAGGATCGTTTCAAAAAGTACCTGGATGAACTGAAACACCTTCCTGTAATGGACTATGACCCGAATGCATTGCTTGAAAAGATCACTTCCATTGAGATCCGCGGAGTTTCACACCTGAATCAGCTGGACCTGCAATTCTTTTTCGATTACCGGATTTTTCCTGAAAACATCCTTTCCGGATATCCGCAATGGCGAGACGAGCAACGAAGCATACAGGCTGGCGATACCATTTTGCAGCAGGTTTACCTTCCTCCGATTCCGAAATTTTCTCAAAAAGCGCTTTTCGGCGTTCGGATCAAAGAAGTTATCCGGGAAGAAAAGCGTTTGGGATTTAGTTACGAAACACTGAAAGGCCATGTAGAATGCGGCATTTCCTATTTCACAATTGAAGAAACGGACGGAAAGATTCAGTTCAACATTCAAACCTTCTCCAAACCGGGAAATTTCTTCACCCGCATGCTGGGACCGATATTCTCTGTTCCTTATCAAACTTATTGCACGAAAAAGGCTTTGAAACACGTGAAGCAGCAAATCGAAACGAAACTTTCCCACTTGTGAAAAAAATCATCCTCCTTCTTATGCTTGCAGTTGCAAGTTTCCTGGTAGTCTTCGCTTGCCGGGGAAATGAATCTGCTTCAGGACGTACTTATGAAATTGGTGACCGGCTGGATAGTTTGAATCACGTAGTTGTTTATTACAACGGTGGAATGGGGAATGTAAGCGAGAGAAATACGTCTCCTGACGGCTACAATATTGGCTTGAAGTACCAATGCGTGGAATTTGTGAAGCGTTATTATTACGAATACTACAAACACAAAATGCCCAATGCCTATGGAAATGCGATCGACTTCTTCAATAAATCATTGAAAGACGGTGAACTGAACACAGACCGGGATTTGATTCAATATACCAATCCGAGTAAAAGCAAACCCGAAGTAGGAGATTTGATCATCATGGACGCCACCTGGAGCAATGAATACGGACACGTGGTAATCGTTTCAAAGGTTTCAGATGATGAAGTGGAGATCATTCAGCAGAACGCCGGAAATCCGGACCATCCGAGAGCTATTTACGATTTGGAATTCGATGCTGGATTATGGGAAATTGACCATTCACGTATTTTAGGATGGTTGCGAATCAAGTAGGCTCGCGATGCGTCGCGAGCCTACTTGAAAACCGTATCCTGGAATTTTATGCTTTTATCTTGTAATAAGAATCTCAAATCGAAGTCCAAAGTCCCAATAGATTGTTCTGTTTCCCAATCAATGCGATTTTCGTGTGCGTGGATAATCAGAAAAGGTTTTTGAAAATTGAATGTAAAATCCCGTTTACAGCAGATTTGTGTTCCTTCAAAAGGACAGTTATTTAAGATCAGCTGAAGTCGACCAAGTCTTTTGATGGGTTTGCCGTCTGCATGAAAAACCAATGGATTGTCCTCACAATATGCACTTCCGGAAGTTCGCTGAGAAACCAGAATATACTTTCCCACAGGAATTAATAACTTTTCCAGGTCATAAGCGTATTCCCCGTAAAGGGCAGGTATAACTCCTTTTCGAATGAGTTTGAAACTGTGATCGGTTTCTTCTTTCAGGCAAAAGAACGGACTTGCTTCTTCACCAATATAACAGCTTGCAATCCAAAGGTATTCGCCGGATTTTACAAAAGAAGCAATCGTATCTTCTTCATCAAATCCGGAAAGATCATATTTATCCAGGGCATTCAAAGAAAAATCAAGCTGTAGTCTTTGAAGTTCATCTGCATTCAAATACCCTTTCTTTGCCTGCAGTTTCTCATAAAGCTTTCCGTCATTGATCTTCTTCTGCCGTCTGGGACTGTTGCAGGAAAGTATCAGCGAACCAATCAATAAAAAAATCCAGAAAACTTTTGAATTTTGCATTCTACCTTTTGAATTTTGAATTACTCTTTCTTCCCACTCGCCAATTTAAAGCTGATTCGGTAATAGAAAATCGGAAGGAAACCCAATTGCGTTTTTTCAGCCAAAGGCTCTTTGCCCGGATCAGCCAGATCAGGCGCATAAGCCAAGCCCAATACATTTCGCGTATTCAGGATATTCACCAAATCCAGGCCAATTTCGTGAGTCGTTTTCTTCGCATTCATTTTCCAGCTGATTTTCAAATCGGCACGGAAATAATCTTTGAACTGACGCGTATTGAACAAGGAGTCACTAAAGATCAATTCTTTTTGCTCAGATGTTCCTGGCAAATTGATGTACCCATAACGTTTTCCTCCGGCAACTGTCACTTTTCCACCAATCCCAAGTGTATGCTTTTTCCCCAGTTTGAATTCTTTTCCGAACAGGATATTTGCAGTGTATAATCCGTTGTAGCTGGTATTTCGTTCAACACCGTCACTTCCTTTATACTTACTGTCATAAATGGAAACAGTTGTCAGGATATAAAAACTCTTGTCGAAGAACTTTTGCAAAGTCAATTCCAAACCGTAGTTCATTCCCGTTCCGGTATTCTTCAAAGTATCCGGGAAGAAACGCGCAAACCCGCTTCCCTGGTTAATCATAGAGAAAGAGGATGGCTGAACCGTTACCGGAACTTCGTATAAATACTGGTAATAAATCTCTGTTTTAAACTGGAAGCCTTTTTTGAAATTCTTTTCGTAACCCAAAGCCGAATGGAACGACTTGGTGAAACCCATATTCTTGTTGTGATAGATCTTGTTTCCGGAAGCATCTTTCAAATGGTAGGTGTAAGTGTAATACGGCTGCGTCTGGCTGTGTAATCCGGCTCCGGCAAATAATTTCTGATTTCCTTTCATATTCCACTTCCAGCCCAAACGTGGTTCCACCGGACTCAATGAGTTACTGAACGAATAATACTGTGCATGCAAACCGGCCGTGAAATCCATCGTTTCGGTAATGCGGTATTTCCACTGGAAGAAAGGCTGCACCAGTATTCCTCCCATTCCTTTATAATCCCAGCGATTGATGAACTGCGTTCCCGCAGTATTCAAAACACTGTCAATCATATTGAAAGTGAATACATCTGCATTCAGTCCGACTTTGATGATGTGCTGTTTCCCGATCTTGTGATTGATGCTGAACATGCCGGAATAACGACCAATTTTGTAGGAATAACCCATGATGCGGTAAATACTGTCGATGCGGATATTTACCTTTGGCTCACCACCCTCATAAGTTGTATCCAAAGAACGAATCAAATAATCGTGTTTGGAATGCTGTTCGTCTATGCTTCCTGAAAAGGTGGTCGTTAAAAATGTTCTTTCGGAAAGTGATTTTTTGTAAGTGATCCCACCAACGGCCATCCCGGTCCCGAAATACTGATCGCGGTCACCTTCTCCGTATAAATCGGTTGTATATTCTGTTTGTTCCGAAATCAGGATTTTGATATCGCTCTTTCCTCCCATTGCCCAAAGAGAAAGCTGACCACCTTTTTTCAGGGGGAAATTGAACTTAAATGCGCCATCTCCATAAACAGGAACAGCATCCGTTCCGATTCTGATTCCCATGAACTGGAACAAACTCAGGGTAGAATAACGCCCCATCACCAAATAACTTGCATTCGATTTTTTGCTCAAAGGACCTTCAGCCAATACTTCCGTTCCGAGGAAACCAAACTGACCTGTAAACTCGTGTTGTTTGGAGTTTCCGTTGCGTAATTTCAGGTCAAAAATTCCCGAAACCGAATTTCCGTATTCAGCAGGAAATGCCGACATGAAGAAATCCGAATTCGCTAAACTCTTATTATTAATGATTGAAACAGGTCCGCCGGAACTTCCTGATATAGCGAAATGCGATGGATTCGGAATATCAATTCCTTCTACTTTGTAAACAATTCCAAGCGGTGAATTTCCACGAACTACGATGTCATTCCGGGAATCATCTGCTCCCTGAACTCCTGCAAAATTACTCGCCATCCGGGCAGGATCTCCGCGCGATCCGGCATATCTTTCGGTTTCTTCCACCGAAAACTGCTGTGCGGAAACGGTTGCCATTTCGTTCTTGACTTCTCCCTGTTTTTGGGCAATAATCGCTACTTCCTCAATTTCACTGATCCGCTCTTTGACTTTGATTTCCAAAACCGTCTGCTTTCCGGAATTCACCTCAACAGATGCGGAATAATTTTCATAAACGGTAGATTTAATGATCATCGGGTGCTTTCCAACCGGAACATTCAAAAACTCAAAAACACCGTCGCTGTTAGTCGCTGCTTTTAATTTTGAACTATCGGAAAGGGAAAGAATTACCTGCGCTCCCTGAACCGGGAAATCCGATTCGGAATCCAGTACGGTACCGCGAACAGTTTGAGTGGGTTGCGCAATAGCAATAGAAACCAATGCGCCAAACAATATGGTAAGGATAGTCTTCATTCTTTGAGTATATCAACCTGTAAATATACAGTTATTGAATAGACTTCAGGTATTCTTCCTTCGTCCACTCTTTGATATATACTCTGCGCAGATCCAGAAACTCCATCGGATTATTCTTCAGGTTTCGAACGCGGGAATAGCTCAATGTAAAATCATTTGCATACCAAAGTGGAATGATCGGTGGATCTTTCATCAATTCAATTTCAGCTTTGGAAAACAATTCCAGTCTTCTTTTTTGATCAGCAGAGCGCCCTTGTTCAAAGTATTTATCAAACATCGGGTTTACATACCGCGATTGATTTCCGCTTGAAGGCATGTTCTTTTCTTTCGGAACGATTTTCCCGTAGAAATTTCCCAGGAAAGTTTCCGGGCTGGAATAATCGGCTACCCATGCAGTTCGGAACATATCACCTCTTCCCATGTTTCCGTCTTCATTGCGCTGCTCAAAATTAGAACCGTCGATGTTGACATTGATTCCCAAAGTCTGATAGATCTGGTCTGCCAATTCTTCGGCAACGGCTGTATTTATATCCGTAATATCCAGTCGGAGATCAACACTTCCAAATCCTTTACCATTTGCATAACCGGCCTCAGCCAGTAGCTGTTTCGCCAATTCCGGATTGAAATCATATCCGTATTTTTTGATCTCTGAAAAATTGTATCCTTTAAACACAGACCCGATTGGCGGAGTGATTCCGTAAATTCCGTATTCGTAATATTGGTTCCGAAGCACATTATCAGCCAATCTTTTACGATCAATGGCATAATTGAATGCTTTTCTCACGCGAACATCCCGGAAACGCGGATCGTTCATATTGAAGAAATAATACTGTGTCGTTAATAAGGGATTATTATACAGTTCTTTCAAAGGAGGCTGTGCATTGAAATCAGAAATTCTTCCCTCCAGCATTTCGGTAATACGGGAAGTTGGCAATCCGGAGATTAATACCGTTTTTCCCTGCTCAAACATTTCCAATTGCTCCAATTTCCGGGTTTGAACATAGAAAACAACAGAATCCAGATAAGGCAATGCATTTCCCTTATTATCCACCATGTAATAATCCGGATTCTTCAAAAGAATATATGTTTCCTCTTCTGTTGGAGTTGTAAAACGGAAAGGACCAGTTCCAACCACATCCGTTTCTTTATCCGCTTCTACTATTTTTTTCGAGACAATACTCGCGCTTAAGTTTGCCAGCTTATTAATGTAAGTCTGATCCGGATTGATAAGGGTAATTTCAAACTTATCCTTCTTTACTTTTATTCCACTGATTGATTTTGCCTTTCCTTCGTAGTATTCCTTTGCACCTTTCACCTGGTTGGAAAGCAGGAATAAATAGGCTGCGGTAGGATTTCCTTGTGCGTTTGGTTTACAAGCCTTTTCAAAAGTGAACAAAATATCATCCATCGTTAGCTTACGATCCTCCAAAGATCCGAAAACCGGATTTTCGTGAAAGTAAACATCATCTCTGATGGTAAAAGTAAATACCGTACCATCACCACTGATGTTCCATTTTTTAGCAATTTGCGGCTGAAGGGAAAGATCGTCGGCATTGAAGCTGACTAAACCTTCCATGACCTGTGAAAGCAGTTCAAAGGAATAAACATCATTCACTTCTCTTGCAATAAAAGTAGAAGGTGTATTATCCAGAGCCATTTTAAAGCTTCCTCCGGCGAATTCAAATTGTTTTTTATCTGAACCGCAAGAAGTAAGAATAAGAATAAGTAAAACTACAGGAACTAATTTCATAGTAGAGTAAGCATTTATCAATACAAGAATAGAAAAAATCTTTTACTAAAATAACTTAAAAAAACAAAATATTCATATCCCAAATATTAACTTAGAGTAGAAGATTATCGACGAACGGTCGATATTTCATGATTAATTAACTCATTAGGTGGTTGAAATGAAAAAAAAAATGTAATTTCGTCACCTAAAATGTTGGTAATGTAAAAAATAGCTATTATACTTGCCACTGATTTTAGTGTAGCTACTAGATAAAAATGAAACAAATAAAAATATTCTTACTTTGCTCTTTCGCGTTACTGCTAAGCTTTTCAAGCTCAGCGGTTCTTTCTATTGAAGGAAGCTATCAGGGTAAAAACCTTTACATACAGAATCCGGAAGACGGAGACGGGTTTGGTTATTGTGCAACCAAGGTTACTGTAAACGGTGATATCCTTCCGGGCGGAACAGCTATTTCGGCATTTGAAATTGATTTTTCTCTTTTCAATATAGAAATTGGGGAGCCGGTCTTCATTGTCATTGAACACAATGATGGTTGTAAACCAAAAATTTTAAATCCCGAGGTATTACTTCCAAGAAGTACATTCAATACCGTAGACATTCAAATCCAGAATAGCGGAATGCTTACCTGGAAGACCAGCAACGAACAAGGAAAACTCCCATTCATTATTGAACAATACCGTTGGAACAAGTGGGTGAAAATCGGCGAGGTTCAGGGAAAAGGAACTCCGGGTACAAATTCCTACGAATTTCTTGTAGCACCGCATTCCGGTGAAAATACAGTTCGCGTAGTACAAATTGACCATTCCGGCGCAAAAAGAAATTCTAAAGATGTGAAGTTTACATCCGGCGTTCCGATTGTGACCAAGAACCCTGTGAAGGTGAAAGACGAAATTAATTTTACCGCATCCGGGAAACCCATCGAAACGAAATACGAGATCTATGATGCATATGGAAATATCGTCAAGAAGGGAATCGGCTCGTCAGTTCCATGTTCAAACTTATTGAAAGGGGCTTACTATATCAACTTCGACAACAAAACAGAGAAATTCTTTAAGGGGTAAAAACCTGAAAACTATATTGAACCCCGACATTCATTGTCGGGGTTTTTTATTTTAAATAAAATCTGGTAGGTACGCGACGCATCGGGAATTAATCACAATTGACGCCCAGACTTAATTTTTACCACAAATGCACAAATTATTGGCTCGGCTACCGCACTCGCTTTTGAGCCTTGCAAATATATTATTCCTATTGTTTACTGGGTAAAGAGGCGACTGGTAAGCGCCTCAGACATTTGCGCATTTGCGGTAAAATATAACACGATTGTATATTAAAAATGGTTTGGGTGCGAATAATTCATATATCCCGACGCATCGCGTACCTACATTTATTATATTCACACCATGAATAAAATCGAGCATATTGGAATTGCGGTTAAAAACCTGGACGAGGCGATCAAGACATACACTGAACTTCTTGGAACGGAATGCTACAAAACAGAAGCTGTAGAAAGCGAAGGAGTAAAAACTGCGTTCTTCCAGGTGGGTGAATCAAAGATTGAATTGCTGGAGGCCAGTAATGAAAACAGCCCCATTGCCAAATTCATTGAAAAGAAAGGCGAAGGAATTCACCACATTGCTTTTGATGTGACCAACATTGAAGAATCCATGAAAGAACTCGCTTCGAAAGGATTTCAAATCTTGAATGAGAATCCCAAAAACGGCGCGGATAACAAACTGGTAGCATTCCTGCATCCGAAATCTTCGAATGGGGTATTGGTAGAATTATGCCAGGAAAAAAAATAAGATGAAAACAGGGCTTTTTTTCTTATTGCTCATTACCGGTACAACTTTCGGTCAATCTAAAAAAGAGCTGAAAGCACAAGTTGCAACCTATCAACAAAAGCTCGACTCAACGAATCTGGTGCTTGAAAAAACGCAGCACATCAACGATTCTTTATCAAGCGAAATACGGCAGCAAGAAAATGCATTGAAAGACAAACAGGCTGTCATCGACAAGGCAACTAAAAAGCTGGAAAGCCTGAAAGCCCAAATTGAAAGACTCAAATCATCCAAAGAAAAGGATTCATTGCCCAAGCTCCGTGAAATACCAGGAGATGGTCGTTTATATGTTAGGCGTTTCTTAATAAAGAGACCGGATGCCAGCTCGATTTCTTCTAAAAAAAAATGTTCTATCGTGTTTATGGTCATTGTAGATGAAAAAGGAGACGTCATTGGAACACCTAAATTAATGAAGTCAAGTACTACTACTACAGATCAAAAATTAATTGAAAAAGTTTCTGCACTAGTAAAGTCTCAGGCAAAATACAATTCAGATAAAGGAGCCAGGAATATAGCAATGAGTATTAACATTCCGATCCACCCGAATTAATTCAAGGAAAAAGACTGCTTACTTCCTGATTCTTCCCTAATAAAAACGCTTCGATTCCGACCGATTTAGCACCTTCAATGTGTTGCGGACTATCGTCAATAAAAATAGTTTTTGCCGGATCGAGGTTATTCTCTGAACAAACGAATTCAAAGATTTCCGTATTCGGTTTACGCATCCCGATCGCAGAAGAGAAATACGTTTTTTCAAAATACTGCTCCAGGTTTTTATGGCCCACGGCTTTTTCCAGAGCTCTTCGAACGGCATCAATATGCAGATCATTGGTGTTGCTCAACAAAAAGAGACGGTATTTCTTCGAAAGCTCTTCCAAAAACTGCAATCTTTCTACCGGAAAATCTAAAATCATCGCATTCCACGCATGTACAACCTGGTTGGCTGTCGTTCCGGGAGGTAATAAATCCAACAGCCGATTTACAAAATGAAAAGAAGAAATTTCTCCGATTTCGTACCGATCAAACAGGTTTACCTGCTGCAACTGAGAATAGGACTCGCCAAAATTGGTCATTCCCAAAGAAATGAAGGCTTTTTCTGTTAAATCGTAATTCAAATTCAACAAAACTCCGCCCAAATCAAAAATGATTGCTTCTTTTGAGTTATTAATCATACAGCAAAAGTAGTAAGTTCACTCGAGATGGAAGAAAAAGATTTAAATGCGCTAGTCCGGAAACTTCAAATGCGATTGAGCCAGCGCAAACTGCTTGAAAAATTGCAGGCTCAGATCCATAAAGACTTTCAGCGCTCCGGAGTTGGTGAATTTCAGCTGATAAGTACAGATCCTGCAGACTGGAACGAAGAAATTCGACTCGTTCTTCAAAAATTGAGCGAAAACGAACTTCAGCACCTGCTCTACCTCATTGATATTCCGGAATTGATCCTAAAAGAAACATTTGAACATGAAAATCGGCTGTTTTACCTTTCAAATGCTATATTACACCGGGAATTGATGAAAGTCTTTTTCCAAATTCAATACAAGTAAACAGCAATTATCAAGATAAAAAAAGAGACGCTCCTGGTAATTAATCGCTCATAATTGATCATTATTTTTTGCCTTGAACCAATAACTATCAATTTTGCATTTTTTTATCGTGATTTTCGATTCGCGCTTGGACTAAAAGTTATAACTTTACCCACCATTATAGTGCTCGAACATGGATAAAGTGACGTACGTAGGAAATGCCGATGTAAATGCGATAGATCATTTATATCAATCGTATATGAAAGACCCTGAAAGCGTAGATATTAGCTGGCAAAAATTCTTCGAAGGATTTGATTTTGCCCGCATGAACTACGAAGACGGCGGCGATATTCCTGAAAATTTTCAGAAAGAATTTAAAGTAATTAACCTGATCAACGGATATAGGACACGTGGTCACTTATTTACAAAAACCAATCCTGTTCGCGAACGCAGAAAATACGAGCCTACATTGGCTATCGAAAATTTTGGGTTGGAGGCGTCTGATATGGATACCGTTTTCCAGGCGGGAGAACAAATTGGGATCGGTGCGGCAACTTTACGCGATATTATCCAGGATTTGGAGCAGTGTTACTGCCAATCCATCGGGATCGAGTATATGTTTATGCGTGAGCCTGAGCGTTTGGAATGGTTCAGAAACAGTATCGAGGTGAAAAATCGCCCGAAATTTGATGCCGAACGCAAAAAACACATTTATAAAAAACTCGTTCAGACTTCCAATTTTGAAGCCTTTTTAGGTAAAAAATATGTGGGCCAGAAACGTTTCTCCGTTGAAGGTGGCGAAGTCTTAATTCCGGCTTTGGACGCTTTAATTGAAAAAGGTGCCGATTTAGGGGTCGAGTATTTCGTCATGGGAATGGCTCACCGCGGACGTTTGAATACATTGACGAATATTTTCCAGAAACGCCCGCAGGATATCTTTTCTGAATTTGAAGGGAAAGAATTTGATGCCGACGGTGCATTTGACGGAGACGTAAAATACCACCAGGGTTATACCAGCTCCGTAAAAACTTCCAATGGAAAAGAAGTAGGTTTAACACTTGCTCCAAACCCTTCACACTTAGAAGCGGTTGATCCGGTTGTTCAGGGAATTGCACGTGCAAAACTGGATGCTCATTTCAAGGATGAGAATAAAGTTTGCCCGGTAATGATCCACGGAGATGCAGCTGTTGCAGGACAGGGAATTGTTTATGAAGTAATCCAGATGGCCTTGCTTGACGGTTACAGAGCCGGCGGAACCATTCACCTGGTAATAAACAACCAGGTCGGTTTTACAACGAACTTCCACGATGCACGCTCATCTACTTATTGTACAGACGTTGCAAAAACAACTTTAACTCCTGTTTTTCACGTAAATGGAGACGATATTGAGGCAGTAATCCAAACGATTGAAATCGCTATGGAATACCGTCAGAAATTCAACCGTGATGTGTTTATCGATTTATTATGCTACCGTAAATACGGACACAATGAAGGAGATGAGCCTAAATTCACGCAGCCGAATTTGTACGACATCATTGCAAAACATCCAAATCCAAAAGTAATTTATCAGAAGCAATTAACTGCTGAAGGCACTTTATCTGAGGCGGATGCGAAAAGCATTGAAGATGAGTACAACAACTACCTGGAAAACGAGTTTGAAACAGCTCGCCAGAATGAAAAAGCTGTTGTTTGGGATTTCCTGAGCAAAACGTGGGAAGGTTTCCGTCACAGCAAATCCGAAGATTTCGATTCTAGTCCTGAAACAGGGATCCAAAAAGAAAAATTATTGGAGCTAGGAAGGAAACTGGCTACTTTACCGGAAGGTAAAAAGTACTTCCGTAAGATTCAAAAGATCTTTGATGATCGTTTGGCTGCGGTTGAAAACAATAACCTGGATTGGGGAACAGCAGAAATGCTGGCTTACGCAACACTTTTGGAAGAAGGCATTCCTGTTCGTATTTCCGGACAAGATGTGGAGCGCGGAACATTCTCTCACCGTCATGCTGTTGTAAAAACAGAAGACAACGAAGAAGAAATCGAAACATTGAACATGCTTTCGGACAAACAGGCTCCGTTTACGATTTACAACTCCTTGTTATCCGAATATGCGGTTCTTGGTTTTGAATACGGTTATTCATTGGCAACTCCGAAAGGATTGACTATTTGGGAAGCACAGTTCGGAGATTTCTTCAACGGCGCTCAAATTATGATCGATCAATTCATTACGGCAGGTGAAGACAAATGGTCTACTCAAAGTGGATTGGTGATGCTTCTTCCTCATGGATATGAAGGACAGGGAGCAGAGCACTCAAGTGGGCGTTTGGAGCGTTGGTTGCAGCAATGTGCTGATGACAATATTCAAATTGTAAATACTTCAACACCTGCAAACCATTTCCATTTGCTTCGCAGACAGTTGGTACGACCGTTCCGTAAGCCATTGGTTGTTTTCTCTCCAAAAATGATCCTGCGTTTACCGGCTGCAACTTCCACTTTGGAAGAAATGGCAAGCGGAAACTTCCAGGAAGTAATAGATGATCCGAATGCAAAAGCAGGACAAGTTGATACACTTGTTTTCTGTTCCGGTAAATTCTATTACGAAATGACCGAAAAAGCAGCTGAAATGGGTGTTGACAACATGGCTTTTGTTCGTGTTGAACAATTGTATCCATTGCCTCAAAGACAAATCGACGAAATCGTTGCAAAATACAATGCTAAAAACATCATGTGGGCGCAGGAAGAACCTGCAAACATGGGAGCATGGGCGTATATGGCAATGAACCTGAGACACATTCCGTTTATTGGGGTGACAAGGCCGGCATCTGCTGCTGCAGCTGAAGGTTCCAAGAAATTACACGAACGCCGCTTGAAACAATTGTTTGCAGATGTATTTCAATTTGCATCCGTAGCGGCTAAATAATATTAAGACAAACTAAATTCGACACAATTATGTCAATGCTTGAAATGAAAGTACCCAGTCCGGGAGAATCGATTTCTGAAGTGGAAATTGCAACCTGGCTGGTTTCGGATGGTGACTATGTAGAAAAAGACCAAACTATTGCAGAAGTTGATTCTGATAAAGCGACTTTGGAATTACCGGCAGAACAAGCGGGTATTATTACTTTGAAAGCTGCAGAAGGCGATGTAGTAAAAGTAGGACAAGTTGTTTGTCTGATCGATACTTCGGCTGAAAGACCAGCAGGATCTGCTGCCCCGGCGGCTGAAGCTCCGAAAGCAGAAGAGAAAGCGGCTGAAGCTGCTCCTGCTCAAACAAAAGAAGCACCTGCAGAAAAAAGCACTCCGGCTCCAAACCCGGGACCTGTAAGTGACAGCTATGCAAAAGGAACACCTTCACCGGCTGCTTCCAAGATCATGGCTGAAAACGGTGTTTCCGGAGCTAAGATCAACGGAACAGGAAAAGACGGTCGTATCACAAAACAAGATGTCGTTTCGGCAATGGCTGCAGGGATTCCTGCCGATGCTGCGCAAGGATGGGGCGGAACTCGTGATCAAAATCGCGAGAAAATGTCCATGCTTCGTCGTAAGATCGCAGAGCGTTTGGTTTCTGTGAAGAACGAAACAGCGATGCTGACTACCTTCAATGAAGTGGATATGAAACCGATTATGGACCTGCGTGCAAAGTACAAAGATCAATTCTCCAAATTTCATGAGGTAAATCTTGGATTCATGTCTTTTTTCACGAAAGCCGTAACAGAAGCATTGAACCTATTCCCTTCAGTAAATGCTCAAATTGATGGAAATGAAATGATTTTCCACGACTATGCAGATATCGGTATTGCCGTTTCATCCCCAAAAGGATTGATGGTTCCGGTGGTCCGCAATGCAGAGCAAATGAGCCTGGCGGAAATTGAAAAAGAAATCAAGCGTCTTGCAATCAAAGCACGTGACGGAAAAATTACTCCTGAAGATATGACCGGAGGAACGTTTACAATCACCAATGGTGGAGTTTTCGGTTCCATGATGTCAACTCCAATTATCAATCCTCCTCAATCAGCCATTTTGGGAATGCACAATATTATTGAGCGCCCGGTTGCAATTGACGGAAAGGTAGAAATTCGTCCGATGATGTATTTGGCATTGTCTTACGATCACCGGATTATCGATGGGAAAGAATCTGTTGGATTCCTGGTAAAAGTAAAAGAGATGATCGAAAACCCGGAAAGAATTATTTTCGGCGGAAAAGATCCTTATGCAGTACTTTTGGGATTATAAAAATCAACAAAACAACATCAAACCCTGTTCGCCTTGGCGGATGGGGTTTTTTATTGGCCGGGAATTTACCAACGCTTCGGAAGAAGCACACGTTTAATACCTGTAGCTAAATACATTTCCTTATTTTTGTAGTCAGATTCATTCAAGTATGCGCATTCTATTTTTTATTGGTTTTCTTGCAGTATTAAGCTCATGTGGCGGAAACGGTCCAAAAAAACCTCAAAAAGAACTTTCGATAGATCAGTTATTCAAAAAATATCCTGATAGTGTTCCGATCCTTATCAAACACGGTAACCTGATGCTGGAACGCTATGATTATGAAAAAGCACTTCAGGACGGTGCAAAAGCATACCGCATGCAGCAATGGAATATCGAAGCGCGATTTTTGTATGCAAACGCCTTAAACAACAGAGCTGACCGAACTGCAAGTGATGTGATGTCTGCTCAGACGCATTTCAAGTTTGTAGTTAAAAAAGACCCGAAAAACCTGGCAGCATTGGTTGCCTTAGCTACGACTTATGCTCAGCAGGGAGATAACGAAAAAGCTTTCTATTATACAAATGAAGCCTTAAGAATCAACAAAAAATACAGAGATGCTTATATTTTGAAAGGAAGTATTTATTTGAGTTTAGATAATCGGGAGCTGGCAAAATCCTCTTTCCAGACAGCAATTGAACAGGATCCGGATTTCTTCGCAGCTTACATCAAACTGGGCTTGATTTACCAGGGAGAAAACAATCCGCTGTGTATTGAGTATTTCATTACAGCGACACAAATCCGGCCGAACAACATTGAAGCATATTATAATTTGGCATATGCTTACCAGCAATTCGATAAATTACCGGAAGCTCAGCAGACCTATCGTGACATGCTTAAGAAAGATCCGAAATTTACTCCGCCATTGTTTCAGCTGGGATGGATCAAGCAATTCAGACAAAATGATGTGGACAGTGCCATTTACTTTTACAATGAAACGCTGCAGAAAGAACCGCGTTATGTAGAAGCGTGGCACAACCTGGGCTTGATCTATGAAACAAAAGGTGATAAGTACAAAGCAATCCAGTATTATCGGAAAGCATTGAAATACAATCCTGAGTTCGCCATTTCAGAAGAAGCAATCAAGCGTTTATCCAAATGAACCCAAAAAGGGTAATCCTGTTTCAAACCCTGGTTGAAGGGCTGATACCTGTTCTGGGATATTTTTACTGGAATTGGGATGCAAGTTTCATTCTCCTGTTCTTTCTAATCGATTGGATCTTGTTTTGGGGCCTGAGTTTATTGAAAGCGCGAAAACGGATTCAATTCAGCGGAAATACTTTTGAAAAACAAGAAGCGGGAAAACATCTGAGTATTGCTTTCGCATGCATTTTAAGCACTTCCCTGGCTGTTTACTTCATTCTGCCTAACATTCACTCACTTTTCGATTGGAAAGAACGGATATGGGCTTTTTTAACTTACCGTGATATGGGAATTCAACAAGGAGTAATCCTGATTCCATTAATGGTGCTCAGCGGTTATATGGCTTACAGACAACAGTTTCTTCTTCCGCAGCTGTATCGAAAATATCCGGTCAACTATTTCACGCGTGAATCTGTCAAGCAGGGGATAATTCTTTCACTTGTATTTGGAATTGTTTTACTGGTTTCAGCCTTTGTAAGATTTCCGGACGAAGTAATCCTTTTCGGAACAGTTGCAGGTGTTATTGCCTACCGACTAATGACTCGAAACCCTTTGGCTTCTTAGAACAGAACTCATAATTCTTTAAACGACTTTCTCCAATTCCTGGAAAACAACCCCCAGTTCTTCCAATTCATCCAAAATCGGGTTATAAACCTCCGCTTTGATCGGCAATAAAACTCCCCGCTCTGAAATCCGGTTCTGCAAAATCAATTTGGCACAAATTCCTACCGGATATCCAACCGTTTTAGACATTGCAGTTTGAACCTTGTCATCTCCCAAATTCACCATGGAAGATTCAATGTATCGTTTTTCACCATTTAGCAAATAAGTAAACTGGTGTACCATTACCACCATGTCTTTATCACCCGGTTCCAGAGACAATTTATTTACCAGGATTTTTTCAAGGATTTGAGCCGCAGTTGCATCCTTCAAACCGAGCTTCGTTGTCCCCTCAAAAAGACCCAGCCACTCAAACCTGGAGATATCTGTAATTCCCAAAGGTTTGCAGGCATTTATCCATTTCTGCTCAACGGGAGTTTCCTCCTCAAAGGGAAGGAAAGCGTTGATAAAAGTTCTTGGTGTGAACTCTTCCGAATCCGGAAGAATTAAATGATCATCTGTTAATCCCAACTGTACGAAAACATTCCAATACTTGCAGAATCCGGGTCTGCGCAGTGTTCCGCGATAGATTGTAGGAATATCATCCAGTCCATAGATCTGGCGATACGACAAGGAGTCCCTGTTTGGATAGCCGTCAAAATCGCCGTAACCTTCTATGGAAATCTGATCCAACCGCGTAAACACCTGGTTAGATGGAATGTATTTGTATTGATGTCTGTCGATATAACAAGCTGTTCCGCCCTGGCCTGCTAAAACCACATTTCGCGGATTCCAGGTGAATTTATAGTTCCATGGATTATTATCACTTTCCGGGGCTATCAAGCCGCCGCAATACGATTTAAACCCGGTAATTTCCCCACCCTGGTCTTTAATGGAATCGATGATCCGCATAGCGCTCATGTGATCAATTCCCGGATCAACACCCATTTCATTCATGAAAATCAGCCCGGAATTTTTCACGTCTTCATTCAAAGCGTTCATTTCAGGAGAAACATAAGAAGGCGTGATCAGGTTTTTCTTCAATTCCAAACAGTCTTTGGCAATTTCCACGTGAAAACGTGCAGGCAACATGGAAATAATCAGATCTGCCTGCTGCATTTCTTCCCATCTCTCATTTCGATCCAATGCATTAAACGAAAGTGCTACACCATTTGGATGTCCGGCCAACTTTCCTTTTACTAAATCCAATGATTGATCAACCACACGCAGCTGCCAATTGTTTTCTTTAGCCTGTTCCAATAAGTACTTAATCACTGTTGAAGCAGAAAGTCCGGCACCTAAAAGCAATATTCGTTTCATAATCATTAAATCTATTTACGAAATTAACGGAATTCAATGAATTCAGACAGAGAATTAACCCTATTTAAATTGAAAAGCTAAAAGAAGATGTGTAAAACAAAAAAGCCTCTTAAAAAAAGAGGCTTTTTGTTCAATATTTCAAATATTGATATTAATCTAATTCAGAAAGTTTAAATGACTTACCGTGCATAGAGCTGGTAACTTTGACCCAAAGACCTCCGCAATTGCTTCCATCCAAATGCTTCAATTCTGTTCCTTCACTATAACTAAATCCTTTAGATGCACCGGCACTGATGTAGTTATGGCCGCCATTCACGCAGTACTTGTACTCAGAAGAGGTATCATTGATAACCTTAAATTCAATATTGCCCAGTACTTTCTCAGAAGACTCTGCCTTCGCTGAAGTAAACGACTGAATTCCTAATGCTCCAACAAATACCAATGTTGCAAACGCAGAAATTTTGATTAGTTTTTTCATAGTAAAAAAATTTTGGTGTATAAATATATGAAAACTGAAATTAAAACTCAATTAAATTTATTTGGTTGCGTCCGCGGCAAACATTAAGACCAATTTTCCGGAGGAATCGTAAATGTTAAATACCTGTTCTGCAAAATCAACGGTCAATCCTTTGCTTCCCAAAATCTCCATAAAACGCTTCTCGTTACTTGCAACCAGTTCATCAACACACGCCATTTTCGTTGAAATGACCTCCCTAAAAGCGACTGTATTTCGGGTGGTAGACATGGTGCCGGAAATACGGTTGCAGCCGTTACTTCCCGTGAAAGAATTATTCGACATGTCCATCTTCAAAGCTGCATTGGAATTTTTAAGGGAAACTCCATCCATTTGGATCAGCTTTAAATTTCGCTGATTGAAGTAATTCCAAGGTGTTTTTTCAGGTCTTCCACCTCCGTTTGTTGCTTCCGGATCCTGGAGAGCAGGTTTCGTGCCAGCTTCCAAAACAAGAACCTCTTTCTTTTTTGCTTTCCAGATCATCAGGTTTCCTTCATGAGAGATCTTGAACTTTTTATTTGAAATGGATTTTAAAAACTCATCCTCCACGTTGCTTTGAATATCCGGACAAGCCATTTTTGTTGCTGCTCCGGCCTTTACGCAAATTTTGCGCTGCTTTTTGTTCATTTTGATGGGAGCCGTAAAACTGTTGCATCCGCTTTTTCCCGAAATCTTTTGAAAAGTACTGTCGAAACCGAATGCAACATCTGCATTCACCACTTGTGCTCCATTCAAACGAATGACTTTATAGATGGTTCCTTCGCTTCCGCTTACCATGGGTGTTATGGAAATGACTTTATCTAATTTGTATAAGTATTTAGATAAATCCTGCGGGACCGGCTCTGGTCTTTCTGTCTCGATCACGTCAATCACATATCGGTTTCCGGGAACGTAATCAAATCCTTTAATCTTCTCATAGAACAATTCCCACGTTTTGGATCCTTCCTTTTGGACCTGGAAACAAGTCATCGGCATCATCCGGCGGCATGGAACACATTCCTCTTTTATTGTCATACGGATTGTTTTTTGTCCAAACACCATTGTTTGAGCAAGCAACAACATCATTAATAAACCAATGCTTTTCATACCATTTTATTTTGTGTCTACAATTTACAAATTTGTTGCCAAACTTTCCGGCAAGTGTGCGAATATAAAAAAAGCTCCCCGAAGGAAGCTTTTATATGCAAAGTTTTCAGTTTACTCAATCACCAATTGTTTCAACAGAGTCTTCTGATTACCATGATCCAAAACGCGGACAAAATAAGTTCCTTTGTTTAAATCACGAACAGACAAGGTGTAGCCGTTTTCATTTATTTCCCGGCTCATAACCGTTCTCCCTGAAATGTCTATCACAGAGATTGTTTTCGCTCCGTCAGAATCACACTGAATCGTTACCTGGCCGGATGCAGGATTCGGATACAAGATTAGTTTATCTGCTTCTGTGTTTTCAGCCAAACCTAAGATACACACTTCATTTACAGGAATTCCGTTACAGTAATTGATCGGGTAAAGATTAGCTGTTTGTGAAGGAATATTCTCCGGTTGAAGGGCCATATTCGTACATCCAAGTCGCTCCACAAGGAAATCTCTTACAAAATTTGCGGTGGTGTCCATATACGCAATTTGTGCAGCGCTTGCCCCTGCATAAGGGACGTGCGGTGCACCACGGAAAGTGTACATCTTGTGCGGGTGATTTAAAGCACAACTTCTTTCAATCAACATACGGCTTCCATCCAGGTACATAATCGGAACTCCCGGATTTACCATTCCACGGTTATATTTTACTGTTGCATCTGCAGTCCCGTGAAGTGATACCAAAGGAACATCTCCGGCTTCTAACCAGCTGTAACGGCCCAAGGCACCACAAAGATTAATCACTCCGGCAACTTTTGTGGAATACCCCGGATTCCCGCTCGTACCTTCCATTCCACCAAGCGTAGCAAGCGCCGGCGCATCAATATAATCCTGGATCTCACATGCCTGGTCTAAATATCCTACATGCAATGCCGTAATAGCTCCTGCTGAACTACCACCGATGAAAATACGTGTTGTATCAATCTTATAGGCATTAGTCGTTGCCCTGTCTTTATAAAAGAAACGGATAGTAGCTTTCAAATCCTGTGTTGCACGAAGAACTGCCTTAATCGCATTCACGGAATCAACCGGGAAAAAGCCCAAACGATAGTTAATAGATGCACAGGCATATCCTTTTTTCGCAAAGCGGTTAGACAGTTCCTGAACATCGACATCTGTTTTTGTTCCGAACTGGAAACTTCCTCCATGCACCCAAATAATTAAAGGACGCGCCACAGAAGTATCCGCAGCCGGTTCGTAGAAATCCATAGTCAATGAGGTCGTTGCACCCGAAAATGAGGTGTTCGATCCGTAAACGATATCACTCGTAACGTTTACAGTGGAATAAACATCGCTGGCATATCTTCCGGTCTGACAAGGTGTTTGAGCCATTGCAGCAGAAGATAAAACAACTGATAGTAGGAAAGTAGAAATTTTCATGTGTTGTTTTTTTTAAATTATGGGAATATAATTGAAGGGTAATTGATAGCATTTACCGAAGGTATTTTAGCTGCGTATTTACTATTTAAAGCTCGGATAAATTCGTTTGCAATAATGGCATTTCCACGCGGATTAAAATGAATTCCGTCCAGTGAATAAGCTCCTCCGGAAACAAATTTCGCACTCATGGCAACTCCGTTATATGTAATTCCGGTTTGCAGTTTTTTCACGATCTCATTTGGTTCTGCTAATGCTAAATTGTAGCTGTATGCAATGGAAGTAATTAAAGCATTGTACTCCGCAATTTGATTTCTGATTTCTGTCAATTCATCCTGTGTTAAAACAAATTCGTCTCTAAAAGGAAAAACAGAACCCATTGAATTGCATTTCACAGAATCCAAAGGCGTACTGAGAAGTACCAATTCCCCCGGCTGCATGTGTCTTACATTAAAAGCACCTGCTCCCGGGTCTTCGATCATAAATCCGTTAGGCCCTTCCTGGAAAGAAATTCCGATGGGATTATAAATATTGTTCAATGCGGTGACTTTGTCGGGAGTTAAATTCAATCCGTTATATGGAACAGTAGTGAAATACGGCATTTCAGTAATATCAGGAATCAAAGAAACAACACCTTTTGCTCCATTTGCCGTTAAAGACATTACAATTTGCTCGTAAGCGATACCGAATGCAGTGGTACTAGTCATTGAACCATTCTTCGCACCGCCCTGAACGAATGGAAGCAGGTCCTCAATTCCTACAAAAAGAGCAAAACAGGTTGGATCGGAAGCAGTTGCATCTGCCA
The DNA here is from genome assembly GCA_965650365.1 of uncultured Fluviicola sp. Classification (GTDB taxonomy): domain Bacteria; phylum Bacteroidota; class Bacteroidia; order Flavobacteriales_D; family Crocinitomicaceae; genus Fluviicola. Next base: position 6,126 of record CBFGOJ010000006.1, on the reverse strand, counting down.
AAACACTGGTACCCGACGAAGAATTCATTCGTGCAAAAAACGGGTTAGCCGATCCATAAGAAGGAACATTGACAGCTGTTACCGTCATTCCGGGAATCCCAAAGTTTCCAAAAGGCTGACTTGCGTTGTAGACATTTGTTCCCAGGGCAGACATATCACCACTCGGTGCAAGACGAACCGGAGATAAGGAAGTAACTCCCAAACAATCTGTTTTGTAACCCAATTTAAAACGGGCCATTCCTGATGCGCCTATACCAACAGAGCTCTCAAGCATATATGGCTGATTGAAAGTTCCGGAGCCTACTTTCTGCAATTGCATGCTGAGCATGTTCGCAATGGAATATTGCTGACCGTTGTAATACAAGGCATCGTCCATATAACCGGCCGTATGTGAACCACCGATCATCACGAATCGAGCGGTATTCATGTCTCCCGCAGAAGTTTCGGGATCTTTGTACTTTGGTTTACATGAACCTAGAGTAAGAGTTCCGATTGCTACCGGAATCAATATGCTTAGTACCTGTTTCATTTTCTTACCATTTATAGCTTAATCCAATTCCCGGAGAAATTGCGATCGTAGTGAATGTTCCGCTCAAATTTGTTTCCAGGTTTCGATCCGTGCGATTGATATATGTGTAATAAAAGGATAAATCCAAATTGAAATGCTCATTGAATTTAAAGCCCAAACCTGCTGTACCATAAATCCGGTTTCCGTCCGGGGATTCAGGGGTTACATAACCCGATTGAACCGGTGAGAATCCGTAACCACCACCCAATCGCACAGCGATTATTTCTGTTGCCTGGAAATTTGCTCCACCTCTAAAGGCGATGATACTTTTGTATTTTCTGGCAGATTTCGTGTCATTCAAACTAGCGGTATTTGATTCGTAATCAAATGCCAGCGTATCATAAGCTTTCCAGCCCACGTAATTGATGTCGAGCACAAATTGCCATTTTTTCCCCGAATCATAAGCAGCTCCAAGTGTTAAAACACTTGGTAATGGAAGTGAAGAAGTGAAAGGTCCGCTTGGAAAGTTTGCACTCAGTGATTCGGGAACCGTGAATTTCGCATCTCCTTCTTTCACTTTCATAGAAACCTTTGAGCGATAGGTCAAACCGAATGAGAGCTTTTCATTCACTTTCGCAGTGAAACCCAGGTTATAACCAAAACCAAGAGCTTTACCCGTCAATTCGGCATGCCCGTAAGTTCCATCCGCTGACTGAACAGGAATATCTTTCTGCAAATCAACAGACCCGGTGGAAACAACAAAACCTGCTCCGAAACCGAAATGATCGTTGAACTTGTAAGAAATGGTTGGTTGAAAATAAATAGCTTTCAACGACAGTTTTGTTAAGGCAAATCTTCCGATCCATGCATCTTCGTATTGAATCGTACTACCGAATGGAGTGTAAACAGCCAACCCTATTTTCAGATATTCCATCTTTTTAAAACCAAAGAGTGCATACACTGAAAATGGTGTTCCCATCGGGGATTTTGTTCGATATCCTTCTCCGGAGGCTGAATCCACAAACAAAGTATTGGCAAAAATGGGAGAAAATCCGGCATTCACTTCATTCTTTTTCACAAATCCAACTCCACCCGGATTATAAAACAACGCAGATGCATCTTCTGAAAGCGCCGTACCGGCCAGTCCCATTCCCTGTTGCTTTTGTCCTTGAAAATTTACCTGGAATCCTTGCGAATGAAGGGATAAAACAGCCATAAAGCTGCAAATAAGTAGTATTAATTTTTGCATAGTTGATAGAACGAAAATGCGTTTGTGGGTAGTAAGATAATAATAATCTATGAGCGCACAATAAATTTAACACTTGTCACCGCGACTTCGGGAATCAACATACATTTCTGAACAGATTCATTTAAGTGAAATTCACATTCTAACTAAATTTCATATATTGCATTACTAATGAATCGATTATGAAAGCACTGTATTTAATTTTTGTAGGAAGCTTATTGAGTTTAAGTTCCAATGCTCAAAACCTGGCAAACCAACCGAAAGGTAGTTATGGCGGTGACGGAAAAAATGCGCCGAACCTGCAATTGAATGAAAACCACACCTTCGTTTACACCGATTTGACAAAAGCATCCAAACCTATTGTTGCAGAAGGAACCTGGTCTATCGAGGGAGACGAATTGATCTTACAATCCAATTCGAAAGTGCGTTTGAACAAAAAATATACGGTGACCCGCGAAGGAATGTGCGTTAAAACCAGAAAAAACCTTGCATTCTATACTTTGTGTAACTGCAAATTCTAATTATCTACCTCAACATATTCAGATGGCCGTTGAACACCTCGTAGCGGTCATCCTCCAGGCTCTTGATACGGATCGTCCAGGTATAAATTCCTGCCTGGACTAATTTTCCCAGATAGGTTCCATCCCAGCCTTTATTCACGTCGTGGGATTCAAACAGGGTTTCTCCCCAGCGGTCAAAAATCGTGAAGGAATAATTCTGAGTATCATAACCCGCAGTAATTACCGGAGCAAATACATTATTGAATTCGTCACCATCCGGTGTAAAGGTATTCGGAACATAGATAATCTTATTGTCTTTTATAGTAATGATCAGGGAAGCTGCATCCGTACAGCCATTTACACTGGTCACCGTTAAAGTAACCGGATAGTTCCCGGGAACCTGCGGGAATGTATGGCTTGGTTCTTCCAAAGAGCTGTTGTCTCCGTCACCGAATTCCCAGAAATACACATCTCCATTCACCGAATGATTGTGAAACTGAGCAGTCGTCTCTGTTTGCGGCATTACCTGCTGATTGGTATTAAAATTTGCATCCGGAATCGGGTAAATCTCGATGTAATTGGTTTTTGTAGTACTGGATGAACATCCGTTCGTAGTATTCGTTAAGGTTACTGTATATGTTCCTGCCGCATTATAAGTGTGTTCAGCAGCTCCAAGGGTATTGGCTGTTGTATTATCCCCAAAATCCCAGGAAGAAGTATTCACGGAAGGATCCGCAGTAAAATGAACCGTTACAGGATTGCAGCCGCTGAAAACATCTGCTGAAAAATCTGAATCCGGCAAGGGATTTACCACAATGTCCATGGAGTTTGTTCCGCCGCAACCTTGAGTATGCACATAAGTAATGGTATGAGTTCCTGCTCCGGCAACAATCGGATCAAAAACTCCGGTTGGATCCGTGATTCCTGTTCCCGACCAGGTTCCTCCCGGAATATTCGCTGTTAAATTCGCTGGAGCTGCGGTATTTTCACAGAAAGGTCCCGCCGAGGTCAAGGTTGGTACTACCGGATTGTTTACCGTGATCGACATCGTAGCTGTTGTGGCACATTGTCCGGCATCCGGTGTAAATGTATAAGTCCCTGAAGTAGTAGTATTCACTACTGCCGGTGACCAGGTCCCCGAAATAGGATCATTCGAAGCGGCCGGTAAAATCGGAGCAACATCTCCCGAACAAATCGGTGGAATTTGAGTAAAGGAGGGCGTTGGCGCCGCATTTGTAACAATTGCAACAGTCACCGAAGCCGCACATGGATTTCCGGATGGGGTAAAAGTATAATTAGCAGTTCCGGCGGTTGCCGTGCTCACAGTTGATGGTGACCAGGTTCCTGCAACTCCGTTATCGGAAGTTGTTGGCAAAGACTGCGGCGCAGCATTCAAACAATACTGCGGATGCGCCGGGAAAGTTGGTGTAATGGTGTTATTGACCGTAACTGAAATATTCACCGGTGTAGAGTTACATTGCCCGGCATTCGGTGTAAAAGTATAAGTTCCGGAAGTGGTATTGCTAATTACGTTTGGCGACCAGGTCCCTGCGACAAGCGGTGTATTGGTCTGAACCGGAAATGCAGGAGCCTGCTGACCAGAACAAAAAGCCGGAACTGCGGCAAAAGTTGGAGTCACACTTGAACTTACAGTTACTGTTGCTGTTTCTACGGAAGTACATCCGGTGGCAGAGGTTGCGTTCAATATAGCTACAAAGGTCCCAGGAGTCGTATAAGTCACCGAATGCGGTCCTGGCCCCGTTGGATTTGCAGGTGTTCCTGATCCGTTTACAAAGTTCCAGCTCAATGTATTGTAATCCGTAGAAGTGCTTCCGTCAATCAATATCGGAGTTCCCGCACAAACGGTAAAAGGTCCGCCTGTGATATTTGCATCCGGGCCGACGAATGTTCCCGTTCCACCCCAATTCAGTGTAAATCCATTGGTTGCATTCGTATTGTTAATGAGAATGGCATAACTTGTTCCTGCTGTCATATTCAGCTGCTGCACATACCCGTCTTCAATTCCCGACCAACCGATCGCTTCATTCTGATCCGTGGAAGTTGCATTCATTCCCGTACCACCATTCGGGCCTAAAGCAGATGTTGCGGAGCAGCGGATCGCAGTTCTTGGACCACATGGATTTGCCGTACTTAATTGAAAAACAATAAAGTCAATGTCATCTATTTGATTTGCCGGCAAAATATTCATCGTAAGTGTTCCTGCAGTCTGACAAGTCCAGGTATACCAAACCGAATTGGTTTCAAAAATCCCGAAACCGGACAAACAAGTGCCCGCATTTTCATTGTTGTTTACACCACCACTTGTCAGGTTGGTAACACTAATCGAATTCTTGTTACACAATCTTCCGGCACCTCCACAATCTGCAGATGCAGTTGGCGGCGGCGTATAATTATTGATGCACAACTGGAAAGTACCGCGCTGAGCCGTTGTTGTACTTATGCGGATAAGATAAGTGTTTCCCTGAACCAGGTTAGTATTAAGCAGTTGGGAGTTTTGAGAACCTGCAGATCCGTTCGTACATCCGCCGAGAACCTGTGTAATTCCTCCCGCACAAGTACCTGTGTAAATCGCGATCCTTGGCTGCATCATACTCGCACCATTAATGGAAATAAACGAGTTGGTGCCGATTGCAACGAAGGAAAACCAAACGTCCGAAGTAGCTGCAGCTGTCCAGCAGGTGGCTACTGCAAATCCGCTTGCGGTTGAACCGGTGCTGGTGTATTGTGCTGTGGAAGAACAAAAGTTGGTGACATTCGTCAATGGCAATGCAGTAGCACAATCGTCTCCCTGGGCCTTTACTCCGTAGGAAAAGAAAAGCAGCGAGATGAATAAAAAACACTGAGAAAGCAACGGGATAACGGTTCCTTTTCCAGCGGTTTCATTCGACAAAAACGGGGCTGTTTTTTTCATCGATTTCAGTAATAATGCAGAAGATTAGCTTCTTCTGTAATATTAACGAAAATGCGTGGAATAAGTTGCTTTTAGGAATGTTAAAGGATTTGACGGGAACTTACTTTCCGATACAAAAATTAACTCAAATTGATTTTCAAATAGTTATGATTTTGAGGTACAAATAGGGTACAAAATAGCACTACAAACTCTAATTGCTATCTACTCATTTTCATCAATGACTTGTCTCATTGTCATCGTATCGATATTATCAATTTTAAGCATTCGGCAATGTTTGTTTGCAGGATTTTCAACTATCGAAGCTTCTTCAAGTTCCATTTCTGAAATGACGCGTACACAAATCTCTCCAAAATATAGTTTTCCCTTCATGTGTTCACACTTGCTAAAACTTTCATTACAAATTGAACAATGACTTTTCTTCACAATACCGCCAACACTGCTGAAAATTTGCGGAGGAAATAACAATTTTTCATAGTTAGCTAGCCGTTCCAAATAAGTTGTCGATGGTTCTGGATCGAATAAATTGTTTTTTATCACCGTTCCATAGGTAACTTGCGCCGTGACGAGATTCCCCCATGCTTCGCCCATGTTATCCTTTTTGATATTCACTAACATTGTCAATTCAAGTTCAATCGCTAGAATTGAATTTTCTATGCAATAGACTAGATTGGCTTCATTTTCTAGTTTTCGTTCAACAAATGTCTTTTTTAAGTCAACCAATTGTTCCCGGTAGTTAGATAAAACCTCTATCTCCTTCTCTTGAATTTCTGTTCCAACTGTGATAAATGCTTTTCTTTGAGAAATGGAAATCAACTCATTGAATTCGTTTATCAATAGATTTGGGTTTTCGATAAATACTTTCATTTCAGAGCTTTAATTACATTCTCCAAATCTTTCAATTTGTCTGCATCTCCATTGTACGAGATTTTCTTGATTTTTC
>CBFGOJ010000005.1:0-197539 GCA_965650365.1 uncultured Fluviicola sp. | reverse complement strand
TTCAAAACAGAGAAAGTCGGTGATGCAACCATGCTTGGTCAGATCATTAAAATGGTTCAGGATGCACAAGGAAGTAAAGCGCCTGTCCAGAAACTTGTCGATAAAATTGCAGGAATTTTTGTGCCTGTGGTTCTTGGTATTTCAATCCTGACACTGATTCTTTGGGTTACACTGGGAGGAGAAAACGGATGGACACAAGGTGTTCTATCCCTTGTAACCGTGCTCGTAATCGCTTGTCCTTGTGCGCTCGGTCTGGCAACACCTACTGCGATAATGGTCGGTGTTGGTAAAGGAGCTGAAAACGGAATCCTGATTAAAGATGCTGAAAGTCTTGAACTTGGACGCAAAGTGAATGCGGTAGTACTCGATAAAACGGGAACAATTACAGAGGGTAAACCAAAAGTGACGGGTATTCAATGGTTGAACAATGATGATTCTTTAAAGTCTGTACTATACAATATCGAAAAACAATCTGAACATCCCTTGGCTGAATCAGTGGTAAAACACCTCCATGAAAATGAAACGCTTCCCGTTAATCAATTTGAAAGTATTACTGGATTCGGTGCAAAAGCAGAAGTAAATGGAAAAACCTACTTCGTGGGTAACAAGGCGCTACTGGATCAAAACAACATTACTATAGCCAAAGAATTGTTGGTAACAGCGAATGTTTGGCTTAATGAAGCGAAGACAGTTATTTTCTTTGCTGATAACCAACAAGGACATGCAGTTATAGCTATTTCCGATGAAATCAAGGAGACTTCGGTAGAGGCTATCCGACAATTGAAGAAGTCAGGAATTGAAGTCTATATGCTTACAGGCGATAACGCTCAAACTGCCAAAGCCATTGCGGAGAAAACGGGAATCGACAATTACAAAGCAGAGGTTCTTCCTGCGGATAAATCTGCATTCGTGAAACAATTACAAGCTCAGGGCAAAGTGGTCGCAATGGTCGGAGACGGAATCAACGATAGCAATGCACTCACTCAGGCAGACGTTAGTATCGCAATGGGGAAAGGAAGTGATATTGCTATGGACGTTGCTAGGATGGTCATTATTTCTTCCGATTTGACAAAAATTCCAATCGCATTCCAACTGTCAAAACAAACAGTTTCGGCAATCAAACAGAACCTTTTTTGGGCATTTATCTATAATGTAATCGGCATTCCAATTGCTGCTGGAGTTCTATATCCAGTTAACGGCTTTTTACTCAACCCAATGATTGCTGGTGCAGCTATGACGTTGAGTTCGTTGAGTGTAGTTAGCAATAGTTTGTTATTGAAATTCAGAAAGTTAAACAAGTCGTAAAAATCATAAATCGTTTAGTAAATACTATAAAGACAAAGCGCATTAAAAGGACAAACTTTGCCTTAGTAATCATTAAACAATATAAAATATCATGGAAACACTTCAATTTAAAACAACAATCAAATGTGCGGGATGTCTCGTAAAAGTGACACCGTTTCTGAACGACCAACTTACACCGGAAGAATGGAACGTAGACATCCTAACTCCTGCTAAAATCCTTACTGTGAATTCACATAAGTTGACGGCAGAAGAAGTGGAAGAAAAAGTAAAACAAGCAGGCTTCCAGATCGAACGAATCAACGATAAATAGGCTTAAAAGTCTCCTTTCATAAAGGAATAAAGGGTTAAATGACGTAAATTGTATGTGATGAAAAAACGAATGTTAATGATAGTGGCGGTATTGATGCACTTGGCAACTTTTGCCCAAAAAACGGTGCGATACGATCTATACGTCAGGGATACCACTGTTAATTTCACGGGGAAAGAGCGACATGCTTACTCCGTTAACGGAAGTATTCCAATGCCTGAATTGCAATTTACGGAAGGAGACACTGCTGAAATATGGGTACACAATGAGTTGAAAACAGAAACTTCCATCCATTGGCACGGAATCATCTTACCAAATGAACAAGACGGCGTACCCTATCTGACAACAGCACCAATTAAAGCAGGAACAACTCATTTGTACAAATTTCCGATCGTTCAAAACGGAACCTATTGGTATCACTCACATACGGGCTTGCAGGAACAGGGTGGTATGTATGGGGCGTTTATTATTCACAAAAGAGATGAACCCAAAATGCTTGAATATACGGTTGTTTTAAGTGATTGGACAGACATGAAACCATTTGAGGTGCACCGGAGATTGCACATGGCTAATGACTGGTCAGCAATCAAAAAAGCTAATCTTCAAAAAGGTGCGGTTCAAAGTTATGCCGATGCAATTGGAGCAGGAAGTCTTAAAACAAAATTTGGAAACGAATGGAAGCGAATGCTCGCCATGGATGTGAGCGATGTGTACTATGATAAGCTTCTTACTAATGGTAAATTAGATGATAATGCACCACTCTTCAAAGCTGGTGATAAAGTTCGAATAAGAATCATCAACGGTGGTTCGTCATCCTATTTTTGGATGCGCTATTCAGGGGGTAAAATGAGCGTTATAGCAAGTGACGGAATGGATGTTGTTCCAGTGGAAGTTGACCGCTTTATCATTGCTGTGGCAGAAACCTATGATGTGATTATAACCATTCCTTCGGATAACACTTCCTTCGAACTACAAGCAACTTCCGAAGACAGAATAAGAAGCACGTCACTATGGCTCGGAAAGGGTGTTAAGCAATTGATCTCACCATTAGAACCATTGAAGTATTTTGAAGGTATGCAAATGATGAACGACATGATTAAGATGGATGGGAATCTGGACGATATGGGCATGAATATGAGCCTTCAACAAATGGACATGAATGTGGTGATGTATCCTGAAATTACTGGCTCGAAGAAAAAGAAAAAGCAGAAGATGAAGCACATGAATATGACCGATGGCAGTCAGTATAAGAGTAATCAGCTTTCAGAAATTGTAACATTGAATTACAATATGCTCCGTTCGCCTGTAAAGACTACTTTGCCTAATGTCCCCACAACCACATACAATTTTGAGCTCACTGGGAATATGAACCGTTATGTTTGGAGTATTAACAACAAAACGGTTTCCGAAACGGATAAAATACTGATAAAGAAAGGTGAGAATGTGCGGATGATCCTCTACAATAATTCGATGATGCGCCACCCGATGCACCTGCACGGACATTTCTTCCGCATCGTTAACGGTAATGGTGAGTATTCTCCATTGAAGAATGTATTGGACATCATGCCTATGGAAACCGATACAATTGAATTTGCAGCTACGGAAAGTGGAGATTGGTTTTTCCATTGTCACATACTATATCACATGATGAGTGGAATGGGACGCATTTTTACCTACGAGAATTCACCTCCCAATCCACAATTGCCCGATCCGAAAAAGGCGCTGAGAAAATTATATGCCGACGACCGTGAATTTCACTTTATGTTTCAAAATGACTTTGCAACCAATGGAAATGACGGTGAAATGATGTTGCAAAACACTCGTTGGAACTTGCAGGCAGAATGGAGATTGGGTTATAACGATATGCATGGCTATGAAACAGAAGCGCACTTTGGTCGATATATCGGAAAAATGCAATGGTTCTTCCCTTATGTTGGATTTGACTGGCGGTATCGTAAAATGGAAATGGGCGAAGTAGAACGTAATCTGTTTGGGCAGACAAATACAAAAGACCAACGTGGGGTAATATGTTTTGGTTTGCAATACACTTTGCCTATGCTCATCATAGCCGATGCAAGGGTTGATACCGATGGAAAATTACGTTTGCAATTGATGCGGGAAGATATTCCCCTAACGAAGCGTTTACGCTTGGGGCTGATGTACAATTCGGATTTTGAATATATGGCTGGTTTAAAGTATGTCTTGAACAAGTCTTTTTCTCTATCTGCTCATTATGATAGTGACATGGGGTTTGGTGGAGGATTTACGTTTACGTATTGATTAATACTAAAATATACGATTATGAAAGAGCAAATGCATGAACAGCAAGATCAACACGCCAAACACCAAAATCATCATCAGATGTCTTATAAAAAGTTCATTCTAATGATTATCCTGTCTTTCTTTGCGATGTACATACTGATGTACGCCATGGTGGATCGCTTTGAAAATGCTATTCCGAATATCAATCAATTTTATATGGCGGGTCTCATGACTGCCGCAATGGTTGTTATCGAGATGCTTCTTATGGGAAAAATGTACCGCAATCGGAAGGTCAACGCGACGATTGTAGTTATTGGATTCGTTGCTTTGGCAGCGTTTTGGTTTGGGATTCGAAAGCAGACAGCTGTTTCTGATAAACAATTTCTAAAGTCCATGATTCCACACCACGCAGCAGCAGTGCTGATGGTTAAACAAACTGATCTTAGTGATCCCGAAATACGGGAACTGGCAAAAGAAATTATTGAAGCCCAGGAAAAAGAAATTGCCTTCATGAAACGAAAACTAAAAGAACTGGATAAATAAGACCAGAATACAAATACAAACAATTCATTTACATTAGTAAAAATTACTACCATGAAAAAATATTACTTAGTGCTGGCTTTGTCGGCTTTATCAATTAAGGCTTCTGCCCAGACTATTACATGGAATCCTCCCACTACTGTTGCAATGGGAAGCATGTATAACAACATTTATCCAAGGCTCACTTTAACTAACAATGATGTACCAGTCGTCTCGTGGATGAATGATAACAACAATAAAATTTATACCGCTCGCTGGAATGGAGCATCTTTCAATATGCCATTGACAATAAGTCCTACAGGTGTAATGCCCTTTATAGCTAATTGGGCAGGGTCAGAAATTGCATCTTCCGGAGACACAGTTTTTGTAACCTTCAGTACCGATTTCAGTCAAACAAGTAAAGTATATACAGTTAGATCACTGGATGGAGGAATGACTTTTCAAGACACTGTTCGTGTGGATCAAATTGGAACGGATGTTCCACGTTTTCCAACAATTGCAGTAGGTAATGGTGGGAATCCAGTTGTTGCTTTTATGCGCCTTGACTCGGGTTTTGGTAACGCCGAATATGCAGTTGCAAGATCTATGAATGGTGGAAGCAGTTACATGCCATCAATAACCCCATCGCTTGGGGCGGTTGGAACTGTTTGTGATTGCTGTCCTGCAACAATCATTGCAAACGGTAATCAGCATGTGGTGACTTACAGGAACAATGACAATAACATTCGCAATATGTGGGCTTCTTATTCCACAGATGGTAGTGCAAGTTATCCGGTTTCATCAGAAATCGATGAAACGGATTGGATGATTATGTCTTGTCCTTCAAGCGGACCGTCTAATATAATCAGCGGAGATTCTCTTGTTTCAACATGGATGAGTAACGGTAAGGTATATGTTGGAACAACAAATCTTACAACTCAACAGAATGGAATTCAATTCCAAATATTCCCTATGGGAATGGGAACGCAAAACTATCCGATTATTGCAGGGAGTGGTGATACGTTAGGAGTGGTTTGGCAAGGTTCGGATGCCGGAACTCCAAGAGTCTTTTTCACCAGCTCAGTTACAGGTGCAAGCGGTCTAGGTGTTGTCATTGATACGCTGACTGCAACATTTAGCGGAAGTCAAACGCGTCCTGATCTTGAATATTCAAACGGTAAATTTCATGTTGTTTACAGCGATGACAATGATGTGAAATATTTCTCAGGAATGGTTGGGCAATCAGTTGGATTAGATGAGAAGGAACAATCATCCATGTCAATGTATATTACTCAATCAGGTGAAACATCGTCAATTCACATCCAATCCGATATTGAACAAAATGCATCAATAATGGTGGTAAATTCGCTTGGGCAAGCATTATCCGTACAAGAAACCATTCTTAATTCAGGAGAATCAATCATTGAATTATCGAATAGCATTTCGAATGGAATGTGCTTTATCCTTGTTACGTCAGAATCAGGTGAAGTAATTGTACAAAAAGCTATATTGAATAATTAAAAGGCAGAATAATTTTACGGCTAAATTCATATCAAAATGGAAAAATTCAATAATAAAACTCATTGGGAAAACATCTATTCTACCAAAGAATTGACAGACATAAGTTGGTTTCAACCTGTTCCAGAAACCTCATTGGAATTCCTGGCACAATTCAAATTACCTAAAACTGCAAAAATCATCGACGTTGGCGGTGGCGATAGTTTGTTAGTTGATCACCTGATTGAACAGGGCTATTCAAACATTACAGTACTCGATATTTCTGAAGTTGCTTTGGAAAGAGCAAAAGCTAGATTAGGAGATAAAGCGGAATTGGTAAAATGGATTGTTTCCGATGCTTCAACCTTTGTACCTGTTGAAACATACGACTTTTGGCATGACCGTGCGGTATTTCATTTCCTGACAGAAGAAAAGGACATCGAGAATTACATGAAGGTTCTTGCGAAGGGAGTTAAAGTTGATGGAATTTTGATTATGGGAACTTTTTCAGAGGTAGGTCCAACTAAATGTAGCGGCATCCCAATTAAGCAATATTCTGAAAAATCAATAACGGATAGACTTACAGCCTTATTCGATAAAATCAAGTGCCTGACAGTTGATCATAGGACTCCTTTTGATACCATCCAAAATTTCTTGTTTTGTAGTTTCCGTAGAAACTTAAATGGAGCGATATGAGTTAAATTCTGACACATGAAACGTTTATTGTTTATCCCAAAATTGCATTTCGAAGAAAATGATTCGAATTTGTCTGACGATTAAAAGTTGAATCGCACGAATACAAAAAATAATAACTGCCCACTAAAAGGTGGGCAGTTGTTATTTAATTAAAAAACCCTTTAAGGCAGATTAAACCTTTACCAAAAAATCACTACTTTCGTTGACAATGAATCAATTGAAAAGGGCAAGTGTATTATTTCTGATTCTGGTGATTATGTTTCCCGGAGAAACTGCCCATGCCTTTTCGTTTATTCCAAAATTCATTTCGCATTACAACCATCACAACGAAGAACATCACCAATTGAGTTTTATAGATTTCGTTGGTGAGCATTTAAGTGAAGGTCATCACAAAAGCAAGGAGCATCACGAACAAGACAACTGCCCGACGAACCACGATCATGTATTGGTTTCCCTGACATTCGTTTTGGAAAAGAAAGCCATGTTGGAAGTGATTTCTCAGGATCATTTGCTAGTTGCACAAAAATCACCTGTGCCTCCTTACCAATCCATGTTTTCGGAATTTCATTCCGCTATTTGGCAACCGCCAAAATTGAGCTAATCGTTTATTAGATAATTGTTGCAGGGCATTGAATGCCTTGTGCAGTCGTGCAATTTGTTTGCCGACCATTGTTTTACGATTAGACTATTCATCATGTTAGATAAAGTCATTCAATTTAGTATCAAGAATAAGTTTATTATAGGCTTGTTCACATTAGCATTGATTGCGGTAGGAAGCTATTCACTTAGCAGACTTCCAATCGATGCGCTACCTGATATAACCAACAATCAGGTGCAAATTATTACCTCTTCACCCACACTTTCCACGCAGGAAGTGGAACAATTCATTACCTATCCGATCGAGATTTCGGTGAAGCCTATTCCCAAAGTGGTAGAGTTGCGCTCCATCAGCCGTTTCGGGTTGAGTGTAGTAACAGTTGTTTTTGAAGAAGACGTAGACATTTATTGGGCACGTGCTCAAATAAACGAACGCTTAAAAGAAGCAGAAAATACCATTCCAAAAGGTTTGGGAAGTCCCGAAATTGCGCCAGTCAGCACAGGTTTGGGCGAGATTTACCAATACGTTGTTTTCCCGAAAAAAGGCTACGAAGACAAGTACAATGCTACCGACCTTCGCACCATTCAGGATTGGATCATCAGACCTCAATTATTGGGTACACCAGGCGTTGCAGAAGTAAACACCCTTGGCGGAAGTTTGAAACAATATGAAATTGCCATTCAGCCCGACAAACTGAAAAGCATGAATACCACCATTAGTGAGGTATTCGACGCACTCGAAAAGAACAATGAAAACACAGGTGGTGCATACATCGACAAAAAACCTTATGCCTATTTCATTCGGGGTGTCGGTATGGTCACGAGTCTCGAGGACATCAGCAAAATCGTTGTAAAAAACCAAAACGGCATTCCAATCCTAATTCGTGATGTGGCAACAGTACAGATGGGAAGCAGTATTCGTTTTGGAGCAGTTACCAAAGACGGACACGGTGAAGAAGTAAGCGGTATGGCGATGATGCTCAAAGGCGAAAACAGCGCCGAAGTGGTTTCTCGTGTGAAAGACAAAATGGAGCAAATTAAAAAATCTCTGCCCGAAGGAGTTGAAATTGAAGCATTCATGGATCGCACCAAATTGGTAGACAAAGCCATTGGAACGGTTCAAACCAACCTGATCGAAGGAGCATTGATCGTTATTTTCATTCTCGTACTGTTGTTGGGGAACTGGCGTGCAGGTTTGGTGGTGGCTTCGGTTATTCCGCTTTCCTTGTTGTTTGCCGTCAGCATGATGCACTTGTTTGGTGTGAGCGGAAATTTAATGAGTTTGGGAGCAATTGACTTCGGTTTGATTGTAGATGGTGCGGTAATTATCGTAGAAGCCATCATTCACCGCCTTCAAAGCGATAAAGTAAGCCGAATTCTTTCTGCCCAGGAAATGGATGACGAAGTGTACACAGCTTCGTCAAAAATCAGAAGCAGTGCAGCGTTTGGTGAAATCATTATCCTAATCGTTTATTTACCGATCCTTGCCTTAGTGGGTATTGAAGGGAAAATGTTCGGACCAATGGCACAAACCGTTTCGTTTGCCATTCTAGGAGCATTCCTGCTTTCCTTGACCTATGTTCCCATGATGGCTTCATTAGCCTTGAAAAAACAAACAGGTCATAAGAAAAACATCAGCGACCGTATTATTGATGCACTGCAACGGGTTTATCAGCCTGCATTAACCAAAGCATTACAAGCGAAATCGTTGATCGTATCGATTGCCGTTGGGTTATTGGTAATTGCCTTTGTACTCTTCGGTAAAATGGGTGGAGAATTCATTCCTACGTTGGATGAAGGAGACATTGCTACCCATTTAATTATTGCTTCGGGAAGTTCGCTTTCACAGGAAATTGAATCAACCACCAAGGCAGAAAAGATCCTGAAGAGCAAGTTCCCTGAAATTAAAATGATCGTTACCAAAATCGGGAGTGCTGAAATTCCTACTGATCCCATGCCGATGGAAGCAGGAGATATGATTATTCTTTTGAAAGACCGACACGAATGGACTTCTGCGGAAACGAAAGAAGAACTGATGGAGAAAATGGAAGAAGCTTTAGCCGATATTCCAGGAGTTACCACCGAATTTTCACAGCCTATTCAAATGCGTTTCAACGAGTTGATGACAGGAGTTCGAAGCGATGTAGCCGTAAAAATCTACGGGGAAGATTTGGACATGCTCGTGAGTAAAGGCGACGAAGTACTGAACATCATTAAAAGTATCAATGGTGTTGCCGATGCCAAAGCCGAACGAGTAGCGGGATTACCTCAAATTTCGGTTCGCTACAACAAAGACAAACTGGCACTTTACGGATTGAACGTAGGCGATTTGAACAAGGTCGTTCGCATTGGGTTCGCAGGAGAAAAAACGGGGGTTGTTTACGAAGGTGAAAAACGTTTTGACATGGTGTTGCGCTTAGCTGCGGAAAGCAGAAGTGATATTTCAAATCTTAAAACGCTGTTTATTACACTTCCTTCGGGAAGTCAGATTCCATTGGAACAAGTAGCAGACATTGATTACGAACCGGGACCGATGCAAATTAGCCGTGAAGACGGAAAACGTAGAATTGTAGTCGGCTTCAACGTAAGAGGTCGGGACGTTAAAAGTGTGGTAGACGAAATTCAGCAAAAACTGGATAAAAAACTGAAATTGCCCGCAGGTTATTATGTTACCTATGGTGGACAGTTTGAAAATTTGGTGGAAGCATCCGCACGGCTTTCGATTGCTGTTCCAGTTGCCTTACTCTTGATTTTTGTATTGCTCTATTTTACGTTCCGTTCCATGAAACAATCGTTACTGATCTTTACCGCAATTCCATTCTCCGCTATTGGAGGTGTCTTTGCATTGTGGTTGAGAGATATGCCTTTCAGTATTTCCGCAGGTGTTGGATTTATTGCCCTGTTTGGTGTTGCAGTATTAAACGGAATTGTACTTATCGGTTATTTCAATCAGCTAAAAGCAGAAGGCATGAATGATGTAGTTCACCGAATACATGAGGGAACAAAAGTGCGTTTGCGCCCCGTTATTTTGACTGCCGCAGTTGCATCTTTAGGGTTCTTGCCAATGGCATTGAGTACAAGTGCAGGAGCTGAAGTTCAAAAACCTTTGGCAACAGTGGTAATTGGAGGGTTAATCTCAGCAACCTTGCTGACCTTGATTGTACTTCCGATTCTGTATTTCTATTTCGAAAAAGGCGTATCTCGCAAACTGAAACAAGGAACTTCAAAAGCTCTTACTTTGTTGATTGGATTTACATTGTTTGCAGGTTTTGCCCAATCACAGGATGTTCCCACACTTACCTTGCAATCTGCCATTGAAGCAGGATTGAAAAACAATCAGCAGGTGCAGGCGGGAGAACTACAAGTAATCTCACAGAACCAGTTAAAACCAACGGCTTTCGAGTTGCCAAAAACAGAACTCACAGGAATGCTTGGTCAGTACAACACCCGTGCTTTCGATCAGAATTATGCTATCTCTCAAGGATTCAATCCATTCGAATTTGGCGCACGAAAAGACGTGGTTGATGCGAACATAAAAAGCAGTGAACTGAGTTTAGACCTCACCAAACAGCAAATGACCCTGAACATTCGACAGTCGTGGAACAGTTTGTTGTATTTGATGGAATGCAATCAGGTATTGAAACAGCAAGACAGCATTTTGCTTCAATTTGTTCGTGCTGCAAAAATCAGGTTCGAAGCAGGAGATGTAAGTCCTTTGGAATCTACTACTTCAATTGTGAAACAACAGGAATTGCAACAACAGATTAAGCAAACCGAAGCCCTGATTTCAATGGAAAAATCGAGGTTGAAAGCATACATGAACCTGCAAACCGATTTCGCCATTGCTGAAAGTGAATTTGTGGCATTGCCCGCTCTTTCAGTAACCGACAGCACGGCATTGCGTGAGAATCCGCAAATGGAATTGGCTATGCAGGAAGTGCAAAAAGCAATTGCTTCCAAACGGCTACAAAAATCTACCATGCTTCCTGATTTGAAAGTGGGTTATTTCATTCAGTCTCTTACAGGAAATCAGGATGTGAACGGTCAGCCAGTGTATTACAACGGTGCGCCAAGATTTCAGGGCGTAACCTTTGGTGTTTCCGTTCCTATTTTCGTTGGAAGCAGTAGTGCAAAAGTCAGATCCGCAGAAACAGCCGTTCAGGTTCAGCAGAAAAACACCGAATACTTGCACACGCAATTAAAAAGCCAGTTTGAACAGCAGATAGAACAGTTGCTTACTTATCAATCTTTGGTGGAATATTACGAAAGTTCGGCTTTGCCTTCTGCCAAAAACATCACCGATAACGTAAGAAAGAGCTACCAAAACGGAGACATTTCCTATGTGGAGTTCATTCAGGGAATTCAAACGGCATTAGACGTACAATCCAATTATTTGAGCGCTGTTCTGAATTACAATCAGGCAGTTATCAATTTACAATACTTATTGAATCAATAATTCGAAGAAGATGAAAAGAAAAAACATTCTATATATAGCAATCGTAGCTGTTTTAACAGTGGTGGTTGTTTGCGTGATTTCCTACTCAGGAGGTGAAAGTGAACCTGAAAAAACAGAGGAAGCACATGAAGAACATGAAGGCGAAGCAATCACCGCCAAAGAGGTTGAATTGAATCAGGCTCAATTCAATGCATCAGACATTGAATTGGGAACGTTTGAAATGAAAAATCTGAGTGCCGTAATCAATGCAAACGGGTACACAAAATTACCTCCGCAGAACCAAGCAGATGTTTCGGTTCTTGTTACAGGAGTTGTGCGCAGTATTAATGTAATTGAAGGTCAGTTCGTGAAGAAAGGACAAACCATTGCGGTCATTGAAAGTTTAGAGTTTACAAAACTTCAAGAAGCATACTTAACTTCCAAAAGCAACTTGGAATATCTGACAAACGAATACGAGCGTCAAAAAACGTTGAACGATGAAAACGTCAATTCGAAGAAAGCCTTGCAACGTGCCAAATCAGACTATGAAACAGAAAAAGCACGCAACGCTTCATTGAAAAAACAGTTAAGTACCTTGAATTTGTCGGGTTCGGGCGGTGCAATTTCTACCATGTCGGTGAAAGCTCCAATCAGCGGATATATTACGGAAGTGAACGTGAAGATTGGAACGAATGCAGAACCTGGAAAACCATTGTTTACCATCGTCGACAATTCGAAAATGCACGTTGATTTATTGGTGTATGAGAAAGACCTTCAAAAAGTGAAAACAGGTCAAACCGTTCGCTTTATTTTGACCAATCAGGACAATGTGGAAATCAAAGGAAAGATCTTCAGCATTGGAAAAGCCTTTGAGAATGAAACCAAATCGGTTGCTGTTCATGCCGACATTCTAAACGACAAACAAATCCTAATTCCCGGAATGTATGTAAATGCATTGATTGATATAGGCTTGAATAATGTAAAAGCTTTACCAGTTGATGCCGTTGTAAAAGCAGACGGAAGAGAATTCATCTTTGTACTGGAAGAACACGCCAAAGAAGAGGATCACGACGAAGAAGCTGGACACGATCATAATGACGGTCATGGACATACTGAAGGGAAGACTTATCACTTCCAACGGATCGAAGTAAAAACGGGAACTACCCAATTGGGATATGTTCAGGTAACAATCTTACAAGATATTCCTGCGAATGCGCAAATTGTATTGAAAGGCGCATACTACATTCAAAGCCATTTGTTGAAAAGCGAAGGTGGCGGAGGACACGAACATTAAACAGAATTGAAATTTGGGCAAAGTCTTAGGGGCTTTTAACATCAAGTAATGACTTTTTCATCTCCGAGGTCTTTGCCCTTTTTAAAGAAAATAAGATGGTTAATAAAGATCCAAATCACGTCCATACATATGATGCACAAGGCAGAATGACGTGTTGCTCGCTAGAAGAGAAAATAGACGCTAAAAGTGGTACACCGCACATCCACAGTCAAGGACATAACCATGAAGAAGGTGAAGATCACGATCATGCACACGGAGATAAACCCGCTTGGATGGAATATCTTCCTGCAACTATAAGTTTCGCACTGTTATTGACAGGGATTTTATTCGAACAAGTATTTAAACCTGCTTTTTTCGAAGGTTACATCAAACTCATTTGGTACTTGGTTGCATACGTTCCAGTTGGTATACCTGTAATGATTGATGCGGTAAAATCCATTGCGAAAGGAGCTTTTTTTTCAGAGTTCTTACTAATGACAATCGCCACGGTAGGAGCATTTTTTATCGGTGAATATTCTGAAGGAGTTGCCGTTATGGTTTTCTATTCCGTAGGTGAATTGTTTCAATCTTTGGCAGTAGCACGAGCTAAAAGAAGCATTAAAGCCTTGCTCGATATTCGTCCCGATACGGTGAATGTCCTACGAGAAGGAGAGTTAAAAACGGTTTCCCCAGCAGAAGTTCAAATTGATGAAGTCATTCAGGTGAAATCAGGAGAGAAAGTAGCATTGGACGGGAAATTGGTTTCCGAATCTGCCTCATTCAATACCGCTGCATTAACAGGGGAAAGTAAACCCGATACCAAAGGCAAAGGCGATACCGTTTTAGCAGGAATGATTAACCTTCATTCCGTTTCCGATATTCAGGTTACAGCTTTGTTCAAAGACAGTAAATTGTCGAAAATATTGGAGATGGTTCAGGATGCAACAAGCCGAAAAGCACCAACCCAATTATTCATTTCCAAATTCGCTAAAGTCTATACTCCAATTGTCGTGTTTCTTGCAATTGGTATCTGCTTACTTCCGTATTTATTTGTTTCTGATTACCAGTTTAAAGAATGGCTTTACCGATCATTGGTATTTCTTGTAATCTCTTGTCCATGTGCTTTAGTGATTTCGATTCCGCTCGGTTATTTTGGTGGAATTGGTTTAGCATCCCGCAACGGAATCCTGTTCAAAGGCTCTAATTACCTAGACGTTATGACGAAAATCAATACGGTTGTTATGGATAAAACGGGAACACTGACAAAAGGCGTTTTTAAAGTTCAGCAGGTCATAACAGAAGGAATAACGGAAAAAGAACTCGTGAAACTTACAGCCGTAATTGAAAGTAAATCAACCCATCCAATTGCAACGGCAGTAGTTGACTATGCAGGCGGTGCAATAAAAGGTGTAGAAGCAGAAAAAGTAAAGGAAATTTCAGGACACGGCTTGCGAGGTACGATTGATGGAAAAGATGTAATGGCAGGGAATCTGAAATTGCTGAAGAAATTTAAGATCGAATATCCTGCTGAAATCGAGAAAGTCGTCGAGACCATTGTCATAGTTGCCATTGATGGAAAATATGCGGGCTACATTACTATTGCTGACGAGATCAAGAAGGATGCAAAGCAGGCAATAACCGAAATACACAGCTTAGGAATCAAGACGGTTATGCTTTCGGGAGACAAACAAAGTGTAGTAGATAAGGTTGCCAAGAAACTAGGTATTGACGATGCTTTTGGTGATTTACTTCCCGAAAACAAAGTGGAGAAAGTACAGGCTTTGAAAGATCAAAACAGGATTCTTGCATTTGTGGGTGATGGCGTGAACGATGCGCCTGTAGTTGCGTTAGCAGATGCAGGAATTGCCATGGGCGGTTTGGGAAGCGATGCCACGATTGAAACGGCAGATATTGTCATTCAAAATGACGAACCCTCGAAGATCGTCAGAGCAATAAAAATCGGACGAATCACCAAGAAAATTGTTTGGCAAAATATCATTCTTGCGATGGCGGTAAAAGCAATCGTTTTAGTGTTGGGAGCAGGTGGCGTAGCAACCCTTTGGGAAGCCGTTTTTGCGGACGTTGGAGTTGCGCTATTAGCAATTTTGAATGCGGTTAGAATCCAACGTATGAAATTGTAAAATGAAATTGTAAAATGAAATTGTAAAATTCAATTGTAATAAGCAAATAATGAATTTATGGGAATTAAAGTAGAATTAGCAGAATTATTGGTTATTCAATTGGTTATGACCAGTTTTTTCGCACGGTTTGAAGTAGAAACACGTGCAAGTCATAAAATCCTGAAATGGATCATTATTGCAAAAATAACGATAGGTCTTTATTTTATGATTGGACATTGGTCAACATTGTTTCCAATTGTTGTACTGATCCCTGGAACAATCTATCACTTTCGATGGTGTAAAAAGAACGGCATTGATCCGCTCAAAGCTACGCCAAGAAAAAAGTATTACGAGCTTCGCAAATGGAAATGGGAGGAATAAAATAGCTTTAAATCAATAATAAAAGATGTTATGAAAACACAAATTTCAATACTTACATTTTTACTGTTCAGTACAATGTCGTTTGCACAAAATGAGACAGCGAATACCGATACGAAAAAACTTCCATCCGTTTCTTTGAGAACAATGGATGGCGAACAGGTCAATACGGGTTCTTTAGGTATTAAAGGACCGATTATTATAACGTTTTGGGCATCATGGTGTCCAACCTGCAAAAGAGAAATGGGAACTTTAAGCGATCTCTATGCCGATTGGCAGGAAGAAACAGGAGTTACCATTGTTGCTGTATCCCTCGACGATGAAAAAACAAAGAACAATGTCCCCACTTTGGTAAATGCAAATGGGTGGGAATTCTTAGTTTTGATGGATTCGAATAGTGATTTCAAACGAGCAATGGGAGTGAACAATACGCCACATACTTTTCTGATCAATGAGAATGGTGAAATTGTTTATTCCCGAAACAATTATGCTCCGGGAGATGAGGATCTCCTATACGAAGCATTGGTAAAACTTAAAAAATAGATTATGATTAAAACCGTCTTATTTATAGCGTTCTTATTTGCTTCTCAACTGCTTCTCGCTCAAAAAGAACCGAAAAGACAAACTATCACTATTAAGACTCCAAACACCTGCAATCATTGCAAAGTGTGCGAAACATGTGGCGGAAAACTAGAAGGTGATTTGGTATTTGTGAAAGGAATCCAATTGGTTACTTACAATGAAGCAGATCAAACCACAACGGTTGTTTACTGGACAAAGAAAATAACGCCTGAAAAAATCCGTAAAGAAATCTCCCTTCGTGGTTTTGATGCTGATGAAGTAAAAGCTGATCCGAATGGTTACAAACAACGGGATGGCTGTTGTAAAGGGGAAGAATAGATTCTTAAAACATGAAAAAAATAGATAACTGCTCACCAATTGGTGGGCAGTTGTTGTTTTATGCCAAGACAATCAGTAGAAAAGCATTCAAAAAACTTAGTTGCCCACTGTTTGAGGTGTAACTATTTTTTTAACGATTGTCTTCCTTTTAAAATATATATCGTAATATTGCAATATAGTTATAATGCAATAAACATGGGAGCGACTAAAACAGACCATTTTTCAGAAGAACAAAACAGACTGGCAAACATGATGAAAGCCTTGGGGCATCCAGCACGTATCGCTATTATGGAATACTTAATCAAAGTCGATAGCTGTATTTGCGGAGACATTGTAAATGAATTGCCCTTGGCACAGCCTACGGTTTCACAACACTTGAAAGAGTTGAAAAATGCAGGGCTGATAAAAGGGAGCATTGAGGGAACAGCAATTTGCTACTGTGTAGACAAAGAAGCTATTTCCGAATTGCAACGATACCTAGCTAACACCACCCTTCAATTAGAGGATAAAGAGAAAAAATCTTGTTGTTAAATTAAAAACCTCCCGACGATGAATATCGGGATCTAAAAAGAAAAATATGAAACTTTCAGAAATCAAAGCCATTTTGCCAACGCTTGAAAACGTAGCGTTTCAAACTCCAGACGGATCATTCGTTCCGGAACATTTTCATGTCACCGAAGTAGGCAGTATTCAAAAACACTTCATTGATTGCGGTGGAACTATTCGCAAAGAGCAGGTAGTTAATTTCCAGTTGTGGAATGCGAACGATTTTGAACACCGCTTGAAGCCAACAAAACTGTTGAATATCATTCAACTTTCCGAAGACAAATTGGGGATTGAAGACAATGAAATCGAAGTGGAATACCAAAGCGATACAATCGGGAAATATGACCTTGGTTTCAACGGAACTCATTTCGTTTTGATTCCTAAAACAACAGCTTGTTTAGCTTCAGATGCTTGTGGAATTCCTGCCGAGAAGACAAAAGTACAATTGACAGAACTTGGTGGTGAAAACGCAAATTCATGTGCACCTGGAAGTGGTTGTTGCAATTAATGGTAAATGTTCTTAGATAACAATACTGAAAATTTGATGGTACTTGGTCAGCAAGAGTTGTCCAAGTACTTTTCATTGTTTTCACATTTCACACGTCTTAAAACACTCGAAGAAGTTGCTAAAGCGGGTGAAGAAGGATTCAATCAGATTGTTAATGTCAACGGTCTGCATGATGCAACTGTAAGAAACAATTTATCCCTTCTCAAAAAACATCACTTTATTACGGGGCAACTTAGGTCGAATCAGAACCTTCATTACAAAATCAATTACGAGCAAATTGACCAATTCAAAAAGCAGTTTGATGAATACTTTGACTTACTGAATCAAAGTAGATTTCCAAAGAAAGAAAAACAATTAGTTCCAATGAATACAAAGATCAAAAACTACGTTGAAGAATTAGTGAAACATTTTGACACTATTCCTAACGAACGAAAGGCAATTCTGCAACGGATTTCAGACTATATCCGTTCCAAACTAGAACAAAATAAACCCGTTAATTTGGTCTACATCTGTACCCACAATTCACGAAGAAGCCACTTAGGACAAATTTGGGCAAAGGTAGCTTCTGATTACTACAATATGAAAGAGGTAAACACCTATTCAGGAGGAACCGAAGCAACGGCATTTAATATCAATGCCATTAGTGCATTGCAACGAGTTGGTTTCAATATTCAGAAAACCACAGATTCAGAAAACCCAATCTATCACGTCTATCACAATGATGGGGATGAACCAAGTGTTTGTTTTTCGAAAGTCTACGACAACTCACACAATCCAAGTTCGGAATTCGCTGCAATTATGACATGTAGTGATGCTGAGGAAAATTGTCCATTTATTCCTGGAGTTGAACTTCGTGTTGGAACAACTTATGACGATCCGAAAGCATTTGACAACACACCGCTTCAGGACGAAAAATACGACGAAAGAAGTCGTCAAATTGCATTGGAAACACTATATGCTTTTTCATTACTTAACTAAAACACATGTCAGCAAATAACTGTGCTCCCGTAGCAGAAAGAAAAAAACTAGGCTTTTTAGATCGGTTCTTAACCCTTTGGATCTTCCTCGCAATGGCAATTGGGGTCGCTATCGGGCATTTTGTTCCCGAAAGCACCGGTTTCATCAATTCCTTTTCAAATGGAACAACGAATATTCCGCTTGCGATAGGCTTGATTTTGATGATGTACCCACCCTTGGCGAAAGTCAATTATTCCAAAATGGGGCAAGTATTTTCGAATACAAAGGTTTTGGCATCATCCTTACTCTTGAATTGGATTATCGGTCCGGTTTTGATGTTTGTTTTAGCCTTGTTGTTCTTGGGCGGGTATCCCGAATACATGATAGGTGTAATCTTGATTGGTTTGGCTCGTTGTATTGCAATGGTGGTTGTATGGAATGACCTGGCAGATGGTAATCGGGAATATGCAGCGGGTTTGATTGCTTTAAACAGCATTTTTCAAGTTCTTCTGTATAGTGTTTATGCCTACATTTTTATTACCATTCTACCTCCCTATTTTGGTTACACAGGTTTCAAAGTGGATATAAGTATCGGTCAAATTGCTGAAAGTGTCGGAATCTATTTAGGGATTCCTTTTGCGTTGGGAATTTCAAGCAGGTATCTGTTGATCAAACTAAAAGGTGAAGAATGGTTTCAAACGAAATTCATTCCGAAAATCTCTCCCATTACTCTGATTGCATTATTATTCACGATCGTTTTAATGTTTAGCCTGAAAGGTGAATTGATCGTTCGAATTCCTATGGATGTGGTGAGGATAGCAATTCCGTTGGTGATTTATTTCGCAGTCATGTTCGTGATCAGTTTCTTTCTTGGGAAATATTTCGGGGCAGATTATTCCAAGTCTACGTCTATTGCTTTTACGGCAACAGGAAACAACTTTGAGTTAGCTATTGCAGTTGCGATTGGTGTTTTTGGAATTAACAGTGGTCAGGCGTTTGCAGGCGTTATCGGACCATTGGTTGAGGTTCCTGCATTAATTGCGTTGGTAAACTTGGCTTTTTGGTTTAGAAAGAAGTATTTCGCAAACGAAACCCTAAATCAATAAGGCGATGAATGAATTTGACACCATCGTTATTGGAGGAGGACAAAGCGGTTTAGCTTGCGGTTACTATCTTAGAAGAGCTAAACTCAATTTTTTAATTATTGATAAACAACAAGTTGCCGGTGGTGCTTGGTTAAATTCTTGGGACAGTTTAACGCTGTTTTCACCATCAGATTACAGTTCTTTACCGGGATGGTTAATGCCGAAATCAGGAAATAAATTTCCGCTTAGACAAGAAGTAATTGATTATTTAGCAAAGTATGAAGAACATTATCAATTGAATGTAAAGCGTGGTGTGGAAGTAAGCCACATTACCCATGAGAATTCAATTTTTCAGGTTCACACCAATCAAGGCATTTTTGAATCCAAAACAGTCATTTCTGCAACTGGAACTTGGGGAAGTCCTTTTATTCCGAAGTTAGAAGGCATTGAGAATTATAAAGGCATTCAAATCCATTCTCGAAATTATAAAAACCCGCATGAATTTATTGGGTTAAAAACTTTAGTAGTAGGTGAAGGTAATTCAGGCGCACAGATTGTTGCTGAAATTTCAAAAGTTACAAATGTCAAATGGTCAACCAAAAAGGAACCAGAATTTTTACCTGACGAAGTAGATGGGTATTACCTGTTTAATGTAGCCTCGGCTAAATACAAAGCTGAACAAGAAGGAAAACCTTTTGATGCATCACAATACAATTTGGGAAATATCGTAATGGTTCCATCGGTTAAGGAAGCCCGTCAAAGAGGAGTATTAGTTTCAAGTGGATTGTTTTACAAACTGTATGAAAATGGTGTGATTTGGGATAACGGAAATAAAGAGGAATTTAATGCCATTATTTGGTGTACAGGTTTTGGTTACGACACCGCTCATTTGAAATCCTTAATAAAAACGGATGAGAGAGGTATTGCCAACACCAAGGAAAGCAAGTCATTGGATATTGCAGGGTTGTGGTTAGTTGGTTACGGTGGCTGGACGGGGTATGCTTCAGCTACACTTATTGGATTAAACAGAACAGCAAAACAAACAATTCAGGAAATCGAAGAATTTTTAGAAACAAAAAACAAGTAAAATGAAAATTGCATTGTTCAGCGACATACATTCTAATCTTCCTGCTTTGGGTATTGAAGCGATTGTAGTAGAAATGGAATCTATTCAAGATGAATTCATCAACCAAATACTGAATAATTAAAACTTAATTCGCAGAGGTGCGAAAAATCAAATTTATGAAAGCAAAAAGATCAATTTGGACAACCATCACAGGAGGATTAACTTCAACTGCTCCAATTTTACTAGCCTGTTGTAAAAGTGGTGCTTGCGTAGGTGTCTGTGCTAGTCCAGTAGCCTCACTATTTGGTGTCTCTTCTGCAACTATTGCAAGTTCTCCAGTAATGAGTGCAATTGAACCAATATTAATAGCGATAAGTGCTGTTTCGTTCACTATATCTTATTATTCCCTGTATGTCATTCCCAAACTGAATTGCAACACAGGTAATTCGTGTGATTGTGCTCCAAGCGATAAAGAGAAACGCAAAACAAAAACAAGAAAGGCTATCTTTTGGATTGGATTAGTTATAAGTATTGCTGCTTTGAGTTACTTCGAGTATTCAAAATATAATGCTGCAAATTCGAAACAAACAGAATGTTCAACACCAACTGATGTGAAATCAGAATCATGTTCCAGTTCGGGTGAATGTACTGAAAGTGGTTGTGAGTAGGATTATTGTTCTTCTAAAATTAGTATGGGGCAATTTTCAGAAAGTGTTTGAGGAGCGCAACAACTGCGACATTCATAGACCTTACGGATCATTTGTGCCTTTAATTCTTCCAGTTCTTTAATCTTTCCCTCGATTAATTCTACTTTATCAGCGACCCTTTCAGCAACATTATCACAGGTTGCAGTATTCAACTCTACCATGTCCAATAGTTCCGCTGATTCGTTCAGAGTGAACCCGAACGATTTAATCTTCTTGATCGTCAGCAAACGACTTAATGTTTCCTCGGTGTATTCCTTGTAATTATTGAAGGTGTGTACCTTTCTTGCTTCGGGAATTAGCCCCTGCTTTTCGTAAAAACGGATGGTATCCTTAGTTAATCCACTTCGCTTTGATAACTCACCAATCAGCATAATCAATATTTTTTTGCTAAAAACGAAAACCGTAGACTATACTCCATGGTTTATTTTTGTGAATGTAATTAAAAACTAAGGATATGAAAAAGAAAATTTTAGCCTTTGCGGGTATCGGTGTATTAGCATTAACAATGATTCTTTCATGCACAATGATAGATAAATGTTGTGGTGGAAACGATAAGAAGACAACTGCGGGTGTATGCGTTAACTGTGGCGGAACTTCTTGTGACAAGAATTGCAATGCAAATCCAAAAGCAGATTCAACCAAAATGAATAAGTAACTTAGTATCTATGAAAAGCATTTTAATCATAGGTTCTTTAACCCTTTTAACATTGAGTTGTGAAATGGAATCATCAAAGAAAAAAGAATCCAAGAAAGAGAAAAAAACAACCGAGGCATGTACCGATAGTTGTTGTAAAACTGGAGAAGATTCTCCTGTATTAGCTTGTAAACTGACAACTCCCGAACTTCAAAAAAGAAAAGCCACTGTGCTTGCAAGTTTGAGAAAGCAAGTAATCAAAAAGAAAGAATTGAAAAACGGATATGCGTTCACTTTCAAAGGAACGGATGAAATGATTGATGAACTAACTGAATTCGTTAAAACAGAACGAATGTGTTGTGATTTCTTTACGTTCACTATTTCGGTTAAGGGAGACCAAAGCGAAACAGTATTAGAGATTACAGGAGTTGACGGAGCAAAGGAATTTATCACAAGTGAATTAGAATTGTAATGGAATTAGTAAAATCGTTGTTCTTCTTTTTTATCGCTGGTCTTTGTGAGATTGGTGGTGGCTATTTGGTTTGGCTTTCTATCAAAGAAGAAAAACCAATTTGGTACGGAATCCTTGGAGGAATAATATTGATTGCGTACGGAATTGTTGCAACCTTTCAAACAGCAAATTTTGCACGAACTTACGCAACATACGGAGGAGTTTTCATTGTAATGTCATTACTTTGGGCTTACTTCTTCGATGGTTTTAAACCCGATAAATTTGATATAATAGGAGCGGTTGTAGCATTGATCGGAGTGTGCATCATTTGTTACGCTCCACGAAATTGATACGCCCAATTCCCAACAATTAAGTATTTTAGCTATCAATTGAGGGATACAAAGGAAAATAGATGATTTTCTATGATCCTTTTAGAACGTAGGA
Source organism: uncultured Fluviicola sp. (assembly GCA_965650365.1). Classification (GTDB taxonomy): domain Bacteria; phylum Bacteroidota; class Bacteroidia; order Flavobacteriales_D; family Crocinitomicaceae; genus Fluviicola. The sequence continues at coordinate 174,852 of CBFGOJ010000005.1, read as the reverse complement.
GTACAATTATACTCCTTTTTGTTACCCCGTTTTGATGATTGAGAAACAAATTATTGATTTTCAATCAGTTAAAATGATGAATTAGTAATAAAATTCCCCCTTTGGAGGGGGATAAAGGGGGAGGACCTCGCTAATTGCTATTTAGCTTCATTCTAATTACTCATTTCTGAATAGAAAACGCTTTTTCATTAATTTTGCACCTGAAATAAGAAATCCGCTGGGCGGATTGATAAAAGGCAAGCGTTAGTGCGGCCTTACTAACTAGAACGAAACAACTAATAAATAACATGGCTGACTTTTTTTACCAGGAACCGTATCCGATACAAAAGGACACGACTGAATACCGCAAAGTTTCTTCTGATTTCGTAACCGTTGAGAAGATCGGGAACCGGGAAGTTTTGAACATTGACCCGAAGGCTTTGGAATTCCTTGCGCAGGAGGCGCTTGCAGATGTTTCTTTTTACCTGAGAACTTCGCATTTGGAAAAATTACGCGCTATTTTGGACGATCCGGAAGCAACGGATAACGATCGTTTTGTGGCTTACAATTTATTGCAGAATGCAACCATCGCCGCGGAAGGACAACTTCCTTCCTGCCAGGATACCGGAACTGCTATTGTAGTGGGTAAAAAAGGAGAAGACGTGTACACCGGCTCCAATGATGCCGAATACTTGTCAAGAGGAATTTACAATACGTACCAGGAGCGCAACCTGCGTTATTCGCAGATCGTGGCTTTGGACATGTTTGAAGAGAAGAACTCCGGTTCCAATCTTCCGGCTCAAATTGATATTTATGCAAACCAGGGAGCGAAATACGAATTCCTGTTCTTAGCGAAGGGTGGAGGTTCTGCCAATAAAACCTTCTTATACCAGAAAACAAAATCCTTATTGAACGATGCTTCTTTGGAAGAGTTTATCAAGGAAAAGATCAAGGATTTGGGAACTTCCGCGTGCCCGCCTTATCATTTGGCGTTCGTGGTGGGAGGAACTTCTGCTGAAGCGAATTTGGCTGCTGTAAAAAAAGCATCAGCCGGGTATTACGACCATTTACCAACAGAAGGAAACATGGGAGGTCAGGCTTTCCGTGATATCGAGTGGGAAAAACGCGTGCAGAAAATCTGCCAGGAAAGTACGATCGGTGCACAATTCGGAGGGAAATACTTTACGCACGATGTACGAGTGATCCGTTTGCCGCGCCACGCAGCGTCTTGTCCGGTTGGATTAGGGGTTTCCTGTTCGGCTGATCGCAATATCAAAGCGAAAATTACCAAAGACGGTTTGTTCGTGGAGCAATTGGAGAAAAATCCGCGCCGTTTATTGCCGGAAGTGCCGCCTCATTTGGAGCCGCCGGTATCGATTGACTTAGACAGACCGATGGCTGATGTATTGGCTGAGTTGTCGAAGTACCCGATCAAAACGCGTTTGAAACTGAATGGAACGTTGATTGTGGCTCGTGACGCTGCGCATGCGCGTATCAAAGATATGCTGGATGCCGGTGAACCGATGCCGGAATACTTTAAAAATCACCCGGTTTATTATGCCGGTCCTGCAAAAACACCGGAAGGAATGCCGTCCGGAAGTTTTGGTCCTACAACGGCCGGCCGCATGGATTCTTACGTGGACTTATTCCAAAGCCTGGGCGGAAGTATGATCATGCTTGCAAAAGGAAACCGCTCGAAAGATGTGACGAATGCCTGCGGCAAATACGGTGGATTCTACCTGGGATCTGTAGGCGGCCCTGCTGCGATCTTAGCGAAAGAGAATATTCTTTCCGTAGAATTGGTCGACTTTGAAGACATGGGAATGGAAGCTGTGAGAAAGATCACCATCAAGGATTTCCCGGCGTTTATTATCACGGACGATAAAGGGAATGATTTCTTCGAGAATTTGTAAAGGGTAACCACGAAGAGCACGAAGAACACGAGGAAAGGCTTTTATTATTCACCGCAAAGAGTGAAAGAGCGCAAAGAGGTATTTGTAATTCCTCTGCGTTCTTTGCAGTTATTAGATGTGCTCCGTGTTCTTCGTGCTTCAAAACAGAAGATAATATTTGGTGTGCTCTCAAGTAAAAAATGGATCACTCCTTTTTGGATAATCCCTTCCACACAATACAAATAAACCTCGTGCTCTTCGTGTCCCTTGCGCCTTCGCTGTAGCTACTGCGTAAGCGTGGTGGTAAATTCACTCAGTGCATCTCGTCCGTTCGTGGTTTTATGTATTTTAGGACCGTGAAAAACCGAATCGGCATACTGCTTTGTTTTCTATGGATAGTTCTGCATTCCTTTGATGTTTCTGCTGAATATAAAACCCGATCGCTGTATATTCGGATTCCATCTCAGACAGATTTCCGGAAATACAACTACGAGCTGAACACCGGCTATAGCAATGATTCAAAATACATGTCCGGTTGTTCGTTCCATTTTCTTCGGACACCGGGCGAAGTTGTTCGCTGCGATCTGCGATCTGATTATTATGGAAAATTCGTGGACACGCTGGTTTTTATCCGGTTTTCTGTCAAAAGATCCAGGTACTTTGGAGAATACGTTTATTACACGAAACTGGAGGTGAAGTCAGATTCCGTTTTTTATACGATCCCTGAATTACCGGATGAAGCGACGCTTGATGTCCTATTAAAGGCACAGAATAAAGCGTACAACAAATTACACCGTGGAGAAGATTTTGTGGAGTTAATGACCGATTGGAAATCCTACTTCCTCTATGTCAATTTGTACCAGGGAAACCGCTTGTTCGGCGAAGTTTCTTTCAGCAATGCACGTTACGAGGAGCTATACGAAAATCCTTTTAGCTGGAGGAATCGCTCAAAAGAACCCGGTTTTATCCGCGGACCGGTTTACGGTGCGGAATTTAATTTCCTGTGGCGCAAAGACGATTTCATCCTGGGCCCTAAGATCGGGTTCCAGCTTGCCGCCCGTTATGTGAATCTCGGAATAAGCGGAGTGTATTACACGGATTTCACCCACGGCTTGTTTTGCATCAAACCCCGCATCGGGATCAACCCCGGAATTCCCTGGGTGAATTTCTCGTATGAGTACGCATTCCGCTGCGGGTATAATTATTTCGGCAACCGCATCAACCGGCACCAGTTTAGTGTGTATTTTGTGATACCGCTGAAGTTGGAGGAGTGATTGGCCGCGTGTCCTGACAATTCCAGTCCTCCATGACGATTTCCACCTTTTTATCCGCCGCGGCGGACCGTAAAAAGGTGGAGCTAAGAGGCAGCGTAGCTGGTGAAGACGAAACAACGACAAACGTTAGTGCGAAAGTTGTGAGGTAGTCTAGGCGCGGGTAAACCAATCGACCTGTTAGCAGGTCATGACAGAATTTCTCATAAACTCAGCGTACCGCCTCAAACAGTATGAGAAATTTACTGTCATTTACTGCACAGGTGCCCGATCTCGTTCACCAATGCGCCGGATTGAGATTCTAGTAAATTCATTCATTCCTAACTTTCGGTGAACGATTTATTTTTACATTTAGCTAAAGCTTAACTTGCTGTGATAAAAAAATACCTTTGGATTGTTTCTTTGAGTTTGTATTTCCTGGCTTTCAATTTGCCGGTTTATGCCACAACAAACGAACCCGCTGTGGTTGGTCAGGGTTTTTGGATGCTCATTTTTGGTTGGATGTTCTCAATTAGCGAATTGGGACTGCCACAGGCATGGTTCGCCAACTTGTTTTTTATTGCTGCCCTTTGCACTACTTGGAAGTTCCCGATTACAAGTACCCTTTTAGGCGTGTTTTCGGTACTGCTGGCACTTTTGTTTTTGAAAGGAGGAATAATTAGTCCATTACTCTACAATCTCTCGGATCATGAAAACTATCTGACTGAAGTTGCAATTGGTTATTGGTTTTGGCTGGGAAGCATGGTGGTGATTTTGGTTTCTTCTGTTTTCCGGGTGATTGAAAAACGAAAAGGGATTACCTCTTAAAGACAATCCCTTTCACACCGTACAAATAAACCTCGTGCTCTTGGTGTTCCCGATAGCTATCGGGATCGTGGTCAATTAAGCACTAAGCTTGTTATTCCGGCTTCCGCCCGGGTTTCCGTTCCCGATGATCCTTCGTGCGGCTTTGTAGGTCACGAAGAACGAAGGTTCTGTTGCCTGGAAAAAACTCATGAAACGGTCGAGCTGTTCGATGAGCAGATTGTTGAGCTGCTTTTCGAGGTCTTTGATTGCTTTGGTCTCTATGCTGCGTTCAATGATCGCCTGGCGGACGCTGTTCTTGCGTTCTTCGAGGAGTGCAGCCTGTGATTGGAAATCCTGGATTTGTGCCGCTGTAATTCCGAAGTCGGGCAATGCAGTTCCATGTGCTTCGAGGTCCAGCAATAAAGCTTCACTGCTGACTTTCAGGCGTTCTGCACCCATGCTTTTCAATTTCGTGAGCGATTCCTTGTTCCGGGCGCGCAATGGCAAGTCGTTTGTTTGTATTGCATACAGAAATAATCCTTTTTTGAGCAAGCTCATGTCTTTGATCAGTTGATCGATATAAATTTGTTTTTCATCACTGATTCCCTGTGTAATACTGCTTTGTCCGTTGAGGCGGCTGCCCAGGTTCGTTAGTAGGCTTTCGAATTCGCTTACTACAGATACAATTGCCGGAATCCCGTTCCAACTGCTTTGGTGGTCTTTTACCACTGCGAGTACGTTCTGGTACATCGCCATGTGGCTTAATGTTGTCTTTTTCATGACATGTGATTTAGTGTTTATGAAAATATGCACCGGGAATACCATGCCAAAGCACTGGCAGCCAGTTGTTAATGCGCGTTAAATCAGGCGTTTCATTGAGCAAAATCCGGCAGTACTTTTTCAAACGGTCGGTTTGAATGATCGGGGAACATGGGTTTTCGGCGGGTGTTTGGGGGCGTTTACGGGTATTTGTAGGGTGGCTTGCTTTTACTTGTGGGGTAGCATGGAGGTGCTTGTAGGGTAGGATGGAGGTATTTGTAGGGTAGGATGGAGGCATTTGTGGGGTTATCTGCCGATACTTGCTAGGTCATTTGCTTCCACTTGTGGGGTATAACGGGCTCACTTGTTGGGTGATTTCCGATTACTTATATTGTAGGATGATTGTAGTTGTTTGGTACTAGATCAGCATTTGCAAGGTGGTTACGATTTCCTCAAGGGAGTTCTAATGCCTTTTTTAAATCATTGATTCGATTCTCGGATAAATTCAGGTATAAATTACCCGACCGAAGTTGGTTAGTTAACTTTACTCCGAAAAGTTTTTGTTTCCCTTTAGCTTTTTCTACGATTTCATCATACGAATTAATGAAAAAACTGATTGGTTTAAATTCTTCATCCAAAGAAATTAAATACAGTTGATCGAACGCTCCCGGTGCTAGATTTATGGGAGCTATTGTTTTTGTACTGGAATGCGATGAAATACATTTCACTTGAACTTTAAATTCTCCAAGGTTGTCTGTCAATTTGCAGTATAAATCATGAAGCGCCCCCGGATTCGCATAATCTACTGATACTAAATCTGGCAAGCTGTGTAAATAGCACTTTGCATAGTATTCACCTATTACTCCTGTTTTTTGATCACCTTTGGCCAGTAGTTTCTTTGCTTGTAAATCCTCAAACTCCTGATATATTTTGGAGTAATCTCGAATGAGGTTTCTAATTTTTGAATTCATCTTGAATGGTAATAATTGATTCTGCAATTAAAAAATCATCAATAATCAAACACAAATCTTTATATACTTGATTGATTAGGCTTGCTCGACTTTCTGTATCAAGCAGTTGTTCAAAACGATTGTTGAATGAAGTATAGTAAATCACCCATTCCCCCTGCCAGGAATTTTCAGTGCTGGAAATGCTTCCAGAAGTTTTAGGGAAATGAGGGTTTAAATGCTCTTTATAATAATGTCGTTTCTTTTGGTTTTTATCAATTGGAACCCCATCGATAAGGCCGGGATGAATCTCAATGTAACAATCAGTTGCATCACTAAGAAAAGAAAAACGAATATGGGATGGATGTTCGTTTTCGCTTACTTTCTGGTGATGAATTTCCATTCCTTCATATCGGTATCCAAAATGCTCGCTGATATAAAATCCCATTTGAGGATGTGATACCTTTAAGTTTTCAACGATTTCTTCAATTGCTATTTTGAGTAATTTCGATTTTGCAGGTAATATTGCATGAGAAATCTTTTCAGCGGCCGAGAAGTGTTCTTTAGATGATGTGATTTCAGCAATTGTTAAATATTGATAATGATTATTTTCCATACCGGTTAAGTTTTTCAAAAGTTGTGTATAATGTTTTAGAATAACTGCAGCTTGTTGGTTTCCTATAAGTTGTTTATCACAATCTTCCAGCCAGTTGACAATATGGTGTTTGTAGGATAAGCATTCGTATTCTTCGTGCTTCATGTTATTTCCTAATGAGAAATCACTGGCACAATTTCCATGAAGGGTTAGATAGACGATATGAAATTTTCCACCCCTGTTCTGCAGTTGCATTCCAAAATTTTGATAACGTAACAGTTGATTTTCCTGATCTCCCGCATAGATCTTATTCTCTATTATTAGAGCGTTATTCAGATTGTCAATTAGTAAAATGTCTATTTGCCCTCCAGTTGTTGGTGTTACCGCTCCAATGTATTTTTCCACATGTATTTCAACCTTGTTTAAATCGGGAAAAATGGTATTTTCTTTTATCAAGTCTGAAAAGTTGTTGAGAAAGAATGTCCCTAATCCATGCTTTCCTTGAGGGTTTAATAAATCAGCTAAAAAACGGGAATGTAGACGGACTTCTTCGGATTCTAGTTGAAGCACCTGGAAGATATTGTAGTTGTTGACTTGTGAGTGGGGTGAATTCTTATGAGATTCAATAATGCTCTTTAGAAGTTCAGTTGTCATGAATAGTATTTATCGTTTGATAAGTAAAACTAATAATAAATAGTTAGTAACACCGAAAAGGCGATCGTGATTACGATCACCTCTTCGGGTTAATTAGTTGAAGATTTTTTCTTCTTTAAATCTTCTTTCACCTTTTTAATCAACTTTTCTTTTTGAGGAGTCGATTTTCCTTTTTCAAGCCGTTCCAAACTTTTTTTGGTCCACTCTTTTTTTTGGATGTTTTTCTTTTCCATAATACATGGTTTTTAGATGAATAATTGGATCAAATGTATGAGGTGGAAGCATCGATCAATACGGGAAATTGTTAGCATATGTTAAGGATTTTCGATTGTTCCTGTTTGGTGATTTCTAAGGCTCAATTTGTTACTTTTGTTGAGTATGAAAGAGGCGCAAAAAATCATTTACTTAGACAACAATGCAACAACCCAAATTGCACCTGAGGTATTGGATGAAATGATGCCCTTTTTAACTAATAATTTTGCGAATGCTGCTAGTACGCATAAATTTGGAGTAGGTGCTCATGAAGCGGTAAGAGAAGCTCGAAAAAAAGTTGCTGATTTACTTGGGGCTGATACCAATGAAATTATTTTCACAAGTGGGGCAACAGAAGCGATCAATATTGCATTGAAAGGAATTGCTGAAGCATATTCCACAAAGGGGAAACATATTATTACGGTTCAAACGGAACATAAGGCTGTTTTGGATACATGCATTGCTTTGGAGAAGAAAGGTTTTGAAATTACCTATTTAACTGTTTTACCGTCTGGACTAATTGATTTGGATCTATTGAAAGAAACGCTACGCGAAGATACTATTTTGGTAACCGTGATGCATGTCAATAATGAAACCGGAGTAATCCAGGATGTTCAAAAAATTGCTGAATTGGCTCATGAAAAAGGGGCTTTCTTTTTCTCTGATTGTACCCAATCTGTAGGAAAAACACCAATCAATGTGGATGAATTTGGTATTGATGCTCTCTGTTTGAGTGCTCACAAAATTCATGGACCAAAAGGTACAGGAGCTTTGTTCTTAAGACAACGAAAGAATCGTTTGAAAATTGATGCATTGGTGCATGGAGGAGGCCATGAACGAGGTCTGCGCAGTGGCACACTGAATGTTCCCGGAATAGTTGGATTAGGAAAAGCGTGTGAATTAGCTGCTTTGCAAATGGAAGAAAAAGCTATTCAAATAAAAACATTAAGAGATTCATTGGAGCAACAATTATTGGAAATTCCGGATACTACTGTTAATGGTTCAATAGAATCCCGTTTGTATAATGTAACCAACATTCATTTTAAAGGAGTAGACAGCGATGCTTTAATCATGGGGTTAAGCGAGCTTGAAGATGATACATCGATGATTGCAGTAAGCAATGGAAGTGCGTGTACTGCTGCAAGTATCGATCCATCACATGTTTTACTGTCCATGGGCTTGAATGAATATGAAAGTTTTTGCAGTATTCGGTTTTCGTTGAGTGGAAGTACAACGATTAATGAAATTAATACAACAGTCTCAACCATCAAGGATCAAGTTCAGAAATTGAGATCCATGTTCATTTAATTACTCATATTTTTCCCAGGCTGGTACTCCATCCTTATCCATAAAGGTATGAGCAATAGCATGGTGAATGACCGGGTCTTTACTTTTCCAAAAGCGAAACGCTCCTCCAACACCAGCAGCTAACCCACGGTTACTATCGTATGAAGCATGTTTGTCTGCTAGGATAGTATTTAAAGCCGTTAAACTAATCTTAATGTTTTTGGTGTATAGTGCAATAGCGAGTTCGCCAATGAACTCATAGGTTTGGTCTTTAGTCATAATTAGTCATTTAAAACATTATCTAAAGCATTAACATAAATAGGTAAATTTTCAATTTCGATTCCAAAACGCTTTTCAATCATAATATCCACAAGAGAATCACCATCGATCAAAATGATTGGCACAGCTCCGGGTTTTCTTGTCGCAGATAATGCTTCTTTAGTGAATTTGGATGTTGTAATAATAATTCCCTGCTCATAATCACCTTGTATAGCCCCTCTGAATTTGTCAATTTCTGTTCTACTTATAGAATTATTTTTCCATCGTTTGGATTGAAAAGCTACATTTAAATGTGTTATACCTACTTTTAACTTTCCATACCCATCAATACCACCATCCTTAACATAATTGGTAACTTCCATATTTATAAAGCCATAAGCTAAAAGCATTTTTTTGGAAAATACTTCAAATGATTGTGGAGGCATTTCTTGTAAACGGGTAATTATATGTTGTTTGAAAGCATCTATATGTTTTTTATGATTCCCTTTAATCTTTAAAAGTAACTCATGAAAATCATTTTCTATTTGAATCCTTTTGGATAAATTATTTTGTTCTTGTTTGGTAATTCCTGGAATTGGTTCATCGACTAACCAGTATGTACCATCGGATAATATTTGAAAATACTTTGGCTCTTTGGCTGTTGGAAAATCTATCCCTTTACAGTATCTTCTTACCTGAACACTTAGAGCATTGATTGGATTTTGAGCGTTGAATGAATACAAGTCATTTTCTACAATAATTGAATATAAAGTCTTTATGTCAGCAGGCTTTCCAAATTTTATTAATGCATTTATTGCTGCATGTATTATTGTTTTTTTTCCATTATTATGGGAATCAAGGTTAATCGAGTTTACCATCCTTACGTATTTCATTAATTTTTTTTAGTTGATCTTCTTTCAAATCCTTTAAGTTTATTAATCCAGATGACAACAATAATGCATTTCTGATGTCTCCTCTTCCAATTCCAGATGCTTGAATTGAAGAACTTGTGAAATCGTAAATATTTGCTGATTCCAATAAAACCTTAAAATCTTCTATAGAAGTTTGCCTGTACTTAATCAAATATCTGTTCAATAAATCAAATAATGCCTGAAAACCAACAGTTTTAAATATATATGATTTGGGATTGTATTCTTTAAGGATGGTTTCTTTTGCTGCCTTTAAGAAGTTTAATATTATTTCGAATAATTCATCATCCTTTTTTTCAAGGTATTCCAATCGCAAAGGAGACTTATCTGACTTGAATTGTTCAACCATTTTACGGGTTCTTTTTCCCCAAATATTTTCTTGTGCCATTTCTACCCGATCTCTTTTCGCATTGGAAGATATTAAATTGATAATACCATCAACAATTGTTGCGGTGGAAATTGACCAATCCTTTTCTTTTAGGAGATCATTCTTAACATCCTTAGAAATTTTCGGGGCAATCTTTATATGACCATTTAGAGGACTTTCTTTGAAATTTAGCTTTCTAACAAAATAAACAGCTAGTTTTTCAGGGGTCCAAGTATGTTGTGGTTCCTCTTCAACATTAAATCCAAATTGCTCTAATGCTAAGCTTTTATCAACTCTTTTTTGATTTCCGTTTATGGTTGCAAAGAGAAAGGCTTGATAAGGGTTTGATAGGTCAAAGAAAACAGCAACGGGTAGTTCAATATTATAGCGATCTTTTTTTGTCAAATATTTATCATCAAACCCATTTAGTCTGTGCTGGCCATCTATGACGGCAGCTAGTTTTGAATCACTTGGAATGATAATTTTGTATAGATTTTCGCTTATAAGTTTAGTATCCCAGCGTATTTCCTCATCATCAATCAGTTTACCATCTTCATCATAATTCGCTGCAATTATAATAGAATTTGGAAAAGACATTTCGACTGAGTCAATATACTTTCCAATTTCTGATAATCTCCGAGTATCGATTTTTCTTTGACTTCCTTTTAGTTGACCTTTTTCATCCTTGTATTGTAATTGCTCAGAAAATGAAATTTGTTTTAAATCAACAGCTTTAATTGCAGTTAGATAGAAGTCACACAATGGTTGTGAAACCTTTAATGCATATAATTCTAGATAATTCATATAACCCCTCCAATTGTTGCGTAATTGTTATCTTTAGACCCCTTTATTTTTACATAAAACCACGAAATCCAAGCAATGAAAACAATGTAACTTGCATATCCAATTGCATTTTGATAATAAGCATATTTAATACTTTTTTGAGTAAGAAAAACAAAGTATCCTGTTATTATGACAACACAAATTATTAACAAAAATTCTAAAACGTTATTAGTATACTTACTCGCTTTATAAAATAGATAAATGATTCTATCAATGGATGATACCAAGAAAATAGCCAAAGAATACGTAAGAATATTACCTGCGACGGCATTAAAAGTTTCTTCAGCCATTTTTCCCTTTGTGTAGTCATCAGAAATCATTGGCAGCCAAATTCCTATCGAACTAAAAAAAACGATTGCTAACAAAAAGTAAACAAACATTATTATTAGGTTTTTAGTTTTATCTTCCATCATTTAAGCTTTAAACAACTCCCCAACCTTAAATTCCTTCAGATTGGAAACCAATTGATACTTCTGAATTTTTTCCATGCTCGTTTTAAGTTTTTGAGCATCTTTATCACTAAGTCCTAAGAATTTTTGCATAAGTTTCAGGTTGGTTTTGTCTTTGATGTCGAACAAGAAGGCTGTTTCGCACATGCTGCTGAAATCAAAAGTTGGCTGAATGAATTCTTGTATACCTTGAGACAATAAAACTATTGAAACTCCTTTTGAACGAATCTCTCGCAGCATTTTTTCCAGGATGAGTTGTGATTTCTTTTCACGGAAAATCGTGTGGGCTTCATCAATTAAAAGTACATAACGCATTCCTTGTTGGTTATCAACGATATCCGCATTGTCCATGTTCATGAACGTATTGTAGATGTAATTGATAATCAGGAAGACGCTTGTGATGCGAATAGACTGATCCAAATCTCCTGAGAGACTCAAGTAATAGTTTTTATTAAGGAAAGCTCCTTTATCATCTGATGCGTCTGCAAACAAATCTAAATCGCTGATGTCCTCTAAAATTTTGCGTAAGGAACTCGGCTTGCTTCCTTCTAAAACCAATACCTGGTTGTAAATATCTCTAAAAGAAGGGTGTTTACCATTTTTGCTGTTGTTGAAACAATCACGTGTTGCGTCACGCAAAGTTTGTTCCTGAACCTTGCCCAGATTTGCATAAGATGCGATAATGTCAACAAATTTGTTGATCCCCATTATCTTATTCTTCTCATTAATATTATCAATAAACGTAATTGGATTGATAGGGAAACTCGTTTGCGGCGCTTTGATTAATTCACAATTCGTTGCTTTGAAGAAATCGCTGTTTTTCTTTTCATCTTCCGGGGTGATACCTTTAAAATCTAAGAACAGGAAATTTACTTCTCCGCCTGAATTGGTTGCGATTTGTTTTAATAAGCTGTTGGCAAAATAAGTCTTACCAGTCCCGGAATTTCCGGCTACAGCAATATGAGCATTACTGTGAATAGAAGAGTCATTGAAATTAAATATGACGGCTTCATCATCAAACGTTTGTCCCACTTTAATTTTAAGGGGTTTAGTGCAATAAGCTTTGTTGCTTACACGTAAATTTCTTGTTTTTTCGTCGAAAAGAATGGCATCGTTTGTAATATCACTTTCCTCCAGTTTCTCGATTCCTTTCTCCAGGTTTTCTACCAAGAAATCCAATCCAGAGTAATTCGGGTTCTCTTCAAATAATTTAGACATTAATCCCAAACCATGGTCAATGTGCATTTTGATGTACTTCCCGATATCTTTATCCGATTTGTACAAGTCGTAATGCTGGCAGATTAGCGCAATGTAGTAGTCACGGAATTTTCCGAACAGGATATCCTCTTTGTACTCTTTTCCTTTGCTGTCGAATAAATCTTGTTCAAGATTCAATTTTATTCCTTTTGACAAGGAATATGAGAAGGCAATTCTCGAAACCACATTCTCAGTTCCTAAATTTAGTCTGCGGGTTAGATCTTGTACAACCGTTTTGTTAGCTTCTGATGTTCTAATGTTAATTAGCATTGTATTTCTGGTTGTATACGTTTATAAAGTTATCTGGCTCACAGAAAACGAATTCACTCTTGTCTTCGTGAATATTATCGATCAAATAGGTTTTCGAAATGTGTTTTGACAGAATGTTATACTCTTTTTCGGTTAATTCTTTGTTGATCAAGGGGAAGATAACCACTTGATCGGAAATATTAGGGTAGAAATACTTTACAATGTTCTCTGCATGCATTTCATCAAATTTCTGCATGGGTGAATCAATAAATACCGGGAATTCAATATCGCTTTCTTCCACTAATCCACGTAATAAGGCTGTTGCGTACATTTGTTGCTCACCTTTACTTAATGATTCTTTTCGAATAGCTTCTCCTCTGGCATTTTTCAAAATGATGTCAATTGTATCTCCGATGATTTCAACTTCAACTTCTTTGACAAACCCTTTTTTATGCAGCAATGTTTCTAAACCGGAAAGAATCTGCTTTTCGAGAGATTCTTTTTTAGCATCCTTGAACTTGGCAATGAATTCCTTGAGGTTCTGAATGTTCCGTTGAATAATGTCATCCTTTTTCTTGTTTTCTTGAGAAACTTTCAGTTTAGAAGAAAGCTTGTCAATGGTTTTGCCTTTCTGGACTTTTTCATTCATGAATTCACCGATCTCCCGGTTCAATGATTCAATTGTATCATCAATGTGTAGGATTTCTTTGTCCAGATCGTCTTTGCGTTTCCTTAATTCCGCAATGATCGGATCTTCCTGATTTGATTCGGCGTCTCTGATTTTCCTGCGAATAGAGTTGATCTCATTTTTAGCAAGATTGTACTCGGACGTAATTCGTTTGAATGATTCTCTGAAAGAAAAACGGATATTGCTTACGAGTGCATTGATCTCGTTTTTTTCCGAATCAGAAAATTCATGAATGGTTTTGAATTCTTCCGGCAATTCCGTTGAATCTGCAAAAAAGTGTTTTTTAATTAAAGACTCTACCGTTTCAGCATAATATTTTTGAACGTTGTAATCTATTACTAATTCAGTAGGTTTAGCTGCACTCATTAAATCAGTTAAGATCTTATTGGTAACACCTTTCGCGTTTTCATTTTTGAACTGTACACTTTTGTAATTGCTCTCATGTTCCAGTTGTTGAATAACATCATACATGGTTTCACCGGCAATCGCAAAAGGAATAATGTCATAAGATTCTTTCAATTCATTTTGAAGATTATTGATTGTGATTGTCAACTCTTCTTCTTTTTCACGGAATTCCTGTAACTCCTCAACAGTAATTGAGCTACCTGACTTGATTAGTTTTTCCTGAATATCTCGTGACTCCTTATTTGTTTCACTTCGCTTTTCTTTTAGCCGAGCTATTGTATCATTATTCTCTTTTATTTTTCCATCACAGCGTTCAACTTCTATTTCTAAAGATCTCAATTCAGCTTTTTCATCTGCAGAGGCAGTTTCCTGGCGCAGCTTTAACTGGAGATCTTCCAATTCTTTGCGTAAATCTTCATATTTCTTGATTCCAAGTACTTCTGAATAGGCTTTGCTAAGCTTTCGCTTTTGTTCAACTGTGTTTACTTCTGCAAGACTTACAATTTTTTCAGCATCAAAGAAAAAGAATTTGGCAATTTCAATCGGCATAATAAATTCCCGAATGAAAATTTCCTGACCAACCTCTTTGGCTAGTTCACTTGGATAACCATCAATCAGTACTTCAACATCTTCGTTAGAGCTCGTTAAGGTATTATAACTGCGTTTAATTGTAATTTCTTTGCAAGGTACTTCTGGTATGTTGATATTACTAAAAGTGATTGCCACATGAAAATTGTGGTTTTCTTCAGTTTTCGCCAATCTGTTTAATGAATTAGCGATGTACTTAGCATACCCTCCCTGGTCATCAATTTCCTTTTTATAAATATCATCAACATCCTGCATTTGACGCCCATAAAGACACCAAACCATCGACATGAGAAAAGTGGTTTTACCGAATCCATTTCTCCCACTAACAATAAAAATGTTTTTTTCAGGACTAGGTTCTAAATTAATTTTATTCTGGCCCTTGTAAATTCGAAAATTATTTAATTCTATTTCCTTTATGATCATTCGAGTAGTTATTTTTTAGCCTTTAATTCTTGTTCAATTCTGGTTTCAATATCTGCTTGAAGACCACGTTTACGAATCATCAATGTTTTCGTCTTTTGCAAGGCTAAAAGATCTTGGATAAGATTTACATCGGTAGGATTACTCTTGCAAGTGGATTTTAATAATTCCTCTTCCTGTTTGATTTTGTCGTTGTTTTTACTCATGTCTAGGTCTTTATTGAAGACGGCATTGTACACATCCGAAACTTTAGTATTAAAGAAACTGTCTCTAAACCAATGGTATTGGATTAACACTAATTCCTGATGCGTAATTAATTCGACGTCTTCGTCTGGTTTAATGGCAAGCTGAGCCTCTAATATTTTCTTTAGAATAGTTATTCTTGTTTCAATAGAATAAGGTCCCCATAAATGTTCATCTATTTTCCCATTCCTACGTTCCCTATACCGGTATTTTTCAGGATTATCTCTGGCTTCTATTAAAAAGTCTCGAATTTCGGCTAGAGGTTGCATCCATTCTTCTCCATTCTCAATAAGTCCTTCCATAGACTTATCCTTGTTAACAACAGTACAAGTCCAACATCCGAATCTTGAACTGCCACAACTTGGAGTGCTTTCGTCGATAACTAAGGGACAATCACCAGCATTTGCATTTCTATACAAGGTAACTAGTTCTTTGTGCGTTCCACCCCACGGTGGTGGAACCTGATTTAGATATTGCCAAACCTCATTAGTTTCAACATCTTTAATGGGAGCATATACAAAGACATTTGGTAGAGAGTGTTTTCTCAAACGGTGTCCTTTAACTTCGTGTTTTTTAATTGATTTTGCACGATTAGCACTTTCTGCGCTTCTTGTCCCGAGTAAAATAATTGCAGATTCGTTAATATTAGCTGTTTCTTTAATAAATCGTGTGGTCGGATTAATTTTCAACCGTTCCGTACACCATCTATAAAATTTATTCGGAGCAGGATAGCCTAAACCGATTAATCTCACCCAAAAGCTGTCTTCTAGAAGTGGTGTGGTTTCAACAACTTGAATTGGAATGCTTTGAGAAACTGCTGCCTCTTCAATTTTTCTAAGAGTTGTAGAAATGAATTTTACAATTCTTGGATTTTCCACCATTGTATCATTACAAACTACATAAATTTTTCGGGTTAAAAGTATGGGGTCAATTTTCGATAAAGCCTTCCAAGCTAGTTGCAAAAGCATTGTGCTGTCTTTTCCTCCGCTAAATCCAATGATCCAGGGGCGGTCTGATTCGTCCGTTAAATATTGATCAATTAGTTCGTTTTCGAGATGTTGTAAATTAAGGGACATTATCTTAGTTCTCCTTGTTTAATTAATGAACAACGAATTTAGGAAAAAGCATCGAGTTAATATATGGCAAGGCTTAGACTCCAGATTAAGTTTTCAAATAGTATTAACAAATCCTTTCTCAATTTGTTTGGTTGATATTTTTTAAAGGATTTATCTGCGAATCTAATCAAAGACTTTTTAGTTCATCCTTTTTGCCTTCATTTTCAGTATTTACCACATTTGTCTAGCATTTAAAATGTGGTTTTCCACATCTAATTCATCCGAAAACTCACCGGCAGCACATAATAAGTGGGTACTTTCTTGCCGTCACAGGTTGCGGGCGTCATGCCGGAAAGGCAAGCTGCTGCACGCAGGGCTTCTTCTTCCAGGATCGCGAAGTTACTGTTAATGAGTTCGAGGTTGCAGATTTTTCCGTTTTCGTCGATGATGAATTTGACCTTTATTTTCCCTTCTATTCCCAATTCCTGTGCTTCTTCGGGGTATTTCATGTTTTTGATCAGGCAGGAATAAACTTCTTTGAACGTGGCTGTGTCCTGCGTTCCCGAAATGAAGTTCGGACAGAAAGCGTTGGCAAGAACTTCGTTTTTATTGCCCGGAAGTTTTTGTAATCCCTGCTTGATTTGTTCGACTTCTTCCGGATCGCGTGGGGCAAGAAAATAGAACTCAATGGTGGGGTTGTCGGGAATCAGCCTGACTTGTTTAAAAGCGGATTTGAAATCGAGGTTGTTGGAGCGGATGTCGAGTTCAAGGAATGTCTGGTCGGTTGGATATTCGATTTTTCCGGTGCTGTCGGTGGTCAGTTTTGTGAGTATGCGGCCTCCGGGAGCAGAAATTCGTACTTCTAAACCGGTCATCGGTTTACGATTCGTTTCACCCAGGATGGTAGCAACGAGCTTGTTTTTCTGAGCCAGCGCCTTATTAGTGATGCTGATGGAAAGAAGCAGGAGAATAAGAAGCGGTGTTTTCATGGATTGATTGTCGGAATTGCGTTATTCGGAACAAAAGTAGTTTTTTTACTTTTTACCGCAAAGAACGCGAAGACGCAAAGTTTTTAATCATTTCCTTTGCGCTCTCTTACTCTTTGCGGTTAATAAAGATTCTTCGAGGCACGATTTTTGTTAGTTTCCCGTTTTTTTTCGCGGGCCCAATAAACCTTTTGCCCCGAAAACAATCAAATACAGAAACAAACCCATTTTATGCAGATTCGCGTCATACTTTTCTTTTTCATTACACTTCTCACTACACTTACAAGCTACTCCCAAACCGAACTTTCCGGGAAGGTCTCCGATCTCAAAACTTCCGAAACACTCATGGAAGCACGCGTGACATTGCTTGCTGCTGCCGACTCTTCGGTGGTGAAAGCCGCGAATACCGACGAGAACGGGATGTATTCATTCACAGAACTTACGCCAGGAAACTATATTCTCAAAGTCACTTTGTTCGAATACGTGGACCAGTTTAAGAACATCCAATTGCCGGAAGGGAAGACCGTTTCTGATTTCCTCCTGAAGACCGATACCAAACTTGAAGAAGTAACCGTGGAGGCGAATGCAATCCGGGTGGAACAAAAAGGCGATACGACCCAGTACAATGCGGATGCTTATAAGACAAATCCCGATGCGACCGTGCAGGACCTCATCACCAAGATGCCGGGAATTACTTTGGAGAATGGAGTAGTGAAGGCGCAGGGTGAGCAGATTACCAAAGTGATGATCGACGGGCAGGAATTTTTCGGCGATGATGCGGCGGCGGCTTTGAAGAACCTGCCTGCAGAGATCGTTTCAAAGATCCAGGCCTATGACCAGGCGAGCGATCAGGCCAAGTTTACCGGAATTTCGGACGGGAACGAGGCGAAGGCTTTGAATATTGTGACGAAATCGGGTAAGAGCAACGGCCAGTTCGGGAAGATCTACGCGGGTTACGGAACTCCGAACGATTTGTACATAGCAGGTGCGAACGTGAACTTCTTCAAGGGAACGCGCCGGTTTTCCGTTGTCGGTATGTCGAATAACGTGAACCAGCAGAACTTTTCTACGGATGATATTTTAGGCGTGACAGGTTCTACTTCCGGCTCACAAAGCATGGGTGGTCCCGGCGGACGCGGTGGAAGAGGCGGTTTTGGCGGAAGCGATAATGAGAATTACCTCGTATCGCAGCAAAACGGGATCAGTACTTCGCACGGATTGGGACTGAACTTTTCCGATAAGTGGGGAAAGAACAAGACTACGAAAGTGACCGGGAGTTATTTCTTCAACCAGTCGAATACGAAGAACGACCAGCAAACGAGCAGAACGTATGTGTTGTCCACGACTTCCGGGCAGGTATATGACGAAGACTTTTTATCTACAATGAAGAACGCCAATCACCGCCTGAACTTCAAATTCGATATTGCGCTCGATTCGATGAACTCTTTGGTGATCAACCCGAAAGTGAGTTACCAGGGAAATGACCGCGAGCAGTCCACGATCGGAACAACAGCTGATGGAAGTAATGTGCTGATCAACAGTATCAATAACCGCACGCTGAATGACACGAAGGGATTGAATGCCAGTACGAGCGTATTGTGGCGCCACCGATTTGCAAAACTACGCCGCACCTTTTCGGCAAATATTACGGGAACTTATACGGTGAAAGAAGGAAACAACGGCCAGCTTTCTTCTTCGCACTATTACGATGAAGGCGGGCAGGATTCTTTGGCGGAAATCGATCAGCATACAGATAATAACACCAACGGCTATGGCGTGAACGGGCGTTTTTCATTTACAGAGCCTTTGAGCAAAACGTGGTCGAGCGAATTTTACTACGCACCGGCTTATTCGGTGAGCAATGCAGACAAGCGCACCTCTAATTTTGATACGATCACGAACTCGTACTATTTCCTGGATACCACGCTTTCCAATGTGTTCGACAATCAAACCATTGTGAACGAAGGCGGGACGAACTTCCGCTTCCAGAAGAACAAGGTGAGTTTCCAGCTTGGGTTGAGTTACCAGAATTCACTGTTGATGAATACCCAGGAATTCCCCACAGATCGCGACGTAAACTTGTCTTTCAACTCCATCTTGCCGAATGTGCGCTTCAAGTACGATTTTTCGAAAGCGACTTCTCTGATGCTGAACTACCGGGCAGGAACAAGAAACCCAACAATCGACCAGCTGCAGAACGTGATCGATAACTCCAATCCACTGTCTTTGTCTTCGGGGAACCCGGATTTGAAGCAGCAGTACAATCACCGCGTATTCGGGCGTTTCAACAATACGAATATCAAAAAAGCCACGAACTTCAATGTGTTCTTCGGGGGTGAAATGAACCAGAATTACATTTCGAATGCAACGATCATCGCAACCAATGATACGGTGGTGAATGGGAATGTCGTCCTGCTTCGCGGCGCACAGTTCCGTCAGCCGGTGAACCTGGCGGGAAGCTACAATGCGCGTACAACGATTTCCTACGGTTTTTCATTAACGAAGCTGAAACTGAATTTCAATTTCTATGCGGGAGCTGCCTACACCGTTGCACCGGGATTGATCAACAATGTGGTCAACAAAGCAAAGACTTCCAACGCGAACGGTGGTCTGACGATTTCAAGCAATATCAGCGAAAACCTGGATTTCACACTCGGCTACACACTGAATTACAACAACGTGGTGAATACCCGTCAGAATGTGTCATCCAACGAATACTTCCTGCACAACATCAATGCCCGTTTCAACTGGATTATCAGGGAACGTTTGGTGATCAACAGTACTTACTCCGTGAATGCATACGCAGGATTGGGCTCAGGCTTCAACCAAACTATCATGTTGTGGAACGGCGGGATCGGCTACAAACTCTTAAAGCAGAAACAGCTGGAACTGCGCGTTTCCGTATTCGACATCCTGAACAACAACAACAGCATTACGCGAAACGTGACGGAATCTTACATCGAAGACGTGAAGTCGAACGTGTTGAACCGCTATTTTATGATGACGCTGACTTACAACCTGCGTAATTTCGGTACGAAAGCTCCGGAAACTAGAGAAGCCAAGCCGGAAGAACGCGGTCCGTTTGGCCCGCCGCAATAAAAGGCCTACCGCAGAGGATTTTGTTGGATTTGGCATTGGGTTACAGATGTGTGTAGTTGATAGCGGTTTAGATTTCCTCCCCCTTTATCCCCCTCCCAAGGGGGAGATTTTGAAATCCCTCTTAGTTAGAGATTGAAATTCAAAAACTAATTAATTTTAGTTACACAAAACGCTTCAATCGAAGGGCAATCCAGTTCCCCCTTTGGAGGGGGATAAAAGGGGGAGGACCACGTTGATCGTTTTAAATACTGGGATAATCATTCCATCATCTTGCTCCAAACAATCTCCACCACCAAAACGAGCGAATATTCTTCCGCTTTTGCTTTCATCCAGGGTGTGTTTTGGGCCTCGATAAAATAGTCCGTAATCATAGATCCCGGATTGAAGAAGTCAAATCTTATGGTGGAATAGGGAAGCTTCTTATCGATAAGTTGAATACTTTTTTCATTCACTCCGACTTCTTTGCAAAAGGAGGTTTTGATTGCTGCAATCCGTTGCTTGTCTTTTTTACTCAACTTCCCGGAATGGTATATATTCAGAGAAAATGTAGAGTCCAATGATGATTCATCGCGAAAATAATGTAGAACTCCTGCATCATATTTTACCACAGAATCCAGGTTGTAATTCATATTCAGGAAGAACCTGGGAGTTGGTTCGTAGATTCTGCGTGATTGATAGAGTGAAATGGTGTTTAATTTTCGGAATTGCTCTGGGGTATACTGATTGATGTATTCATGGATGGCCGGCCCGTTAACAGTTAAGGTCACAAGGCTGTCGAACGAATAATTTCCTATGTTGATTTGTGCATTTTTGGTAGTTACTTCAATAGCTTTTTTTCGGTCGAATTGAAGCCGAACGTGAATTTCGGTTCCTTCTTCAAAACCTTGTGTATGGTTTACAAAAAACAGTTCCTGCGCAAAGGAATGCGAACAAATCGACACGAGACGGGCAATTAGTATAAGTTTGATAAAAGGCATTCGTTAAATTTTATCCGAGTAACATCAATTATTTAGCTTAAAAATAGTGCGATTTGTAATGAATATGAATTAAAACTATGTGGCCTGCTCAAATATAGCGACTGAAAGTCTGCTATATTTATGTGCCTATGCGCCTTCGCTGTAGCTTGTGCCATCGCTAAAGCTATTGGCGACACGCGATCAGCGCAAGCGTTGTGGTTTTCAATTCGTGATTAATCAAACCATGTTTTCCGGCACCACCCATTGATCAAATTCTTCCGCCGTCAAATAACCCAATTTCACGGCCATTTCTTTCAAAGTCGTTCCTTCGGCATGCGCTTTCTGTGCAATCTCGGCAGCTTTGTAGTAACCGATCTTCGTATTCAATGCCGTTACCAGCATCAAACTGTTGTCGACGTGTTTTTTGATGTTTGCCGTGATGGGTTCAATTCCTACGGCGCATTTGTCGTTGAAGGAAACACAGCCGTCGCCGATCAATCTGGCAGAATGCAGGAAGTTGGCTATCATGACCGGTTTGAAGACGTTGAGTTCGAAATGTCCGTTTGAACCTCCGATTCCGATTGCTACGTCGTTCCCCATGACTTGCGCGGCGATCATTGTCAAAGCTTCGCACTGCGTTGGGTTTACTTTTCCGGGCATAATGGAAGATCCCGGTTCGTTGTCCGGGATATGGATTTCACCGATCCCGCTTCTTGGTCCGGATGAAAGCATGCGCACATCGTTGGCGATCTTCATCAAACTTACGGCTACGGTTTTCAATGCTCCGTGTGCTTCAACAATAGCATCGTGTGCTGCCAGTGCTTCGAATTTGTTTTCTGCGGTAATGAAGGGTAAACCTGTTAAATCCGCAATGTGTTTTGCTACATTCTCGGAATATCCCGGAGGCGTGTTGATTCCCGTTCCGACAGCTGTTCCGCCTAAAGCGAGTTCACTCAAATGTGCCAAAGTATTTTTAATGGCTTTCAATCCGTGGTTGAGCTGGCTCACATACCCGCTGATCTCCTGTCCGAGTGTTAAAGGTGTGGCGTCCATGAAATGTGTACGGCCGATCTTCACTACTTTCATGAAGTCTTTGCTTTTTTGGGCCAAAGTATCGCGCAGTTTTTCGATTCCGGGAATCGTTTTCTCGATCAGGATTTGATAAGCTGCAATGTGCATCGCAGTAGGGAAGGTGTCGTTCGAAGACTGCGATTTATTCACGTCATCATTCGGATGCAGGACTTTTTCTTTGTCGGTTAAAGCTCCGCCGTTGATAACATGTGCGCGGTAAGCAATCACTTCGTTGACGTTCATATTGCTTTGCGTTCCGCTGCCTGTTTGCCAGATTACCAGGGGGAATTGATCGGCCAGTTTTCCCGCCAGGATCTCGTCTGCCACCTGCCCGATGAGGTCGGATTTCTCTTTGGAAAGTACTCCGGCATCTAAGTTTGTTAAAGCGGCAGCTTTTTTCAGGTAGGCAAATGCACGAATAATCTCTTTGGGCATTTTGTTGATGTCTTCAGCGATTTTGAAATTTTCGATGCTGCGTTCTGTTTGAGCTCCCCAGTATGCTTGCGCGGGCACTTTTACTTCGCCCATTGTGTCTTTTTCGATGCGGTATTCCATGGTGTTTTGTTCTATGATAAATGTAAAATTACCGAGTTTTAAGTTACGGAATAATCGCTTGTTTGAGTCATTTTTAGGGGAAATTACCTTAGTCGAATGACGATTGCTCAAATTCCTTCCTGGATTTAAATAAGAGGGATTTCAAAAACTCCCCCTTTGGAGGGGGATAAAGGGGGAGGATAAGTTTTCGTTCTTACGAAGCTCCGTCCTGCTCCTTCAAACAATGAATCGCATGCTGAATCTGAGTAATAACCTCTCCCAAATTATTTATGACATTCCCTTCAGAAAAACGCAGAAATGTGTACCCAAGGTTTTCTAATTTATCTTGTCTCATACGGTCATAATTCTCCTTATGATAATGTGAATTTCCATCAATTTCAATGATTAAACCAATGTCCTGTGCAAAAAAGTCTACTATAAAACATAAAATTGGTCGTTGCCTTTTGAATTTAACGCCTTGCTGATTTCTTGAAAGCGCATACTTCCAAAGATATTTTTCAGCCCTTGAAACAGTTTCGGTGCGAAGTTCCCTGGAAAATTCTTTAAGCTCTTTATTGTAGTGATTATTAAGCATACTATTAAGGTAACTAATTCGCTCCTAATTTCCAATCTTCGTTTTCCTCCCCCTTTATCCCCCTCCCAAGGGGGAATTGTAAGAGAACTTCTAAAGAACGATTTTCTTAAAAATCCCTAACGCTTTCTTACAAATAATTAAAGTTTTTATATTTAATCCTACTCGTATTTACACTTCACCAGGAAGAAACTCTTTCATTTGGTATTAACTGCTATTTAAATATATGCACCCACGAGTAATTTGTTTATTGGTCCTATTGATTTCTTTTCGGAGTTTCTCTCAAAAGGCCGATTCGCTTTACAGTTACAAATCTTTTCATTTGACGTGGGAGAACGATGTTTTTACTGCCACTGACCAATATTATTCCCAGGGGATTTTCTTGCAATACGAACACCATAACCTGGATGTGGAATGGCTCAATCGGTTTTTCATTCCGCTTCCGAATCTTGAACGAACCTTGAAAACCGGGGTTGAACAACGCGGATACACACCTTCTACGATTCTTTCGGATACTTTTCTGAAGGGCGACCGGCCTTATGCAGCAACCATCGCATACGGAACCCGGTTCTTTTCAAGAAGTCTCAGCAGGAATTATGCATTGAACTGGGGTATTTACCTGGGATTTATCGGGAAGCCCGCTTTTGGGGAATATACACAGAAAACGATCCATAAGTGGATCAATAGTCCGAAACCATATGGCTGGCAATTCCAGTTGAAGACGGGATTCATCGCGAATGCGGAATTCGGTTACACGAAATTATTCTTTACCCGCAGCAGGTGGGTGCGCATGGAATTGGGAGATGAGATCACAATCGGGAATTTGACGAATGAAATGCGGGTTCACGCCGGACTGAAACTAGGATACATCGGGAACCGCAGGCAGTTCTATTTGTATTATACTCCTGAACTAAGAATTGTCGCATACGACGGAACGCTTCAGGGAGCGTTGTTTGTAAAGCCCAGTCAGGCAGCAATTCCGGCCAGTTCCATAGATCGCCTGGTTTCTGAACAGCAGATCGGGATTTACCTCAGGTATAAACCTTTTTATGCAACGGCACATTTCCATTACCAGTCGCGACTGTTCAAAAATGCCGGAAACCACATGTGGGGCGGGATTGCGGTTGGTTATATGTTGTGGGATAATTACAAGCGATGATGACTTCTAAAGACGTGATGCCCATGTTAATTTTGCCACAGATGCACGGATTTGAAGCGAGCCTAATACTTACGCTGAAGCTTCAGCATAGGCGCACCGGTCTCGCTATTTGTTTATATCAATGTTGACAAGACTTCATCTTTCGGTAAGAATGACTCTTTTATATTGAAGTTTTGGTTTTCGAAAGTTTACAAGTAGCCCGACTTCCATTCCTGAAACCGCTAAATAATTAATTGTTTGTTCGAAATGTTGGTTACTTAAATCCGATACGGCTTTTACTTCTAAAATAATTGAATCAAAAACCACAAAGTCGGCAAAAAATAAATGAGGAAGAATGGTTTCTTTATATTTTACCTGATATTGCACTTCGCGAGCAAACCAAATTCCATTTTTTTTGAATTCATACTCCAATGCGTCTTTGTAGACAATTTCGGAAAATCCAGCTCCAAGTTCAGTATGAACAGACATACAACTTCCAATGATTTGATAAGTTTCTTCTTTTAATAAGTAGTGTTCCATCTTCTTTAATTTAAGAAAAAATATCACATTATACTACTATAAAAACATAAAAGAGACGACCGGTAGGCGTCTCCATTTATCTGTGAATCTGTGGGGACATTGTGTGTTTTTGAATCCAAATTGTATTAACCAACGTATTTTGTTGCATGCGGATTATTTTAATTGTTTTATTTGGTTTGTGGAATGTTGGTGTTTTTGCCCAGGACAGCCTCCGTTACAAAGAAGCCTATACAATCCGGTATGAAAACGATTTGTTTGCGGGTACTGACCGCTACTATTCACAGGGGATTTTCCTGCAGTACGATCATTTGGACATCAATCTCAAATGGCTGAATAAGTTCTTTTTCCGGGTCCCGGATATGCAGCGCGGTCTCCAGACCGGAATTGCACAAAAGGTTTACACACCTTCGAGCATTACTTCTGATTCTTTGCTTTTGGGCGATCGTCCTTATGCGGCCACTTATGGTTATACTGCCCGATTCACTTCGCGAAGCAAATCAAAGAACTACTCCCTGAGCTGGAGCCTGAATACGGGCTGGATCGGAAAACCTGCTTTTGGAAAGGAAACGCAAACGGCTATTCACCGCTGGACAAATAACAATAAACCGCGCGGCTGGCAGCATCAACTCAATAACGGCTTGCATGTCAATCTTAGTTTTGGGGCGGTAAAAACATTTTTTGCAACTACCCGATGGATCAGGGCAGAGGCCGGAAGTTTTACCACCATCGGAAATTTAACCAATGAAACCCGTGCATCCGGAATGCTGAAGCTGGGTTATATCACCGAAGGAAAATACTTCCTAGTTTACTACAATCCGGAGGTTCGTGCGGTACTTTACGACGGAACATTGCAGGGAGCAATTTTTGCTAAGCCAAGTGAGGCGCGCATTGCAAGTAAAGATATCAGCCGTCTTGTTTCAGAACAGGAGTTTGGTTTTAAGATGCTGTGGGGCCGAATTACTTTCGCTGCATACGGGCATTTTCAATCCAAACTGTTCCGGAATGCCGGGAATCATGCCTGGGGCGGTGCTTCGATCGGGTATCTGTTCGGGAAGTGATTACAAAAAAATATGAATGAAAAACTGTAGGCACGTGATGCGTCGCGTGCCTACGTGATTTTTCATCGCATCATTATTTTTTATACACAATCAAATACGTGCTCACCACCCGGAAACCGATGGTTGGTTTTGCGGTAATGACTCCTTTATTTGGATCGGGAGCATAGATCTTGATTTCATTTTCGAAACTCATCCAGCTTCCGCCAGCAGTTCCGGGATCTGTTCTATTTATTCCTTCGTAAACCATTTCTGCTGCATTTCCACTCATATTGTACAAACCTAATTCGCTTGGCCAAAAGGACTTGCTTGGAGCCAAAAGATCTCCCCCGCCTGTAGTGGTTTCAAAGATGGTGTCGACTACTCCATGAACAAAATTAGATTGAAAAGCACCCTCAAAAGCACCGGTAGAATGTCTTACAAATGGACCTTTCCAAGGATAAGGAAGTTGTTTCCCTTCGTTTGATGCTGCTTTTACCCATTCAACACGTAAAGGCAGGCGGACATCGTTGTATTGTTCCTGCTTTTCATCTCCAACCGATTTACGTACTTCCTGAGAAAGCCACTTGCAATACAATTCAGCTCCTTCTCTTGATACATTAACCACAGGATAGTTGTTGTAAGCTTTGTGTGAGAAGTAATGCTCTTCCCAGTTTTTTCCACCATTATCGAATGCTTTCGTCCACTGAGTTTGATCCGGTTTTGCTTTCAGGAATTCATCTTTTTTGCCTTGAATAATCAGGTCGAACAAGAAAGTGCGGTACTCGAAGTTGGTCACTTCACCGATTCCCATGTAGAATGCCTGCACAGAAACTTGTTTTCCGTTGTAATCAAACGTGCCGCTTGGAATGTAAGCATAAGCATCTTTGTCATGCTTCACCAACGCTTTCAGCATGGCTTTCTTCTTCTTTTTGGTGATGGCGATCTCTTCTTCCGTCAATACCGGGAATTGGTAAGGCGTGTCGTCTAAGGGTTTGAAGTCGGATAGCTTTCGATCATCCGGATTTTGAAAGGAGTCTTCCGCCTTGTTTTCAATAGAAAGTGGAAGTTCGGTAACCAATTCCTGTATGACAGCCAGGAACGGGCCTGCTTTTGCCGTTTGCTTCGATTTTGGTTCGGGTTTTTGAAGATCAGGAATGGATTTGTTTTCCGGATTGAATTGGTTTACCTGCTTTTTTTCAGTCTTTTGATTGGTTTTTGTTTCTCCATTGTTCCATAAAAGGAAAATAGAAAGGCTTATGGTGCTTACAGTTGTTAACATGATGATCCATTTTTTGGTGAATACTTGTTTTGTTTTGGAATTATTCACCGCTGGATTGTTCACCGAAGATTTGAAACGGTCTTTGGTTTCTTCAAACGACTGCATCACGGGATCTTGTTTCGCCTGAGCGAAAAGCTGATCTATGTAATTTTGTTTATCCATGACTTGGTACTGTTTTTAAAGAAGCTTCGTAAGTGAGGATTTCCATCAGTTTTTCCCGTCCTCGTTTCAGGCGTTGTTTCACGGCCGACTCGGATGCGTTTTGAATGACGGTAATCTCCCGGATGCTGAATCCCGAGATTTCAAAAAGGATGATGCTTTCCCGTTGCTCTTCCGGTAATTGCGCCAATGCCTCGTACAAATAATGAATATCTGCCTGTGATTGCGGATTGGCGTTCTTATCGTGAACTTCCAGGTGCATTTTTCCCTCAGGAATGCGGGTTTCGCGCTTCTTTTGGTGATAATTCCCTAAAACACGTACACAAATACTGAACAAAAAAGAAAGAAAGGCTTCTTTTGACCGGAGGGAATCGAACTTTTCGTAGGCAACCAAAAGGCTGTCATTCATCAAATCCCTGTAATCCATTTCCTGGTAAACCCGCGCCCTGCAGAAGCGCTCAAACCGTTCATGAACCGGCTCGTAGAGTTTGAGAAATGCGTCTTGTTTGTCCTTCATTCTTATTGATCACCCTTTGGGTACAACTGTATGTTTGACAAAGGTGGAAAAAGTTACATGGATAATTTAAAATGTTGAATGCAAAATGCAAAAAACTCAAAAGGTCCAAAGATATTCCGGTGGTTGGAATCCTTTGAACCTTTTGGTCACGGATATATTTTGAATTGAAAATTTAAAATGGACAATTGAAAAGATCCTAAGGAAAAATCCAAACCTTTTCAATTTTTGCATTCTCCATTTTCAATGGATTTAACTGGTTCGTTGCAATACAACCTTCCCGCTTTTCCAATGGTTGTTTTCATCCAAATAGCGAATAAGGTAAATTCCGGTTGCGTAGCCCGAAAGATCGACCTGGATGCGTTCATCTTTTTTCAACTTCGGAAGGATTTGTAAAACTTTCCCGCTTAAATCGGAAACGTACAATTCCTGAATGTCAGTGTTCGGAAGAATCGTAATCATGCCATTTGTCGGATTCGGGAAATAACTCCAGGTAATGTTCAAAATCTTCGGGTCGGTTTTCACACCGCTGCTGTCTGTTGAATCTGCCGGTTGAAGGGTTGAAACAATGGAATCAGGAATGTTCAGGTCCAGGTCAGGAATGTTTTGCTGGCAATCCGGCATGTAGGTATAACTTTTCAGGATGCGCACCAAAATGGCGTTTAGTGTTTCCACTTCGTAACTGTCTGTAGAAGGTTTGATGTGGCTGTTCCCGATTCCGCTGTGGTCTGTCAGGAAGGTATAAGTTCCGTTTGTTCCCAGGGCCAAAGCGCGCATCAGGTATTCGGTGCTTTTGTCGATCCCGCTTGCACCGATAGGAACAATGCGGATTCCTTTTTCTGCTGCCTGTAAAATCAAACGCTGTAAACGCCCGTTGACTTGTGAGCCCTGGTGAGGCGGAGCATCTAAAATCAGGAACAAGATCCGTGCACGGGCATTTTCACTCCAGTCCAGGTTGTTGATCGCAGAATCGAGTCCTACGTCCATCGCTTCCGGGAAATCGCCGCCGCCGCCCGCAGACTGTTCGTTGATAAAGGCATCTGATTCAGACAGAATGCGGTTAAAATTCATGCTTTTAGTAACATATGAATCCCCGGCATCCCGGTAATAGACATTCGCAAACCGGAAATTCAGTTTGTTACTAATTTGTTTTGACTGGAAAATGACATCGCTCATTTCCGCTTGCAGGAAGCTGATCTCATCGCCCATAGAACCCGTAGCATCGACCACGAAAGCCACGTCTACATTTTCTGCTTCCTGGCAGGAGATGTTTAATTTCTGGTGGTTCAGGCCGTTTTCAAAAGCACTGACTTTATGAATGGTCGATACTTTTCCATTGTATGAGATTTGAATGGATAATTTTCCGTTTACAACTGGCGTTTCGTTCTTGATAGTGAGCCAGCATTCCGCTTTCCCGGTGTTGTCCGTGCGTGTAGTGAAGATGACATCGCGGTTCGACAATAATTGCACGATCGCATCTACGATTGGAATTCCACTTTCAGACTGCAGCATCACGGTGTATCTTCCTGACGGAGCAATTTCCCACATTTTCTGGTAGCTTGCCAATTCGCCTTTGGCAATATCCTGCCACATCTTCCATTTGGAAAAGTCGTTGATCTCACCGGCTGTCAATAGCCTGGAGCTTGCTGTTCCGTTGTAAAAATATCCTAATCCTCCTTTTGTTCCCGGAGCCATGACGGATCCGATGGCTACTGTCCTTGTTACGGATGAGGTTGTACTGTAGGGAATCATTCTTTTCGTTGGGACGGAAGAAACTAACGAAACTTCTTCAATTTCACGCATTTCTTTGCGCAGGTCCAGGTCGCCATCTTCCGCTTTAGCTGCACGTTTGGGAGCGCTTGGATCTTCCTTCATTTTGAATTCGGCAACCTCATCTCCGGTCACTTTGATCTCTTTTGTGATAGGGGAGTAACCGGCATAATTCATCACGCAGATGTAAGTTCCGGTGTCGAGAGCAAGGGCAAAATTACCCAGTTTATCAGTCAGTACGGAAGCTACTAATTTATCTCCTTTGTAGATGTCCACATTTCCGTAGCGAAGGGACTCTTTGCTTGCTTCGGAATTCATATTTCCGGAAAGTGATTGGGATAAGGCAGCGCCCATTCCAAGTAGCAGGATGCATAGTAAGGTAACGAATCTCATAATATCCAGTTTAGAATTATTGGTTGTTACACCTAAGATGCGTTTGGGTTCAAAAATCCATAAAGTGAATTGCGAATTCCTATCCTCCCCCTTGCGTCCCCCTCCAAAGGGGGAGATTTTAAAATCCCTCTTATTTAGAAATTGCAATTCATAAAACTGATTGCAATTAGTTGTAAAGAATGTTTCAATCGAATACCGATCCAGTTCCCCCTTTGGAGGGGGACTAAGGGGGAGGAAACTCCAGATCAATATGCAATTATACAGGTCTGTAACCTTAATCAATCTCTAATAATTCGTAATTAATCTCCGGTGAATGCTTTCGGATTAAAACTTTCTAAGCGTAATACTAACCCGGGATGTTTGAACATGCAATGCTTTCGGGACTTTATGCCGGAATTTGTTTTGGGTATCGCCATGCATGGTAATGATACTTCCATTCAGAGCGGAAATACTCAAATGATCGTAAATAAAATCATTTTCCAAAGAGCTGTTTCTTTTCGGTGTGAACCGCAATTCCCGAAAATCTTCTTCTTTTTCGTACAATGAAATCAGTGCAATTCCGGCATTTGGTTTCATGTTCAGCTGGCAATCACTGTGTGCAGCTATAAAATCATTTCCATTCAAATACCAGTTCACTATCACCTGGTTGTAGGAATCTTTTGGTTGGTTTTTGTTGGAAAAATCCAGGTAGGGTTGAAACAGTTCGGGTAATGCGGTGTCAGTTGACAGATCTTTTCCGGAATACATATAACTGCGATTCTCATAAACTTCAGTGCGTACCGGCGTATTCAAATAACTCTTGTGCCAGCGGGATGATTGAGTTTCCTGGCCATACATGATTACTTTTCCCCTTTCAACCGGCCGCAATTGAACTAATTGCTCGTAATGCTTTGCAGTGTACGCGATGAGTTCTTCCGAAAGCCATTCGATAGTGATCCAGGCAGATTTACTTCGAGTGAGATAGATCTTTCTGAAAGTTTCTTCTTTGGAGGGAACTATCAGAACCATTTCCTGCTGTTCGGCTAATCCTGTCTGCATAAAAAAGTGCGTTTAATAGGATTCCGTATTTCCCATTTCACGGTATGCTCGCTGCAAATCGTTGCAAAGCTCTTCTGCACTTCCGTCGCCGGTCATATCATCAAAAGAATCCTGGCACATGGCCGCGTTAGTGTCTTCTGTGGTTCCTGCAATAAATACATTCGCTGTGTCGCTGAGGAAATACCAACACTCATAGAGTGTCTTATCCGGATTTTCCGAGTCAACAATATCCCAAAGTTCAGCAAGTCCGTCTTCGATGTCGCCATCGCCTGTTTGTTCCAGGAAATGTTCCGGTGTTGTGTATTCCGGGCCAAAACCTAAAGTAGCAGAAATGGCCATTTGCTGCAGGTGGATTTCAGATAGCTCCTTGTAATTTCCACTAATGATCTCTCGTTTGTTCTTGAATTGTAGATTTGCCATTCGACTTGTTTTTAGTATCAAACAAAAATGGACAAGTGGAAGGAATGAGCAACCAATTAATGTACGAACAGCGGTTTAAAATCGATGAACAGCAAGGAAGGATCAGGCCTTACATGTCAATCAACGATTTAATCCCCGTAATCCCAATCTGCAATCCCACGCAAAAAATAAGAAATGCCATGATGCGGTTGAGGATCTGTTCCCCTTCTTTACCGATAACGCGGATGATTTTTTTTGTGTTCAGATAGAAAAAGTAGATCAGGGAGCAGAT
This sequence comes from uncultured Fluviicola sp., assembly GCA_965650365.1. Lineage (GTDB taxonomy): Bacteria > Bacteroidota > Bacteroidia > Flavobacteriales_D > Crocinitomicaceae > Fluviicola. The sequence goes on along the minus strand of CBFGOJ010000005.1, from coordinate 142,882 downwards.
GACGATAATTGCCAAAAGAATGGCTCCGGTATTGATGAGGTACAAATTAATGTGGGCATTGGCGCTGTGAGCACTTAATGTGAAAAGAACGGAAATGGATCCCGCTCCTGTTGTTATCGGAAAGGTAATCGGATAAAACAGTTTGTCCTGTACCAATGCATAATTTGAAGCCGTGGTTTCGCCGGATTCATCTGCAAGGGGCTTTTCGTCTTTTTTATCGGAGGAAAGGAATTCCCAGCCTATTTTACAGATCATAATGCCTCCGGCAAGTTGGACAACCGGAATGGTGATGCCAAAGATCTCCAAAATCCAATGACCGGCGAAAAGAGCAATGGTGCACAAAATAAATGCATAAAGTGCAATTTTCTTGACTGCTTTCCTTTTTTCATGGATCTCTAAATTCGACAGGTAAGGATTGACAATGAATGCTGATCCGATTGGATTTACTACCGGAAAGAGCGTGATCACTCCGATAAAAAGCATGTCGATAAAAGATTGAATTCCGTTCATTCAACTAATTTTAATCAATAATACATATATAATCATAATTCGCATAAAAATGTAGGGGCGCGATTAATCGCACCCCTACATTTTTATAATCTGATCAGTCCACCGTAAATTCCTCCTTTTCGTCTGGTTTTCCTTTTTCTTTCAGTTTCTCACCAAACTTCTTCAGGCCTTTTTTCTCCTTTTCTATCTTTTTCTTTTCTTCAAACGGATTGACTTCTTCTTCCTTGCCGAATTCAATTTTAAGAACTTCGTAATCTTTTTTCGGCGGCTGGTATTTTTTGATCGTCGTGTCTTTTTTGAATAAGCCCAATTCTGATTTCAGGATGGAAATAGCTTCCTGTTTCGCTTCTTCGCGGTTTTGTTTGGCCTCTTCCTTGCGGGATGTTTTGTCCCACTCTATGATCGGATTAGCCAGGTTTCCATACATGCGCACAAAGATTTTAAACCCGGTGCCGTCATCTTCCACAATCCCGAATTCGGATTCGTCTTTTTGCTGCTTCAATTCCCGGAAACGGAAGGCGAATTTGTAATCGATGTCGTTGTTGAATTTGTGCTTTCCGTCCACGGTGATATTCAATGCGTTGGAATTGATCTCCATTTTTGGAATAACGATCGTACTTTTCTTAATGAAAATGGTATTTTCCAATGTTTCGAACTGGATGTTGTTCAGCTTTTCGCCCAGGGCATCAATTTCTTTTCCTTTCAGGACCAGCTTCGTTTTACTTGTTTTCAAATCCTTAGCAAGTGCTGTGAAGGTGGAAACGTTTTTCAATTGCCCGCTAAAGATTTTCAGTTGGATCTGTGCTTCAATATCGTCTTTTAGAATTCCGTAACTCAGGTCGAACGGGGCTTTTAGATCCAGGATTGCTTCTGCACGACCGCTGATGTTATCTTCCTTGATGACTTCCTGGTCAAAGTTGTTCCATTCCCGGAAAATCGGTTTGAAATAAATGTCTTTCGAACTCAAACTGGTTGCCAGCTGGAAATATTCCGGAGAAGATTCCACCACTGCCAGCGTTCCGCGAACGGTTGCATTGGCGGTAATTCCATGGAGTTTTTGGATGGAAATGCTCCGGTTGCCAACAGTCATTTCTCCGTTGATCTGTGTAAAAACGTGCTGATTCATGTGAATAGCGTCTACATTCAGTTTTACATTTCCATTGATCAAAGTCGGCATCATCCATTCCCTATTGGTAGTGGTTTTTTTCGGGTCGCCGGCAATGCTGTTGGTGAAATCCTTCAGGTTGATCTTTTTACTTTCTGCAATAACAGCCACGTCCAGGGTGTGCTTATCCTGCAGGAATTGGTCGATATAATTAAAACTTCCGTTCAGTTCCAAATCGGATTCACCCAAATGCACTTTCAATCCTTCCAGCACGGCATCACTTCTGTTCAGGATCAGGTTTCCATAGATGTCGAAGAATTTTCTGGAATCGTTTTGAAGCCTGAAATCCACGTTGTCCATCAGTGCAGTCCCATTTCCGTCTACAATTTCTACTATCGGCTCTTCGTTCTCAATAATGGTTTCCAGGTGAAAATTGGTATTAACTTTCACTCTTCCGGAAAGTTCTTCAATCTTCGGAAGTTGGAATAAAGCGTGGATAACCTCCAGGTCCAGGGATCCTTTTGCTGAACCACGGTAGCTTGGTTTGGAGAACCTGCGAATGGCTAAATTCCCCGAAAAAGGTCCGCTGATAGTTTGAAAGGAAACATTTTTAATACTCAGTTCTTCTTTGTCTTTTCCTTTCAGCGTGGAATAATAACCTTTCAGATCAATATTCCGAAGCGTCAGTCCTTTGGTTGGTTCTGTCAGCCTTCCATTGTCGATGGAGAAGGTGCAATTCACTTTCGGATAAGAGTCTTTAGCCAGTTTGTTTTGGAATGCCAGGTGGAATGTTCCTGTGCCCGAACCTTTTAACTCTGAAACCGTTTTGACTTCTTTAACAGCCAGTTTGTTGGCCAATTCTGCTAAAGGAATTTTATCCGCATCGATTTTCAGTTTCACTTCATTGGTATCTACTTTCACATCGAAATCAAAGGGAATCCCCGAAAGCAGCAACTTTCCGCGGTCAATGGAGAAAGTCTCCGAGATTTGGTCGATATGGATTGCCACATCCGTTGAAGCCTGCTGATTGATGATAAACGGCACCAGTCCGTTCTGGATTTTCTGAATGTAAAAATCGGCTTTTGTGGCAATATCAAATTTATCCTGCGTAAAATTCCCTGCTAACTGAATGTCCTGAACTTTCGTTTTGTAGCTGTTCTCATTCACTTTGTTGGAGTACGAAAAGCGGATCCCGGTTGCATGAATGGATTCCAAAGTGAGGTCGAAGTTGGTTTTTTCCTTGGAATCGGATTCTTTGAAAATATCGTAGTTCACATCACCTTTCTTGTCAACTTTCAGTTTAAGTGTTCCGGGTTTGATATCTACTTTCTTGACGTTATACTTTTCGTTCCAGATATCCAGCGGATTGAATTTTAAACGAATTTGTTCCGTATAGAGCAAAGTGTCTTTCTTGGTAGCATAAGAAAATGCATCCTGGATAAATACACCGTTGAAGTCGAGACTCAGATTGGGGAAAGTGCCCCAGAAAGTCACATCGATCTCATCTACGTGAACGGCTGTTTTCAGGTTCTTATTGATTTGCGAAACCGCGTAGTCAATAATGTCGTCCTTGAAGATGTAGATCAGGAAACTAATGGTCAAAACAAGCATGACAAGGATTCCAAAGAACCACTTCACAGATCTCACCAGCCACTTCTTCCACTTCATATATCAAATTTACGCCGAAACCAAGGGGTAAATACGTTGGTCCTCAAATAGTAATTAACGTTCGATTTTTAATTCGTTTCAGTTTCGGGGATATATTTAACCACATAGCACACACAGGCCACATAGTTTTAGTTGTATGGGGGTAAAAAGAATTGTCTATAGAAAGTGAGATTCCTTTTACTTACAACGATCCTGTGAAACCCGGAATTGATATTTCTAAGAAGATTTCAACCTGGCGCATTGGTGAACAAGAAACAGTGACAACTGTTGAAGACTGAGCAATGCTTGGACAACAAGCATTATGTGATGGACGGGGCCTGTGCAGTAAATGCCAGAAAAAATTACCATACTTTTTGAGGCGGCACGCTGAGTTTATGGTAAATTCTGGCATGACCTGCTAACAGGTCGATTGGTTTACCCGCGCCTAGACCTTACCTTACAACTTTCGCACTGACGTTTGTCGTTGTTTCGTCTTCACCAGCTACGCTGCCTCTTAGCTCCACCTTTTTACGGTCCGCCGCGGCGGATAAAAAGGTGGAAATCGTTTGGGACGAAGCGTTAGAAGCGTGCGAAGAATTGGCGGAACAAAAAAAGGAGCCTGTTAAGACTCCTTTTGTAATTAACCTCCTCTTTTTCCGGGGGAAGCTATTGGTTTTGACGGTGTAGCAACCGGTGTCGAAACTGGTGTGCTTGCCGGACGTGACGGCGTTGACACTGGAGTCGAAACTGGTCTGCTAGGTGGTGGTGTATATTGTGGCTCCGATCTCACAGGTTCTGTTCTAACCGGAGTTGTTCTTACTGGTTCTGATCTCACAGGTTCCGTTTTCACAGGCTCTGATCTAACAGGTTCTGTGTAAACTGGTCTGCTGACAGGTTTTGATACGGGTTCTTTAACAGGCTCCGGATTTCTCTGATCGCTGTTTGTAACCGTACGCGGATTTTTTGTTTCTACCGGTTCACTTGTAGCTGGTTCTTTCTGAACGTTTCTTGTTCCGGGATTTCCTGTTGCTTCCGGGTTTTGCGGAGTTGGTTTTCCAGCTTCTGTTCCAACAGTTCTGGTTGGTCCGTCGGATTGAGTCCCTCTTGGAACACCGGTTCCCGGATTTCCCGTTGGCGCATCACCGATACGTGGTTCCGGATAACGCTCTCTGTATGGCTTTTGTCCCGGATTTACATTTGGAGTTGGTGTTCTTACCGGATCCAATTGTCTCCCGGCTGTGCGGTTCGGAATGTTTGGCTGCGGAGTTGGTTCGATACGTAAATAACCGTTGTCGTAGATACATGCGCTCAAATCACCTCCGGAAAAACCTCTTCTTTCGCATTCTCTTTGAGCTCTTCGGTAATCATCCTGGTTCATATCGCCCAAAGTTCTGTGCACACGAGGGAATGATTCATCCGTGAATGCAAAGGTGCTTTGATTGAAACCGTAGTCAAACAAGGACTCATTTTGAGTAATGCGGTATTGTCTTGCGAAATCCTTTGCTAAGAAAGCCAGGTATTCTTTTTCAACAACCTGATCCCGCTGGTTGGTTGATCCGAAAACCCCCATGTTCCAGTTGGAAGAAGAAATTCCGCCCATGTTGTTGCGAACATCGAAATCATCTGAAGTTCTTCCGTTTGCATTTCCAAGAATTCCATCATAAGAATCTGAACAGGGGTAAACTTCCATTGCGATGTTATAGAATCCCATACCACCGGATTGTGAACCGTCCAGTTTTACCTTTTCTCCTGTTGGCCAGGTAATCGTGTAATTGTTTCTTCCGGATGGAGAAATGGTTCCTCCGTGCTCCAGGTAATAATTGGATCCGTCAATATAAACCGGTTCTCCGTTGATCCGAAGTGGAGTAGTCGTGTTTCCGTCGGGCTTTTCATTGGCGTAAAAACAAACACGGTCTCCGCCAACGTTCATTGCTACCGCCGTATTTAATGAAAAATCATCGGATTGAGCACGCTGACGAACCTGTACGTTTACGTTTCCGCTCCCGGATCTCGCCAGGGTAAATTCACCTACAGTTTGGAAGGAATAAGTTGCTCCGTCAAATGATTTCAAATGCGGATCGCCATACGTTCTTCCCATTACCGGTTTACAATCCGGTGTTCTGTTGGTAAAGCTGTTCAGTCGCGACCATTGATTGCGGGATACGCTGTCGCTGTTAGTGCTCGATCGCTGAATTTGTGACCGGACTCTTTCTTGTGTTGCGCTTGGCATGGCGCCAAACATTTCTGCAGGGGTATATTCTTCCGGGAAATTACGATCCGGAGTAGGTTTTTTATTCGCCATAGCTTCCATCGACTGAGCTAACCACTCACCACGAACAGCATCCCAGGCAACCATCTCTTTTCTGATTGGCTGGAAATCGGTTCCGAAGTTTGCTTTCTCTTGAGCGTTTGCTGTTCCAAGCGCCAGTAAAGCGAATAATCCAAAGAATGTAATTTGTTTTTTCATAACAGTTGGTTTAATTCGAGAGCATCTAAACAAGAAGCGTACCGAAAAATGGGTTCTTAATTTTTTGTTAAAATAAAAACGAATTTTAAAGAAATACTTATAAAATTTAAAACATCACCCCGTAAAAGACATTCGTTTCCTGCAAATACTTCCTGAATTCCACACGAATAATACCTAAAACTTGCGTACATTTGCCCAACTAAATTAAGAAAATGAGTCTATTGACAGTTGGTAGTGTAGCTTTTGATGCTATTGAAACTCCATTCGGAAAAACAGATAAGATTGTAGGTGGTGCAGGAACCTTTATTGCGTTGTCCGCTTCAAACTTTATAAAAGATCAGCGTATCGTATCAGTAGTTGGTGGTGATTTTCCTCAGGAAACACTGAATCTGCTTCGTTCTAAAGGTGTTGCTTTGGAAGGGTTGCAAATCAAACAGGATGAAAAGACTTTCTTCTGGTCCGGTCGTTACCACAACGATATGAATTCAAGAGATACTTTGGTGACGGAATTGAATGTATTGGGTGATTTTGATCCGATCATCCCGGAATCCTACCAGGGAGCTGAATATTTGATGTTAGGAAACTTAAGTCCGCAGGTTCAGCGCCAGGTTATTGAGCGTTTGACAACAAGACCGAAATTGATCGCAATGGATACGATGAATTTCTGGATGGACATCGCATTGGATGATTTGAAACAGACATTGAAATTAATCGATGTGTTGATCATCAATGACGAAGAAGCACGCCAGTTATCCGGAGAATATTCTTTGGTAAAAGCAAGTCGTGTGATTCGTGCAATGGGACCTAAAACACTGATCATTAAAAAAGGTGAGCACGGAGCTTTGTTGTTCCAGGAGGACAAAATATTCTTCGCGCCGGCTTTACCATTGGAAGATGTATTTGATCCGACAGGAGCAGGAGATACTTTTGCAGGAGGATTTATCGGTTACATTGCAGCAACGGATGATACTTCTTTTGAAAACATGAAACGTGCAATTATTGCCGGATCAGCATTGGCTTCTTTCTGTGTGGAAAAATTCGGAACAGAGCGTTTGTTGGAAATAAATCACGATGAAATTGAAGCGCGAATTGCACGCTTTATTTCGTTGACAAATTTTGAAATGTCAACTGTAGTTGGTTAAATAATTGTAAATTGAACAACCACTAAAAGCTTTATCATGGAAAAGGCAAGTTTATTAGAGTCGTTAAAAAATCTCGTGCAGCAGGAAGATGCGCTGGCTGTAGCGCGTGAGGTGAGTGAATTGCGTAATCAATTTGAAGACGTGATTTTGGAAGAGGATCGTCAGTTCCAAATCAAACAACTGGAAGCCCAGGAAAAGGGTGAACCGGTTGAGGAAAGTACTGCAGATCCGGTGCGGGAAGAGTTTTATAACTTGTACAATGAGTTTCGTGATCGCAAAGGCAACCTGCAAAAAGCGAAAAAAGAAGCCGAGGAATCTAACTTACGTCGTAAAAAGGCGCTTTTAGAACGACTCAAAGATGTTGTTGAAAAAGAAGAGAACATTGGTGCGGCCATGACTGCATACAAAGAAATCCACGATGCATGGAAAGAGGTAGGAGATATTCCGCGTGAAAAACGCCAGGATATCCAATCCGAATATTCCCGTTTACTGGAGACTTTCTTTTACCATATCAAAATTTACCGGGAGTTACGTGAGCATGATCTGCACCGTAATCACCAATTGAAATTGGATGTAATTCGCAGAATTCAGGAACTATCTAAAGTAGAAAACCTGAAAGAGGTAGAGCAGGCAATCAAAACACTTCAAAACGAATGGGAAGAAACAGGTCCTGTTGGAAATGAAGCATGGGAAAGCCTTAAAAACTCGTATTGGGATGCTGTTCGTGCAATTTATGCCAGAATTCAGACATTTTACGATGAGAAGCGAACTGAATTAGCCGGAAACCTGGAATTGAAAAAAGAGATTGCCCGAAAAGGTGCTGAACTGGTTAAGGATTTTGAATCAACCAATACCAAAGATTGGGACACGGCAACTGCTTCCTTACTTGCCCTGCAGGAAGAATGGAAAAAGATCGGTTTTGGTCCGCGTAAGGAAAACGAGGAGGTTTGGAAGGAATTCCGTGCTTCTTGTGATGCCTTTTTTGCAAAGAAGAAAACGTTCTTTGATTCTATCAGAGGAAAATTCGACGAAGTAGCAACGAAGAAACAAGCTTTGGTTGACAAACTGGAAGAATTGAAAAATTCTACCGAGTGGAAGAAAACGACTGATCAGATTTTAGTGATCCAAAAAGAGTGGAAAGCTTTGGGAAGTGCCGGTCAGCGTTTTGAACAGAAATTGTGGAAAGACTTCCGCGCAGCATGCGATCATTTCTTTGAAGCAAAACAAGCGCATTTCAGTTCCAAAGACAAGGAGTTTGAAGGCAACCTGGCTTTAAAAATGGAATTGATCGACCGCATCAAAGCAGCAACAATTCCGGAGGATAAAAAAGAAGCAATGTCTTTATTAAAAGGCTTTGCAACTGAATTCAACGAGATCGGACATGTTCCGATGAAAGAGAAAGACCGTGTTTTCAATGCATACAAAGAAGTTTTGGATGGACATTATAAGAAATTGAAACTCGAAGGAGCAGAGCAGGATAAAATGATGTTCCAGGCTCGTTTGGATACGATGAAAGCCGATCCGAATTCCGACAGGGCAATGGCACGTGAGAAATACGACCTTCACGATAAAATAAACCGATTGAAATCAGATATTCTGCAATTCGAGAATAACCTGGGCTTCTTCGCTAAATCGAAAGGTGCAGATATCCTGAAAAAAGAAGTGGAAGGGAAGATTGCGGCGGCTCAGCGTAAGATCGAAGAGTTGAAAGAAAAGATTAAAATGATCCAATAATAGATGAATCGCTCCATAAATATTTTACTCATATTCTTTTCTTTCCCGGCATTTGCATTTATCATTTGTGTAGCGTTCGATATTCATTTTTTCAATATACCGATAGCAGAACTTCCTTTTAAGTTCCACATTTTCATCGGTGTTGCAACGCTTTTGGAGTTATTGATCATCCGCAGGTCTGTGAGCCGTTGGGTAGGTGTTGGTATGACGAGAAAACCTGAAAAGTTCTTGTGGAGTACGCCTGTTTCTGCAGCACGTAAAAAGCAGGTGCGTTTATTTCTGATGATGGAAGCATTGCTAGCACTTTTTGCAATGATTACCGTGTTTTTATTAACGATGGAAGCCTGGCCGATTGCAGTGGTTTATGGAATTATGTTTCTCGACCAAATCCTGTTTCTTGCCATCGCACAATCATGGTTCCGTGTGGGGATTACTCACAAAGCGGTGGTTGTTGCAGATCGGGAAGTGCGTTTGTTGTTCTTTTCCGGATTGCGACGCATTGAAACACACCAGCAGACACTTTACTTCGAATACATTGAAGATTTGCAGCTTTCATTTCCAATCAATTGCATCCCGGAAGGAAAGTACAGTGAGTTTAAAACGGCTTTGGAGGAACGTGTGAATCGTGACCGTGTATTTTTTTCAGAAGGATTTAAAACACTGAAATAAACATAGAAGGCTGTGTAATGGAAGAGCAGGATCTTATTACCGAAAGTTGGAATTACATCACCTATTGGTTAGACAATGAGACTGATGAGTATGTTGATAGTAAATCCCTGGCTGATGGAACGTCAGAAGAAATCTTAAGGAAATTTCAAGCGGAATTAAGTATTGATTTACCTGCTGATTTTTGTAATTCGTACTTGTTGCACAACGGATTTGAGAAGAGAACAGGGTTAGTGCATGGAGGCGACCTGTTATCACTTACTAAGATTAAGAAGATCTATTTTGAGCTAATACGAAATAAGCAAGGTGTAGAATGGGATTCGGATATGCTTCCATGTGTTGAGTTCGGTAAAGATGAATTTCTCTGTCTGAATCTCGCAGATAAACGAATTTATTGGGCCGAGATGAATGAGAACGAAAAAAACATTCACAGTTATAAAACATATAATTCGTTTTCTGATTTTTTGTCAGGCCTGGCAACTGATTTGAAGGAAGGTAATGGGAGCATGGGAGAAATGCTTGGTAAATAAACGAAAAACAGTTACGATGGGAATATTATTAAAAAGACCCTTTTTACTTGGACTTCTAATCGGAGTATTATTCCTAGTACTTTGCATCTTTGTCCCAATTCCGATGTACGATGGGATTTTCCATTACGATCATGAATTGGTGCATATTCAAACCGAGGGGAAAGCAGCTTTGAGTTATTACTTTGGTGTTGGTTTGGAACGGACACGATCAAATGGGCTTCTTCCTTCTAAAATCGAATTGAAACCGATCGGGTATGCACTTTTTGTGCTGATCCATATTGGTTTACCTGCTCTTATTGCAATCCGCGTTAAAATGAGTAATGCCCGGAAGGCATACACAGATAATTCCACTTCACCGGAAATTGAAAAACCGGCCGATGAGTAAAGATTTGCGCAGCTGGCTCACTTTATTCATTTTAGCAGGTATTTGGGGCGCTTCATTTATTTTGATGAAGCGGGGAATGTATGACGAAAACGGAGGAACAATTTTCTCCGATTCTCAGGTTGGCGCACTTCGCATGGCGATTGCCGGATTAGTAATGCTTCCTTTCGGGATCATGAATCTTCGAAAGATCAAACAGTTTAAGCAGGTTGTTTATTTAGTGATCGTTGGTACCTGCGGAAATTTCCTTCCCGCATTTTTATTCACCTTTGCCGAAACAAAATTGTCCTCCGGATTGGCTGGAATGCTCAACAGTTTTACGCCTTTTTTCACACTGATCCTCGGATATTTATTCTTTAAGCAGCAAATCCGCATGAGGCAGGTACTCGGACTGATGATCGCTTTCCTGGGAATCTGTATTTTGGTCGGAATCCTGAACAATGAACCGCTTGAAATCTCGATGCTGCATGTGGGTGCCATTTTACTGGCAACTTTGATGTACGCCACCAGTTTAAATACCATCAAATTCAAGCTCAGCGAATTTAAATCACTGGAAATAGCGTCTTTATCATTTACGTTCCTGGCAATTCCGGCTTGGATCGTGACATTATGCGTAGATACCGCAAGTGTATTTAAAACCAACGAACATGCTTATGAAGCTTTGGGCTATATCAGTATTCTGAGCATTTTCGGAACATGTCTGGCTTTGCTCTTATTTAACCAGATTATTGCATTGAAATCACCCATGTTTGCGAGTTCCGTTACCTATATGATCCCGATAGTGGCGGTAATCTTAGGAGTCTTTTTGAATAACGAACAATTTCATGTTTCCCAATTCCTGGGAATGATCGTGATTGTTGGCGGGGTTTATTTGGTGAACTCGAAACAGAAGAAAAAACAAACGCGGTAGGCACGCGCCGAAAAACCATGACGCGTGCCTGTGATTGATTTACCAATTAAAACTCCAATCGATAGCTCAATATCGGCAGTAAAGGTGTCTGATACCAATACTTCACATCCCCGGTTTTAGCATCGAAATACTGCCCGCCCACATTTTTCCGGTTGATCGTGTTCTGAATATCGAGTGCTACTGTACTGGTAATCCTTTTGTAATTGCGTTTCAAACTTACACGAATATCGAGTCGGTAATAATCGGGCATTTTTTTCTCATACGTCCGCGAGGTCGAAAATTTGGTTTCACCAGCCGCTATCGAAGCATTCAGATCAATAGGCGTATAACGAAATCCGCCTACATAAATGGATTTGACATTGCATCCAAGAGTCCTGTTTTTCCCTTTCTTGTTTTTCAAATTCCATTCTTTCCCAATGGTTAAGGAAGTGGCATAGTTGGTATTGAACCGTGTATCGTACCATTTTCCATCAGCTGCTTTGTATTTTGATTCGTACAGGGAGGCTGAGAGTAAATAATATAGATTCTTGAAGAGGAATCGCTCGTATGTCAGTTCAACACCGTAATTTCTCCCGAGTCCCGAATTACTCAGCGATTCAGAAGGAAAACCATCCGTTGAGTTCAGGATCGAATAAGTACTCGCAGGATCTTTGCTGATTGGAACATCAAACAAATGCTGGTAATAAACTTCTGTTTTGATGTGTTCGTGTTCATTCAGTACGAAATCATATCCAAAAACAGCATGATGTGCTTTACTGAGTTTTAAATCCCGGTTTGGAAGAGAGGTGATTCCGTTTTCTGTGTGCTCCACAAAATAAACACCAATCGGTTGAAGTTGACTGTGCAGCCCGTAGCCCAAAGTCAGATGATGTTTCGGATGAAAATCATAACGCAGTGAGGCGCGCGGTTCAACAGAATAACTGTTATTCAGGAACAACTGAAAATAATGAAGTCCAACATTCGCTGTAAGCTTTTCAGTGATGTGTGTATTCCATTGGAAAAACAACTGCACCGTTTCAGTACTGCCTTTTTCATTGATTTGTTCCAATAAAACAGTCGAATCACCCATATCGCTCTGTTTTAAACGATAGCCCAGATGATTTAGAATAAACCCTGTTCGAATGTTGTTCTTCGCATTTATTTTCTGAGTGTATGTGCTCGAAAGAGTCAGTTTGTTCTGGAGAAAACGTTGTTCGTATTCCCGGATCAGGGAGCTGTAATCAGCTTGCAATTTATCTTGTTTATAGCCATTTTCAGTTCCTGAAAAAACCAAAGCGGTTTTTAAATAGGATTTATTTCGGAATAGCCTGGTGTTTGTTAGTCCTACTGCCCCGGTATTACTGTAGAAATTCGTGTTCAGCCTGAGAAAATCGTCTTCCTGCCAGCGAACAGAATCTTTTTCAGCGGTGGTTGTCTGATAGCTCAGTCCTCCGAAACCAAAGAGGGTAAACTTTCCCAGTTTTTTGGTCGGCAGGTAAAAATTGAAGGACAAATCCTGGAAATTAGTGTTTGCATCTCCGATTGGAATGCCGATTTTTCCAAGTATGTTCAAAGTTGAATACCGGTAATTGATCAGGTATGAACCTTCATATCCCTTTTTGAACGGACCTTCGGTGGCTACATCCAGGCCAAGAACTCCGAGTTGTACGGTGTATTCGCGTTTTTCATTATTACCTTTTCTTAAGCGCAGGTCAAAGACACCTGAAAGTGCATTTCCATATTCTGCGGCAAAAGCTCCGGTTGAGAAATCGGAATTACTCATCAGTTGTGCACTTAAAATAGAAATTCCGCCGCCGGCTGTTCCAACATTTGAAAAATGGTTCGGATTGGGGATTTCCACACCTTCCATCCGCCAAAGAAGACCGTTCGGTGAATTTCCACGGATCGAAATGTGATTGTTTCCATCGCCTGCCGTTACAACTCCTGCAAAAGAAGTAGCCATGCGGGCAGGATCGTTTACCGCAGCGGCAAATTTTTGAGTTTCTTCCACGGAAAATGTCCGGGTACTGACAGTAGAAAGTTCATTCAGAGGGTTGTTTTTATCCGTTTTGGCGGTGATCACTACCTCGCTTATCTTTTTCAGATCTTCTTCCAGATTAATCGTCAGAACCAATTCTTTTCCGGCATTTACAGTAATGTTCTGCATAACGACCGGTTTGTAATCGGTAGCTGTAATTTCAATGGTTCTGCTCCCAATCGGAATAGCTCTCAAAGTAAATCTGCCGTCTTCGTCAGATACCGCATAGATTAATGAATCTAACCCGCTAACCTTAATAATTGCACCGGGAATGGAAGACTGGGAGATATTGTCGACAACTGTGCCGCGAACTGTTTGTGTTTGTGAGAAACAGGTGTTGACAATAAGACATAGCAATCCCGTTACGAAGCTTTTCGTTATTTTTTGAAACATGGTTTTGATTTTTTGTTGGCACGCGATCCTGAATTGTCGGGACAAGTCGCGTCGCGTGCCAATGATTTCGGTAATTGAAAATTAAATATGAATCACAGATCCTGAACCGCTGATCGAAGTGTTGATTACCGGATTTCCTTTGTATTTGATGTCACCGCTTCCTGAAATGTTAGCATTCAGCTGATCTACGGCCCATACGGAAATCGATCCCGAGCCACTGATTTTCGCTGTCGCATGATTTGCAGTAATTGCATGCATTTCGATGCTTCCGGATCCGCTTACTTCAGCTTCCTGGCTTATTACAGTACCTCCGTAAATGTGAATATTACCTGATCCGCTGATATCGGTATCCAAAACCGAAGCATTTACTGCTGCAAACGAGATATTGCCTGAACCGCTGACTTCCAATTCCAGATCGGTAGTTGTAAGTGTTCCGATAGATTCAAAATTTCCGCTTCCATCCAATTCTACTTTGCGCAGTTCAGGTGAATGGATAATGATTTTTATTCCATTGTGTTTGCGCACCCATTTTTTGGAATCTATTTTCAATTCTCCGTCGCTGATCTCGGTTGTAATCACATTCAATACATTTTGCTGCGCCGAAATCTCCACGAAATAAACCGAGTCCTGCAGATAAACAATGTCTGCATCCATGTCCAGTGAAATTTTGTCGAAACCGCTCAAATTACGTGTTTCAGTAACTGTTTCACCTTTTCCTTTAATGGAACCCCATACAAATTTTTTACAGGATGTGAATGAACCCGTAAGGATTAGGATTACCGGGATCATCAATTTTAAATTCTTCATAAAATACATTTTTTGTTTGTTGGTTCTATGACAATTCAGATTGCGTTTACCCCTATGCGAATTAAAAAGAATATAAATAATTTACAAATCCTTGTTTCCGGGACTAGAAAAACCGCAAAGCCAATTTCGCGCCAATCCACAATTGATTGCTATAACCACCATCGGTAAAACTGGCAAGTGTTTTCTGTTTGATTCTACTCCAAACAGGATCGGTAGCGGCGTTATTTTCTGACGAATACCAGTTAATTGTTGGTCCGGCTGCAATACTGAATTTCTTTCCGAATCGATACTCGACTCCCACAAAACTTTTCGTCAGCAAATTATAAGCATAATCAGTTTTGTCTATTTGAACCTGCTGAGCGGTGAGGTCCAGGTTTAAATACCATTTTTTTCCCAAACGAAGGGCAGAGCCGACTCCGTAACCAAAAGTCCAGATTGATCGTCCTCCTGAAAATTGGATTCCACCGATGAGTATGTTGTGAAATGCATCCACTCCGGTTCTAAAGCTCAGTGTTCCCAATAAATTTTCATCACAGGCAAGTTCCACTTTGTGGTAGCCGTTCTTTACGAAACTTAAGAATCCAATTGGAACTCCGGTAATAGACTTCGTGACATTGATAAAACCTATCTGCACACCATTCACTTTTTCGGCTCTGTTGACCAACCCGGAAAGCTGGAATCCATTTACAAGGTTTGCAGTATTCACTAATCCGGCCAGCTGACCACCGGAAACTGTGTCTCCATAATTGGCAATGCCTGCCAGCTGCAATCCAAATACATTTCGGGAATGATTATAAATTCCACCGATCTGAATTCCTTTGGTGTAAGAACCATTCAAATTTGCAATTCCACCAATCTGAATACCGGTAACCGTGTCTTTTACCAGGTTGGCAATTCCGGCTACCTGTACATAATTCACTTTTCCGCGGTCCAGATTTACCAATCCGGCAACCTGAACGCCCGCCACATCTTTTCCTGCGGTGTTTACCAAACCTGCTACCTGCACTCCGCTTGATGCTCCTGAAACGAGATTGGCCAGTCCGCCAATTTGCACGTATTTCACGTTTCCATAATCGAAATTGACCAAACCACCCAATTCAAAACCGCTGATTCCTTTGGAAGAACCTACCAGCACATTGAATGAAAATTTATTCACCGTATTTACCGAAAGCAGGCGGTTGGTGCTGATCGGCGGGAACAATGAAAATGAAACGTTACTAAACAAGGTGTCGGAAATGTTTCTCAGGTTTGCACGGCGTTTTGCAAATCTTTCCCAAAACGTAGCAGCAGATGGAATAGTATCTGCAAGGTCTGTTTTCGCAGGTTTTACGGAGTCAATGGAAAGAGTTATGCGTAAGGAATCGTTAACCATCACACTCACCGGCGCTGACTTGGGCCGGAGGTAAATGATCAGCGTATTTTGTTGTTTGGACACAATAACAACGGTGGTGTCTTTGAAATCTTCCTTTGCCACCGAAATAGAAATAATATCGGCAGTTTTTGGGAAGGACAGGTTGAAATAACCGTATTCATTGGTCAGCGCCGATTGTTTGTTTTGCCGGAGATAGACACTGGATTCCTCAATCTCTGTGGAATCTTCCGCATTCAGAATGTAGCCGTTCACAATGATGTTTGACTTGTCTGATGAGGAATTCTCAGGCTTTGGTTTTTGGGCCGGTTTACAATTAACAATGATATATTTCCCTTTCAGCTTGTAAGTGCAGTTTCCATTACGATGGCTGTCAGAGTCGAAAAGTGCATTCAAAACAATTCGAAGCGGTTGTTTGTCAAATTTAACGGAGATCCGCTGCTTACTGTCGAAACCAGTATAGGAAAAAACCACCCCGGTTTGGGTCGAGATCTGCTTAAACAATTCTTCATAGGAATAGGTTCCCGAACGAAGGGAAACCTCTTTCTCCAGGTAAGGAGTTTGTGCACTTGAATGAAAAGCAGCCATGCAGCAAATGCTGATCATACTCAAAAAGCGGATTATTGTATGCATGCCAATCCTTTAATCACATAACTACTGTTCTTTTCCTTCAGGATTGTCACTTCTAGTGTTTGGGAAATGACCATTAAAACGGTATCCAGGTCTTCATTCAAAAACTCGGTCGTGATCCTGCAATTATTCAATGCCGGATTATCAATTCGGATAGTCACTTTGTAAGTTTTGTTGAGCAGATCAACTACATCTTCCAAACGCTGATCATCGAGGATAATGGTTTTGTACTGTTTCTTTAGATTTTCTGCCAGAACATCGAGTTTCAAATCTCCGCTTGAAATTACATAATGGGCACTTTCATTGGCATGAAGCGTAAGCTGCATTCCTTTATTGTCGTAAATCACCACCACTCCTTCATCAACGCGAACATAAATGGTGTCATCCACGGACTTCACATGGAACTTTGTTCCCAGATCTTTGATATGGATGGGTCCGGCATCAATGATGAAGGGCAGTTTTTCACTATGCTTCACCGAGAAATACCCAGAGCCTTTTAAGGTTAATGAACGATTTTTCTTTCCGTAATCAGCTGCCAGTTCCAAACTTGAGTTTGCTGCCAGTTGGATATCCGTGCCATCAGTCAGTTCAATATTCTTTTTCGTTTTTCCTGCAGTGAAAACCCGGTTTTTTGAATTTGAATTTGCGAAGTACAGAATAGCGCCGAAGGAAATGATCAGTATCGCGGCAATGGAAGAAATCCATCCGATGCTGAGTTTTTTGATCGGGGCCTGTTTCAATTTTCCCTGAACTTTTGTCCAGGCATCGTTTGTTGAAACCGTGTTTTCTACCCCGCCAAAAGCTTTGGCACTTTGATCGAACTGTTTTTGGTTGTGGTCCGATTCTGCAATCCAATCCTCCAGGAGCATCGCTTCTTCAGGATTCGCCTCACCGCTAAGGAATTTGCCGATCAGCGCATCCATGTCATGTGTTGTTTTCATAATGCTTGAATGAAAAAGAGGATGAGTAAGGGCAAATAGTCTTTCAACTCTTCACGGACGATTTTGAGGGCTTTCCCCATTTGATTTTCAATGGTTTTTACCGATAAGCCTAGTTGATCGGCAATTTCCTGGTAACGCAGTTGTTCAAAACGACTCATTTTGAAGATCCGCCCGCATTGTTCCGGCATACTTTCCATGGCCAGCTGAATTCGTTCATGGAGTTCATTCACCTGCACTGAATCTGAAGAATCTGCGTAAGCACTTGTTGCTTTCAACTCATCGGCGTAAATGCTGCGGACTTTCAGATGCTTGATTTTATTCAGGCAGGCATTTTGAACGGACTTGTATAAAACTGCCCGGATAGAAGTATGAATATCGAGTTGCGTCCGCTTTTCCCATAGAGAAACAAAAACTTGTTGAACAATGTCCTCAGCCTCATCTGAATCTTTCAGAAAGGTGTTGCCGTAGCGGACAAGCGGCTTATAATAATCGCGAAATACCATTTCAAATGTGCTTAAATCTCCTGTCACAACTTGTGTTATCACTTGTTTTTCTTCCACTTCTGTGTATTTCACAAAAGCAAAGTTATCATCTTTTGGTGTTATGACAACTCAATGAGATTTTACCCCTATTCGGATGCAGATTTTTTTTGAAAATGGGTGGGGACGTGACGCATTACTTCTGTATATCAAACCCGTTTTTTCCGGAACCATTTCCCGGCATCGATATAGAACAACCCTTTTACCGAAAATGAATTCAAATACGGATTATCGAACAAATTGTTGAAGGTTTTGAAATACCCGTAATCCAGTCCGTTTTTGGAGGCGTAAATATTATACTTCCAAACGAAACGAATCTCACTTCCCGGATAGATCACCCAGCGTAAATCAAAATCAACCGTAAAGGCATTGAAACTGGTGTTGTGGTAACTTTGACCTAAATTATCTGTTCCCGAATAAGAAGAGGAACGATAGCTTCCGTCATCCAGTAATTCCATGAACGATTTGTAGGAAACTTCCTGCCAATAATGGTTGAAGCGTAGTTTCAGTCCGAATGTTTTCGTGAAATTATAATCCAGCGCAATGGAATTGGTAACTACCCAGCGCTCCCGATTTCCGAGTGTGATCTGATCGGTATAATTTGTATCTGTTACGCGCACATATCCAAAGTTGTTGAAATAACGATTGATTGTTGAACTAAGAACCGTAAATACTTTTGGTGCAATACGAATACGTGGACTGATGCTGAAATCCAGGTTCGACATGCCTTTTCTATCAAATATGCGGTGATAAGCATAGAAATCCAATGCCCAGCGCTTGGAATAATCGCTCGAGTAAAATCCTCCGTATTGGAAGGATGCCGGAAAATGTACGGGAATTCCGAAGGTGCGCGATTCAAAAAAGTCGTGTTCACCCATCGGGTAGAAATTGAGTGAAACTCCCGTGGAAAGAAATTTTTTGGTCGTGACAATGTATTCTGTGTTGATGGACCAATAACCAAATTTTGCAGGTTTGTAAAGGTATTCGATGTTGCTTTCTGCGGAGAAATTTCTTCTCAAAAGTCGTTTGGTAGCTTCGTAACCTGTCCAGCGGTAACGCCCGTAAAAGCCAAAGAAATTATTACGTGGCAAGAATCCCAATTCGGTTGGATTGTAATTGTTGTCGCAATCGTAATAATCAATGTTGAACTGGTTAACTCCTTTTACTTTTTGAAAACTGATGGAAGAAGAGCGGCCAACATCGACTTTATTTCCGGACGAATTGACTGAAACCTGCGTATTGGCAGAAACACTATAAACCCGTGATTTGTTGAAAACCAAGCCTTGTAACATACTAACATTGGAAAGGACATTGATCTCAGGCCGAATGACATTTGTATTCAAAAGGGAAATATTGGCGTTGTTCTTCAGGTTCTGAGAAAGCACGAAAACATTGTAATTGGAAACTGGGTGAGCGAGGATTTTATGATCATTTCCTGTGGAATCCTGATAATGCAGGAATGATCGGTTTTCGATAGCGTTAAAAACACCAATTCCCAAACCACCTTTTGTTCGCCCTGATATTTTCAGTGCATTGATGAGCTGCGCTCTGTCGGGAATGGAACTCACGGTGTTGTTCGGATCTTGCGCTGCAGAATCCAAAGCTTGTTCTTTCAGGTAGCTTTCTGCGCCAATTCTTCGGGAATAGAATAAATCACCGATCCCGAATAAATCCATTCCTTCCAGGAAGAAAGGCCTGTTTTCGGGGTAGCGGACTTCAAACGGAGAAAGATTCAAGACCAGGCGATCTGAAACAGTTTGCCCGAAATCAGGGATCAAAGTAGCATCTAAGGTGAAAGATTCGCTCAGTCCCACTTTTACGTCCATACCAAAGCGCGGCCTGAATTCCCAGTTTTGGGATTGCGAGTTCTCGTCGTAACTGTCTTCGAGATACATGGTGGAGTAGGGTGAAAACGAAAGTCTCAACGGAGTTCCCAGGTTTTCAATTCCTTTGATATAACCGCTTTGCGCAATTTCACCATATTGTTGCGGATCTACCGCCGACCAGTGAGAGACTTCCCGGTTCCTGCGAATTTGCCGGGTATAGTTGATGCGCCAGTTTTGAATATTTTCCTTCGGGAAACGCAGTTGGGTCAATGGAATTCGAATTTCCACACTCCAGCCTTCAGCAATGCGTTTTACTTTACTTCTCCAAACGGCATTCCAGGAATAATCTTCGCTGGTTTGATTAATAATGACATCGAGTTCTGTTCCTGCGGCAGTTACGTAAAAGCCGAAAGCATTTTGTCCGGAACCGTAAGGATCGATTAAAACACCAAAATAATCCGCATTTCCAAAATCATCGCGTTCGGAAAGAAAAGCAATGATGGAATCCGGGCGATTGTCCGTCAATTTCGCCCCGATGTAAATGTATTGGTCATCGTAAAGGAACTTTACCTCGCTTTTGAAAGTACTGGCCACACCGGGATTGGGGTAGTTGTTGATGAAATCTCCTGCTGTTTCCGCTTCATCCCAGGCTACTTCCAACAAAATTCCATCCAAAGAAATGGCATGATCCGTCCGCTTTCCTGAAACTGTTTTTTGAGCCAGGAAGGATGACGAAATGACAATAAAAGTTAGAAGTAACCAGTAGCTTAATTTCACCTGACAAAATTCGTTATTTTTGGTAATATAAAGTCACATATATGTCAGGAATAAACTTTCTAAATCGTTTGGCCTTTTTTTTACTCGTTGTTGTTTCAGTTACTTCCTGCGGATTGAAGTATGTTCCCGGTCCAAGTCTGGATGATTTGGCAAAGACCCGGAAAGAAATCCTGGAGCAGCAATTGAGTCGTGATTTTGCTTCGGTGAACAAGAAATATGTAAGTCTGACTTATGGTGAAACAGTTGTTGTGAAGCCTTTGTCCTACGAACGCCTGGACTCCCTTTTTGAAGTGAAATACCGCATGAGCAAAAACGGATTCTCCACCAAAGAGATTGATCCGTTGATCGAAAATCAGAAAATGGTTTTGCTTTCGGATACCACAGAAGTACTTTACATGGAAACGCATTGGTTTGAATTGGTCCAGGATACGACTTGTGAATTTATCATAGCGCAGTGTTTTTTGAATAATAAGAATGTACTTCGTAAAATGGAGTTCCTGGATGAATTCAAAACCGGGATTTCCAACCAGCTTTGGGCGGAAAAATACATGAAGGAAGAATGGCTTACCAGGGATATTGGTTATACTTCAAACGACGATCTGAATTTCTATTCCATGATGAAAAACAAGGCGTTTAATCTGCAAGGAGAAGAAAAAGAACGTTTTTTGAATAATGTGTTTTTGGTGATGCGTTTTGCAAGTGAGAATAAAAGTACATCAGCACAGGGAATTGTATTAAAACTGGCGGCACGACAGCTAAAAAACGAAATATCCAATTTCAAACCCGCCGAATACGCGTTTTCATTCAGAAAAGACATCGATCCGGTTTCCAAAGAATCCATTTATGTGGTAGAAGCAGCTCCCGAATTCGACAAGAATGTGGTCGTTATCAGACGTTACGATTTGTTTTTCATGCCAATTAATTGAAAAGCATTTCGACTCCGCTCAATGACCTTTTCAATTAATACTCCTAATTTTAAAGAAGGTGGCTGAATGCTTCCGCTGTAGCTTTAGCATAGGCGCAGCGGAGTCGAAGTCACCTTATTTCAAATGGGGATTCTAAACGGCTGAATCTGCTCATCTTTGTACAAATACCGCTGAAGCCTTTGAGACAAAAGTTCTTTCGGATGATCTGTTCCCGGAGTTCCATTCAGCAAATACCGGAACTCCTGCTCGCCAATTTTAAACTTCCAGCCGTCTTTTTCTTTGTTGAATAAAATGTTCTTTCCATCCAGGACCAATTTATTCCCTGATTTCAGAACGAAAGACTTTTCGACCTTTAAACCTGAATCACGCACGGCATTTTTGAGTGTTTGAAGGATTTGTTTGTTTTTCGGAACGTCTTCCGTAAAAGTGATCAATTTGCCTTTGTATTGGATCATTCCGCAAAAGGCCTTGCCTGAAAAGACCTGGAATTCATTCTTCTCAAATTTCATTTCCCGCTTCCAGGAAATAAATAATAGGCAGACAGCCAATGCGGTCAATGCGATTTTGGGAAGCAGTTGTTTGATCAACAATTTGTGAAAGCAATAACCGATTAAAGTTCCAATGAGCAGGAACTGAAAGAAATTGAGCTCAAATCCACCGGAAACGCCGCCCGGTATTTCGTCCACGTATTGAATGCCGATAATCAATCCCTGCAGAGAAAGAGCCGTCAGAAAAATGACCAGCGAATTGAAATAAGGAATCCACGCTGTGAAAATGAGAATGATCAAAAGCAGTAATACGATAAATCCCAAAAGCATCACTACCATATTGGAAAGCAGGAAATAATTGGGAAACTGGTGGAACCAATACAGCATGAATGGAGTGGTGGCAATCGTTGCTGCAATTCCTACGGCGCTTCCTTTCCAGATCCAATCGAGCCATTTTTGTTTGAAATGAATGAGTTTGTAGATCGGAGTTTGGAACAGCATGATTCCGATCAAGGCAACATAGGACAATTGAAAACCGACGTCGAAAAGATAATAAGGATCGTACATCAACAGCACAATTGCAGAAAGGATGAGGTTGTTCATGCCGCTGTGTTTCCGGCTCAAAAGCTGCCCGAGTGCAAGGATACTGAACATCACTACTGCCCGGATCACAGACGGAGAAGCTCCGCTCAGCAGCCCAAATCCCCAAATGAGAATGACCGAAAACAGGATGGCTTGTTTCTTTGTAATCCATCTGCTGAAGAATCCGAGAATGTATTGGAAAATAACCAGGATGATCCCTACATGCAGACCGGAAACGGCAAGTACGTGCATGGCGCCGGTATTGGAGAAGGAATCCAATACTTCCGGGTCAATATCCGCTTTGTTCCCCAATAACAGGGCGACTCCAATCCCCGAAACAGATTCCGGAAGCCAGGATTTCATTTTAGCTCCGATCTCGTCCTGCCAGTTGGAAAAGAAAACGGTGAGATTGTTTCGTGTGCCTATCTTTGAAATGCAATTCGAAGCGATGAAAGCCCGACCCGCATAATGATGTGTTCCGTAGTAATATTCCGCATCAAAACTTCCGGGATTCGTCTCATTTCTGAAAGGTTCAAGCGGTGTCTTGAAAGCAACGAAGTCGCCAGTTATATATTTTTCCTGCAGCGTATCCAATGTCAGAATAATATTTCCTTTTGAAGCATACTGCTTCTTTCCATCGGTGGATTTCTCCAGTAAAAGATGAATGGTTTGATAACCTGATTGGGATATTTTACTCCTGAAAATGGTTCCGTAGTTTAATTTATCGGAAAGATCGGCTGAATTGGAGGTAGCTGCTTTCTGAATCTCCAATTTACAGAAACCGATGAGTACAAAGAACAAGCTGAAGGCAATAACTACCGTAAATTTTGGGAAAGAACGAATTCCGAACAATCGGTTGTAGATCAATAAGAGTATGGTCGTTGCTAAAACAGCTGTTATCGCCAATCCGATCATCTCCGAATTTCCACCCGAAACAAAAGAAAGCAGGATACCCAGGATGAGTCCCAGTGAAATTGGTAATAGTGGCATTTTGTGTATAGTGAGTTAAATAATATAGACGAATCTAATAAAATCTTCGATAGATGACACCCCAGATTAATTTTTCTTTGTTTCTTTACAATCAAAACTTTACAAACCAAATTTATGTTGAAGCTGAATTATTTTGTACCTGCTATTGCCCTAACCCTAAGTCTGGCATCGTGTGGAGGTGGAGAGACTGAAAAAGAGAAGGTCGCTACTGTAGAAACCACAGATGAATCCACCGACTCTTCCAATGACGATTATGTATTGCCTCCGCCTATAAGTATTGCCAATGCATTTCAGGCTGCAGGTTTGCCCTATGTTGCCGGAAAAACAAATCCGGTTGGGAATGCAGATAAATATGCTGTTAAATTGGACCAGTTGATAAATTTGGGAGTTTACTCTACCGACATGGCGTATTGTGCAATCAACTCGAAATCACAGGAAGCTCGTGAGTACTTGGTGGTGATTCAAAAAATGGGATCAAAAGTAGGATTGGAAAGTGTTTTTTCCGATAAGGAGTTGATCAGTAAATTTGATAAAGGATTGGGTGATGTGGAAGCATTACAGGATTTGATCTATGATATTCAGGATAAATCGGATCAGTACATGGAAAACAATGATTTGAAGTATTTGGGAGCCATCCAATTTTCAGGTTCATGGATTGAAGGAATGTATTTGGGAATCGAAAACAACAAAGACAAATCTGAAATCGGGAAATTGCTGGTTGAACAAATGAGCTTATTGAAAAATATCATCAAAGGATTCAAAAGTCACCCGGCACAGGAAGATGCGCGTTTGAAAGAAGTGATCAAGATGTATGAAGGTATTTTGAATACTTACGAAGGAATGGCTTCCGTTCAAAAAGTATCGAAAAACATCAATCGTCAAACACCACAATTGTCTGACGCAGAATACCAGTCGTTGGCAAACGAAGTGAAAAAAGTCCGTTCAAATATTGTTAAACCAGGGAAATAATTTTTTATGATAAAGCTATTCAAATTCACCCTTCCGCTAGTAGTTGGTTTATTATGGATCGGATTGGTGTCCGGAGGAAATGATAACGTATTGGAAGCTCAAATGAGCACCCTGAAGCAAGAATGTAAAGAAATGATCAAAGGAACACGATATGAAGGTTCTAAGATCACTTATTTTACAGCCGGTGCTTCAAAACAAGTAAAGAGCATTGAAGTTTACACCTTCCTTTTAGATGAATACAAGTTTGCAATCAGTGCTAAAAAATGTACTGCTTCCCTGACTGTTAAAATCTACGATGCTCCGGCTGACGATGAAAGCCGGGTTTTGATCAAGGAATTCAAAAAAGTACAGGGTAAAAACCTGAAATTCAGCACTACCGAATTAAATGATGCATACGTTGCTAAAATTCCGGATGCTGATCGTTTGAGAAATATCCATATCGAATATTCCATTGGTTCCGGAAAAGGAACAAAAGAAGGGATCGTTTTAGTGTACGGTATTGAACCATAAATCGCAGAAATAAGGCTTGTTTCATAGATAAAGCCTATCTTTGCACTAAATTTTATAAGTGATGATTAATGTAACTCTTCCGGACGGATCAGTTAGACAATACGAAGCAGGAGCAACAGCATTGGATGTTGCTCTTAGCATTTCTGAAGGATTGGCCCGTAACGTATTGGCAGCCAAAGTGGATAATGTGGTAATCGACGCGAATCGTCCGTTGACCGGTGACTGTGCATTGCAGTTACTGACCTGGAATGATGTAGAAGGAAAATCGACCATGTGGCACTCTTCAGCTCACTTAATGGCAGAAGCATTGGAGTTTTATTATCCGGGAATTAAATTGGCTATCGGTCCTCCGATTACCAACGGATATTATTACGATGTTGATTTTATGGATTACACCTTCAAGGAGGAAGATCTGGATAAAGTGGAACAAAAAATGAAAGAGCTTGCAAAGCTAAAGAATCCTTACGTGCGTAAGGAAATTTCTAAAGCAGATGCATTGGCTTACTTCACCGAAAAAGAAGATCCATACAAATTGGAATTGATCCAGGATTTACCGGATGGTTCCATTACGTTCTATACACAGGGTAATTTTACCGATTTGTGCCGTGGGCCGCATATTCCGGACACTGGTTTCATAAAAGCTGTGAAATTGATGTCGATCGCCGGTGCATACTGGCGTGGAGATGAAAAGAACAAGCAGCTGACGCGTGTTTACGGAATTACATTCCCGAAACAGGCAGAATTGACTGAATACCTGGAGAAAGTGGAAGAGGCAAAACGCCGTGACCACCGTAAACTGGGGAAAGAATTGGAATTGTTTACCTTCTCTCAGAAAGTAGGACAAGGTTTGCCTTTGTGGTTGCCGAAAGGTGCTGCTTTGCGTGAGCGTTTGGAGAACTTCCTGAAGAAAGCCCAGCGCAAAGCCGGGTATGAGCAGGTCATCACTCCGCATATCGGGAACAAGGAATTGTATGTGACATCCGGTCACTATGAGAAATATGGAGCAGATTCCTTCCAGGCAATCAAAACTCCGGACCCGGATGAAGAGTTCTTGTTGAAACCAATGAACTGTCCGCATCACTGTGAGATCTTTAAGAGTAAGCCGCGTTCTTACAAAGACTTGCCGGCTCGTTTTGCGGAGTTTGGAACGGTTTACCGTTACGAACAAAGTGGTGAACTTCACGGTTTAACACGTGTTCGCGGGTTTACACAGGATGATGCTCATATTTTCTGTACGCAGGACCAGGTGAAAGAAGAATTTAAGAAAGTGATCGACCTGGTGTTGTATATTTTCAAGACTTTGGACTTCCAAAACTTTAAAGCACAGATCTCTTTGCGAGACCCGGATAATCCTTCCAAGTACATTGGTTCGGACGAGAACTGGGAGAAAGCTGAAAATGCGATCATTGAAGCAGCAGCTGAGAAGAACCTTCCAACAATTGTGGAATTGGGTGAAGCAGCCTTCTACGGACCAAAACTGGATTTTATGGTCCAGGATGCTTTGGGAAGAGAATGGCAGTTGGGAACAATCCAGGTGGATTACAATTTGCCGGAGCGTTTTGAGTTGGAATACACAGGAGCAGATAACCAAAAACACCGTCCGGTGATGATTCACCGCGCGCCGTTTGGTTCGATGGAGCGCTTCGTTGCTGTATTGTTGGAGCACTGTGCGGGAGACTTCCCCTTGTGGTTGGCAACAGAGCAATTTGCAATCCTGCCGATCAGTGATAAATACAACGATTATGCGAAAGATGTATTAGAATTGCTAAATAATTCCGATATTCGCGGATTCGTTGATGACCGTAACGAAAAGATAGGCAAGAAAATACGCGAGGCGGAACTGAAAAAAATCCCGTTCATGCTGGTTGTCGGAGAGAAAGAAGCTGAGGAAAAGCAAGTTTCTGTAAGACAACGTGGTGAGGGAGATAAAGGTTCGATGGCAATAGATGCTTTCGAAACTTTGGTTCGTTTAGCGATAGAAAAAGAATTGTCGACAAATGTTTAAAAAACTGAATGAGAAAAGACAGTAGAAAACCAGTAAGAAAAGAGAATAACGACGAGCACAAAATTAACGGGAAGATCACCGCTCGTGAAATTCGTTTAGTTGTTGAGGGAGAAGAACCACAAGTATTGACATTGGCTGCAGCATTGCAATTAGCAGAAGAGCAGGAATTAGACTTGGTTGAGATCTCTCCGAATGCGGTGCCCCCGGTGTGTAAGATTATGGATTACCGGAAGTTCTTATACAACCAAAAGAGAAAACAAAAAGAACTAAAAGCGAAGCAGAGTAAGGTTATCCTGAAAGAAATTCGTTTTGGTCCGAATACAGATGATCATGATTTTCAGTTTAAATTGACACATGCTCGTAAGTTTTTGGAAGAAGGTTCGAAAGTGAAGGCATACGTATTCTTCCGTGGTAGAACGATTGTCTTTAAAGACAGGGGAGAAATCCTTCTATTGAAATTCGTTCAGGAATTAGCTGATTTGGGTACGCTTGAACAGATGCCAAAATTGGAAGGGAAGCGAATGATCGTCATGATCAACCCTAAAAAGAAGTAGTAAAATGGAGAATTGAAAATTGAAAAGACTTAATCCTCTTGTCGATTTTACATTCTCAATTTTCAATTATAAGTTTGATAAAGTGTTCATTTTTTAAAAGAGAAAAGAAATGCCAAAAATGAAAACAACATCCAGTGCAAAGAAGAGATTCACTGTAACTGGGTCTGGTAAGATCAAGAGAAAACACGCTTTCAAAAGCCACATTCTTACGAAGAAAACCAAGAAGCAAAAACGTAATTTAACTCACGCAGGTTTGGTTCACGAATCAGATTTGTCTAACGTTAAATTAATGTTGAACATGAAGTAACCCCAAAGTAGACCCTGACAGTAAACGTCAGGAACACTTCGGGATTATTCATTAAAAAAAAGCTCCGATTCAATACGAGTGTATTTGTTTACGGAGCGGTATTGTTAACCAAGTAATGAGTACCTAAGATTCGTCAGCTGACGAACACTCACTATTAAAAACGAAAAAGTTATGCCAAGATCGGTAAATCACGTTGCTTCAAGAGCTCGCAGAAAGAACTTTATGAAGTTGGCCAAAGGATACTACGGCCGTAGAAAAAATGTTTGGACAGTAGCAAAAAATGCTATTGAAAAAGGATTGAATTATGCTTACGAAGGTCGTAAGCAAAAGAAAAGAAATTTCCGTTCATTGTGGATCATGCGTATCAACGCAGGAGCTCGCCTTCACGGAATGAGCTATTCTCAATTCATGGGAGCTGTAAACAAAAGCGGGATCGAATTGAACCGTAAAGTTTTAGCTGACTTAGCAATGAACCACCCTGAGGCGTTCAAAGCGGTAGTTGACTCTGTGAAGAAATAAAAATCGAAAATACACTTTATCAATAGAAAAGGCGGTTCGAAGGAGTCGCCTTTTTTAATGGGTATCTTTTTTAAAAGCCCTATTTTAGCTGTAATTATAAAACATACCATGACAAAACAACTATTTGTTTTACCACTGCTCATTTTGATATCCCACCATTTATTTAGTCAGTCTTCTGATTTGGTAAAGAGCGACTCCATCACTTACCTGGTCCACAAACGTAATGTGGGTAAGATTGCCTTCATGGGAAAAACCATTCCTATTGAAGAATTCAGGGAATCTGACTTTCTAACGAGTTTTGAGTTGAAGGAGAAAACCGATTTGAATATTCGGGTTTTTATGGGAAATTCATTAACTAATTACTTACATATTCTTTCACCTCAATCAACTGTTGAGGAGCTTGTGAAAAATGGAAACTACCAATTTACATTTCTGGTTGATGGCAAGAAAATATATGAAGAGAATCTGAATCCCGGTGCAGGAAGCGCTGATAGTAAGAATCAAAAAACAGTTTTCCGGGTTCCATTGATTAGTTCATCTGATGAAGATTCATGGGGTCGCTTTTTGTGGAATCGGTTTTTAATCAATGGCGGACAGGATGCATTCACAAGCGGAACGCACATGCTTAAAATAGAAATCCGGCCTTATCTGAAAATGACAGCGGTTTCGGTTGGCGCACTTATCGCTGAAGGGCAAGTCAGTATAGGGGTTTCGGAAGCGGTGGTTGATGAAAAACGGGTTCGTATTCAATCCATTAAGCCTTTGAAAGATTGGGTTTTGTCAAGAGATCATGTAGATACAGCTAAAATAGAAATGCTGAATAAAAAGATCATCACAGAGAGTTACAAAGAGATCACAAGTATTGTAGTGATCAAAGATGGAAAGCTTTTGTTGGAAGAATATTTTAACGGAGCTAAAAGAAATACGCTTCACGACACCCGGTCTGTTGGTAAAACATTCGCATCCACTTTAATGGGGCTTGCTATTCGCGATGGATATATTCAAGGTGAAACACAAACATTGAATGCGTTTTATGACTTGAAAAAGAACCGGAATTATTCACTGGCAAAGGATAGTATTCAACTCAAAGATCTATTGACCATGAGTTCAGTGCTGACTGGTTTAGACTCAGATCCGGAATCTCCCGGAGGAGAAGAGAAAATGTATCCGACACCCAATTGGGTGGATTTCACCTTAAGTCTTCCGGTTGACACCAGTAAATTGAACGAAAAGAGATGGCAGTATTTTACAGCCGGTGTTGTTGTTCTGGGAGATGTTATTCATAAATCGGTTCCGAACGGTCTGGAAGAATATGCGGATAAAAACTTATTCAAACCGCTTGGAATTAAAAACTACAAATGGCAGTTTACACCTCAAAAAGTTGCAAATACTGCCGGCGGTTTGCAGATGCGCTCTTTGGATTTTGCGAAATACGGACAGCTTTATCAAAATCAGGGAAGTTGGAATGGAAAACAGGTCTTGCCGAAAGATTGGGTTGAAAAAAGCCTTTCCCATCAAATGGAAATCGCGAAAGATGAGTATTACGGTTACTTGTTCTGGAATAAAACCTACCAGGTAGAAGGGAAAGCGTACGAAGTTTATTACTGCAGTGGAAATGGGGGCAATAAGGTCATCGTGTTTAAAGATCAGCCTTTGGTAATTGTTATTACGGCAAAAGCTTACAACAAACCTTATGGACATACTCAAGTAGATAGGATTATTCAAAATTATCTGATACCTGCTATTTTTAAGTGAGGTTATTTCGGGGATAATTGATCAGCCATTGAAGTGATTATGATGGATTTCGTCTGCTCTCCATGATTGAAGATCTGCGCAATCCAAATTCCCTTTCCCCAAGTGTTTTTCCCTGAACTTAACAGGGTTGCTGACCTGCTTTTCAGTCGACTGATTTTTTGTTTGAGGGAAGTCTGATCGGAGTATACCAATAATTCTACATGAGACTCATGAATAGTTGCCATTTCTAATTTCAATCCGTCAAGGATCCGGTCTTTTCCGGGGTAGCATAATTCGACCAATTCCTTTTTTAACTGCTCCATTGCTTTTTGTGAGAGCTGCACACGATTAGCCCTTGGTTCTTTGGAAAGGTATTTGGCAGGAAATTCTTCCGAAAGCTGAAAGGAAATTTGTTGCTTCTCCAGATTTGAATAAAGGTCTTTGATTTTCTGCCAATTTCCTCTTTGATCCCCAATGGAATATGCTTCAAAAGTTGTCCAGACAACGTGGAATAATTGATCAGCCATTGGATGGAACTTGAGGCAGCTTTTCCACGTCAATTTGCCAGGTTATTTCATTACCTTCATGGAAGACAGGGCATAAGATCTTCGTCTTTTCCTTGTTTTTATTGAGTATGAACCAATCTTGAGAATTTATCAATTCCATGAACTGCTTTTCCTCTTTAGAAATTTCTTCCAACTCTTCTTCCGTACCGCTTTCCAGGCATTCGCTGTATCTGATAGAAAGTCTAATAAACTCCGCAAGCCGGTCTGAAGGATTCAGATAATTGAAATGATAATTGATGTCTCCTGAACTGCGCATATCCCAATTGGTTTCAGTAATTGAGCCAATGTGAATGTCTTTGAGGAATAATTCGAAGTTTTTCATGTGAATTAAGGTATGGAATATATACAGATATTCAGCATTAGCAGAGAAGTTGTTTCTGCTTTATAGATCTTTTTAACGAAATTGGAAAAATCACTTATCGATTCACTAATCCCGGGATCAATTGCTGGTATTCGGCACTTTTAATAATCCCGTTGTGATCCACATCCTTTAATAAAATCAATGTATCGGAAGACTTAAATTCTTTTTGCAATTTGAGAGAAGAACCTGTATAGATTCCATGATCTTTTTCTCCGTGGAAAATGACAACAGGCATCTTACATTTCTTCAGATACTCGTTGGTCTTCAGTTTGTATTTCAAAATAAAAGTCGGTGCAATCGGGTATTTGTGCTTCATCAGATCTGTCAGGTTATAGTAGGGGGCATGCAGAATCAGCAATTTCGGGGAATTATTCGATGCCAGCTTTGCAGCAAATCCAGTACCGATTGAATAGCCCAGAACGCGGATTTTGTTTTCCGGGTATGATTTCTTTAATTCATCGTAGGCAGTTTGAACATCTTGGTGTGTTTGTGCTTCTTGCGTGATTTCTCCTTCACTTTTCCCATAACCTCTGTAATCCAGCATAAAAACGTCGTAATTCAAACGGGTAAACGTTTCAGCAACAATCCCGCAGGAGTTTACAGAACCTCCATTTCCGTGTAAATAGAAAATAAGCCCTTTTGAATCCGGCACCCGCAATAATACCCCGCTTAGTTTTTCACCATCTCTTGCTGTAATGGTTTTTTCTTCAAATTTTTGATCAAATGTAAATTGAAAGGACTTATTCAGCTTTTCAGGATGGAATATGAGATTTTCCTGATAAAAGTAAAGCAGTATGCAACCAACCACATAAAGAGACGCGAGTAGTATGAGTGTTCGGAGAAGGAATTTTTCATGTTTTAGATGGTCGGTAGTAGGTGCTTATTCTATTTTCTTTTAAAAACAATCCGTGCAAACTTCCACTTTCGTTGTTCTTTACCTGTAAAATTGTAAACGAAAAGCAGTTCGCTTCCCATGAGTTGTGGACTAATAATCTGCTCGAAAATCCCATTGTCTTTGGTTCTCGGAGATAATTCAATCAGCTGTTCACTACTGATATGATCAAAAATACTCAGACTTCCGCCATATTCTCCGCCCCAATCTGTCGATAATTCGAAAGTAAGTGTGTCGCCTTCAGAGATTTCCAGTTCCAGGAGTTGGGATCCGCCTTCGTAACTTGCTGCCACTAATTTGTGATTGATGTAAATCCGCATTTCATCCAGCCCGTCTGCATAAGATAGTCTGGTGATGAAAAGAAGCATTAGAATAAGCAGGTTTTTCATCTGTTTGATTTCTTAGAAAGTTAGCAAATAATTTGAATAACTGCTCGGTTCGCTATTTGGCAAATAGGCAAATTTGCCAATTTTCTAAAGATAAGTTGTTCGTAAGTAGTTTACGTGGTTGATAACTATCTTTGCTTTGTTGATTAAATATTAATCATTAAATGATTTTAAAATAATCAAAAGTGTAATTTTGATTCCGAATGTAAGGTAGTTAAAAGTTCTCTTTTTGCAACAAAATTCACTGTTCGGAAATGATATGCAGCCGTAAATTTTAAAGTAAAACACGAGACATGAACGAACAACAACGAAGCATCGTTCACATGGATTTAGACACTTTTTTTGTCTCCTGTGAACGGTTGGAAGACAGCCGCCTGAATGGTTTGCCAATATTAATTGGCGGAGCATCCGACCGTGGAGTAGTAGCGAGTTGTAGTTATGAAGCCCGGAAATTTGGAATTCACTCTGCAATGCCCATGAAAATGGCCAGAGAACGATGCCCGGAAGCCATTGTGATTAGCGGGAATTCGGCTAATTACACCAAGTATTCGCGGATGGTGACTGATATTATCCAGGAATCCGTTCCGGTAGTGGAAAAATCGTCTATCGATGAATTCTACATGGATCTTTCCGGAATGGACCGTTTTTTTGGCTGCTACAAATATGCCGGTGAATTGAGAGAAAAAATCATTAGAGAAACAGGCCTGCCGATCTCTTTTGGAATGTCGGTCAATAAAACCGTTTCCAAGATCGCAACCGGGGAAGCGAAACCAAACAACCAGATGAATATCATCGACGGGGCGGAGAAGTTGTTCTTAAATCCGCTGTCGGTGCAGAAAATCCCCATGGTTGGACTGAAAACCTATCAAATGTTGTGCAACCTGGGAGTGAAGCGCATCGGAACTATTCAGCAAATGCCGGTAGAAATGCTCGAAAGTGTACTCGGACAAAACGGAATTGCAATCTGGAAAAAAGCGCAGGGAATTGATAATAGTCCTGTGATCCAATACAGCGAACGGAAATCGATCTCCAGTGAACGGACGTTTGAGAAAGATACAATTGATGTGGTGCGGTTGAAAGCAATCGTTTTTGCACTGGCAGAGAACCTCGTGTTCCAGTTGCGAAAGAGTAGTAAAGTCTGTGCCTGCATTACGGTAAAGATCCGTTATTCGGATTTTCAAACAACGACTCTGCAACAACGGATTCCTTATTCTGCAGCAGATCATGAAATTCTTCCAATTGTGTTGAATCTCTTTGAAAAATTGCATAATCGAAGACTATTGGTGCGTTTGGTTGGCGTCCGCATGAGCGAATTGGTTCATGGAAATTACCAAATGCGCTTGTTTGATGAAGGTTCCCGCTTAGCTACTTTGTATCATTCCATGGATGATATCCGGGAGCGTTTTGGAGACCGCGCCATTCAACGGGCAATTGGTATGCAGGTGAAGCGAATCGGGCATTTTAATCCTTTTCGGGGAGAAACTCCAGTCATTGTGGAAAACCGGATTGTCTAACGGTTTCTCTCACGAAGGGAAAACGGGAGCGGAATTATCCAATATCCGAAGTAAAGGTTTGAATGCACAATGAAATTGCCCGGAAGATACGATTTGTAGTGGCCAGTCGCGACTGGCCACTACAAAATTGAATGTAAAAACGAAAAAATAAAAAGCAAAACCTAACCACGTCAAATACCAATTGTTGCCCTCTGTTCACTAACATCTGCCAACCACCGCCAAGGCCTAAGCCTAACCACAGAACAGGGGGAAACGATTGGAACCGGATTCCCGGATGTCACGCCTGCTGCCGGATCAAAGACAGAAGGTATAAGCACGCTGACATCCGGAATTTGGTTGTTTATAGAAAGAGGCTGAGCGGAGTCGAAGTTACCGCAAATAGTAATTAGTGTAAAGATGTTGAACATTCATTCATGCTACAGTTTAAAATACGGGATGGTGGATCCGGAAGAACTCGTTCTCTGGGGATCGAATGCGGGATACGAACGCATTGCACTGACGGATATCAACAATACTTCAGCCGTGTTGAACTTTGTGCGCTACAGCATGGAACACGGTCGGATTCCGGTTGTGGGAGTCGATTTTCGAAACGGAATTTCCTGCTGCTATGTGGTTTTGGCTAAGAATAATGACGGATTTCTCGAAATAAATACCTTCCTGAGCAAACACACGCACGAAGAAACTCCTTTTCCGTCCAAAGCTCCATATTTTGAAAATTGCCTGGTGATTTATCCCTGGGGGAAAGAACCCGAAACACTTGAGACGTATGAATTTATTGGAGTAGCGGCACACCAGTTGAATCGTTTTCGAATGAACCGGTATAAAGATTCGGATAAATACGTGGCCTTGCAAGCGATGACGTTTCGGTCAAAACGCGACTTCAATACACACCGGCTGCTTCGTGCAATCGACCAAAATGTATTGCTTTCAAAATTGGTGAAAGAAGAACAAAGCAGGGAAGATGCAGTGTTTTTACAGCGGGAAGAGCTAGCGGGACTTTATGAAGAATTTGCAGAATTAGTGCTTCGATCCGAACAATTGCTGAAAGCATGTTCCATTGAATTTGATTTCGCACCGCAGGCAGTTTCACAAAACCTGGGGCTTTATACGGAATCGAAAGAAAATGATCTGAAACTTATTCGCTCGCTTTGTGAAGAAGGACTCAAACACCGGTACGATAATTCTACGGAGGAAATCCAACAGCGAATCGAAAAAGAAATTTCTGTCATTGCAGAGAAAAATTACATCACCTATTTTTTGATCGCCTGGGATGTGATCAGCTACGCAAAGTCGAAAGGGTATTATTACGTGGGAAGAGGAAGTGGTGCTAATAGTTTGGTGGCCTATTTACTGGGAATTACCGATGTTGATCCGCTGGAATTGGATCTGTATTTTGAACGCTTCATTAATTTGTACCGTCAAAATCCCCCCGATTTTGATATGGATTTTTCCTGGCGCGACCGAGATGATGTGATCCGATATATGTTTGAGCGCTTCGAGAATACGGCGCTGATTTGTACCTACAATACTTTTCAATACAAAGCCACGGTAAGAGAATTAGGGAAAGTATTCGGTTTGCCCAAAACGGATATCGACATGCTTTCCGGTGATAAAAAACGGGAACTCAAACCCGATCCGATCCAGGAATTGGTTTTGAAATACAGCAAATTGATTGCAGGCCTCCCTTCGCATTTGAGTGTTCATGCGGGCGGAATGATCATCAGTGAAAAACCGATCAACTATTTCACTGCTACTTTTCTCACTTCAAAAGGCTACAAAACCACTCAGTTTTCCATGATCGAATCGGAAGATGTGGGCTTGTATAAATTCGATATTCTTTCGCAAAGAGGATTGGGCAAGATCCGGGATACGCTCGATATTATTGCTTACAATCAGCCGGAAAACCCGCCGCAAGATATTCACGATGTGCGTAAGTTTATTGTAGACGACAACATCAATAAATTATTGCGGGAAGCAACTGCAATCGGCTGTTTTTATGTCGAATCTCCCGGTATGCGTATGCTGATGATCAAGCTGCGGACCAATACTTACCTGGAGCTCGTTGCTGCAAGTTCAATTATCCGGCCCGGAGTCGCTTCTTCGGGAATGATGCGGGAATATATCCTGCGGCATCGAAATCCGGAGCGGATCAAAGAGGCACATCCCGTTTTATTAAACATTATGCCGGACACTTACGGAGTAATGGTGTACCAGGAAGATGTAATTAAAGTGGCCAATCAATTCGGGGGCTTAGATCTGGCAGAATCCGATGTTTTGAGAAGAGGAATGTCAGGGAAATTCCGGTCGCGGGATGAGTTTTTGCTCGTTCAGGGAAAATTTTTTGATAATTCCCGGCAAAGAGGTCATTCCGAAAAAGACATCCAGGAAATTTGGCGGCAGATTGAAAGTTTTGCCGGCTATGCTTTCTCCAAAGGTCATTCGGCTTCGTATGCGGTGGAAAGTTACCAGTGCTTATACCTGAAAGCCTATTATCCGTTGGAATACATGGTTGCTACGATCAATAATTTTGGAGGCTTTTATCGAACCGAAGTCTATGTGCTGGAAGCTAAGAAGCTAGGTGCTGAAATAGAAGCTCCCTGTATCAATAGCAGTAAAAGTGAGACAATTATTTGCGGAAAGATCATTTACCTGGGATTTCAGCACATTGCGGGAATCGAACTGAAACACCTGCAGCGATTGGTTCACGAGCGGGAACTGAGAGGTGAATTTACCGGTTTTACCGATTTGCTGCAGCGAATTTCACTTCCACTGGAGCAGCTTTTACTCTTGATTCGCGTTGGCGCATTAAGGTCATTCGGCATTCCTAAAAAAGAATTGATGTGGAATGCCCATCTGAATTTTCACAAAGTCATCGTGAAATCGGAAACCCAGCCCGAATTATTTCTGCAGGAACGTCGGGAGTTCGTATTTCCGGAACTGACTGAAACAGATTTTGAAGAAGCTTTTGAACACATGGAATTACTCGATTTTCCCTTGTGCAATCCTTTTGAATTACTGAACGAAAAGCCACCTTTGACTGTGTTGGGAAAAGATCTTGTAAACCATGTGAATCGCAAAGTTTGGGTGCATGGTTATTTGATCGCGGTGAAGAAAATTGTGAGCTCTAAAAACCAAATCGTGCATTTTGGGACGCTGTTTGATGAGGAAGGCGGACAATTGGATACGGTTCAATTTCAGGATGTTGCCCTGAAATATCCGTTCCGGGGAAAAGGAATTTATGCCGTTCATGGAAAAGTAGCAGAGGAGTTTGGGCATTTCACTATTGAAGTGGAGCGGATGATGAAAGTTCCTTATCGGGAAGATGTGCGCTATACTTTGTGATCTAACACAATTGTATTATATTTGTAGCTGAAGAAATAATGCCAGACAAATAAGTTTTGACAACAGGAATTATTAAAAAAGTTGTATTTTCGCATATCAAAACTACGCTACGCATCTAATCAGAATGTTACATGAAATTGTTTGATTTTTTCAGGCACAAAAAAAACCGAATTAAAGAAGAAGAACCACCGATCATATTGAATCCGAGTGACGACCTCTTTGATGCTATTCAGCAGGAATTTATCAGCAAAGCAACAAGCAATGCTGAGAAGATAGTGCGTGCTTTTAATTCCAAATACGATGGTGCATTTGATTATTCAATCAGAAGTTTAAACGTATTGGATAGTTTAATTGAAGATTTTTCAGATTTTGCAGATGTCTCGGATGAAGAGATCATTGAAGATTTTTGCGCACAGGCTGGATCTTACATCCTGGAAGTTGCCCGAAGAACTTATGGCGGAGTTTATTTTTGGGAAGACAATTTGCAACAGCCCATGCTAAAAACAGGGCTTCCCGAATTTGAAATATCTATTTTAACCTTTGAGAAGGTTAAAAACCGCATCGTCAATGGAGACGAAGACAATATCCCTTACTTTTTTAAAGGTTATTCAGATTGCGTTCGAAAAGCTGAAAAAGGCAAAACAGTGAAGTTTGTCTAAAGTTCAGGTAGTTCCAATAGTTTAAACTTTTTGAACCCGCTTTGAACTCTTTTAACCTTTCACCTCTCCCATATTTCCCGGTTTCTTTTTCCCGAAAAACTTTTTCTTATTGCGGTTGTTATTCTTTCCGTTGGAAGAACCATTACCACCGCCACCGGAAGCTTTCCACTCAGGAGTTGGTCCAAATGATTCCGGAAGTGCCACTCTTTGAATTTCCATTTCAATCAGTCGTTCAATCCGCGATAATTTCGGCATGTCTTTCTGATTGATCAGCGTGTATGCTTCTCCTTTCGTATTTGCACGTGCCGTTCTCCCGATTCGGTGAACGTAATCTTCAGCATCTCTCGGGGCATCGTAATTGATCACCAGGTTGATTTCCTTGATATCAATCCCGCGGCTCATCACATCGGTAGCAACCAGAATACGTGTTCGTTTGGAGCGGAAACCTCTCAACACTTCTTCACGCTCTTCCTGTTCCAGGTTGGAAGAAACTCCCTGTGTATTTTTATATCCGGCCTTTTTAAGTGCATAAACGATCTCGTGAACCTTGCTTTTTGCCGAGGTAAAAATGATGATGCTGTCGTAGTTTACCCGTTCCTTTAATATAAAATCCAACGCGGCATTTTTTTGTTCGTCAAAACAAAGAATGACATTTTGTGTAACACCCGCTGCCGGTTTGGAAATGGAAAGTGCAATTTCTTTCGGGTTGATCAGGATCTTAGATGCGAGGTTTTTAATTTTCGCAGGCATCGTTGCGCTAAAAAGCAAAGTCTGTCTCTTTTTGGGAAGCTTCGAAATAATACGTTCAATATCATCCGAAAAACCCATGTCCAGCATTTTGTCAGCCTCATCCAGGATCAAATGTTCCAGCTGGGAAAAATCAACGTAACCCTGCATGATGTGAGACAATAGTTTTCCCGGAGTTGCAACGATAATATCCGTTCCGTCAACAATGGCATTTTTTTGTTCTTCCCAGCGTGTACCGTCACCACCACCGTAAACAGCAGTTGAGCCAACGGAAACAAAGTAAGACAAACCCTGGATCTCCTGTTCTATTTGGATAGCCAGTTCGCGTGTAGGAACCAGTATAAGTGTATTGATAGATGCATCTTCTTTTCCGGTCAACTTATGTAAGATCGGAAGAATGAAAGCCGCGGTTTTACCCGTTCCCGTTTGAGCACAAGCCAATAGATCGCTGTTAGCTAATATTTCAGGAATGGAAAACTGTTGGATCGGAGTTGCATTTTCGAATCCCATGTGATGGATGGCTTCAAGGACCAAATCATTTAATCCTAATTCATTGAATTTCATAAAAGCAAAGTTAGTTAATCTATTTGAAGCAAGAGTGATTTTCATGCAATAGATGTTTTCTTAATAAATTGTTAAAAACCAGGAAAAATAAATTCCAAAGCAACTAAATAGTTACTATATCCGTTTAGTATTCATAGATTTGCGTTATGAAGAAAAATAATGTGGCTGCTAAAAGTTGCTTAAACCTATCGTCTGTTTTTAGGTCAATCGATTACACATCCAGGTTCACTTGTATGAAAGTTCTCTCTTTAATTACTGTGTTAGTGAGTTTTACTAGCATTTCAAAAGCTCAGATTGCTTCGGATAATCTAAGTTGGATTTCCACAACTTCAGTTACTTCTGCAACCAGTCCATCTTTTAATACCTGCAATGGTCCGGTAAACTACACCATTACTTCACCGCTTGGATTTAGAAATATTTCGGCAGCCGGTGACCCAAATTATACAACCGGATTCGTAACTCCAGCCGCAATTTTTGATCCTTCTTTAAGCATTCCTATCACGATTACCTTCTCACAGGCTGTCTGCAATATACGTATTCGTTTTTCTGATTTGGATGGGGGACAAAATGAGTATCTCAATGCTATTTCTCCTGCTTATAATGGATTAACAGACGTAAATGGTGATTTTTCAGATCCGGGAGGTGCTACCCAGGTAAATTCGAATATGGATAATGCCAGCGGATGGGTTGAATGGAATGGGTCTCTCACAAGTATCTCATTTAATTACAATCGTCCCGGACCCGGTTGTGGATTGATTATTGATTCAATGATTTTTGAATGTTGTTCAACATCTCCATGCGGACAATATCCTGTTCTGAATATCGGCAATGATACGATGCTTTGCCAGGGTGCATCAATTACCTATGCGGTTCCTGCAGGCTACGATTCTTACAATTGGAATATCGGAACGGGAAATCAACCAAGTGTAACCATTACTACTCCCACCACTTTAATCCTGAACGTAGCGAATTTTACTCAAAATTTAGTTGTAAACGGCGATTTTGAAGCCGGAAATACAGGATTTACAACCGGTTATGGACCAGGAACGGGCGGATCGTTCGGTTTATTGACCAATCCAAGTACTTATGCCATTACGACTAGTCCCAATTTGGTTCACAATAATTTTGGTGCCTGTGCTGACCTGGGAACTACCGGACCAGGAAATATGCTGGTGGTAAACGGATCGAACGTGCCCAATACTACCGTTTGGTCACAGACAATCAATGTTGATCCGGCTACCAATTATTCCTTTTCTGCCTGGGTAACCAGTGTTGAGAATATCACTCAGTCCAATGTGACGGTTTTACAGTTCTTTATCGATGGAGTTCAAATCGGGCCGGTTTTTAGCCCTGCACTTTCTTCATGCAGCTGGCTGCAATTTATTCAAACATGGAATTCAGGAGTGAGTACCTCTGCTACTATCAGTATTGTGGCGCAGGTTTCAAGTGGAAACAATGACTTTGCAATCGATAATATTACGTTCAATACAGTTTGCCCGCAATCAGATACGATTGTGATCACTTATGATCCGTCTACCATAACTGCGGGACCAAATCTTACTTTCTGTCAAAACGAAACAGAAAGCATTACAGCTACAGCAAATTTTGCAAATCCGAATTTTACCTGGGTTTCGGGACAAACAGGAGCAACCATTACCCCGGCAGCTTCCGGTGATTACGTGGTTCAGGCGGTTTCTCCAAATGGATGTAACTTACGGGATACAGTTGCAGTAACAATCAAGGCAATGCCTTGGGATTTTGATACGGTGGCTTCAATTCCTTCAGATTGTGGTTTGAACAACGGAGCAGTTTATGTCTTAATGACTGGTAACTTCCTTGGTCAGCCGCTTTATACGTGGAGTGGTCCTGGAGCGAATAATCCGAACCAGATCAATGCTTCCGTATGGCAGAATCTTTCTCCGGGCTGGTATTATATTGATGTGGAAAACAATGGCTGTCACAGAAATGATTCTGTTTTGGTTTTGCCGTTGAATCCGCCGGTAGCGAACGTTTCTGCCAACCCAACTTCAGGTTATGGGCCGCTTTCGGTGACTTTCACCAATGGAAGTACGAATGCAAACAATTACGACTGGTATTTCGGAAACGGGAATAGCACCACGGCAACGGACCTTTCTTCACAAAACCAGGTTTATGATTCGGTGGGAACTTATTTGGTGACTTTGGTGGCGATCAACGGAAATTGTACAGACACAGCTTATGTTACTGTAACCGTGATTCCTCCATACGTTCCGCCGGTTATTCCACCAATTGTACCGGTTGATCTGAAGACTCCGAATATCTTTACACCGAATGGAGATAAAGTGAATGATTTCTTTACGTTTGAATTATTGAACATCAAGTCATTGGATGTAACGATCGTGAATCGCTGGGGAAATCCGGTATACACTTCCAGTACAGTACCATTCAGCTGGGATGGAAAAGACTCTGCCGGAAATATGATGGAAGAAGGTGTTTACTTTTACAAATACACTGCGAAAGGAGCACAGGACGAGCCGTTTGAAGGACAGGGATTTGTACAATTATTCAAGTAGAAAACCAACATTTAATATAGTTATGGCGGGCCGGAATCATTTTTTCTGAGCCCGCCATTTTTTTAAAGTCAATTCTTCGTCTTCCACCACATCGTAATAATAAATGCTGTTATCCGGGTAGATGCGAAACTCAAAGTAGGTTGCCAAAGCTTCGCCGTTATCTTCCGAAATGGATATTCCGTAGTATTCCTGATCATCGGAAGGCTCGGAAGAAATACGTCCAACCAAATGGCGTTTTCCTTTTGATTCCCGATCAATCTTATCAGAAAGCGCTTGTACCTCCGGAAGTGCCCACACTTGATCGATCAGTTTATCTTCCGTATCAGAGAGTTTCACATGTGAATCTTTCTTTGGCTTGGGAGTTTCCTTTATATCTTTTTGATCTACTTGTGTTCCGTCCACTTCGTCCTGGATTTCTACAGGAGCTTCCGGAATTTCTTTTTCTTCCACGTTATCGCCGCACGAAAATAGAAGTGCCGAAAAAAGAATTGCTGCTATTGATTTGAAATTTTTCATGTAAACAAGTTAATTATAAATCCGTATATTTAGTAATAAATTTAACACCTCTTATATGAAAATAGTGATTGGATTAATAGCATGTATTGTCAGCTCTTTGAGTTTCGGACAGGTTGCTTTGGGGATGCCGGAATACAACGTGGTATATCGTGGATATGATAATAAGTTTGTGATCGGTGCAGGTGAAGAGTCGCGTTTCGTGATATTGGAAAGCGCACAGGCGGAAATTTTCAGAGGTGATTCCTGTTTTTACGTAAGACCGAATGGTCCGGAAAAAACACTGACTCTAACCATGAAGAACCTGAAAGAGAACAAGGTGTTGAAAACGTATGAGTACCGGGTATTGAATTTGCCGGTTCCTTCTGTTTACATTGGAAGTGCATTGGAAGGTACAACTGTTGTGACTTTAGACCAGGAATTAGTGCGGGTAGGTTACGAAGACAATGCAGTACTGCAAAGTGCAGGATTTGATGTGATCAGTTACGAAGTGACTTCTGTAGCAATTGCAAATCCGCTTCCTTCCATTAACGGTTCAAAGATAACAGCGGAAGTCATGGAAGCATTGACCAAAGCAAAAGCCGCAAATAAAGGAAAACCGGTAACCTTCAACCTGGTTGTTCAGGCAAAAGGAAAAGACGGATTGATTCGTAAAAGAACCGCGGCGTTCATATATTAAGAATTGCTCAAATTGGAACGGTGTAACTTTTGAACTATTTGAACCTATTTAAGTAAAAGCAAAGCTTTTTCTTAAATTTGCGCCATGATTTCCCGATTTACACCCTTTTTTGTACTTTTTTTGTTGCTTTTTTCTTGTCACACGGACAATGAAACAGCAAAAGTTACTGGTTCGGAAGTGGTATATAAGGGCTTTCAATTCCCGAAGTTCAATCCGGTCCCAAAATCATTTATTCCGCATTATTACGATAGTATCAGTCATTTTTACCGCGAACGTATTGCAGATGATTTTAACGGCATGTTCCTGGTAGCCAAGAATGGGGAAATTGTCTATGAACGCTACAAAGGATTGGCGAATGAGCAGTTTAATCAGCGAGTGGACAAACACACCCCCTTGCATGTAGCTTCCATTTCCAAAGTGGTAACGGCTATGATTATTTGCAAATTGGCAGATTCGAACCTGGTTGTTCTGGATAAAGACATTCGTTCGTATTTACCGGAAATCATGTACGACGGAATTACGGTCAGAAT
Organism: uncultured Fluviicola sp.; assembly: GCA_965650365.1. Classification (GTDB taxonomy): domain Bacteria; phylum Bacteroidota; class Bacteroidia; order Flavobacteriales_D; family Crocinitomicaceae; genus Fluviicola. The sequence continues at coordinate 99,601 of CBFGOJ010000005.1, read as the reverse complement.
GCTTTTGAATCACCGCAGTGGAATTCCCTATTACGGTTATTTCCCTTATACGATCTGGCCTGCAACGAAAAACCTGACGAACGGGAAAATCGTGCAGCTCTTGAATACCTATAAGATGCCTTTGTATTTCCCTCCGAATTCGCAGTTTTCTTACTGCAATACCAATTATGTTTTGCTGGCACTGATCGCAGAGCGCATTACCCACAAGAAGTTTCCTGCTCTGGCAAAGGAGATGATCTTCGAACCTTTAAAAATGACGGATTCATTCATCAACGATGGATCCCAGAATTCAGATTCATTGGCGCGTTCTTACGATTCGAAGAACAGGTTGGAGCCGTTTACGAATTTAGACGGTGTTTACGGCGATAAGAACCTGTATACAACAGCCCGCGATTTGTTAAAGCTGGATAAAGCGACGTATTCTGCAGCTTTTTTGAGTGATTCGATCAAGAAACAAATGTTCCGTGGTTACAGCTATGAGCGTAAGGGGAAAAGTAATTACGGGTTGGGTTACCGCATGCGCGAAGACAAGGGGAAATCAACCTTGTTCTTCCACACAGGTTGGTGGCACGGAAATACGGGCTGCTATGCTTCACTCAGAAAAGATACGATTTGTATGATTATTATTTCAAATCATTATACCAAAAAGGTTTTTGGGATCAATCGTTTGTCAACCCTTTTCGGGAATTACCCTTACGAACCGCTGATTGATACGAAGGAGAATTTCATCAAGCCGAATGATGCGATTTTACAAATGGATGAAGCGGTGAAAAAGAAGAAAAAATGAGTTTAGAATCGGTTCAGTTGTGTTATTGCGGCAGTCAAAGACCGTTCAGTGAATGCTGTGAACCATTTCTGCTTGGGGCCGCTTTGCCTTCAACAGCTGAAGAATTGATGCGCTCACGTTATTCTGCTTATGTAACCTGCAATGTTGCTTACATTTTAGAAACAACTTCGCCTAAGTATAGAAAATACTACAATTCCAAATCGATATTGGAATGGGCTCACAACAGTACCTGGATCAGTTTGGAAATCCTTTCAGCTTCTGAAAAACGCGTGAAATTCGTAGCTGCTTATTTGGACGAGAGGGGTGAATTGAATCGTCACACGGAAGATTCCCGCTTCGAGAAAATCGGAGAGCGCTGGTATTTTATGGATGGGAAGTGAATCCATATTGAAATATCAGTAGGGATGCGATGCTCCGCGTCTCTACTATTTAAATAATTCCGTCAAAACCCGCCCTTTGCCTGTCGGCATGGAAAAATGCAGGATTTCTGCAATCGTTTTACTGATATCCAATTGCTCCGCACATTCTTTAGACTCAACGTTCTTTTTGAAATCCGGTCCTATAGCCAGCAAACTAATATGACGACAGCCTTCACAGTTATCGCCGTGACTGATGTAACCGTCTTTGCGTCCGTCTAAATGTCGCCCATGGTCGTTGGTGATGATCAGCGTGGTTTTATCTTTCATTTTCTCATTCGACTGGATCATGTTCCACAAACGGAAAGTATAATCATCGCATTTTTGAATGGATTTCAAATACATGTCCCATTGCTTGGAATGCGCATAGGCATCAGCAGCCAACAAATTTATCAGCATGAGGTGCGGCGGATTGTTTCCTGAAATGACTTCCGTTACTTTGTCAAACGTTTCCTGGTCGGAAGTGTAATCTGCTCCGTTTCCGTGAAGTCCGCAGTAAGTTTCAGGTTTGTAAACATTCCACCATTTCTTATAATTTGTATTTCCGAGAACTTCCAGTTTGCCTTTGCTGGAAATAACCCAGGCATCTGATTTCGGAACCCCTTTTTCTTTCAGGTAGTACTGGAACATGGAAGGGTATTTCGGAAGCTGTTTTCCGGCATTTGAAAGTCGTTGGTATCTTCCGGTGATAATTGCCGAGTGACCGGAAATCGTATATGTAGGACCGTTGTTGCGGAAGTTGCTCAATAAAACGCCCTCTTTTTTTAGTTCATTTCCCAGGTGAGGAATGTATTGATAAGTCGTATCTCCAAATGTTTCTGTAAAACGCGGTCCGTCAATAATCAGTACGATCACGTATTCGGTATTGTATTTTACCGCCTTCTGTTCAGGTAGTTTGTTGAAATCGAAGGAGGAGATCAAAAGCACTCCAACTGCAATGACCACTGAAAGTAACAATTTAGCCATGTTTCATTTTGAAGTCTTAAAGTTACCTTTTTCTATGAAATACAGTCGTTATGAAATATTGGCGTTATAAAATAATCCCGTTTTTGTAACGTTTCTTACTTTTAGTATTCTAAAATGAGTGTCTTCTGCTTATGGTGAACTTTTTCAGAGTTGATTATTTAATTCATTGCGTAAGATTTCTATTTCCGGATAGGGAAAAGAGACATTCTTTTTTATTAAATGAGTACGCTTTACAAGAGGTTCGGACTCAGAACAATCCATTCAATTTTATACGACGCTGCTAGCTGCAATTTACAAAGGAGATTACAACTATTTATACAGAACTATGAAAACTAAGAGAGTACTAATTATTGATGACGAAGTTGATGCAAGACGCGTAATATCTAAATACTTAGAACGATATTTTCCCAATTTCCAGGTACTGGGAGAAGCAGATTCTTTCAAATCTGCTGTACAATTAATCAATGAAACAGAAGCCGATCTGATTTTTATCGATATTAACCTTGGTGACGGAACCGGATTTGATGTGTTGGACGAAAGTGATGCTTTTGCTGCTCAAATCATATTTACAACTGCTTTCGATCAATATGCCGTAAAAGCTTTCAGATACCAGGCACTGGATTACTTAATGAAACCGATCGATTCGGAATTGTTTGTAGAAGCTGTGAACCAGGCATTGGATAAAGTGCGGGAACGAAAGTCCATGAGTGCCGATCAGATTATGATCTCTTATGGAAACGGGGAACGCAAAATTTCTATTCCAACAGCAGACGGAATGTGCTTCATTCGTTTGGATTCAATAGTTTCTTTCGAAGCAGACAGTTCTTACTGCAAAGTTTTCCTGGATGACGGAAAAGAAATCCTGGTTTCAAAACCTCTGAAATTTTTCGACGATAAATTGAAAGCAAACGTGAACTTCATTCGTCCGCACAAATCATTTATTGTCAATATGAAGTTTGTAGACGAATACCTCAAGGAAGAAGGCGGATACATTAAAATGAAAAACGGATTGAAGATCCCGATCTCGCGTCAGAAGAAAGAAGACGTGATTCGTGATTTGCAGACGCATTTTTTGTAGGCGCGTGACGCATCACGCGCATACAAAATGCGATGCTTCGAGTACCTACGGAATCAATTTCTTATAATCACCTGTAAACAATGACAAATTCAACACGGCAGTTCTCAAATTGAACTCAGAAGTCAGCTGGCGGTTTTTTGCCTGGATGATCGAAAATTGGATTTCGCGCAGTTCGAATTGAGTCAATGAGCCGCTTTCAAATGATTTCTGCGCAATCCCGAACATTTCTGTAGTGTTGACAATCGACGAATTTTCCAAGCGGTACATGCGTTCTGAAAAGGTGTAATCCTGCCATGCTTTATCGACTTCTGTTTGAATGGTTTGCTCCTGCTTTTCAACCACAAATTCCGCATTTTCTTTTTGGAGTTTGTTGTTTTTTATGGTTGTGACATTCGATAAGCCATCCAGGATCGTCCAGCTTAATGTAAGTCCGATTCCCGGCCCCAAACTGCGGTTAGAAGCGAGCAACCCGACTTCACTTTTGGATAAAGTAGTGGAATACTGCGCGTAAAAGGATAGCTGTGGGTAATAACGGCTTTGTAATTCTTTGCGCTGTTGATCTATAATTGCGATTTGGCTTTTTTGGACCAGTAAACTGGTGTTTTGGGCCAATGCATTTTCTAAAATAGCAGCCTGGCTCAGTGCCGGAATAGCAGGAATGTTATCGTCCACATCAAATTGCATGTTTCCTGCTTCACCCATCACCATTGCTAAATCTGCTTTCATTTTACCGATTAAGTTCAAATGACTCAGGTAATTTGAACTGTCTGCATTCAAATCCAGTTTTGACTGAAGTAATTCCAGGTCGTTTGCCGCTCCGTTTTGTGATCGAAGCAGGATGAGGTCATAACGTTCTTTGGAAAGCTGGATCGCTTCTTCGTAAACAGTTTGCATGCGTTTATAATACTGCAAACTGTAATATAGTACAGAAGCCTGGTAGATCGACATTTCCATTTGCGCTGTCAGGTTCACGGTTGCCAGATCTTCCTGAAGTTGCAGGCGTTTGTCCCTGGCGAACATCGCAAATCCGTCAAAAAATGTCCAGTTCAAACGTGCGGCAGCGATCAGTGAGTTATTATTTGCCCCGTTTTTTTCATTCACCTGTCCGGAATAGAATTCCTGGCGCGTATTAGTCATTGTCCAGTTTTGGTCGGCAGTTACACCAACAGTTGGCAAATATCCTGCGGTACCGATATTATTGGTGTTATCGGCCATTTTCACATTGTTGCGCTGAATCAGTACATCGAAATTCTTTTCCAGCGTGCGTTTGATGACTTCTTCAAAGCTTAATACCTGCTGTGAGAAAGAAACACCCGATGAAAAGAGTATAAAGAGAAGCGTTAAATTTTTCATGACTTTACTTTCGATTTTTTGGATGTCAGGTAGATGTACAATCCCGGAATCACAAAAAGGGTGAGTATTAATGAAAAGGCTAAACCGCCTACAATGGAAATTCCCATAGAAATTCGGCTGGTTGCTGCATCACCCAGGGCTAAAGCAATTGGAAGCGCTCCCAGAATAGTTGCAAGCGTGGTCATCAAAATAGGTCTGAAACGCTGTGATGAAGCATCGATAATAGCTTCTTTGATACTTAATCCGTCTTGACGTCGCTGATTAGCAAATTCAACTATCAGGATTCCATTCTTTGTTACTAAACCAACTAATACAATGATCCCGATTTCTGAAAAAATGTTCAAAGTCTGATCTGTAATCCAAAGAGAAAGCACAGCTCCGGCAAGTGCAAGTGGAACTGTTAGCATAATGATTAAAGGGTCAAGGAAACTTTCAAATTGAGCGGCAAGTACGAGGTAAACCAATACAAGGGCCAGGAGGAATGCGAAGATCAAACTGCTTCCGCTTTCTGAAAATTCTTTGGAAGCTCCAGCCAAACTGTGGGAAAAACTTTCAGGCAATACTTTTTTCGCTATTTTGTCCATTGCTTTGATCCCATCACCAATCGTAAATCCTTCGTTTGGATCCGCGGAAACGGTAGCCGATACATACCGGTTGTAACGGAACAATTGCGGAGGGCTTGATTCATTGCGAACTTTTATCAGGTTGTCTAAAGGAATCAATGCTCCTGTTTCACTTCTGACCTGAATAGCGCTCAAATCGGAAGGATCGTCCCGTTTTTCTTTCATGGCCTGGCCAATGACCTGGTATTGTTTTCCGTTTAGGATGAAATAGCCATAACGCTGACCGGAAAAATACAATTGAAGTGTAGATGCAATGTCATTGACATTTACTCCGACGCTTTCAGCCTTGTCGCGATCTATATCAACCTGCAATTCGGGTTTGTTGAATTTCAGATCAACATCCACTGTCTTGAATGTTGGGTCAGATGAAGCCTGTTCCATGAATTTCGGCAATATTTCCTTCATTGCTTCAAAAGTAGGGGCCTGAAGCACATATTGAACGGGAAGTCCTGCTGAACGTCCGCCGCCGATTGTCTGTTCCTGAACGATGAACGCACGTGCGAAGTTGAATTCACGTAAACGCTGATTGATCACATCCACAATTTCCTGCTGGGAGCGTTTGCGGTCTTTGACAGGATAGAGATTTACACGTACAAATGAACTGTTTACTGCTCCTGAACCCATAGATGGAGAAGTTACCGCAATAATGCTTGTCTTTTCAGGCAAGGTATCGATCAGATCAACAAGTTGCTTCTGGTACTGATCCATGCGTTCGAATGAGGTACCTTCCGGAGCGATGGATTTGATCTGGAAACGTCCTTTGTCTTCCATTGGCGCCAATTCTGATTGCAGACTTCCGCCATTCCAAATAATTAATACGATACAAACGGCCATGAGAATAAAGGCAATCCAGGGGCGTTTCATAAATCGGGTCAACGTGTTCTTATAACCCGACATCAATTTATCCAACCAAACTTCTGTCATCTTGTAGAAGCGTGAGTGCCGTTCATTTTTCCGCAGTAAACGGGAACTCATCATTGGAGTTAAAGTCAATGAGATGAAAGCAGAAATAATGACCGATCCGGCAACAACAACTCCGAATTCACGGAATAAACGACCTGTTAATCCCTGCAGGAAAATTACAGGAAGGAAAACGGCCGTTAAAGTTATGGTTGTAGAGATAATGGCAAAGAGGATTTCCTTTGAACCTTTATGCGCAGCTTCTTTCGGATCTTCACCGCGTTCTACCCGTGCGTAAATGTTTTCCATCACCACAATCGCATCATCTACAACAAGTCCTGTTGCAAGCACAATTCCAAGTAAAGTCAACAAGTTGATGGAGAAATCGGAAATGTACATGATGAAAAAAGTACCGATCAATGAAATCGGGATTGCAATAATCGGGATCAGGGTGGTTCTCCAGTCACGCAGGAATAAGAAAATAATGATCACGACCAAACCAAAAGCGATCAAAATGGTTTCTTCCACTTCCGAAATGGATTTGCGTATATTTTGTGTGGAATCCAAAGCAACACCTAAGTGAACATCCTTTGGAAGTTCTTTTTTGATTTGGTCCACTTTTTTGTAGATCTCATCAACAATCTCAATGTAATTTGCTCCGGGCTGCGGATTGATCGCAATACCGATCATGGGAGTTCCATGGTTTCCGCGAAGCAAAGTACGTTCGTTTTCCGGTGAAAGGTTTGCACTTCCAACATCTTTTAAACGAACAATCTGCGTTCCCTTTTTCGCTACGATGAGGTTATTGAATTCTTCTTCCGTTGTTAAACGACCGAAAGTACGGATGGTCAATTCAACCGTATTACCTTCAATTCTTCCGGAAGGCAATTCCACGTTTTGGCTCAATAAGGCATTTTTTACTTCCAGAGCAGTTAAATTCAACCCGGCCATACGTTCAGGATCCAGATTGAGTTTCATGGAGAATTTCTTTTCACCCCAGATCCGGATTTCACTAACTCCTTTGATGGTTTGGAGGCGCTCTTTGAAAACGTTGGTTCCCAAATCGGTTAATTCGAGTAAGGTTTTTTTATCTGATTGAACGGTCAATGAAAAAATGGTTTCCGCATTGGCATCTGATTTAACAACGACAGGAGGATCGGCATCAGGAGGAAGGTTCCGGATAGCAGCAGAAACTTTGTCACGCACATCATTCGCAGCATTATCCAGGTCGACACTCAAATCAAACTCTACTGCGATCGTGCTTCTTCCATCTGCACTGGTGGAAGTAACTGTACGAATTCCGGAAATTCCATTAATCGATTCTTCCAGTGGTTCGGTGATCTGGGATTCAATCACATCCGGATTTGCTCCTACATAATTGGTTGTAACTGTAATAATTGGCGGATCAACAGAAGGGAATTCCCGGATTCCCAGGGACATAAAGCCAATCACACCAAAAAGAACGACAATGATGGATAGTACGCTGGCTAAAACCGGCCTGTTGATGCTTAAGGACGCGATATTCATTTGCCTGCGCGTTTAGTTTTTACAGGTGCTCCTGCACGAACAGCCAATAAGCCGGAGATCAGGACCTTGTCGCCTTCTTTCAGATTTCCAATGACCTGCACTTTATCCGGGGTTCTGATTCCGATTTCTACAGGAACTTCTTCAACTAATCCGTTTCTGGCAACAAATATTTTTTGGCCTTTTAAAACAGGAATAATACTTTCCGTCGGGACCATAAAAGCATTTTCTTCCTTTCCCATGTCATAGCTGATCGAAACGAAGGATCCGGCGATTAATCCGCCCGGATTTGGAAGAGATGCGCGAACGGTCATCATACGCGTTCCCTCATCGATCCTCGGTTCAAAGGCATATACTTTTCCGGTGTAGGATTTGGAATCGCCGTCTGTTTTGAATTGGATCATCTGTCCGATTTTCACATTACGTGCATATTTCTCAGGTACGGAGAATTCAATCTTCACCGGATTTTCCTGGACAATGGAAGTAATCAATGTACTGGAAGAAATAAATGCGCCTTCACTGACGTGTCTCAGGCCAATTTTCCCGGAAAAAGGAGCTCGGATCGTAGCTTTTGAAATCTGAACGTTTAACAAATCCAGTTTAGCTTTCGAGTCTGCCAATGCGGATTGGGCAACTTCGTAGTCCTGAAGGCTGATTCCTTTTGATTGATAAAGATTTTTTTTGCGGGCTTCATCTTTCTGTGCCAGATCCTGTTCGACCATTAATTGGGCTTTTTGAGCTTTCAGAATATCTGAATCGACCTGGATAAGAATAGTTCCTTTTGCAACACTTTGTCCTTCTTTAAAGGAAATCCGTTGAATTCTTCCGGGAACTTCCGAATAAACATCCACTTGTTCGTTCGGAATTACGGAACCCGGAATTGCTATAGAACGAAGTACTTCTCCTGCTTTGATCTCCACAACATCTACCGTGACAACTGGAGCTTTTTGAGATTTTAAATCTTCTTTTTCTTCTCCGCACGCAATTAGTAAAAGCGTCAGTGCTAATATGGATGTGAATTTTAGTATCATGTGTTTTTTTCTTTGGATGAAAAAAAATGCAAAAAGTTTATTTCTTGGGGTAGAAAAATTCGAATTGATCCGCAGGTATTTCTTGTGTTTTTGTAACGAGTTCCGTCAGAATTAACTGAAACGTAGCATGTAAAGACGGATCCAGCAGATTAATAAAGTATTCATTGACCTCTTTAATCCCTTTTTCGATCTCAATGATCCAGGGTTCGGCTTTGGCAGTAATGTGAAGCCGGCGTTCCCGGCGGTCATCAGGATTGGTTTTTCGTTCGATAAACCCGTCTTTTTGCAATGCATCCAGGATTCGCACCATGGAAACTTTGTCCATTAAAAGCTGGTCTGCCAGTTCCTGTTGATTGATAGTGCCGTTGTTCTTCCCGATGAGGTACAAAGGGAAATAATAACGGTCAACGGGAGTATGCTCCAGAAGCATCACAACTTTACCGATGTATTGTTTCGTTAGAATGCTGAAAAATCTGCCTAATGGCCATTCCTGTGTATTCATATTTTATTTTAGATAGTTAGTAAAGCTAACTAATAACACGGTAAGTAGTTTGATTTTAACGAAAATTTGACGAAAATCCTGAGATTATTTTAAATTTGTTATGCACATATCTATTAGACATTCAATTTGACCAGACACTTAATATCAGTGCTCTTTTTTGCAGGAATTGTATTGAATGCATCCTCCCAAAAGAAAACCATTTCATGGGAATTGAACTATGCTCATTTTGGAATTGAGAGGGGCATGCCGAGTTCGGAAACTTACCAGGTTTACCAAGACAAATCAGGTATGTTGTGGATTCTGACGGATCGTGGAGTTGTCCGGTACGATGGCTTTCAGTTCCATAAATACACGGTCGAAAACGGGTTGTGTGATAACGTCAATTTTAGAGTCCTTGAAGATCCCAATGGAGGAGTTTGGTTTATCGGGTTTAACGGTCTGTTGAGCGTCTTTAAAAATGGGGAAATGCAGGCCTATAAATACAATCATATCCTTGAGAAGAATGTTCCTGTAGGACGAAACACAAATATCTCACTTCATGTTAAAAAAGATGAGTCCATTATTTACTGTGTTTTCAAGAAAAAAATCCTGGCTGTAAGTGCAGCAGGAAAAGTGACTGATTTGTCATCCAAGCTGGATGGGGGAGCTTATTTTTTTGAGTTCGGAGATGACCTGTTGAGTCTTCAAATAAAGGATGAAGTTCCTGTAAATTTATACCTGGTTAAGAATGACCGGCTAATTTTTTCCGGAAATATTCATCTGGCAGGTACAACCCGGGCAAAAAAGTATAAAGATCATCGTTTTCTAACTTCCAATTATAAGCTTTACTTGTTTGATGATCAAACGGCCAAACCAATGATTGATTATCCCGGGCATGAAGTAATCGGATTGGATACTGACAAGGATTTCATCTATGTTGGACTGTATAAGAACGGGATGAAAAAATACACCTTTAATCCAAAAACCAAAGAGCTTGTGCTTGTTCGGCATTATTTACCGGATTATTCGGTGACATCGGCTTATATGGATTCTAATGGGACTTTATGGTTGACGACCCTTGAAAAGGGGCTTTTTGCTGTAGTTGATGAAGCATTTAACCAATTGGCTGTTAATGGTCAGAAAATAACCGAAGAAGTCCGATTCATCAGTGGAAACAAGGATAAAGTAATCATTAATTATTATGTGGGTAAATGGCAGCAGCTGTACCCTCCGTTCCTCTGCAAAGATGTGGGAAAAATAGTCTACAAGTACAATTTATTACCTGTAAAGGATGGTTTTGCATTTGAACGGGGAATCGTAGACTGGAGTGACTGGAAAGATGTGGATGCAACTTATATTGGGAATCCTGTTTATACAACCCAAACTTCTGTTGTGGGACTATGGAGGTCTTCCTACCAGATTGTAGAAATGAAGGGTTCATCCTACACAATCGGGTACGATGTGGATCATATTGACCGCTCGAAGCTGGTAGGGGCTTTCTATTGGTTTTATCGCTTTAAGAAAGAGAAGATGTTCGTATTGTTTGATGAAGGAGTGTTTGTCTTTGATATTGAGAAATCAAAATTCAAAGAGAATTACAGATCTGTTTTAAGGAAGCGGATAAATGAACTGAAATACAATGAAGCGTGGGGTTTACTTGCTTATTCCAGCTTAGCCGGACTTTACCAGATTAATTTGGAAAGTGAAGTTCCGGTTAAATTCGCTCCCCACCTCAATCTGGGGGCACATGTTTCAGGCATTTTTTTTGATGAAAAAAACAGACTTTGGGTTTGCAGCGAAAAAGGGTTGTTTTTGATAGCCAAAAAAAACGGTGAAATAGTCACTGATTTTTTCCTGAGTAAATATGCTCTTTCCAGCAAGGAAATCATGGATTTGTATGCTTATAATAACAAACTGTATGTTGCCACTAAGTTTGGCGTTCAACAAATTGACATCCTGAAAATCAAAAAAGACCGGCAGAATTTTCCGATCGAATTGTTTTCTATTCATGCTTTCGCAAAAAATAAAGAGCTTCCTTCCAATAAAATGTATGCGGCTAAAACGGATCTTATCAAGATTTCCCTTTTCAACAAGAACCTGGATAAACGCATCGAATACCGATATCGGTTTGGAACTGATGAAACCTGGATCAGGTCAAATAAAGGGGATATTATTTTGGCCAATCCTTCTGATGGAGAATTTAATCTGGAAATATCGTACCTTGATGCAAGAGGTAATTGGTCGGCCTCAAAGATCGTTGGAAGTTTTACAGTGGAAGAGGTGATCTTCCTTCGGTGGTACTTTATACTTCTCTATGTTTTAATGATGTTTGTTCTTTTTTATGTGATTCTAAAACTCTCCATTCAATCTGTAAATAAAAAGAATTACATGCTCAACCGAATGAAAGAGTTGGAACAAATGGCCCTTTCTGCTCAAATGAACCCGCATTTCATCTTTAATTCACTGAATTCGATCCATAGCTTTCTCTTATATGATGAAAATGAAAATGCAGAGAAGTACTTGCTGCGTTTTGCGAAATTAATCCGGCAGACTTTGGCCAACTCAAGGGTTGCCTATATCACGATTCAGGAAGAGCATGAAACATTGAAAAATTATATCTTACTGGAAAGTATGCGCTTCAAAAATAAGTTTGCTTTTCAGATCGAATGTGATTTCAATCAGCTGCCTTTGAATCCCTGTATTCCGCCCATGTTGATCCAGCCATATGTGGAAAATGCAATTATTCATGGATTGGCTAAACGAACAACAGGAGCCGAACTTTTAGTAAAGTTTTACCAGGAAGACGAATTATTGAAAGTTCTGATTAGGGATAATGGAGTAGGGCATGCTGAATCCAAAAAGAACAAGCGGGATACTGGTCACAAATCATACGGGACTCAAATCACCGAAGAGCGTTTGAAATCGTTTCAGGAAAAAAATAAGGATGGATTTAATATTCAGGTCAGTGATGCAGATCCGTCCGATTCTGAGTTTCCGGGAACGAAAGTTATTGTGACGATACCAATTCCGACTACTTGAGATTACCCGTGCATCGTTTCGCCTTTCCCATATTTTTCCATCAGGGAAGCTTCAAACTCCAGGAATGTTTTCCAGCGTGTATCTACATCAATTCCCTCACCGTATTTGCGGGCGAAATTCAGGAAAACGGTGTAGTGACGTGCTTCACTTTCCATTAAACTGCGATAGAACTCGCGCAGATCTTCGTCATTGATCTCTTCGGAAAGAATTTTGAAACGCTCACAGCTGCGGGCTTCGATCATGGCCGCGAAAAGTAATTGATTCACCAGGTGTGATTTTTTCGGGTTGCCGGAATGTGCATGCTTTAAAAAATCCAATAAATCGTGCACGTAAGGATCTTTCCGTTCGAAGCCCAATTCGAAGCCGCGTTCCAGGATTTTATCGTGCACCATTCCGAAATGCTCCATTTCTTCCTGGCAAATTTCAATCATGGCTTTTACCATGTCCGGGTATTGCGGATACTGAACGATAATAGAAATAGCATTGCTTGCAGCTTTTTGCTCACAGAATGCATGATCTGTCAGGATTTCGGCAATGTTTTTCTCTACAATATTCACCCAGCGCGGGTCGGTTGGTAATTTTAAACCTAACATAATTGAAATTTTACCGCAAATTTCGCGATTTCTTGAATTCAAATCCTAGTTTTGTTGGAATAAGTTTGAATTATGAGATCGGTATTCGTATTGTCATTATTTTGTTTCGGATGGAGTTCGAATCAGGCATTTTCTCAAAAAGATGCACCGAAAGTGGTCGTAGGAATCGTGGTTGACCAAATGTGCTACGATTATTTGTACCGCTTTTATCCGCAATTCGGGAAAGATGGTTTCAAACGATTAATGGACAAAGGAACTCATTTCAGAAATGTGACTTACAATTATGTTCCAACATATACCGGCCCCGGACATGCTTCTATTTACACTGGGACTACACCGAGTAATCACGGAATTGTAGCCAATGAATGGCATTACCGTCCTTTTAACAGGGAAGTGAATTGCGTGGAAGATACAACCGTTTCTACAGTTGGGTCAACAAGTGATTATGGAAAACGATCGCCGTATTTCTTAAGATCAAATACCATTACTGACCAGTTGAAATTAACTTATCCCGGTTCCAAAGTTATCGGGGTTTCCATCAAGGATAGAAGTGCAATCTTGCCTGCCGGACATTTATCAGACGGATCTTACTGGTACGACTATGCCACCGGAAATTTCATTACTTCGACTTTCTACAAAAAAGTATTGCCGCCTTGGGTCGCGAAATTCAACGAGAGACAGCTGGTTTCTAAATACATCAGTCAACCGTGGAATTTATTGAAAGATTCTGCCTGCTATACTTACATCAAACAAGACGATTCTCCGTATGAAGGCTTGGTAGGAGGAAAGGCAAGTCCTGTTTTTCCGTATGATTTTAGCAAAGCAACTCCAACAGATCAATTGAATTTGTTCACCATTATGCCGGCGGCAAATACATTCCTGACTGATTTTGCAATTGATGCCATTTCAAAAGAGCAATTGGGAAAACATGCCACGACAGATTTCCTCACTATCAGTTATTCCACTCCGGATATTGCAGGGCATACATTCGGGCCGTATTCATTGGAAATGGAAGATATGTATTTCCGTTTGGACCAGGAATTGGCGCGTTTATTCCAAACACTTGATCAGGAAATTGGTAAAGGACAATATGTCGTATTCCTGACTGCAGATCATGCCGTGGTTCCGGTTCCCCAATTTTTGAAAGACCACCAGCTGCCCGGAGGATATTTATTTCTGAAGGATAAGATTGATACTTTGAGAGCAGCCTGCACCAAGGAATTTGGAAAAGACCATTTGAATACGATTGAGAACGATAATGTTTATTTAAACGACAATGTCCTTGGTACGGAATTGGAACAGCAGGTCATTGCTTTCTTCAAAGCAGAAATTTCGAAATGGACGGAAGTGAAAAGAGTATATACAAAAGAAGAACTGCTTTCCAAAACTTCTGAAAACTGGCAGCAAATGGTGGCTTCCGGTTACGATAAAGAACGAAGCGGAGAATTAATTTTCATTCTTCAACCTGGCTATTTGCCAAAAACAGCAGACACACCCGGATCGCACAAAGGGACCAGTCATGGTTCTGCCTTCAATTACGATACACACGTTCCGGTTTTGTTTTATGGAAAAGGAATTATGCCGCAAGACGTGTTTACTCCGTATGAGATTGTTGACATCACGGCAACATTGGTGCATATTTTGGATGTTCAGCGTCCAAATACCGCCGTTGGAAAGCCGATGTTGGAGGCACTTACCAAGAAGAAGTAATTCGAAATCAGAACCAAAAATCAGCGCTTCCTGCTGCAGTGACCGTTTCGGGAAAAGTAGTTGTTGTTTTATGATCGATAATCAGAGTAACGGATGTTACCCGTGCAAAATTTAAAACACCACTGACCGATCCTGCAGGAATTGTTTGTTTGATAGTTGCCCCATTTGATTTTACAACGACCGTTACGCAACCGGTACTTGTGCGGTTGTCAATCTTTAAAGATGCTGTTGTCAGCTGTGTTCCGGAATAAATAACCTGGGAGTTCAAATTTGCGGGTTTACATTGGGGAATCGCGTTATCAGGTGTAATCACCAGGTCGCCTCCAACGCTTGTCGGGTTGCCAACGAAAGTCGCTTTCAGGTTGTAAGGAATTGTTGTCTGGTTTGACTGAGCATTCAGTCCTGATGTAAACCAGATAAATAGAATTGCTGCTAGTAGATTTGATCTCATAATGAATAGTATTTGTACAAATCTACCATTAAATAGGTTAATTCCAAATCTGGCTCATTAGCAGGAATTTAGAAGTGAAAAAAATAAAAAATGCAAAAAAAATGAAATTAGACTTGGATTTCTTTTAAAAACCGCTAATTTTGTCCACCCAAACGCTTGCGCTATAGCTTTAGTCAAGACATAGGGGCGGGATTGAGCGAAATTCCGAAAATTGAAATAAGTTTATAAAGCACTCAGGTGTTTCTATAATATGCGGATGTGGTGAAATTGGTAGACACGCTAGACTTAGGATCTAGTGCCGAGAGGTGTGCGGGTTCGAGTCCCTCCATCCGCACTTCAGATGGTCTCGTTGTTTGTCAATGAAGGCCATTTTTTGTTTATACAGGTTAAGAATTAAAAGAAAACGGAATGAACGTAACTCGTCAAGAAGTTAATGCAGAAACAGCATTGTTAACAGTGCAGGTTTCACCGGCAGATTACCAAAGCAAAGTAGCTGCTTCCTTAGAGAAATATCGCAAACAAGCGAAAATCCCGGGGTTCCGTCCCGGAAAAGTTCCAATGGGCTTGATCCAAAAACAATATGGTAAAGGTGTTTTGGCAGAAGAAATGAACAAATTGGTTTCGGATGCTTTATACGCCTACGTTCAGGAGAATAAATTGGAAATCCTTGGAAACCCTATCCCGAAAGATGGAACAGAAGTAAAAGGTGATTTCGATAAACCGGGAGATTTTGAATTTGTATACGAGATCGGATATTCTCCGGCAATCGATTTGAAATTGACTAATAAAAGCAAGTACGATTACGTTCAAGTAAAGATCGATGATAAATTAGTTGATCAGCAGATCAATGATTTACGTCGTCGTTACGGAAAAATGACTTCTACCGATGAGGTGGGCGAAACGGATATGATTTTGGCTCAATTCGTTGAGTTGAATGAAGACGGATCTATCAAAGAAGGTGGGATCATGCACTCTTCAACCACTTCCATGGAGTTTATTGAAGATAAGAAAGTGAAGAAAACATTGGTTGGTAAGAAAGTAGGAGATAAGGTAACTGTTTCTGCTACGGCAATTACTCGTGGTGATAGCGATAAAGCAGCAATGCTTGGTGTTAAACCGGAAGAATTGGCAAACCATTCAGATTCTTACCAAATGACAATCAACGACATCAAGCGCATGGAGTTGGCTGAATTGAACCAGGAGTTATTTGATAAATTGTTCGGTGATGGAGCTGTTTCTTCTGAAAAAGAATTGCGTGAGCGTGTCGGAGCAGATTTGAAAAATATGTTCACAAATGATTCGGACCGTTTATTGACTCGTGAAGTTTACCGTGATTTAGTGGAAAACACTCCGGTGAACCTGCCTGATACATTTTTGAAGCGTTGGATCCAGTTGTCAAACGAGAAGCCGATCACGATCGAGCAAATCGAATCTGATTACGACAGTTATGCGAAAGATTTGAAATGGCAGTTGATCCAGGGACATATCTTCAAAGCGAACGATATCAAATTGGATAACGCAGAAGTAATCGAATTCACAAAAGGATTGATCGCTAACCAGTTTGCACAATACGGAATTCCTGCACCGGAAGATGCGGAACTGACAAAACAAGCTGCTAGTGCTTTGCAAAACCGCGAAGAAGCAAATCGTATTTACGATATGTTGGCTGAAACAAAATTGACACAATATTTCAAGGATACCGTGAAATTGAACTCGAAAGAAATTTCTTACGACGAGTTCGTTGAAATGGCATCGAAATAAGAATCATATTCAATTTAAAAGTAGGGGCGGAAAATTTTCCGCCCCTACTTTTTTTATACTAATTTTATTTCATGAACAATACCTTAGCTCCATGGATAATTGCGGTAGTATTAATCGCTTATTTTGCAATTCTCATCCTGATTTCATTCCTCACGTCCAGAAACGCAGATTCCGATTCATTTTTCACGGGAAATAAACAAAGTCCCTGGTATTTGGTGGCTTTTGGAATGATTGGTGCTTCTCTTTCGGGGGTTACATTTATTTCTGTTCCCGGAAAAGTTGCCAGCGAAGGAATGGCCTACTTTCAGATAGTATTGGGCTACGTGATAGGTTATATCGTTATTGCACAGGTTTTGATGCCATTGTATTATCGGTTAAACGTGACTTCTATTTATCAGTACCTGCAAACCCGTTTTGGAATTGTAAGCTATAAAACAGGTGCAAGTTTCTTCATTCTGTCACGTACCCTGGGCTCTGCTACACGTTTGTATCTGGCAACTGAAGTCCTTCATTTGTTCCTGTTCCGGGATTTAGGTGTGGAATATTGGGTTACAGCACTAACTACAGTTGCATTAATTTGGGTATATACATTTAAAGGAGGGATTAAAACAATTGTATACACAGATACTTTTCAAACCGTCTTTTTGATCAGCGCAGTAATTATTTGTACTGTTATTATTTCAAATGCTTTGGGAGTGAACTGGAGTGGCTTGTACCACAAGATAACCACAGCAAAAACGACAGGTAATTATTCCATGTCGCGCATCTTTTTCTTTGATGACCCGAACTCGCCGCTATATTTCTACAAACAGTTTTTTGGCGGAATGTTCCTGGCAATTGCTATGACCGGTTTGGATCAGGACTTGATGCAAAAGAACTTGACATGCCGGAATATTAAGGAAGCACAGAAGAATATGTATTCTTTTACTACTGTTTTGGTAATTACCAACTTTTTGTTCTTGCTTTTGGGCGGCGCGCTTTATGTTTACGCAAACCATTTCCAAATCGATCTTCCGGTAAAAACAGACCACACATTCCCAACTTTGGCGTTAAATAATTTCGGGAAGATTGCCGGGATTTTCTTCCTGCTGGGAATTACAGCTTCTTCCTATGCTTCGGCAGACAGTGCTTTGGCGGCTCTAACCACCGGATTCTGTATTGACTTTTTACATTTCGACCGCAAAACGGAAGCACAAAAGCAACGCACCAAGTTGTTTGTCCATATCGGGTTCTCCATCTTATTCCTGTTCATTATCCTTGCAACCAAAAATTATGTGGATGCCCACCCGAAAACAGACCTCATTGGATTGATCTTAACCATAGCCGGATATACTTATGGTCCTTTACTGGGATTGTTTACCTTTGGAATAGTCCTGAAGCGGAAGTTAAACGAATGGCTGGTGCCGGTAATTTGTATTTTGGTGCCGGTAATCTGTTTTGTGATCAGCCGAAATTCCCAAGCCTGGACCGGCGGAATCTTGCAGCCTGACGGAAAATACCTGGGCGGTTATATTTTTGGAAACGAACTATTGATCCTGAACGGACTCTTGACTTTCATCGGTTTGTGGCTGATCTCAAAACCGGGAGGGAAAAGCGTTCAAGAGGTTCAAAATGTTCAAACAGTTTAATCTTGAACTCTTTCCAACTCTTTGAACAATTGAACTATGAATAAAGCATTTCTCTTTGACCTCAACGGCACCATGATCAACGACATGGGCTTTCACCTGCAGGTTTGGAACCAGATCCTGAACGATGATTTAAAAGCCGGTCTGACATTGGATCAGGTGAAGCAGCAAATGTATGGCAAGAACCACGAACTGCTGGACCGTGTTTTTGGGAAGGGAATCCTAACTGAAGAAACGATTGCCACCTATTCCCGAAAGAAAGAAGAAATGTACCAGGAGCTTTATCGTCCGCATTTAGAGTTGATTCCCGGTTTGGGGGAATTACTGCAAAAAGCAGATCAATGTGGTATTTCAATGGCAATTGGTTCAGCCGCTAATCGATCCGCAATTGATTTTGTATTGGATAACCTGGAAATTCGTTCGCTGTTCGGAGCAATTGTAGGAGCTGAAGATGTCTTGAAAAGCAAACCAAATCCCGAAGTATTTTTGAAAGGAGCGGAACTTTTGGGTGTTGAACCGGAATCCTGTGTGGTATTTGAAGACGTGCCGAAAGGAGCAGAAGCCGCTCTGAACGCAGGAATGAAAGCAGTTATTGTCACAACAACACATTCCAAAGAAGAATTTGCATCTTTCCCCAACATCCTGTTCTTTATCGACGATTACAACGACCCGCGTTTGAATGAGTTGTTTTTAGATAATTCGGATCCTGGAATTCGGAATTCGTAATTCAATTTGTGTATCTTTAATTTGATAAAAAGCAATCCCATGAACATCATCCTTCACGATAACGAATTACACCTGCGCTTTGCACCATTAACGCTTACAAGACCGGTAGGTGATTTAAGAGTGGGGATTCTGACCAATAAGGAAAGATGGGAAAAATGGATTCCGGAAGCTACGATTTCTTTTCACACGGAAAAGTACCTTTCAAAAAAGTTTCCGCTTGTTTCGGGTGATTCAGATATCGAAGTGAATGCTGCCATTATTCCAACCGAAGCCATTGCTGCTGCTGTTGTGTTTTTGGAAAACAATCAGGTACTTGTTTCGGAAGGAACCTGGATTGCAAGAAAAGGTGCCGGAAAAGAAAAGATCACATGGAAAGAACAGCATCCGCTGGAATTAACGCAGCGCTGGGACCTTTTTCAAAAGAATGATGAAATCCTGGTGGCGGATTATTTTCTGCTCACCGGCGGAAGAGAATCACAACATATTTCATCTTCAAATACAATTATTGGCGATCCCACATTGATTTTCCTGGAAGCAGGAGCATCCGTTGAAGGGACGTTTTTAAATACCACTTCCGGACCGATTTACATTGCTGCAGATGCAGAAGTCATGGAAGGTTCTATGATTCGCGGACCTTTTTCATTGGGTGAACACGCTGTGGTGAAAATGGGATCTAAAATATATGGTGCAACTACTATTGGCCCATATTGTAAAGTTGGGGGTGAGATTTCCAATTGCGTATTCCAGGGGTATTCAAACAAAGGCCACGATGGTTTCTTAGGAAATTCATTGGTGGGTGAGTGGTGTAATTTTGGAGCCGACAGCAATACTTCCAACCTGAAAAACAATTATTCCATGATCCGCTCCTGGTCGTATGAAACAGGTGCAGAAGTGGAAACCGGTTTACAATTTATGGGCGTTTGCATGGGTGATCACAGCAAATGTGCCATCAACACCATGTTCAACACAGCAACCGTAGTTGGTGTTTCCTGCAATATTTTCGGCGGAGAATTTCCAAAGAAATTTATCCCTTCTTTCTCCTGGGGGGCTGTAAACGGAACAGATTCCTTCCAATTGGAAAAAGCAAAAGCCGCTGCCAATGCCATGATGAACAGACGTGGTTTGGAACTTTCCGAAGGTGACCACGCTATTTTTGATTACCTGGCTAAGCATTGATCTTCTTCGTAGTTCATGATCGGGAGATCCTGAAACCGGCTAATTTCGAAAATAAGTTTAAGGTACTTTAATCAGCCACAACGACACTTTAATCATCAATTCTTAATTAGGGATTGGCAATTCGCAATTCCTCCCAACCCTTTCCGAAACATGTCCGTTCACTTCTGGTAGTGAATAATTTTTAATACCTAAATAATTGCACCATGAAGATAATTTCTACCTGTCTTGTTCTATTGCTCAGCGGATTTGCTTTTTCCCAATTCAATAGAACGTTTCTGCATTCCAATATTTCAGGAATTGCAGCAACTTTTACGAACTACAGTTACATCGATGCCCAGAACAAAGTAAATCTGGTCAGTTTAACCGGTGTTGGATCCGGACAAGCACACTTTACCAGGCAGCTGATTTCTGCTCTTGGAGATTTGGAAACCTTTGATGAGCAATCGTATCCGGTAGACGTTCCCGGAGCTAATCAGACTAACTTATTGCTATCTGTTGTGGAGCAGGGAAACGAGTTGTATTATGTATTTGGAACCGGTACATCAGCTTCATTTAGATTGAATTGGCTGAAAATCAACAAAAATACCGGAGCTTTGATTAGTACATTAACCAGTGGTGCTGATTACCGCTTAGCATACTTCGAATCGAAATTAGTGGGAAATGAATTGGTTACTTATATGGTGAAAAATACCGGTGGTTTAGTGCGCGTAGCCTTAAATATCGGAACTTTCACTGCTCCAACAGAAGAAGTAGCAAGCGCTTCTATTACAGCAACTGCTACTTTTGCAAATACGATGTCTTCCGGTTTCAAAAACGGGAATCTGTTTGTAATTAACGGAGTTGAAAAAGTAGTTATTGGTGCTGGGGTTACCAATGCCATGATCATTACACGAACAGCTCCCAATACGTATTCAACAGTGAATACCGGGATTACTACGCAACGTTCAGTTAGTTCTTTTTTGGTTAATCCAATCAACATAGCTATCACAAACGGAATCAATTTGGAAATCTATGATCAGACTGGGGTAATGCTTCTAAGCAATACCTTTAGCGGACCTGCTAATTCGATCGCAAGCCAGGTTGAATATGTGAATAACCGGTTCCATGTTTATTATAAATATACCAATTCCAACCAGGGGATTTTCTTTTTGAACGATCAGAATTTCCAGGTTCTGGATTCAGTATTCACAGAAAAAACAATTTACCATATTCATAAAAACACCACTGGTTTCTTGATTGATGGATGTGATGTAACTAAAGGGTTAACAATCGATTTGGATGGAAATCCGGAAGTCGGCAGACCAGCTTATTGCGAATTTTATAAAACAATGCCTCGTTTGGCACACGATGAATATGCAACGTCAATCCAGGCCGGAAATACGATGAAAGCATCCATTGGTTTGGGAACAAAGGTAATTACCAGTCCTAACGGGTTGGCTGGTGTATCTTATGATAAACGTTCTGCATGTTACAATTTAACAGAAAAGTTCGTAGGATTTAATGGAGCTGTAGAGATGGTTGAAAATGCCGCGTCGAATTTCAATGAGCAATACAGCGAACTTCCGGGTCCACATACCACAAGCAGCTTGTATGACGAAGTGTTGGAATCAAAATACAACCGTCCGTACCATGTAAGTAAGCAAATGATCGAAGATCACATTGATTCCCTGCAATTTGGATCTGCAAACTACATTCCTGTATGGGCAATTAGAAACTGGCCCGCACACGGAAATACTGCTTTAGGACAAGCTGCAGATTTGGCTCCTTTCGTGGATGTGAATTCAAACGGAACTTACGAGCCGCTTATGGGAGATTATCCGAGTATCTATGGAGACGACTGTGTTTTCAGTATTACACATTACCGGGCGAACGGGAACACGAACAAAGCGATGGAAATTCACAGCTACGTTTACACGCAGGCTTGTGATACTTCAGATGCTTTTGATAATGTACTGATGCGTAAAGTGCAGGTATATTCTCGTGGTGCAGAATTAGACGAGTTATACTTCGGAGGGATGTTTGACGGCGATTTAGGAAATTACAACGATGATTATATTGGAACACATGTTGAACTTGGAATGATTTACAACTACAATGGAGATCTAATGGACGAGCCAAATGCAGGCAGACCAGGATTCAACGATACACTTCCTGCACAGGGTGTTATGGTATTGAAAGGATTTAAGCAGGCAAATGATGGTCTGGATAATGAAATTGGTATTATGCCCGGAGAATCTGTAAATGGTTACGGATACGATGACGGAATTACGGATAACGAATACACCGGTTTGTATGGATCAGCTATATTCACAGGTTCAAATGCTCCTGCGGGTCAAACTGATCCCAACAATTCGACTCAATTGGTTAACTACCTGAATGGTTACTGGCAATTTGGTGATCAAATTTTCTTTGGCGGAACAGGATTTCCCGGTGGGCCATGCGTTACATCAATCCCATCAAATTACATGTATCCCGGAGATTCAGATCCATTGGATTTTGCGACAGTGGGTATTGATCCTGGATTTGAATGGTCGGAATTGGAGCCATGCGGACCTGGTTCAACTGCAAATCCGGCAGGTGATCGTCGTGGGATTTATTCTTTTGGAAAGACAGCATTGGGGAATGGAGATATGGTTGAATTGGATTATGCTTATTTAATCAAGCGCCAATCAGCTCCAACAACAGCTGTTTTAGATCCTGTAAATGAATTGTTTGCGAAAGCGGCTGATGTTCGCAGTTCGTTCTTAAGTAATGACGGACCTTGTGGTATTAACTTCGACCCGATTGAAGAAAATTTGAGTGTAGAAGAAAATGTTGTTGCCGATTTGTTCTCAGTTTACCCGAACCCTACAACAGGTTCTATCCGAATCAACGGAATTTCAGAAAATGGAGGAACAATTCATGTTTTTGATATGAATGGAAAATTGCTTCAAACAGTTTCAGATTACAAAACGATGCAGGAGCTTGATCTGAGCAATTTACAAGGAAATTTATTCATCTTGCAAATAACAGACGGATCGAAATCTTCGCAAAAGAGAGTTGTGAAGTATTGATGATAAGGTGACTGAATGCTTGCGCTGAAGCTTATGCTTACGCCGTAGCTTCAGCGTAGGCGCACAGCACAGGCGCAGCGAGGTCGAAGTAACCTTCTAAAAGCCATTCATCTCCGGTGAATGGCTTTTTTATTTCTCCGGTTCATACATTTTCCTGGAAATCCTGGCGTAAAATTCTTCTTGGCCTTTCTGTTAAGAGCAAGCACTTTTTTTGAAAAGCAGGACAGATTAATGTTTACCATTTCCAAAAAAGGACATGGATAAATATGAGGATATTTGGTTTGATACTGCTTTATTTCGGATTGTCTTTTGCTGCAAGCTCTCAAAAGCCTTTCAATTTTTCGGACACCATTTTTATTCAGGGTCAAAAACATGAGTTGAGGCAGGTCCGATATGCTTTGGGAGGTCATAATCAACTGATAACAGATAGTTTGACTTTGCTTGAACTCGACAGTGTTGTGCAGTTTTTGGAAAAGAATGAGCATCTTTCCGTTGAGGTCGGAGTTCACACAGATAACCGTGGATCAGATACCATGAATGTAAAAATCACTCAATTCCGTTCGGAATATGTGAGGAATTATTTGATTTTGCGAGGAATTGCTTCGTCCAGAGTTATTGCTAAAGGATATGGGGAAAGCCAATTGATTGTGCTGGAAACGGAAACGAACAAATATAGAACAACAGATAAAATCAAGTACGAAACATTACATCAAAGAAATCGCAGGACAGAGTTGACAATTATTGGACTATAATCAGGAGCTCTAATTCGGAATTACCACAGTGGGTTTTCCAAGCTGGTACAAGAATGAAAAATGTGAATTAACTGCTCCTGCGAAGGTTTTGTTTTCCAGGTAAGGAACTCCGAATTCTTCAGCCGTTTCTTTTACAATTTTCGCAATTTCCGGGTAATGAACATGTGAAATATAAGGGAATAAATGGTGTTCCACCTGGAAATTCAGTCCGCCTACATACCAGGAAACAATTTTGCTCTTGCGGGCAAAATTAGCGGTCGTTTCCAATTGATGAATTGCCCAGTCGTTTTCAATAACTCCTTCTTCATTTGGGAGCGGGTGGGTGGTTCCTTCAACAGTATGGGCCAATTGAAAAACCAATGCAAGAATAAAACCTGCAATGGCTTGCATAAGCAAGAATCCTAAAATCGTTGTTCCTAATGGCAAACCGATAATCGCAATGGGTAAATAAAGAGCTGTAAAGAAATAGATTGCCTTCATAGAGACAATTTGGATGATCTTGCGCCAATTACTCTTCTTTTCCTCACAAAATGTCTGGTGCTTCCGGTACTGGATGAATTGAACAAAATCCTTTAGTGTCACCCAATACAAGGTTAAGATCGAATAGAAGAAAACGACATAAATGAATTGAAAGCGGTGATAGGACTTGCGTTTGGAATGCGGGCAAAAACGCATCAGCAATTTGTCATCAATGTCTTCATCCATGTTTGCAACGTTCGTATAAGTATGATGCAATACATTGTGCTGCATTTTCCAGTTGCAGACAGAACCTCCCAACAAGTTGAGCGTATGTCCCATGAAATAATTCAATGTTTTATTTTTCGAGAACGCTCCGTGATTGGCATCGTGCATCACGCTCATTCCAATTCCTGCTAAAGCAAAACCCATAACTGCCCACAATAAAAGCGGGGCATATGCCGGAAGCTGAAGGGTGAGGAGTAAAATAAAGGGAGTAACATAAACGGACAGAAGAACGAATGCTTTGAGATATAGCCGGGTGTTTCCTTGTTTTTTTATTTTGTTTCCGCTGAAGTATCCGTCGACGCGCTTTTTTAGTGTTGGAAAGAAGTGCTCAAGGTCTTTCTTCTTCCACTTCACTGAACCTATTTCGCTCATTCAATTAAGTTAGGAGCACAAGATAGACATTAAAACCAGCTTCAGACCATTTATTTGTCTTCTTTTGACTAATACCTTAGTTTTAACGATTGAAACAAACCGTCTGGAATTGTAACTATCAGCTTTTCAAAGCTTTATTTAGTAGTGTTAGCTGTTGAAACCGCTTTAAGAACAGAATCTCCAATTAGCAATTCGTAATTGAGTATTCAGAGTTACCATGTCAATTCGTCAGGAAATTGCCTTTGGCACAGCGCTTGACAATTCACGTCGTCTGCCTGTTTTTGAGACTTTCTCTTCCATGAGAACAAGAACAGTGACATTTTGACGTTAAATACACATACATGAAAGATACATTCGACCATACAATTATAGTTTCATCGGAAGAAGATGCAGAATTTTTGCCTTTGATGTCGCAAGACGACGAAGACAATATGAACAAAGAAATTTTCCCGGAAGACCTGCCTATTTTGCCTTTGCGAAATAACGTGCTTTTCCCGGGAGTGATGATCCCGATTACCATTGGCCGCGATAAATCCCTGCGCTTATTGCAGGATGCGAACATGGGCAAGAAAATAATCGGAGTGGTGGCGCAAATCGACCAGGAAGAAGAAAGTCCGGAATTCAATGATTTACACCGCGTTGGAACAGTTGCCCAAATCGTGCGTTTGCTGAAAATGCCCGACGGAACGTCAACAGTTATTATCCAGGGAAAAAGACGTTTCGAGATTACGGAACCTTTCCAGACTGAGCCGTACATGCGTGCGAAAGTGAATTTCCTTTCGGAGATTTTACCGGAAAAAGACGATCATGAAATGGATCTGTTATTCCGTAATGTAAAAGAATTGGCGCTCCAAATTATTAAAGACAGCCCAAATATTCCTTCCGAAGCTGCATTTGCAATCGGGAATATTGAATCTCCAACCTTCATGGTGAATTTCATTTCATCGAATATGAATGCCGATGTGAAGAAAAAACAAGAGTTGTTGGAAGAGTTGGATTTCCGCAAGCGGGCACGTTTGGTTGTGGAGCACCTGACTCTGGAATCGCAGTTGCTTGAAATGCGAAATGAGATCCAATCGAAAGTCCGGCATGACATGGACCGTCAGCAGCGTGAATATTTCCTGCATCAGCAAATTCGTACCATCCAGGACGAGTTGGGAGATAATCCACAGGAGCAGGATGTGAAAGGACTGGAAGACCGTGCAGCTAAAAAGTTGTGGACGAAAGAAGTTTCGAAATTATTCTACAAAGAACTGGCTAAACTGCAGCGCATGAATCCGCAGGGAGCCGAATATACCGTTCAGTTAAATTACCTGGATACTTTATTGGACCTGCCGTGGAATGAATATTCTACCGATAACCTGGATCTGAAAAGAGCTGCAAAAATTTTGGAGAGAGATCATTTCGGATTGGAAAAAGTGAAAGAACGCATTCTCGAATACCTGGCTGTTCTGAAACTGAAAGGCGACATGAAATCTCCGATCTTATGTTTCTACGGACCACCGGGAGTTGGTAAAACTTCCCTGGGGAAATCAGTTGCTGAAGCTTTGGGCCGCAAATACGTGCGCATGTCCCTGGGTGGTGTTCACGACGAAGCTGAAATTCGCGGTCACCGAAAAACCTACATTGGCGCAATGCCCGGACGTGTGATGCAGCACCTGAAAAAAGCAGGTTCTGCCAATCCGGTATTTGTATTGGATGAGATCGATAAATTGGGAAGAAGCAATCATGGAGATCCTTCTTCAGCTTTGCTGGAAGTTCTTGATCCGGAACAAAATGCAGCTTTCTATGATAATTACGTAGAAACAGAATTTGACCTTTCCAAAGTGATGTTCATCGCTACGGCAAATAGTTTATCTACCGTTCAGGGACCTTTGTTGGACAGAATGGAAATTATCGAAGTAAACGGCTACACGATCGAAGAGAAAATCGAGATCGCGAAAAAGCACTTGCTTCCAAAACAATTGGAAGCACACGGAATTTCTAAGAAAGATTTAAGTGTTGACCGCAAAACCCTGGAACGCATCGTTGAGAATTACACCAATGAATCGGGAGTGCGTGGTTTGGATAAAAAACTGGCAAAACTGGCTCGTCACCGTGCGAAACAAGTGGCTTTGGAAGAGAAATTCTCAGAAAAAATCGATATCGAAGAATTGACAATCATTCTTGGAGCTGGTCGCGAGAAAACAAAATACGACAATAACGATGTACCGGGAGTGGTAACCGGTTTGGCCTGGACAAGTGTCGGCGGTGATATTTTATTCATCGAATCGTCTTTAACGAAAGGGAAAGGGAAATTGACTTTGACCGGAAACCTGGGAGATGTGATGAAAGAATCCGCGGTGATTGCTTTGGAGTTCCTGAAAGCCCACAGCGACTGGCTGGATTTGGAACAAGATGTGTTTGATGAGAAAAATGTTCATATTCACGTTCCGGAAGGAGCAACTCCGAAAGACGGCCCAAGTGCCGGAATCACGATGCTGACTTCCCTGGCTAGTTCCTTTTCGGGCAGAAAAGTGAAAAAGAACCTGGCAATGACCGGAGAAATCACCCTGCGTGGAGAAGTGCTTCCAGTTGGTGGAATCAAGGAGAAAATTTTGGCAGCAAAACGCGCCAATATCAAAGAAATCATTTTGTGTGAACGCAACCGAAAAGACGTGGAAGAAATCACAGCTGACTATGTCAAAGGATTGAAATTCCATTACGTGAAGAAAATGAAAGAGGTCATTGATTTGGCCTTGGAGAAAAAAGGAAAATAAGAGAATGGCTCGTCAATCGACGAGCCATTTTTTTTACCACAGATACACAGATTTTTTGCTCGGCTAATGCTTACGCTGAAGCTTCAGCATAGGCGCACCGCACTCGCTTTTTTTTGGAACAGAAATTATTGTAAGCTTCACACAGAAGAGGCGACTGGTAAGCGCCTCCAAATATTTGTGTATCTGTGGGAATTATATTTGCACTAATTTACATTCATTGACGCGTGGTTAAAACAAAGAAATCCATCTTTGTTCCAAACCAAATCCCATGTCAATAACACTGCGAAATTTATCTTTAGTTGTTCTCATCTGCATCTGCACAATCTCGTGCGGAGTTAGTACTAAAAATTCGGTGAATCCTTCTCCAATCCGAAAAGAATCGGTGGTAGAAAAGATGAAGGAGCTGGATGCTTCTCCTGTAGAAGAACGTATCGCATGGTATCACAAACTCAAAAAGGAATATCCGGATACCTACGATTTCCGGAATGAAACAGAATTGACTTTATACGGTTATGCCTTACTTTGGTCGGGAAAAACTACTGAGTCTATTGCGATCTTCCGGTTGCTTGCTGCCGAATTCCCGGAGTCGTCAAATGTTTACGATTGTTTGGGTGATGCTTACCTGGCGCATGCGGATAGTACTCAAGCCTTGGAGAATTACCAAATCTCCCTAAAAATGGATCCGGAGAACTTTCATGCGGAAGACCAAATCCAGTTGATCCGTTTTCCAAAAACCAGTTTCCCGACTTCTCAGGAAAAGTTCGCTAAAATCTTCACCGCCGAAGAATACAAAACTGATTTGGATGAATTGGGACAGCTGTTACTTAAGATCCATCCCAACGCACTCAAGTTTATTTCAAAAGAAGCATTCCTGGAAGTCATTGAAGCGAAGAAAGCATTGATTACTGATCAAACGACTTACAGTGAATTTACCTGGCATTGCAGTGAAATTGTTGCAAGTGTTCATTGTTCACATACTTCCGGCGGATTTTACTACGAGAATGAAATGCTGCCGGCTGGTTTCCGCTTCCCGCTGCAAACGCATTTGGTTGATGGGCGTTTATACGTAATTGATCCGCTTAGTAATGCTGACAAAGTCAAAGTAAAGGATGAAATTACACAGATTAACGGAATATCTGTTTCGAAACTCATTACATTGATTTACCCGCATATTTCTACGCAGGGGTTCATTCAAACTACCAAACGTCATGTTTTCAACTGGTGGTCAACCGGAATGATTGCCTATGCGCTCGACCTTCCTCAAAAATATACAGTTACTATTGCCGGAAAGGACAAGCCCATCGAATTAAATTCCATTGAATCGTTCACAGCACCTTATGACGATCCACTGCACCAATGCCGCGGACTTTGCCTGGATGTTCGGGAAGATAAAACGGCTGTGCTGACCATTGAGTCCTTCAATTATTACCCCTGGAGTAATCTGGCCGAATTTGAGCAGTTTATGGACAATTCCTTTAAAGAAATCCGGCAGAAAGGGGTGAAAGATTTGATTATCGATGTGCGTTATAATTTTGGAGGATCATCAGAATCGAGTATTTATTTACTGAAATATCTCGCTAAAAAATCATTTGTTTATTACTCGAGATCTGAATTCAAAGGAAAAACCCAGCCTTTATATGGAGAAAATGAAATTCGTCCGTTTAAGAATCGGTATGAAGGCCGGCTTTGGTTTCTGATCGACGGAGTGGGGAACTCCACAACCGGACATTTTATGTCGCTGGTCAAAGACTGGAAGCTCGGAACTATTGTGGGAGAAGAATTGGGTTCCAACCAGTTCTGTTCAGCCGGACAAAAGATCTGCAGGCTCAAAAACACCAAAATGCTTGTTTTCATAGCGGATAACACCCATGAATCTTCGGCGACCTCGCTCCCGGATGAAACAGGAGTTTTACCGGATTACTACGTTAGCCAAAGCATAGCAGATTATTTTGAAAGAAGGGATGTGGTGAAAGAATACGTTTTCGATCTGATCCGAAAGAAGTGAGTAAAAATAAAGAGACTGCTTTCGCAAGTCTCCTTATTTGATTTAGGTGTAGGTAGAAATCGGTGTCTAGGCGCTGTAACGCTTTCTTATCAGGGGTTTCAGTTTTTTCTCTTTTATTCACCGGATGGATCGGGCATCGGTACTCCCGACAACGGTTCTTCATATGGAGCAATCTCTCCTTCAACAATCATTTCTCCGGGAACGATCGGAGCTTCACCGGTTTTGACGTTGCATTTAGCTGATTCTGCTTTCAAGGTCAGGATCAGTTTCTTGCCTCTTGCAAACGATTCCATGTTTTGCCGGTGAAGTGTGTCTGCAACATGGTTTTTTGCCAGGTAGATCAAATCGAAGGTTTCTTTCTTCAGGTCTTTTTTGGTGACAGTTAAGGCAAAATTTCCGTTTTCATCTGTATATCCTTTCAGGATTGTTTTTCCGTCCTGTTGAATTTCCACAGGCGATTTGGCCAAAGGCTTTCGGGTATTTTCATCCTTCAGCTGACCACTGATGGTCATCGGGAATTTCAGTTTCTTAAATGCTTTTTGTTTCACAATTGCTGCATCATCCGGTGCCGACTCACAGGATGAGATGATCGGTCCCAAAAAACCAAGTATACCCAATAACGATAATCCCACCCGATAGGAAGCATTGGACAATGCAACATGTGAAGTTTTTGAACTGATTTGGTGACTATGAAAAATTCCGCAAACCTTTCCCGGGTTCGACGTAATGACCTGTTTGATTTCATCGTTGGTCTTCTGACGAAAATCTGTCAGGACCTTTTCACAGCTTGAACAATAATAACCGCCGTCAAGTTGTTTCATCCGCGTATGCGACTGATTACAAGGTAATGACATGATCGGTTTACTCATAACTGTAGTTTGATGAAATGAAAGTAAAAATTAATTGATTCCGCAATTTGGAAAAAATGTAAAGTGTAGCTTTGTTTGATTTTGAGGTTAATCTGGCAATTTAAGTAACACAGAAAAATGAGTAATGCGGGAAAAATATGGAGGGTTTTACCGATAGCTCACAACTTATGTAGTAATTTTATCAGGAAAGAATATCAGACGATGAGAAAATTGAACAGCGTTTCGCTTGAAGAGATCAATAAGTATTCAAAAAACACTTTGCTGGGACATTTGGATATCAAATGTGTGGAAATCGGTGAAGATTATATCGTGGCGACCATGCCGGTAGACCACCGCACGCATCAGCCTATGGGTTTATTGCACGGTGGAGCGAGCGCTGCTTTGATCGAGTCAATTGGTTCCATCGGTTCTACTTTATTGATTGATCTGAGCAAGGAAGCTCCTGTTGGAATTGAAATCAATGCCAATCACATTGGAAGTGTGAAAACAGGTTCTGTGAGAGCAATGGGAAAAATTGTTCATGCGGGTTCAAGAACACATATCTGGCAGGTAGATATTTTTGACGAATCCAATGATCGTCTGATTTGTACAGGTCGTTTAACCGTAATGATAGTTCCCCACAAGTGAAAGATTTACTGATATACAGATTGCCTAAAGAAACTGTACCTGTTCTCAAAAGAGGTACTTTTTCCATCTTGAAAGAAGGAGAGAAGCCTTCTGGTTTCGTTGTTTCCGATTTTCTGCATGAGCGCACTTTTCATTTCAGTGCAACTGCCGAATTGGATTCGGATTTTGACTTTCATTACGGAAAAGAAACTCCTGTAGTTATCTCAAGAAGAGATTACCAGATAGAAGCACAGGCTTTTTTGAATTCCTTTCCTTTGCTGGGTGTTGAAAAAGGAGTTTTCTCACGAATCAAGCAGACGCCGTTTTCAGGAGAGAAAGCAGTTGACTTGTTCCACATTTTGGAAAATACCTATCCCAACGCTTTTTGCTACCTCATCTCTTCCGCTGAGTTCGGAACGTGGATCGGGGCAACACCGGAGTTATTGATGAACCAGGAAGGAATGGTTTGTAAAACTGTTGCTTTGGCCGGAACTCACGGTGAAAATGAAGAACACGAATGGACTCCGAAAGAGCTGGAAGAACATGCTTTTGTGGTGGATGCTATCAAAGAAACTTTGGAACGGAACGCATGTGTGGAAATTGAATCGGAAGGGCCGTATGTGGTTTTGGCTGGTCCTGTTCAGCATTTGAAAACAGATTTCAAAGCATTACTTACAAAACCCAATGCCTGGTCGATTGCTTTGGATCTCCACCCAACTCCGGCTGTTTGCGGCACTCCGCGGAGAAATGCCATAGAAGCCATTGCAAGCAGAGAAATGCACAACCGCGAATTGTATACCGGCTTTATCGGCTTATTTGAAGAGGGAAATACGAACCTGTTTGTCAATTTGCGTTGTGCACAGTTGTTCCGTGATAAAGCATTCCTGTATGTTGGTGGCGGTTTCACCATGGATTCAATTCCGGACCTGGAATGGGAAGAAACGGAACACAAGGCTGAAACCCTGATGCGGGCCATGAAGAAAATTTAAATGGCTTTTAACTGCCGGATCAAGCATTTGTCCAACAATCCGATTAATTTCGCCGAAGTTTTTAATGATTACTGAAACTTATGAAGATCCTCGCTTTTGCTGCTTTAAGCACATTTTGTTTGCTATTCAATACAACTCAAGCTCAAAATTTAAAGCCTGAGAAAGCGGTTTCCCTGCAACTGGACATTCCTCCTGTGAATCTTGATTACATTGGGAATACACGAATCCATGTTGATCCGATTCTAAATGATTCGTACAATATTCGGGGAATGTTTATTCAAAAGTTCAACACACGGATATATACTTTCGTAACTTCTGTGGAAGCAAGCGACATGTATTTTACTTTTTCAATAAATCACATCACGAAGAAGAACATGGTTTCATCCACGTCTACTTCTACCAGTACGGATAAGAAAGGGAATAAAACTACCACCACGACTTATCGTTACGATGGAGAAGAGCAGATCGATTTGGTGCTTACTCTGAACCTGGCAAATGGTACAACCGTAAAATCTTACCGCGAATCCGGCAACAGTCAATATTCCGGAACTTCCACAAAAGATTACGAGCATGCACGAACAGACTATTACAACAATAAATCAAAAAAGATCTTAAGTACGATTGAAGATTTGGTTGGAAGAGCATATTCTAGAGTAAGTTCAGATTACCTGATTGGGAATAGGAATATTGATTTATACGCAATTGGTGCAAAATCCAGGAAACAGGATTATTCAGACCTGAATCGTGCAGGGGAATTGTTTACGAAATGGGTAAATACCAATCCGACTGATCAAACTGCGCCGGAAATTGTGGAGGCATTGAAATTATACGATGAAGTAATGATGGAATACGAACCGCAGGGATCCAAGAAAAATCGTGTAAACAACGAGATTGCCGCAGTTTGCTATTACCAAAAAGCATGCGTGGAATTTTATTTGAAGAACTACCGGAAAGCAGAAGAATTGATCCTGAAATCGGAATCATTGGACAAACGGATTCATTTCAGCCAGGAAAACATGAAGGACCTGGTGAAGTTACTGAGGGACCGAAAGGTATTTAATTAAATAGTTCAATAGTTCAATAGTTCAATAGTTCAATAGTTCAATAGTAACTTATTTAAATACTTGGAACTCTTTGAACAATTTTTGAACTTTTTGAACCCTTTGAACCCTCAAAGAAGCTAAATTTGTATCATGATTTCAAGTGCAAAATTGGAAGTACAGCTACTTATTGATGGCTGTAAGAAAGTAGGGGTAACACACGTGGTTATTTCTCCGGGATCCCGAAATGCTCCGTTGAGTATTGCTTTTGATGAAGATCCTCACTTCCAGGTTTTTGTTGTTCCGGATGAACGCGTAGCAGCATTCTATGCACACGGAATGGCTCAGAAGCTGAAGAAGCCGGTAGTGATTACCTGTACTTCGGGTTCGGCACCTTTGAATTATTATCCGGCTATTGCAGAAGCATTTTACCAGGAAACTCCACTCATCGTTATTTCTGCCGACAGGCCTTTAGAATGGGTGGACCAGGGAGACGGACAAACCATTCGGCAGGAACGCGTGTTTGACCAAATGGTCCTGAAAAGCGCGCAGTTGAACGAAATTCATTCGGATAATCAGCGCTGGTATTTTGAGCGCAATTTATCGGAAGTCCTGCAGGCGGCAATAGGCAGCAGAAAAGGACCGGTTCATTTGAATGTTCCTTTCTCAGAACCCCTTTACGAAACGACAACAGATATTCACATCCTGAAAAACTGGGTAGAATTAGCTGAAACGGAAGCTGCTTTATCGAAGAACAGTAAAGCCAGGCTGCAAACGCTGTGGAATAATTCGGAAAAACGACTCGTTATAGTTGGACAGCATCAGAAAGACTCAGACTTACAGGATATTCTGGAAAAACTGGCGTTAGAAGGTTCTACGGCTATTTTGGTGGAGCATACTTCCAATATGTACAGCCCTTATTTCGTTTCTAATTTGGATCGAACATTGAACATCATCCCGGAGTCAGAATTAAAAAACTTTCACCCGGATTGCATCCTAACAATAGGCGGAGCAATCATTTCTAAAAAAATCAAGGTCTTTTTGCGTCAATCCAAAGCGCCTGTCATTCGTTTCGGAGTAGATTTCCCATTTATGGATACCTATCAGAATTTACGCTTTACGGCGGCGATTCCTGCTTTGACGGGATTAGAAACGATATTGGAATTCGTGCAAAGCAACCCGCATAAATCGCGTTTCGGTTTTGCCTGGAAGAAAATGGACCAGTTTGGTTCCGATGATCAAAAACAGGTTTGCGCAGCGCAGCCCTGGAGCGATTTGAAAGCCATGGAATTCGTCATGGATGTGATCCCCGAATATTGCAACCTGCACATTTCAAACAGTTCACTGATTCGATACGCCTTATTGTTTGATCCGATCAGAACAGTGACCTATTGGTGTAACCGCGGAACAAGCGGAATTGACGGAAGCAGTTCTACAGCAGTTGGTTCGGCCATTGTCTCTCCGAATGAAGCACATGTGCTGGTAACAGGAGATCTGTCGTTTTTTTACGATTCCAATGCGTGGTGGAGTAAATACCTTCCTTCCAACCTGAGAATTGTTCTAGTAAATAATGGTGGTGGAGATATTTTCAATATTATTCCCGGTCCCAAATCCACCAATCAATGGAAGAAGATCTTTGTTGCCGAGCAGGAATTGGATGCAAAAGATATTGCTGCTACTTACGGCATGGATTATTTCCTGGCAGCTTCTCAGTCAGATTTGGATGAGAACCTTGAAGCGTTCTTCGGTGAAAGTACCAATGGGAAACCAAAGCTTTTGGAGATCAATACGATGAAGGAATCCAATAGCACCATCCTGGAAAATTACTTTAAGGCTTTTAAGAAAAGAGTATAAAGTTCAAAATTGACTTTAGAAATAAATTGAACACTTCAACTTTTTGAACATATTGAACTTGAAAGAAGAACAAAGGGAATCCAAACTGCTAAAAACTACTACGAAAAAGACAGCTGGACTCCCTGATTGGTTTGAATGCCTCTTAATAGGGCAAGGTTCAATAATGCTAATGTAAGTAAATCAGTTATTTAAAACAAAATTTAAAATCCAAAAAATCTGTTAAAAATGAAAAAAATCACAAATCCATTTTTTATAGTTTAAATGAGATTAAATTTGTCCCAAAAATAGAAAAGTGGATTTTGAGATATTAGCAACCGGCACCGGAATTTTTTACTTAGTTGTTTTAACGCTGTTGGAGATCGTATTGGGAATTGATAATATCATTTTCATTTCCATTATTACCGATTCTTTAGTAAAACAAGATCAAAGAAAGGCCCGTCTTCTGGGACTTAGTTTGGCATTAATTATCCGCTTGCTCTTGCTTAGTGTGGTTTCCTGGATCATGCAATTGGACCAAAACTTTTTATTTAAAGGAGTAGAATGGCTGCATTATTTTCCATTCACGGAAGAAAAAATTACCGGACATAGTTTGGTGTTGCTGATCGGAGGACTTTTCCTGATCTATAAGTCTGTTGGAGAAATGCACTCCAGTATTAGAGGAGCTCACGCAGAAGCAAAAAAGAAGAAAAAGGTCCGCTTGGGAGCGGTTGTCCTTCAAATCGTGGCAATTGACTTCATTTTTAGCTTTGACTCTGTTATTTCAGCAATTGGAATGACCAATGATATTCGTCACGAATCACATGGACATAATCCGTTTATCATTATCGTTTTGGCGGTTATTATATCTATGATCATCATGCTGATCTTTGCTAGACCGATTGCAAACTTCATCAATGCACGACCTACGATCAAAATGATCGCTTTGGGATTCCTGGTAACAATCGGAGTATTGTTGATTGCAGAAGCTTTTGGTCAGCACATTCCGAAAGGATATATCTACTTCGCCATGTGTTACGCCCTGTTGGTTGAGTTTCTCAATATTCGCATGCGCAAAAACAACAAGGAGCCGGAACAGTGACACCAGCCGAAATTCTTGCCATTCTTGGTATTGGAAACCTGGATGAGGTAGAAGATGCTTTGGAATCGGAGCTTTTTGAAATCCGGAAAACCATTCTTGCAAAACCTTTGTTGAGATTGACCCTGAAGTCAAAACTGACGCGTTTGAAACTTCTGGCTGAGATAGCTTCCATTCAAAAAATATTCCCGGAAACGGAAGTAATTTCGGTTACTTACGACTCATCCGAAACGAAGGAAGCCCTGGATCTTTGGGAGAAGTATATGAAAGCCAGAAGCCATTGGAAAATGGTATTTACGCAAACTCAAACTCCGACCGGATTGATTTCAATTTTGGAAGAAGGCCTGAAAATGGAAGCTGCTTTTTCGGAACAATTTGTTTTGACAGATTGGACAGATGAAGAACCTGTTTTCGGAGTAGAGCCCGATCCCATGTTGATCCAAAACGGTTTGAAGCAGGCTGCTGTAAATGGCTGGCTGACTTTCGAAGATCTGGAAAAGAATAAAAGTGAATTGGGAAAAGACTTCTTACTAGCATTAAAGCGATTATCTTTGTTGCCGAAATACCTATAAAAATGAGTGAAGGAACCTTTGATAAATTGAGAGAACAATTAAGCTTGGAAGAATGGCCGAGTGTCTATTTATTTAAGTTTATTGTGCCCAATACTCCTCATTTAATGGCACAGACGGCTGCTTTGTTTGATGAAACAGCACAAATTCAGTTTCATGAATCCAGTAATGGCAAGTTTGTCAGTGTAAGTGTGAAAGAAATGATGCTGGACGTGGATTCAATCATTGAAATTTATGAAAAAGCTCAGGTAATCCCGGGAATAATTTCCTTGTAAACTATGAAAAAAAGATCCCTTTTGACCTTAGTTGGTCTTAGTCTCCTGATTACCTTATTGATTTTGTTTCGTGTGAATTTTGTGAAAGGAATTCGCACCTGGGAAAGCAAAGTACTTGGAACGATGATCGCTTTGATCGCTGTTTTGATGCTTTATTTAGCTTACAAAGCCGTGATCAAACGTTTCACCAGAGGAGCTTTGAAGAAAGAAGACTATGCTTTGCTGTTTGACCTGGAAAATAAAGTCCAGGGCAGCGAGGTCGAATTCTATTTCACGATCGAACAATCTAAAAAAGTTGTGTTTTCAATTTTGAATGAAAAAATGGAAGCAATTAAAGTCGTTCAGGATAAAGAATTTCCTTCCGGGGGGCACATTGTCCGCTTTGATGTGAAGGAGCTGAATAACGGAGTTTATTTCTATTGCCTGGAGACAGATAATCAGAAAACAATGAAGAAAATGTTTGTTCAGCATGACAATCTGACAGTGTAAATTGTCT
The DNA here is from genome assembly GCA_965650365.1 of uncultured Fluviicola sp. Classification (GTDB taxonomy): domain Bacteria; phylum Bacteroidota; class Bacteroidia; order Flavobacteriales_D; family Crocinitomicaceae; genus Fluviicola. The sequence continues at coordinate 61,903 of CBFGOJ010000005.1, read as the reverse complement.
TGGCAAAGCTTTTGACAAACAAAAACAAATAGTAACTTTAGACCGACGAAAGAAGTCACACAAAATTGAAACAATTATGGCATTAGAAATCACAGATGCAAACTTTGAAGAGCTTGTATTGAAATCAGACAAACCGGTAATGGTAGACTTTTGGGCAGAATGGTGTGGTCCATGTCGCTTAATAGGTCCAATCGTTGAAGAAATGGCAAATGAATACGACGGTAAAGCAGTTATTGGTAAAGTAAATGTTGACCTGAACCCGGGAGTATCCGCTCAGTTTGGAATTCGTAATATCCCTACGATCATTTTCGTAAAAGGTGGAGAGATTGCTGACAAATCAGTTGGTGCTGTTCCAAAACAGCAATTGACTGCTAAGTTAGACGCATTAATTTAATTTAGAATTCATTGATAAAAAAGGTCCGCTAGTCGGACCTTTTTTTTGAAATTCACACGCACATACATGAAGAATTTTTGGAGACGCCTGCGCATTTACGGATTAGGCTTTGGAGTTGGACTGATTATGGTTTTTTTCTTTTTCAGAAACCGCGGTTGTTCCTGGATGCCTGAAAACAGAGTAAAGAATACCTTTATGGGGAAAGTACTTGTGATTTCAGAAGCAAATCAGCGCATTTTTGACAAACATCGCCTGAGTGATTCGATGATCGTTTCTTTTTTGAATGACGGTTCCGTTGAATTTGGGTCGAGCAAGAAACAAGGCAATTTGAAAGTCTACAAGATTGAAAAAGAGGTAGAAGGAAAAAACGTTGAATTGTGGTTTTCCATGCCTGAAGATGCATTCGTTGCAGAAGCTTCCTGGCCAAAAGGGTCTATTCAGAAATTTAAAAACACAACCGTTGGGCTGGGTCGAATGATCCATTTTCCAAATGTGAAAAGTTTCATTTTCCTGAATGATACGGATGATCTGGCAGAACAAATGGATGAGTTTGGTATCAAAGATGAAGCGCATGTTCAGTACTTATTGGAAAAATCCGGGTTAATCGATTTTTCAAAATCTCAGTTGGAGGCAGAACCTTCTCCCATGCAATTTGTACTTTTACCTCGTGCAAACGGCGATACACTTACTTCCAGAACAAGCTGGTTTAAGGATCATATCGAGTTTTATGAATTGAAGAATGATTAGTCAATCATTCGTGTTGTTTCAACACAATTACCTGTTAATAAATATGCCTTAACACTTACGTAACCTAAAGGTTTTTACTACTTTTGTCCCATGGAATTTTCAGCGCTGCAAATAGCTACGATACTGAACGGTGAAGTCGTTGGCAACTCGGATGTTACAGTTACTGGCTTAGCTAAAATTGAAGAAGGATCTACAGGCACGCTTTCGTTCCTGTCGAACCCTAAATACGAAGAATATATTTACACAACGCAATCAAGTATCTGCATTGTAAATAAAACTTTTGAACCTTCAAAAGAACTCCCGAAAACATTAACCTTGGTCAAGGTGGATGATGCGTATGCATGTTTCGCGAAATTGCTGGAAGTTTACAACCAGATGCGCCAAAAGCAGCCGAAGATTGAGACCCCTTCATTTATTTCCGAATCAGCAAAAGTTGGTGAAGGTTTATACCTGGGAGCATTTGCATACATCGGCGAGAATACAACCATTGGAAATAACGTAAAGATTTACCCGCAGGCTTATATCGGAGATGGAGTTGTTATCGGCGACGATTGCACGATCCATGCAGGAGTGAAGATTTATGCGGACACGAAAATTGGAAATCGCTGCATATTGCATGCCGGTGTTGTTATCGGAAGCGATGGTTTCGGTTTTGCGCCGGATGAAAAAGGAGTTTTCTCTAAAGTTCCTCAAATCGGAAATGTGATTTTGGAAGACGATGTAGAAATCGGTTCTAATGCAACAATTGACTGTGCTACAATGGGTTCTACCATTCTTCGTCAGGGTGTCAAAATTGATAATCTGGTCCACCTGGCTCATAATGTGGAAGTTGGACATCATTCAGCTATTGCCGCTCAGGCAGGTGTGGCGGGGTCAGCAAAAATTGGCAAACACGTCATGATTGGTGGGCAGGCTGGGATCAGCGGGCATTTGCATGTGGCTGACGGAACGAAAATCGTTGCTCAATCCGGAATTCCAAATACCGTCAAAAAAGCGGAAGTGCTTATGGGATCTCCTGCCATTCCAATGGATGATTACAAGAAATCATTCGTCGGATTCAGAAGACTTCCAATCATCATTAAGAAATTATCAGAATTAGAAGATAAAATTAAAACCCTTTCAAAATCTGCAGAATAATATGTCGGACAAACAATTCACCCTTAAAGAAAAGCTTACGTTCAATGGTGTAGGTTTACACACCGGAGAAGCAGTGGTAATGGAAATTCATCCTGCTGCTGAAAATCATGGATATAAATTCCAGCGATTGGATGTAGACGGTCAGCCGATTATTAAAGCAGACGCAGATTTAGTAGTTGCTACGGATCGCGGAACGACATTGGAATCAAATGGTGCTAAGGTTTATACGACAGAGCATGTTTTGGCAGCTTTGTACGGAATGGAAGTGGATAACGCATTGATTACACTTACCGGCCCTGAGATTCCGATCATGGATGGATCTTCTCTTCCTTTTGTGAAGGAAATTCAGCGTGTTGGAAGACAAGAGCAGGATGCAGAGCGTTTGTACTTTGAATTGACTGAAAACATCAAGTGGGAAGACGAAGAGCGTGGTATCCAGTTTTTAGCAGTTCCGGATGAAAATTACCGGTTAACAGTTATGGTGGATTACAATTCGCCGGCTTTAGGTACACAGCATGCCCACATGTATCACCTCGGAGATTTTGAAAAAGATATCGCAGCCTGCAGAACTTTCTGTTTCCTTGGGGAGTTGGAATTCCTGGCTAAAAATAACCTCATCAAAGGTGGGAGTTTAGACAACGCAATCGTACTGGTTGAAAGAAACGATGTGTCTGAAGAAGAATTGGACCGTTTGGCAAAATTACTTGGAAAAGATAAATTGAAAGTCAATTACGACGGAATTGGTGTTTTGAACAGCTTGAAACTGCAGTTCGAGAATGAGCCGGCTCGTCATAAATTATTAGATATTGTTGGGGATTTGGCTTTGGTTGGCCGATTCATCAAAGGACATATCCTGGCAGCACGTCCGGGGCATTCGGGGAATACGCGTTTTGCTAAAGTTCTGAAAGAAGAAATTAAGAAGCAGGAGAAAGGTCCGCGTTCGTTTGATTTAACGCGTGAACCATTGTACAATATCAATGATATTGAGCGTATGCTTCCTCACCGTTATCCATTCTTATTGGTTGATAAGATCATGGAGCTCACGGACGAAAAAATCGTGGGTGTGAAGAACGTAACCATGAATGAGCCTATGTTCCAGGGACATTTCCCTGGGAATCCGGTGTTTCCGGGAGTACTTCAAATCGAAGCAACAGCTCAGTGCGGAGGTATTTTTGCATTAAGCAAAGTAGAAGATCCACATTTGTATTCTACCTACTTTATGAAAATTGATAATGTGAAATTCAAACAAAAAGTTATCCCGGGAGATACTTTAGTGTTTGAATTAACGTTAATTTCACCTATAAGACGTGGTTTGGTCCATATGCATGGAAATGCTTATGTAAACGGGAAACACGTGATGGAAGCAGAAATGCTTGCACAAGTCATTAAAGATAAAGTAGAAGCATGATTAGTCCACTAGCACAGGTTTCTCCAAGCGCAAAATTAGGAGAAGGGGTAATAATAGAACCATTCAGTACGATTTACGACGATGTTGTCATTGGAGCAGGAACGAAGATCCATCCGAATGTAACGATATATCCGGGTGCTAGAATCGGGGAAAATTGTGAAATTTATCCGGGAGCCGTTATTGCAGTTATTCCACAGGATTTGAAATTTGACGGGGAATATACCACTGTTGAGATCGGTGACAGAACTGTGATCAGGGAATGTGTAACCATTCACCGCGGAACAAAAGATATGTGGAAAACAACTGTTGGGAACGACTGCTTGTTGATGACTTACGTGCATATTGCACACGATTGTCAGATCGGGAATAATGTGATCATGGCAAGTTATTCCGGTTTATCCGGACATTGCACGGTTGGAGATTATGCTATTTTGGAAGGACGTTGTGGTTCCCAGCAATTTATCCAGATTGGTGCGCATGCATTCGTCGCAGGCGGATCATTGATCCGCAAAAACGTTCCTCCGTATGTGAAGTGTGCACGTGAGCCGATTACATTTGCAGGAATCAATTCCGTTGGGTTGAGAAGACGTGGTTATACAGATGAACAGGTGCGTGAAATCGAAGATATTTACCGCATTATTTTCGTTCAGAACAGCCATGTTACCAAAGCATTGGATATCGTAAAAGACACCATTCCGGATTCTCCGATCAGAAGAGAAATCTTATCGTTTATCGAAGCTTCGGATAAAGGAGTGATTAAAGGATTGATATAACAATTGTTTCTTGGAAATTAATTGTAAATTAGTTTAACTGGCTTATTTCAATGCTATCAAAGAAAACAAAATATGCACTACATGCTTTGACCTATTTGGCAAAGAAGGAAGGGAATGAGCCAACTTTGATCCTTGAAATAGCAGAAAACGGGCATATTCCCCGAAAATTTTTAGAATCTATTTTATTGGATTTGAAAAAGCAGGGGATCCTGAATTCCAAAATGGGAAAAGGCGGAGGTTACTTTTTAAGACAAACTCCGGCGCAAATTCAAATATCCACGATCATTCGACTTTTCAACGGTCCGATTGCCTTACTTCCATGCGTTAGTTTAAATTATTACCAACGCTGTGATGAATGTACGGATGAAAAGACCTGCGGATTAAATAAAGTGTTTATCGACGTTCGAAACGAGACACTGCGCATTTTAGAAAACAAATCAATTCAGGATATTGTCAATCAGGAATTGTAATCAGTCGGTCCCGCCTGGGCGGACAAGTGCGGCTGAATAAGAACAAACAATCAAAGTGGTACACAGAAATCAAATTATTGAAGTAAAGATCGACGATTTTGCATTTGGCGGTCAGGGTCTTGCGCGCTTGAAATCAGAAGAAGGAACAGATTTTATATGTTTCGTTGAAAATACGTTTCCCGGACAATTCGTAAGAGCTCGCGTTGACAAGAAAAGAAAACGCCATGCCGAATGCAAGTTGCTGGAAGTATTGGAACGTTCTCCTATGGAAAGAGCATTGCCTTACCAGGAAATTTCCGGTGCACCTTATTTGTTTGTACCTATTGAACTTCAACAGGAATACAAGAAAAAGTCTACCCTGGACGTTTACCGCAAGATTGGCCGCATTCCCGATCCGAATAGCTTATTTGACACTTTTATCTCTTCACCGGAAGTTTTCTTCTACCGGAATAAAATGGAATACAGTTTTTCCTGTATTGAACATGTTCCCGAAACCGGCGAAGAAATTGACGATGCTTTTGCCCTTGGGTTTAAACGAAGAGGAACCTGGTGGAAAGTGGAGAACCTGAATAAACCAAGCGGATTATTCGATGAGCAATGGGAAACGATTCTGCCGGAATTCAGGGATTTATTGAAATCATTCGGACTTCCTGCGTGGCATCCGCCAAAGAAAGAAGGTTTCTTCAGACATATTGTTGTCAGAAAATCTTTTGACCAGGACCAATTGCTTTTACACATCGTAACCAGTTCTGTTGGGATCAGGAAATTTGACAAGAAGCAGGTCGTTGCATTTTTGACCGAGAAATTGGGAAAACGCCTGGCCGGAGTTTGGCATACGATCAACGACAATATTGCCGACAGGGCAAAGATCGAGAACGGAACAAGCGAACTGCTTTATGGAGAATCTGTTGTAGTAGAAAAAATGCTGGGATTATCCTTTGAGATCAGCATGGAAAGTTTTTTCCAGACCAACCCGAAAAGTGCCGAACGATTGTACACCAAAGCCATCGATTATGTTTGCGATCATGCAAAAGACGGCGGAGTGATCATGGATTTATTCTGTGGAACAGGAACAATCGGTCAGTTGGTGGCACAGCGTGTGAATGCCGGAGAAATCATCGGAGTTGACATCGTGGAAGAAGCAATTGAAGATGCCAAACGCAATGCGAAACGAAATAATTTGCATCATTTGAATTTCTTCGCAGCAGATGTGGGGAAATTCCTTTCCCTGCATCCGGAATATTTAAATCGAATAGATACAATCGTATTGGATCCGCCAAGGGCCGGAATTGCTCCGAAAACGCTTCAGAAAGTGATTGCATTGGGAGCTTCCCATTTGGTTTACATTTCCTGTAATCCTTCCACACAAGCGCGTGACACAGAAACATTGGAACAAGGAGGTTATAAACTGACGAAACTTTCTTTGGTGGATCAGTTTCCGCATACCAGTCACATTGAGGCTATTGCGGTTTATGAAAAGATATAAACACGGTAGGCACGCGATGCGTCGCGTGCCTACCGTGCAACAAAATCAACAAACAAAAGGAATCACCGCTTTTCTGTCTTTCGGATAATCTTCAAAGGTCTTTTTGTACCATTTATGATTTGCAAGAGCTCTTGGGAACAAGTTGCAGAAGGTGAAGAATGCAAAGCAAAATGCCGGAAGATTCCAGCACAGAATTGCAAAGCCGATCCATTCCAGTAATTCGCCGCCTAAATTTGGAGCAGAAATGTAGTTGAAGGGTCCGCCATACGGGATTTTATAGCCGTCTGTCGGATGCTTTCTCAGGTTGATCAAAACAGTGTCCGAATAGATATTCGTAAACATCCCGAATACGAACAGGAAGCCGCCAACTATGAATTGCCAGGAAGTGAACCAGTCATTGGTGTAAGACGAAAAATGGCTCAGGTAATAACCGATCAGGAAACCGTTTGCCAGGTTGTGGAACATGGCCATTCCAACAATACTTACCGGGATTTGTTTTCCTTTGGTGCGCGTTCTGAAAGGGTAAATGAAACTTCTATTGATGTAATGTGCGCTGAACAAGCCAACAATCGTCCAGTCAACTGCTGAAAGTGTTTTGGGGCCTGTGAGAATGAACGAATAAAGAACGATTAATACAAATCCTTCCATGATCACCCAGCCCCAGCGGTTCGACATCAACGGTCCCCATTTGGAATTGGTGAATTTTCCGTAAGGTGCATCTTTGAACTGCAGACCTAAAAAAGCAATGATTCCAACACCAATCCAGGCGCAGCAGAAGTAATTGAAAGTTTCTTGTGTCATAAGAGTTGTATCAGTGATTCTCGTGATGCCAAGATAATAAATCTTTCATCGTTTCATCAACCGGACGTGGATTATGTCCCAAATCCCGTCTTGCTTTCTCAGAATCAATGAATTTATTCCCGAATTCAAGAATTTCGATGCTCTCTTTGGTCAAAGAAGGATCCTGCTTCATGATCTTGTAATACCTTCCGATGAAAGGCAGGAAGGTTTTCACTAAACCGATCGGAACCTCGAAACACGGAATGCGTTTATTGGAAACGGTTGCAACCACCCGTGATAACTCTTTCAAGGTGTAGTAACTTCCGCCGAGAATATAGGATTCACCCAATTGTCCCCGGGTTAGCCCATTGCAGATGGAATTCGCAATATCACGAACATCGACCCAGTTGTAGCCGCCTTTGAACACAAATGGAATCCGTCTTTTCGACATAGCAATAAATGCGTTGTTTTGCTTGCATTTCGCGTAATTCGGCGGGCCGAAAACAGAAGTCGGATTGACAACGATAATAGGTAAGCCTTCTTCGAAGTACTTCCGGGCAATCAGCTGCCCGTCTCGTTTGCTTTTGTCATAGGAATAAGCCGAATCAGAGACAAAACCGCGGGTTTCGTCCATCGTTTCATTAGATGGAAGGTGATCATAAGCATGAACAGAAGAAAGATGGATGATGCGTTTCAGATTGCTTTTCTTGGCAGCTTTCAAGACATTTTCCAGGCCTTCTACATTGATTTTCTGCACATGTCCGTGCGGATCTCCCGTAATTGAAATAATGGCAGCACAATGGATCAGGTAATCACAATCGCTCATCAGTTCAAGAAGTGAACCTTCATCATGGAGCGACCCTTTCAGGATTTCAATTTTTCTGCTTTCCAGGAAGTTGCTTTTGGAATGTACAAGAGCTTTAACGGAGTAGCCGCGTCGGATTAATTCTTCAATGATTGCATTTCCAATATGCCCGTTGCCTCCCGTTATCGCAACTTTCATTATTTTCCTTTTGCTTTGACGATAATCATCACGGTATGCATCAGGATTTTTAGATCCAGGGCAATGGACCGGTTTCTAAGATAGAGCAGATCAAATTTCATTCGCTGGATCATTTGGTCTACATTTTCTGCATATCCGTATTTCACCTGTCCCCAGGATGTAATTCCGGGTCTTACTTTTGTCAATTCCAAAAATTGCGGTTCACGCACTTTGATCTGGTCAATAAAGAATTGTCTTTCGGGTCTTGGACCAACTAAAGACATATCGCCTTTCAATACGTTGAAGAATTGCAGGAACTCATCCAAGCGTGCTTTGCGCATGAACTTGCCGATTGGCGTGATTCGCGGATCATCCGTACTGGAAAGCTGTGGACCGGCCTTTTCTGCATCAATGTACATCGTGCGGAACTTGATGATCTTGAAAGGCTTTCCGTTGAGACCTATTCGTTCCTGGAAAAATAAAATGGGTCCCGGAGAAGATAATTTCACGCCGATTGTAAGGAAAATGTAAACCGGAATCAGTAAAATGATAGCAATAATCGAAAAGAAAATATCAAAAGCACGTTTTGCAACACGCTGCCAGTAAGGCATGACTTCCGCATTGACCTCCATCAAAAGCGCCCCGAAAATGTTATTTAGTTTTACAGAACCGGAAAGAATATCATACATGTCCGGAAGTACTTTGATAACGATGTTTTCGTCGTTAATCCTGGATATGATCGTTTTTAAGCGTTCGTGCTCCGTACTTTCCAATGCAATAATGATTTCCTCAATGCGATTAGCGGCAATGATTTCTTCGAGCTGATCAACATGGCCCAAATAGGGCATTTTGTTTTCCAGCAATTTGTCGATTCCATTCAGGTTTACAAATCCTACAAATTGGTTTCCGCCGCCTTTTTCAATACCTTCTATTTCCTGGTAAATGGCCACTGCTTTTTCGGAACCTCCGATCAGCAAAGTTTTAAAGCCGTCTTTGCGTAAGTGAATTCTTCTGACAAGAATACTTGTAATAACCAGTCGGGTGAAGAAGGTTATTCCAAAATGGAGCAAGGCCAAAGTTAAAAGCGAACGGTAATAGTTGAAGTAAGTGTTCACTTCATCGTCGATCAATAAAGCAAAGAAGAGTACGATTGATCCGAAAATAGTAGCAAAAGCCGTGTAAGAAAGGATCTTAAGGCGATACAACCTGCGAACATCCTGGTAAGTTCCCTGCAGTGTGTAAAACAAAAGCCAGAGTAGTGGAATGAACAAAATACCGTAGTAAAAGGTTTCATTGAAGGAAAACTGTTCGTGCTCGATGTTTGTTTTTCGGTAGTAATAAAATAGTGCCCACGATAAAGCAGCCGCTAAAAAATCACTCGCAATAAATAAACTTCTAAACAATTTTTGCATTCCAACTAAAGATTCTAGAAGTGTACCACTTTAATGTTATCAATATAAACTTCACCGGAACTTTTACCAGTGTTTAACAGCAGTCTAAGGTATTGTTTGTACTTATAGCCGTTAGGAGTATTGGATACAACCTCTTTGAGATCAATATAGATCTTTTTCCAGGCAGCACTTGTTCCCTGCGAACTTGCAGTGTATCCGCCGTGATCTACTACAGATCCTCCAAGCTGGTATTCTAATAATCCTGTTAGAATGGAGTTGGTGTTCTTATAATCGAATTCCAGGTAAATCTCGGCACCGCTTTTTGGAAGAATCTTTGCCTCATCCTGCACCCCAACCCATAGCGAATCTGCGCTCGTTAATGAAACATGTCCATAATTCGACCAGGGGCCGCCACTGGTTTCGACTACCAGGTTTGCATTCTGATTGGAAACCGAAACGTCCTTTATGAATTTGATACTGTTTGTTTCAAAATCTTCGATCCAAAACTTCGTACTTCCAAAATAGCGCGTAATCGGATTAAAAGTATAGGTTTCACCTTCTGCAAGGTCCAGTGTTGTTTCAAAAGGCTCTGCGAAAGGGTAGATTTTTTTAGTAGAAGCCATTCCGTTGTTCTTAATGGCAGGATAGAGACTTACTTTACACGTTCCGGAAGCCAAAACAGGAATTTTGCATGGAAGTTCGAATACACCGATTACTTTACCATCAACGTAAATCCAAACATCACTGAAATTGTGTGTTAAAACTCCCGGATCATTTTCACTACCGACAGAAGCTCCGTTTCCATTGAGTGTCCAATTATTGATTTCAAGCCAGACCGGCAGCGGATTATTTTTCACGCAGCTTGACAATCCGAAAGAAAGCAGAACAAAAAAGTATAAATATTTCATAGATAAGCCTATGTGTAGCTAACGCAAATTTACGTTAATTATTGTCGAAAACCGACAGATGTGCAGATTTCAATTTATCAATAATCCGGTAAGCTACGTCGAGGGCGCGGTAGGCATCGTCAATAGAAACTACAACGGGCTGATTATGAACGATCGAATGGTAGAAAGAGCGCAATTCTTCCTGGATTGCATTCGTTTTGTTAATTTCCGGTTTCAGGGCAGAAAAATTCACATCGTCATTGAGCTGGAAGCTGAAAAACCCGGGTGCTTCTTCGTCTTTTGGTGTGATCATGATCTGGTCCACGGATTGATTCAAAAAGTCGATGACCAAATAACCGGTTTTCTGGAAAATACGCGTTTTCCGCATGTTGTTCAAAGACATCCTGGAAGCGGTCAAATTAGCCACACATCCATTGTCGAATTCCAATCGGACGGAAGTAATATCGGGGGTTTTACTCACCACGCAAACACCGCTGGCAGAAATACGTCTGATCGAAGAGTTGACACAACTCAGCACAATATCCAAATCGTGGATCATTAAATCCAGGATCACGGAAACATCTGTCCCACGCGGATTGTACTGTGCCAGGCGGTGAATCTCAAAAAACATGGGTTGGGAGATCAGGGGTTCTGCGGCACGAAATGCCGGATTGAACCGTTCTACGTGTCCAACTTGTACGATGACTCCGGCCTCACGGGATAGATCCAATAGTGTTTTTCCTTGTTCGACCGTTTCGGCAACCGGTTTTTCAATGAAAACATGCTTGCTGGATCGAATGGCTTTGTAAGCGATATCGTAATGATGTAGAGTAGGAGCCACCACATCCACGCATTCGCAGGCATTGATCAGTTCCTGCATATCATCCCAGCGTTTTATGTGATATTCCGAAATAGTTTTTTCAGCAGATTCATCAGATGGGTCGTAAAAACCAACCAATTCAAATAAATCGGTCAATTCCAGCAGCAGTCGAATGTGGATCCGGCCCAGGTGTCCGGCTCCAAAGATACCAATTTTCAATTTTTTATTGCCCATATACAAATGTAAGGATTCAATAAATCCAATTGGTTGGAAGACTTCTGTGTTATTAACAACGCATGTTTAGTTGAGGAAATGAATTCGAAATGAACTCATTATCTGCTCAATACCAATAAAAAAAGAAAAAAAACAAATTCACTCTAGGAATTTTAATAGAAATACTTAATTTTGCACCACAATACGGAGGTTGTAGCTCAGTTGGTTAGAGCGCTGGTTTGTGGTACCAGAGGTCGCGGGTTCGAGACCCGTCTCCCTCCCTAAAAATAAAAAGGAGAACAATTTGTTCTCCTTTTTTTATGCATTAATTCGTAGCGATCAGTCGCAACTAATTGCTACGAATTCGTTCTCATCCATGTATTCCCTCTTTGAACTCTTCGATCATTTTCTTGTTGAAAGCAGGCAGATCTTGCGGCGAACGGCTCGTAACCAATCCTTTGTCGACCACTACTTCTTCATCGTACCACGCTGCCCCGGCATTCTGCAGATCAATTTTCACCGATTCAAAAGAAGTCAGTTCACGGCCTTTTACCACATTGGCACTGATGAGTACCTGCGGTCCGTGACAGATTGCTGCAACGGGTTTCTTTTCATCAAAAAATCCTTTGACAAAATCCAGCACCTTGTTTTCTCTTCTTAGTTTATCGGGATTGATGACGCCGCCGGGAATAACCAATCCGTCGTATTCGGAAGCTTTTACATCGTCTACAATGTTATCAACCGGGTATTCCTGGCCCCAATTACCATTCGTCCATGCTTTGATCGTTCCGGCTTTCAGGCTCACAATTTCAGCCAGCCAGCCTTGTTTTTCAATAGCTTCTTTTGGTGATTGCAACTCACTCTCCTCAAATCCGTCTGTTGCCAAAATGGCGATTCTCTTGCTCATATCACTCGTTTTTAATTTTGTTTCTACAAGTTACGGGAGAGTAGGCAAGATAAAAACCGGTTGCTGTTAAAGTGTGGTAAAGGATGTTAAATGGATTTTAGCAGGAGGGAATTAGCTTTTCCTTTTTTTTATTTGGCATCATCCTTCATTTCATCTTGGTCGAGCATCCACATCGTCTTCGTACTTCTTGAAGTTGTCCAAATCTTTGTCTTTTAGATTTGGATCATCTTCCAGGATTTGTAATTTCGGGGTTTTCATTTCAACTCCTAAGAATCAAAAAAGGTGCTCTTTTCAGAACACCTTATACTTTATTTATTGTTGTTGAGTTTATTGGAATTAAATGCGGCTATCTTCCTCAAATTGATCTTGCCTATCCTGATCCCATTTGAATTCAATATTAAATTTTCCGTCTGAATTTAAATCAAATAAAAGTTTATTCCAATGTTTAGGGCTTTCATTATTCATGTCAGCATGCACTTTTCGTATTAAGTCTGACAAATCTCCCGGAGCATTTAAGAATTCGCCGTCAGTTGTTTTGTCTGAATAACTGAATTTTAAATTATATCTAACTGAAGCTCCCAATACAAGGATAATTAAAGATGCATCCCTCCATTCTTTTGATGTTGAGGATACAATTGCATCTGCTATTGGTTGAAATAGTTCTTTCATAAGATTTAATTTGGAATATCAATAATGTGTATTCCCTTTTTTTGAATTTTGCAGGAAAGAAGATGAAGATGTTTTGTTTGATAGAAATGAATAGTCGTTTTAGGATCTATGAATAGTGGTGTTCTCCAAATTTCAGGATCAATCTAGGTCATATTTTTTACGCATGTGTGCCAAATACTTTTCTCCGTCGCCCTCGAATACGTCTGTTCCATCAAGCATATACGCTCTCATGAGGAAGTCTTCCGCTTTGTCCTGTTGGTTTAATTCAAACAAGCATTGTCCCAATCTTAGATTAATGAAAGGATTGTCAGTTGCACTTGGTGAATTATATGCATTGTAGAAAGTATCCAATGCCTTTGCACAATCGCCTTTAAGAAACAAAGCATCTCAAATGGCCGCATAGAGCCAGGTACTGGCTTTCCAGTCTGTTTTTGGTTCAGGAACAAGATCCAAAGCTTCATTGAATTTAACTACTGCAGCATCAAATTGATCAGTATTGATTAATTCGTTTCCTTTTTCACTTAATGCTTTAATTTTGTCGTATATATGATCAGCCAATTCCATAGTCTTAATTTTTCCCTTTGTAAAATTTGAAGTATTTCATGGCATCATCTCTTTTCCAAATTCTGCCTTCTGATTTTTCATCTGTAATTGCAAAGTATTTCATCGCTTCTTCCAGATTTCCTACTTCATATGCTGTTTTAGCATAGGTATACTCTTGTTCTCCATGGAATCTTGCAGGATAACAATGCAAAAAGATTTGCGCATATTTCCATGCCTCTTCGTAGTTTTTCAAGTAAAAATATACGTCAGTTAGCCAATCCATAATATAGAAGCTTTCAACATACTGTTCTTTGGGTGAAGGAAGTAAATTCCAGGCTTCTTTAAACATGGAGATTCTATCTTCAACAGTCATCGTATCAGATTCTCGCGCTTCATTTGTTATGCGCTCCACTTCACTTTTTATGGTTTCATCTAATTCCATAATTGTTTGGTTTTAAATCAAAAGTACACAATTCATTAAAATACACAAATGTGCGCATGAATTGATTTAAAATAGTTGTGACGGATCATATCAGATTCCTTCGCATAGGAATTAAGAAAATGAATAGTTGTTTATCCTTGAATAGTGTTTTGTTCCAGGATTTTAGAATCAATCTAAGTCATATTTTTTACGCATGTGTGCCAAATACTTCTCGCCGTCGCCCTCGAATACGTCCGTTCCATCCAGCATGTATGCTCTCATTAGGAAATCTTCCGCTTTTTCCAGTTGGTGCAGTTCAAACAAACATTGTCCCAATCTTAGATTGATGAAAGGATTGTCAGTTGCATCCGGGCAATTATAAGCATCGTAAAGACTGTCTAATGCCTTGGCATAATCCTCTTTCAGAAAATAAGTGTCTCCGATAGCCGTATAGAGCCATGTTGCCGCTTCCCAGTCTGTTTTTGGTTCCGGGACCAGTTCCAAAGCTTCATTAAATTTCACTAAAGCAGCATCAAATTGCTCGGAATGAAAGAGTTTATTACCTTCTTCACTCAACTGGGTGATTTTGTCGTATGTGCTATCGTCCAATTCCATGGTCTTATTTTTTCTCTTTGTAGAATTTGAAGTACTTCATAACATTCTCACGTTTCCACAATCTTCCACCTGATTCTTTCTGAACAATATCAAAGTAATCTCTCGCTTTTTCGAAATCTCCGAGTTCATAGGCCACCATACCTGCATATAACTCTCTTTCTCCATTGTCTTTTCTATCAGGATGACAATTGAATAATACTTCAGACCATTTTTTTGCTTGATCGAATTCTCCTAATTTAAGAAAGTTGTCTATAAATGCTGTCACTATAGAATAACTTTCATTCCATGTACCCTTAGGCTCTGGCAATAAATCCCACTCTTCAAATAATATTTTTTGCTGAGCAATATAATCACCCTTTACCCATAATTGATATTCCTGGTCCATCAATTGATTTAATTTGTCATTTAATAACTTTTCTAAGGTTGCCATATTATCCTATTTTTAGTTTATCAAATTTAATTCTTTTAAGCAATTTATAATTCGCTAATTGGATCTTTATAAGTTTTTCCAAGTTTAGCTCCATCAGATCTATTATTCTTATAATATTGGAGTTCATAGTTATCTGAATCTAGCATCCATTCTCTTACTTTTGGATGCTTTGCACCATACTTTATTCCAGTATCATTCCAATAATCTACTGCATTAACAGGACTATGCCCCATATCTGCTTCTGAAATATTATACCAAGTCTGATCCTTAGAATCAAAAAATTGAGTTCTTTCGGATATTGGTGGGTAATTTCTAATTCTTGGAGGGTCTTCATTAAACATTCTATCCATAACTTCTCTACCGGTCTTGGATTTTTTACCTGGAGTTGAGCCTAGATATTCATCTCGTCTCGTTAAACCATCTCTTCTTCTCGGGTCTCCAAATCGTTTGGTGTTCGGGTCAAACACTTCGCCATTATTTATGTTTTCCATGACTTCATCCACTTCCAGTGTTCCATTAGGCACTTCTTTGTTGTATGCCAATAGTTTTTCTTTCATTTCATCGTCGATGTCTGTTCTATCACGCACTTCCTGGTCAAAATCACGTTGACGTTTCGTGGTGTATTTCGGATCCACCGTAAACTTACTTCCGTACATCACAATTCGGAATTCTCCCGGAGGACCTAATGGTTCTTTGCCAAAGTCATCTACACCTTTCATCGTTTTTAGTGCACGTAGTTCTATTAGTAAAGCAGAAACAGGCGTGTCTATTTTATCGTTGCTTTCTGCAATGATTCGTGCCATTACCAAGGCTGCTGTTTTGCTGTCGTGGTTTTTCCCTTTTGGGACTTCTGAATCGGCATCATCTTTCATTTTTTTCTTGGTGGAATCATCGACTTTGTCTTCGTACTTCTTGAATTTGTCCAAATCTTTGTCTTTGAGATTCGGATCATCCTTCAGGATTTTCGATTGTGCAGGTTTTTCCCCGTTTGCCACTTGTGGGTCTTTTGGCGGCTCCTTCGAATCTATTTTATTGACATTTCCATCCGCCATGTCCGTTTCCACCTTTTTCAGGTCCGAAGTACTTGGTTCCGGAAGCTTATCCGTTGAAACATCAGTCTGTTTTGTAGTTACCGGATTTTTAGTTTCGACATCTACCTGTTTTGTTTTATCCGGCATTTTCTTCTCGAAATTCGCGGTTGTTTTGTCCGGGGTAGAAACTTTCGGCTGATCTGTATGCTTCACCACTTTTTTCGTTGAAACATCAGATAGTTTATCTGTTTTGTTTGCAATATTCTTGTTATTTCCACCGCCTAAGATATTATCTGCCTTTTTGGTGGAGAATTTCTTGAAGCCTGCATACAAATCTGTCCAGGTCTCTTTTTTGAAAGATCTGCTGATCAGGCGCGGAATTTTGCGAACACCTCGTTTGATGAACCCGCTGCTTGTTTTGTAGGTCTTTACCACGATGTTCTTAATATTCCCGATCTTGCTCATATTTAGTGGAACAGGAGGGGATTTTGCTCCCACCATGGCCATCACTCCGGCAGTAGTATTGGCGGCATCCGTCCTGATTTTGCTATTCCCCTGGTAAATTTCCTCTGCGGTTTTTGCCGTGTGCACGTTGTAAATATTTTTTACACCCGACAGGACACTCAGCACCGTAGTAACCAACCCCAGCCAAAAGGTAACGGTGAACATGGTGGCTGTTGCACCAACCAGCCAGGCTGCTACAGGTATTAGCGGCGGGAAGAAGAACGCTGCCACACTTGTCAGGACAGACAGTACTCCCAATAATCCGGTTATCACTCCTGCAATGGTCAACAATTTCACTCCCACGCTGGATCCTTTTTGCAGGATCATTCCCACCGGATCTTCACTAAATCCTTTCCAATCACTCAGGTCCGTCCAGATTCCACCCACTGCATCTGCAATGGTGTTGTAAGTTTCAAGCGGATTGATCATGGCCAGTCCGATTTTGGAAACATCGGCCCAGGTAATGTTCTTCAATCCTTCCCACATGCCTTCCAAAGATTTGGTCAAACTCGTCCACATGAGTCCGGTTTTCGAGATCTTATCGATGTTCTTGGTAGCCTTATTCAGCGGCGATTGCAATCCTTTGTTGCGTTTGACATTGTAGTGCTCGATTTTTTGAGCACGTTTCTGTTCAACGCGGTCACCCATTTCCAGCTTTTTGTTTTCGATCCAGGCTTCAAAATTCATATTGAACTGCTGAAGCAGGAAGCCCAGTTTTTGCTTGTCTTCCTGGCTCAAGGATGCCACATAGGTTTCACGTTCGGCATCACCTTTCATGTTGGCGTAGCGGAACAGCAAGGCTTCCGGACCATTGGGCATTTCAGACTGAACGCGGAGTTCTTCCTGTACGATCATTTCGTCTGCTCCCTCAATGGTTTTCATGTCTTTGTAATAGAAATATTGCGCACGATGCGTTTCATTTTCCATTTCAAAGGAGGTTTTCATCAGGGATTTTCCTTCTTTGGTCAGTTGTTCTTCCTTCTTTTTACTCGCATCGAATTTCGGCTTCAGCGATTTACTGTCTGACTTTGCTTTGGTATTCCGGCTTTTTTCGGAGGAAATCTTTTGTTTGGATTTTTGAACATTGGCTTTGGATTGGTTGTACTCTTTTTCCGTTTTGACATTCTTGGTTTTTGCCGTTTTTGCATCCACTTTTTGTTGGGCGGCAACAGTTCCTACACCGGTAATTCCTTCAGCCATGGTAGCCGTTCCGCTTTCCATTTCTTCGTAGTTGGAGCTCAATTCGCCCGATTCTTTCTCGTCAGGGTTTGAATTTTCTTTGGAACCCTTATTGAGTCCGCCAGCTTCTTTCTTTAAATCGTTAGCAGTTCCTTTGTTCTTTTTGACTTCATCGGAATATCCGCCTACTTCGCTACTTACTTTTTCCTGGCGCTGTTTGGAAGTGGCAATGGCCTTTTCCATGATTTTTGTCATCTTTTTTTCACGGATATCCGTGTTTTTATCAGCCGTTTTCAGTGCCTTGTCAGATCCTTCGATTTTCTTGTCAAGTTCGTGCTTTTTCTTCTCGGCCTTTTCCCGGTTTTCTACCTGCGTCTTCACACGGTCAAGAGAATCTTTCCCCTGATCACGGAATTGCTGAGCGGTCATGATCAATCCTTCTACGTTGACGTTGGCTTCTTCGTCCACACCCACACCTTCGCCGGCTTTGTCGGTTGCTTCTTCCACCTTGGCATCTTTTACAGGTGGTGGATTGTCGTAATCTTCCTTCACACCCTCAGGACCGGGATCTTCTTCTTTTTTTTCTTTTCCTTCGCCGGTTTTCTTTTCTTCTCCTTCTTCGGATTTTTCTTTTTCTCCCGTACCTTTGGTCTTTGAATGCGCTGCTTTCTCTTCCTTCGGCTCTTTTCCCTTTGCTTTCTCCGAAACTTCTTTCTCTATGGCTTTATCCACTAGGTCTGCCGGTTGTCCTTCCGGATTTTTTGCATCGGCTTTTCCTTCTTCCGAATGTTTGGCTTCTTCCTTGGAATTTTCCTGTTCTTTCTTGCTCTCTTCAGCCAGTTTTTCCTGAACAGCAGGTTGTTTTTCAGCAATTGTTTCCTGTTCTTTTTCAGCGGGAGTATTTTGATTCGCTTGAAGGGGCTGTTTTCCTTTCAACTCCTCAGTTGTTTCTTTGACGAGATTTGCTGTCTTTTCTTCTGTTCCCGGAATGTTTTTTGCCTGGTTTTTTGCCTTGGCAACATCTGCCGGGTTGATGTTTTTATTGTCCGGATTTGAACTTTGGTTTTTGTTATCAGTTGGTTTTGCTGCTCCCTGCTGGATAGTATGCGTGAGCTCATGGGCCAGCAATTGCTTCCCGTCTTTCGAATTCGGATCGAAATTTCCCTCATTGAAATAAATGTCTCCCTGGTTGGTGAAGGCTTTTGATTTCAGGGATTGATTCATGTCAGCTGCTTTCGTTCCGCTGTGGGTACGCACATTGCTGAAATCGGCTCCAAAACCGGATTCCATTTCTGATTTCACTTCGGGAGCAAGAGGATTTCCCTGTCCTTTGCTTTCCTGCAGTTTGTCTCCAAGCTCAGGAGCAGCAAGGTCAGTACCCGGATCTGTTTCTTTGCGCTGAATAATTCCTTCGTGGCCGATAGCACCCATTTTGTCTTCGGTACCTTCTACATCCAGCTGACCCATTTGTCCGGGAGCTTCTTTGCGCTGAATGCGCGGAGTTACAGTTTGTGAAATTGGTTTCAATTGCACGGATGCCGGGCTTCCGGATGCTGTTGGTCCGGCAGCTGAAGCACCGCTTACAACACGATCGGCAGCAGTATCTGCTTCGTTTTCATGCTGGTCACCTGGCTGGTTTACAGCTAGTTTTGCCTGTATTGCACCACGGCTCCGAAAAGGAGCACCGGAAGATTTATCGGGAGATTGGACTTTCGTCTTCATTTTAATTCGTGTATTACCATTCTACAAATAGGAGGTCTTCCCGCCAGTCGATTTTAACGATTCCCAGGTTCCAGGGAAGTTTTTCGAGGAGAATGTCCTGTGCTTTCCGTTCGAATACCAGCCGCGTAGACTGAAATTCTTCGGTAATTATTTTGGCTTCGCGCTGTAAAAATTCATTGCGAAGCAAGTCTGCGGAATCGCTTCTGAGCGCCGTCCAGTGTTCCAGGGCAGCTTCCAGTAATTTTCCGGCTTCTTCCTTGATTTCATCCGGTAAAGGAAGTGTTTGCTCAATGGGTTCGTCGGCAGGAATTCCACAGAGGAATTTTTCAAACAGCAGTTCGTATTCCCAGGGATTTTCATTTCCTGTGGCCAGGAAATGCAGTACGTGTACTGCCAGTTCCGGGTTGGTGAGCTGATCTTTCTCCAATAATCCGATTTCCGTAAAAAAAGGATTCAAAAAAGGGTGGAGGAGGATCAAACCTGCATGTTCAACCGGCGTGTAAAAATCGAGTGATTCTAATTTGTCCGCTTTTTTAGCCGGTTCGGTTTTTTCTTCCTCAATGGCTGTTCGTTTGTCCCGATGTTCCTGGATGATCGCCTCCATTTTTTTCCGTTTCAGGGAAAGTGCCTGACCGGTGATCGATTGAATAAACCGGACCACAATTCCCGCTTCGGCATCTTGTTTGTAAGCAGCCAAAGCAACGAGTTTTTCTGCTTTTTCAGCTGAAATCCGACCGGTTTTCCGGAATTCGAAAAAGGATTGGATCAACAGTGTCCACCAATTTTTCCTGGCCTTTTCATCGTGAAAACGCAAGCGGGTTTTCGGGAGCGTATCCGGGAGTTTTTCCGGGAAATGAAAGGCCCGTGTAAACCATTCGATCAAAACTGGTTCAGGTAACTGGAGAACCAGGCGTTTCAGGAACTGTTCACCGAAGTCGGCGTGAAGTTCCCGCACAAGTGTTTCGGTATCTGCTTGAGCCAGCTGCAGCAAATTAGCGGTTTTCATCATTTCGTTCAAAGAAGCATTTTTGCTGATCCACCAGGGTTTTGTTCCCGTTTTCAGAAAATGAAAAATAGATTGCAACTGCCTTTTTGGTACGGAAATCAGCTGTCCCGGAGCATGCGGATCAGGAATTGACTCTTCTGCAAGCGGAATCTGTGCTTCCATTTCTTTCCGGATAGCAGAACCGATCAATCTGTCAATATCCCCGTAAGTCAGGTCTGTTGATGCGGCAGACACTTGGATAGAAAGACTTTCGAGAGTGAGTACTCTCCCGTTTAACTTTTTTTCCAGTTCTTCAAAGAGTTCTTCCAAAACAGGAGACAAGCTGCCCGACACGAAGCCGGCAGCGTTGTCTTTCAGGGCATAGCCTTTTTCCCTGGAGTTGGTTTCTACTTCCACGATCAATTTATGGACGATATGTTGCGGTTCAGTATTCATGACAGATTGATTCGGATCTTAGGATTTATTTTTTCTTCCAGTTAACTGAATTCCGTAGTTTGTTAAGGTTTATCCAGGAATCTGAATCAGGCTCTCGTAAACCAATGACTTCATCGATGAAAAATATGTTTTCAGGTGAATTGGAAGGAATTCCTAGAGTAGGCAGCGATGGAACATTTTCTACATCCATTTGATTGGTATAAGTCATGAGCATGTCAGTAATCGCATCTTTATTAAAGATCGCTTCCTCCTGGCAGCGAATCAGTGCTAATCCAAGAAGCATCGAATTGTGATAAACACTCACCAGCCCTTGTGTAGTTTCACCTTCTGAATGTGCAACATAGATGTCATCAAACAAAGATTTGGCAATTGCTTCCAAGTGAGTTCCGATCGTAGTATTCTTATCTCCGGATAAATATCCGGGCATGTTTGCATACACCTGGGTGTAGAAATTTGCTAAGTCAGTGATGGCTTCTTGTGTCAGATCGTATTCCGAAACAGTCTGATTGAATTGGTTTCTCAGTACAGCATATTTTTCAGATGACTGACTTTCACAGAATCCCGGAGGAGCTAGTTCAAATTCGAATTCTTTCTCAAGGGTAAGCGGACACTGATCTTCATTTTCTGAAAGAACAGTCAGTCTTACAGTTGCTTGAGTGATCGGTGTTGCATAGGTATGTGTAGGAGCCTTTTCCATGGAGGTTGTTCCATCACCAAAATCCCAGAAGTATGAATATTTTGTTGGATCTTCTCCTGAAGGAAGTTCACAATCAAACTCAACAGTTGCGTCGGTAATCGGATTACCCGGAGCGATCATTTCAGCAACAGTAGCTTTGTGTAAGGTGAGTTCCGCGTTGGTTTCGTGACCATTCAGGGTGAAATGGATCACCTGGTCGTAAGCACTCTCAGGAACCAATGCCGGATCAATAACCAATTCATCACCATCAGCAGAGACTCCTGCAACAGTTGGTGATAATGCTACTGTTCCATTAGCGGGGTAGCGGTATAATGGTATTCTGGCAATTTTACCTTCTTCCACGCAAATTGAATTACTTCCCAAACGAAGGTCTGCGATAATTTCCGGCATAATAAATCCAACCGGTCTGCAGTCCGAACAACAGAGATATGGCAAGGTAAAATCGGCAACTACTGTGTTTTCACCTATTCCGCTTACTGCATTTCGCACATAAACCAACAGGAAGGTATCTCCCTGGTGAACTCCGGCAAGATGTTCCATTCCCGGATGGTGTTCCTGGAATTTTGCAAGACTTAACCCGATCAGGATATCTCTTTTTCGCTTTTCAATTTCGTCGTAAATCAATTGCAGTTTTTCTGCACTGCAGCACAATGCCGTGGTATCTACCGACAACGTGTAAAGCATAGACAAAACAGGTCTTGAAACTTGTGCGCTAATAGTAGAAGCTTTGACAAACGTTTTTCGTGCAGCACCGCACAGGTTTGTAGCAGTGACGTGTATAGAATCAATGACGTTTGGAAGTACGTCGGCTAAAGTTGCCGGACTTTTATCGATTAGTACATAAGCCTGGGAGAGTACATCATTCGGAGCTTTCAAGGTTGCGTCAACCAGGTCTTTCTCCTCCGTGGTGTAATCGAATCGGTCGATTAGATTATCTACCTGTGCCATGATATCGTTTCCGGAACAGCCATGGAATCGGTCTATGACAGGGAGCATAATAACACCCAAAGAGTTTACTCCGGGATACATATTTTCTTTAACCACATTGTTGTCCACTGCAGCAACTTCTTCTTCAGCAATCGGATACATGAAGTCTTCAACCAGGTAGTTTGTACCCAATGTTTGCGTACTGAAAGCCGAATAGTATTTGGAAACTTTACCAAGTAAGCAGTTGTGTTCCTGTTTCCAGGCATCCAGCAATATCTGAAGATCTTCAAAATGGCAGGCATAGTCATCCATGTTGATAGGATCTGTCTCATTAATCGTGATTCCCAGTGCTTTTACATCGAATGCCAACCCATATTGGTTTTTCAGATTATTAATTCGCTGCATGGCCATTTGGTAAGTATATCCCTGGTGCCCCTCGATATTCAGAAAATTGTGCGGTTCCAGGTTGTATCTCAAAGGAAACTGAATCGGTCCGGATGGATCCAGGAAATTCGTGTAATAGCTCAGATTACGGTTCTGTTTGTTGAGCTGGTACTTATCGTAATTCCATGTTTCCAGTAAGCGTTGAAAATTTCCTCCCCCCAAATAAAACGGAACAGCTTTGTGCTCAAGTGTAGAGCGATAGTAAGAAGGCGTGATTCGGACTTCACCTGCGGGAATCTCTCCCTGATAGGAGTTGAGTATTTGAATGGTACGATCTACATACAAATTGAAGCGTTCGCACCAGTTTTTTTCATCCTCCAGGATAGGAGATTTGTAGAACTCGTGACGGTATTCTTTCAGGTAACGGTCCTGTGTTGTTGGAATAAGTCTTCCAAGGAGCAAATGTTTCTGAAACGAACGGATATCCGGGTTGCAGTTGCAAACGCTATCCATAAACAGGTCTTTCAACTCATTGTACCCGTTTACCAAATCGCGTAAAAGATCGTAGCGGTATTGAAAGAACAGGGTAGGGTAAGTTGCTCCGGCCCCGAAAAACTGGTCTATTTTCGCTTTGATCTCGTTTGCTTTGGAAGTCATTCCCAGTTTACTCAACATGGTGGTATACCCGTTTTTGAGTTTCCCGATGATGTTTTCGGCCTGGATGGCATTCAGATAATTGGATCGCAATGCAGCAAAAGTTGCCGAATTGGTTGCATTTACGGTTACACGCTGAAGAGATACTTCGTCAATGTTCAGATAGGTTGAGATGAGGTAATTTGCATCAAAGATCGTATCGTTTGAAAGGATGTAATCCGCATCTGATTCGGAAGTAAGCAATACCCGCATTTTACGGATGTTCTTAATTCCCTGGTTTTCACAATCAATCCCCGTACATGCATTGGGATCTTCCTCATAGCTTTCAAGATAAAGCAATACCACCAGGTTTTGAAGGTCCATTCTGGAACTGATGAGTTGATCCGAAGGTGAAGCATCTGCTTCCGAAATAACTTCCCAAAGATTGAGTTGTACCTCCGTGCTGTTGATGGTTCTCCAGAAAGGAGGATAATGGGCATTGCTGTCATCGAATGCTCTGTAATACTTGAATTGCAGATTCGGAATATCAATTATTTCCAGTCCCGGATTATTCGGGTCAACCTGCGATAATTTAAACAGATCACCGTCAGTGGTAATGCCTGCTCCTTGCGTAACGATCAATTCGCCATTGGGGTTGTACTGAACTTTGAATCCGCATACGATTCCAACGCCGCTTAAAAAAATGCGTGACAATCGGTCCTGGTCTTCAAAGTAATTCAGGAATTCATTCAACTGCCCTGCTGTAAGTACCTGGTCCGGCACAAATGTGCGATAAGAGGGTGTGATTGTGGTCAACTTTGTTTCCATATTTTTTCCTTATTTCTTTTAATTATAATGTTCCTAGTTTTGTTCTTCCGAGGATAATATCATCGGTTTGATCTTCTTCTTCAGCGTCGCAATCATGCAGTTTCCCGGTTGGGAAAATGGTATGAAGGTCTTGCAGAATATCTATAAGTGCTTCGAGTTCATCTTCCGGATGGAAAGAATCCATCGGTGATTTGGCGATCAGGTAATCCTTGTAAGCTTTTTCGAATAGGAGTAATTGGTTCTCCGTATTCGGTACTTCTCCTTTTCGCGATCCGATCCAGCAGATTTTTGCAAGAATATGCGCCGGAAGTTCTTCCCGGATAAGTTCTTCCATGAAGTTTCGGAAGTAACTATCTGAGAATCGCTGGGTGTAACCCGGAAGTACAACACTCACCCGGAAGGAGTAAGGATCGATACCGCAGCAGGATTCTTTGCAATCGTCTGCACAAGCCTCCAGGAAATACTTTGAAGGTGTGTCCGGGAAATCGCTATCCGGGCGCAGCAATATGTGTTCCACCACAAACATGCCCTCTTCCGTAAAATCATACTTCATGAATCGGATGGTTTCCAATAAGGAAACTTCCATTTGTGGAGCAGTTGAAAAATAGATCAGCTGCTTTGCAACGATGTAATTGGGGTCCGTATTTGGAAGTTCCGGGTCGACAACGGCAAAATAGAAATTGTTGCTTCCGGATACTTTTACCTGTATGTTATCGATCACTTGGTTGGCAGTCACTCCGGCTTCAAATGCCTCTTCAATTTTTTCCTCGCTGGTTTCAATTAATTGGAGCACCGCGAAATAGAGGTTGTTGATCGCTTTTTTGTAGGTCGTGTAACTGTTTTCAGCTGAAAGAATGACTGTCCCTGAAGCATTCCGTATGCGCCATTTGAACATTCCGGGAGTTACTTCATAGATTTCGATAAAAGATTCCGATAAATCCCTGCGGAAATAGTTTTTCATACCCGAAAGCCTTGCTACCCGTTTTTCAACTCCTGATACATTTCCGGTATCCCATAATTCTGAAACCGGTTGATGGTAGTAGTTGAAGCCAAGTCCACGTTCGCTGCTCAGAGTCACGTATTCTTTCAGGAAGATTTCCTTGGATTTCAGGATCATTTCACTGGTGAAAGAGCCATACAGTTCTTTCATTACAAAAGCATATTCGCTGAAATTTTCTGAAAAACGAGCCAGTAAGTGATCCAGCAATTGATTTCTTCTTGCCACATCGTCTGTCAATCCGTGGAATAATTGCTCCGACAATAAGGTATTGTCATTTTGAGGGTAACTATTCACCAGGTCACTGAACCCGCTAATATCTGATACAGCTTGTGTAAAGTAGGTATTGCTCAGTTCGGAATTAATGGATAAAAGCTTTTTAGCATTTTCCAGGTGTGAAAAATAAGATGCCAGAATCTGATCGAAAAACAACAAATAGGCTTTCAGCTGTTTTGCTTTCGACTTACGTGCGGTGTCAGCGGAAGATGCCAGACCTTCCTGCCCGATGCCGTATGTGTCCGGAAAATCGTTCTGAATGGTTGTGTACCATCCGGTGTCTAAAGCTTGTCCCGAAGGGATTTCAGGAAAACGGTTCTGTGCCGCCTGGTCATCGGAAGCATCTTCCTCCGCTTTTAATTCCTGGTAAATCTCCTCAGATCTTTTTTTGTTTACGCGAACCGGGAGCTGGTCTTTTTTATAGTTGAAAACGCTCTGATCGCAAAGACGCGGTCTTTTATTCGGATCAATGCAAAGTAGCCAGGTATCCGGGTTATTCGTACCCGAGCAGTTTCCAATAGAGATTTCAGTGACCTGCTTTACTCCCGGAATATCCATGAGGATGTTGATGATGTCGGATAAACGGACTTCTTTTCTTAGCCCGGCTTTTCTCAGCTCATCGGTATCGATAAATCCGTTTTCGAGCAGTGGTCCTTCGAATATTTCATCCATCCGGTATCCTTTTTCCAGCATTTGCTTCAAGGAGTAGAAATGAACGCGGGGAGAGAGATAATCTTCGATAGCAAGTAAGATCCGTGCGTTGACTTCATCTTCGTCTGCTTCGTTTTCGAGACCTGCTTGTACGCAAATAGAGATAGGTTGTTCTTCGACTTCGTCGATTTTAACCAAATCCTCGCATAAGTTACGGTTTGCATGGTATTTCGATCTGATCAGTAATTTGATGGAGTTGATCTTCTGCTGGCGTTGCGGATCATCATTGTCAACATCGAAATCCACCAGGATTCGGTTCAATCCTTTTAAATTGAATTCTTTGAGATCTTCGGGTAAGATGTTCGGGAACAATTCCGGGTTGTAGGCAAGTGCGCCATCCTTACAATTGGCATAAACCGTCACTTCGTAAGGGATGATCCAGCAGTTTCTGACTCCTTCGATATCCAGGAATAATTTGCGGTAATCGAGTGGAGTGATTGCACGGTTCGGCAGGATTTGCTCTGCGGTATAAAATTGTTGGGATATCGGTTTACTTCCTTCCTGTCCTGTGAGAAGATCGGCAATGGGAAGACTGGCCCTGTTTCCCAGGTCGGTAATCGCATAAGAGAGCATTTCCAGGATGGTGATTCCGGGATCGTGTTCGTTGTAATCCGTCCAGAGCCCGCCACCCATCGATGCAATGTGCTGTATACCGATGCGTCGCAGGTAGTCAAAATCGAGATCGTTTCCCGTTGAGACGTCCCGGTTTATAGTGATACTGTTCTTTAAAGTTGGCATTGTTCAGTTGCTGTGTTAGGAGTGGAACATGAATAAATAGTG
Organism: uncultured Fluviicola sp.; assembly: GCA_965650365.1. Classification (GTDB taxonomy): domain Bacteria; phylum Bacteroidota; class Bacteroidia; order Flavobacteriales_D; family Crocinitomicaceae; genus Fluviicola. The sequence continues at coordinate 34,720 of CBFGOJ010000005.1, read as the reverse complement.
GTTGAAATATCGTGTCGTTTTGCAGAAGACAAAATGGCTTTCGGGGAAGATGGCTCTACAACTGTTGAAGCTTTGCCATTCTGGATCAGCTGTACATTTTGCAGGTAATCCACATAAGGAAGCTCTTCCAGGTAATCAATCAATACACTTAAGTAAAGTTTTCCTCCGAAATTGATGGTTTCGCGTTCTGTGAAAGCCCAAGGGGAAAGGAACCTGGTAATATCTTCATTGATTTGGTCAATGTACAAAGCTTCATCAAACTCCGGATAGAATTTCACCTTCAGTGATACTTTGACTTCCTCGTAATCCGGGTTAATCACATGTGTTTTCACATGCAGTGAGTTCAATTCCGAAATAAACGATTCGATGCGGTTCAATGTTGCTTTGCTGACTCTTGGCTGATACGGATCAAACACATTGCGTTGAAGGGTATCGGGAATGACTACAAGCGTTACACTTCCGGGTGATTGAAACGAACAATCACAAGTATGTGTAAGGCATTTTACTTTGTAGATCTCCGGAAAGTTTTGGAGCACCAGGTGTTCGTAATCCCATAAGTTGATCGCCCGGTTTTTATGTCTCAATCGTTCACTGACCCGCTTGTAATAAAGGGGATCAGTTTCTTCAGGTCTTCCTCCGAAGGAATTATATGGCTGGGAAACCGACTTAATAGCGGCAATCCGTGAAACCAATTTGGTAATTGTTCCGGCAGGAAGCCCTTTTTCGAGGTGAGAAAGTTCATTTCCCCTGTCATCAAAGACGGCTGTAGCTGCCTGGCCATAAATTCCTAGTACACGGCAAACCGCATCATACTTTTTGTACATTTTTGCCTGTACCCAAAACATTCCGGGAGTAAGCAGCGTATTATCCGAATTTGCTTCCACCGGAATCTTGAATTTGACTAATCCCGATTGAAGAAAGTTATCTGTTTGATTGATGAGCATCAGCGTCGAATCAAGCTTTTTCCATTGGTTGTTGCATAGAATTGACCAATGGACTTTTTGGGTTCCGCTGAAAGATTCCACCAGGGGATTTTCAGATCCTTCCAATACCTGGATAAGCAGGGAAACTTGTTGCAATGCTTCTGCACTTTCCAGGCCGATGAACAAACTTCCTCCTTTGCAATATTCCGGAGTAAGCGTACAACCGGTAGGCTGACCATCAAGGGATGCTTTCAAAAAGGGATTTTCTTCGGACTCACCAAACGGATGGATATGTAATAGCTCCAGGGAACGCTCATTAAAATAAGATTCATCATTCACCGTTAAATTCAACTCGTCCGTTGCGGAATAACTCAGAGAGATTGCATCTGCAAAAGGAATATAAGGTTGGTTGGGAATCGGCACATTGGGATTCGTACTGATCATTGCCAGTGAATATATGCGCGGATAGATTTCCTGTAAAAAGGATTGATCCAGTGTCAGGCGAACCGGCCCGGAGGTATTTTCAGCAAAGCTGCCGTTGGAAACTCCGAAATTGGTTTCGTAGAAGACCGGAGTGCCGCCGGGTGAGTAAAACAGGTTCATATCGGTTTGAACTGTGTTCCAGCTGCCATTGGAAAAAATCCAGGAATCTGCTTTAAAGTAATCGCTGCTGTTTACTATATGGGTGTAGTAATCCTCAAAATTGACATACTTGTAAAGAGAAGCTGCTTGCGTAGCCGTATTTCCGGATACTTTGGCTGCAGATGCATTTTGGATATAGGGAATAATGTTGTTGAATTTATCCTGTGTAACTGTTCCCAAAAACGATTTGTCATACCCTTCATAATAATTTTTGAAGCTGTCAGGAGTGTTTTTCCAATGGATCTTTACATCCACGTGCTTCCATTTCTTACTGAATACTTCCGGATGAAAGACTGAAAAAGCAGATCCTTTAACGGGGTTGGTAGTGAAGGGATAAAATGGTTTTTTGACGTTCAATGTGCCGGTATCGCTCTCGATCGTCAAAATTTTCATGTTTTGTACATTGACTTTCAAACGAATGTGAGAGATCGGCTGGGAAAAATAGCGGTAGATGTCGTAACCGCCGAGTTCTTCCGTAGCAACTTCAAAACGGAAAAGGGGATGCTCTGTTCCGTAATTACCACCGTGTATGACCTGATCATAACTCACAACAGCTTCCTGATCGGGTTGAAGTTCAACACACAGGTTGCATAGCTGCGGATTGAACCCTGTCGTGTAATTCTGAATGGCTCCGGTGTTTTCATTGATAGAGATGACATTGGAGGATAGCGGGATTGGACCGACCCATCCTTTCGCTCCGGTATAGTAGACAGAAATGAAGGTGGAATTGGAAGCGTTGGTCAATGCAACCGGTGCTCCGGAAAATTGAGCCTGAACAACTACCTGGCGTTTGCCTTCAGATAAATCCAGGGTATGTGATGCAACAGCAAATCCCAGTCGCGCTTCATCTTGTTCCGGACGATCACCGGGAGTGCCTGCATAACCGAAAGGATACCAGCTTGTATCTTCCCCTGGGAATTTCGATCCGGCACCGTCATAACTCGATGCATTGGAAGCAGCTTTTACTGCATAACTGTTGTTTACGGGAGAATCAGGAGCATTGTAAACGCTTTTGACACTTCCTATTTTGGTTTGATTGACGACCATTTCGTCTTTCAGCTTATAAACCCTTGTTACATCAGTTGCATCTTTTTCTCCGTTCAGTTCAGTTCCGGCAGCAATTCTTTCTTGCGAAAAAGTACGTGCCAGTTCGAAAATAACAGTTACACTATCGGGTTCTTCCTTCAGATGATTTAACTGAAGCACTTCCGAATAATAAAAATCGAGGTGGCGTTTCGTGAATCCGTTCAACCGATCGGTAGACTGATTGAGCAGGATCAGAAAGCATACAAACAGTGTCAGGTGAGGAGTCAGTTTGTTATCTGTCCCCAGGTTATCAATGAGGGTTTTGATCTCTGTGGTATTTGGAAAGAAAGCTTGCCAGTTCCCATTTGGATCTATCTCGTCCAACTCATCGAAGTAGTTGATATCTTTAGCGAAGTTGTATGCAAATTTCATCCAGTCTTCCAGTCCGAATCCCATTAATTTGATGTTTTCAGGATCGAGCGAATGGTCGTAACGCATGGATTGATCGAGTCCGTTTCTTCTGAGAACTTCTGCTATGTCGTTACAATTGCTCATATAATTCCGGTTTTAGTGTATGAAATATCGTTTCCTTCAATTCGGTAGAAAGGGTAAACCATATTGCGTCTTGAATTAGTGGTGCGAATGCGGTAATCCAGGATAATATCTATTCTCCCGTCCAGGATGTGTTCCTGGTCCAGGGTTACATTTTCCAGGTCGATTCGTGGTTCAGAATAAAGGATTGCAGTACGGATGATTTCCGTAATCTTTGTGGTCAGTGTCAGGTTGATAGATTCGAAAAGCAGCGATTCTAAATTGCAGCCATATTCGGGCAGCATAATGCGCTCGTTTGGTCTGGTAGAAAGTAAAACCTGCAGGCTTTCCATGATGTCTTTTTCATCCGAACTCATCCGGACAAACTCGTTTGTTTTGTCAAAACTCGGAGGAAAACTCCAACCTGTGCCTAAGAATGATTCGTTTATTTCCATGTTTTTAATTGTTATCCGATTAATACTGTTGCCAAACCGGCAACGATTGTTCCGCCATGAGCTGTTGTGTCTGTCATTCTGGCGGCTGGTTTCCCACCGATAAGTACGGTCGCGGAACCGCTGGTAATTGTATCTGGCGGACCACTGCAAGTGGCCATGTCTCCCATACGTGCTGCGGGCATTCCCCCGATGAGTACTGTTGGTTCACCCGGAGGAAGAATGGGACCTCCCACGTGTGGAACGTTTCCTGTTACCATAGGACAAACATGCATGTCCGTTGTGCGTGCTGCTGGTTGTCCCATGATCAGTTGATTTGAACGATTGAACCTTTGATTGTTGTTGTGGCACTTGAACTTACTTCTGTGCCGGCATTTCCGGAGGCTTTTACCTCTGCCTGACCAGTGATCTCAATGTTCATACCTTCAATCGTAACATCACCGGTTGCCTTCAATATCAGGTCTTTTCCGCTTTCGATAGAAATTCCGTCCTTGTTCATTTTTAAGGTATTGGAGTTCTCATCCTGAAGGGTGATTTCTCCGGCATCTTCATCAATAATCACTTTCTTACCTGCAGGAGTTTCGATGGTGACGGATTTCTTTTCATCATCGAACAGAAATTTCATCTCGCTACGGGTAACAAACCCCTTGATATTGTTTGCATCTTCTGCCTTTAATGGCGCAGGTTTAGCACTGCTGTTCAGCATTCCAACAATTACGGCATTATTCGGATCTTCGTTAATAAATCCAACCAACACTTCATCACCGATTTCAGGCAAGAAGAAGGATCCACGGTTTTCTCCGGCATCCATTGTTGCCAAACGGCACCAGATACCTTGTTCCTGGCTGTTTACGATGGGCAGTTTTACCATGACGCGGTATTCCCCCATCGGATCGTCCTGTAATTGTGAAACAACCCCGTATTGAAGTCCTTTGACAGCAGGAATTAGACCGGCAGCTGGAGCATCGTTGATGTCATAGGTTTCTGAAAACCAAACCGGGTCCAGACCGAATTGCGCATCAACGGTCCAAAGTCCGCTGGTAATATTATGCTGTACTCCGGAAATAAAAATGTTTCCGTTGAACCGATCACTGATGCCTTCCAGTTTCAATACTGTTCCGGGTTTCACCTTATCGATACCCTGGAATCGAACTCGTCCGCGTACTTTCGCCATTTGCTGGAAAACCATTTTGGAATTTGCCCAATCCTGAGCTTCCGTCTCATTCATATTGCCACCTGACTTTAACTCCAGATCTTTCAATCCAATTACTTTCGCTAGTTGTGCAGAATCCAGGTTTCCACTTGTTTTCATGGGCGGATTGTTTGCTTCGATCTTACTGATTTCCTGGTCTGCCTGGTTCCAGCTGTATGCCGTAACTTTGGAGAACTGGTTTCGCGCATCAATTTCTGCATCGAAATCCATGATGGACATTCCATAAGCCACTGTTTCTATCGGGTCTTGTCCCGTATCCGGTTTGCCGATAATTAGCTTACCGTTGTCCGTGAAACAAACCATTCCATTTGCCTGGGCCCGTGATACCAGAAAATCCCAGTCTGATGCATTGTATTGAACCAGCTTCTCATGTTGGTAATTTGTTTTGTCAATCTTTTTTTCCAGATTGTATGCGGTGATTAATTCATCAAAAACATCACTGTCTGTGCTGTCGTAGAAGAATTTGGATTTTCTGCCGACGGTCATTTTCACCGATTCGTCTTTGCACTCTATCACCAGGGAAGATTTTCCATTGCGTACTTTGATGGAATGCCGGATAATCATTCCTTTGAATATCATCTTGTTTTCGGAGTGATAGCCCACATTGATCTGGATTTTTTTACCAGGAACAAAAAAGCTGCTGTTACTGATTTGGAAATTTTGGTCCGAAGGTGTGCCTTCATAAAAGGTAATACGTGCACTGGCTATCCGGTTGAATTCTTTACGGACAGCTATGCCCAGAACAGGATAGGTTCCGGGGATCTCGTTTCCTTCCACCAGGATTTGGTGTGTAACAAGATCCGGACTTTTTCCAGTTTGTATGATTCCGGTATTGTTCATTAGTCAGGTTTTTGAATGGGTGGAAAGAATAATTGTTGTCCGGCTTTTAGTTTTCGGAAAGTGGTTAATTGGTTCACTCGGGCTACTTCCAGGTAATACTTGGAATCACCATAAATGCGTTTGGTCATGAGAGGCAAAGTATCACCTTCTTCTACGATTCTCACGTGAGTGAGGTCCGGAGAATGCAGGTTGGAATCAGCAGCCTCTTTCTTAGGCTCGATGAATTTTCGAAACTTGGCTTTAGCCACAGCTCTTAATGGCTTACCATCCGGAGCAAATAATTTGTATTCAATAGAAACTTCCGCCAAAACTCCCTGGAAATGCAATGCTCCCCATTCGATCTTCAGGTAATTCGGCCTGTGAATCTCGGAGTTGATGTCATAAGTGACCTTCATGAATGTTTTGATGCTCTCTTCAACACCCGTGGCGTTTTTCTTTTCCAGGATACTAAATTCCCCGTCACCGAATACACCCGTGTCATCGAACAAAAATTCCAACTCGATGTCTGAGGGCGGAGCATTTTGAAAGTATGCCTGTGGTTTGCCTTCTGTTGTTTCAGGAACGATGTATTCGACTTTGTGATTCAGAACAAATTTTTCCGGATTGACAAGGGTAGTAAACGACCCGTTAGTAACTTCAACCGTACATTCCGGATTAGAATAAGCCTGAATTTTTAATTTGGTGAGCTCTCCGTTGGGGTTGCCTTTGATATTTATTGATGGTTTCATCACCGTTCTTTTTTGTCGTTCATAATTGTAAATACTTCATCCAGGCAGGTGTCCATTAACTCGTCCATTGATTGTTCAGGTTTCTTGTCCTTCTTAGATTGGTCGTCGTTGACCTGAATTCTCACATGCAATTCTTTGATTTCTATTGGCATAATGATTTGGAATAATTACCGGAAGGTTAAAAACTAACATGCGGTATAGTGAAATATTTGTAAGTCAGTTCGATAGTTTCTACTACGATGTTGCTGCTCTCAGCATTGAATTCCGAGACTTCACATTTGACGGGAAGCGCTCCTTTAATGCTCCAGGTTTTAAGTGGGATCATTTGGTCATTCATCAGGATTATTAGTAAATCCATCGGAGTGAATTCGAAATTCTCGATGGCATTGTTGCACCAGCGCAGTAACGTAGAGTCGGGAACCATGCCCCGTTTGAGCACCAGGTTCGGAAACCTGACGCTCTGGGGCAATTTATGTTTGAAGCGGTTTTCACCTCCCTCAACTACTTCCGTTATTTCAACGCTGGCAGAAAGTCCCGAGACAGATTGGAACATCGAATCGATCACTGCGAACTGCTTGTTGAGAAACTGCACTTGAAAGTGGAATCCTCTGGGCGGATAGTAGTTGATCATGATTAATCGTTTTGAATGGATAACCCTTCGTGTACGATTTCCATAGACTCGATCGCTACTTCATTCCCGTCTGCTTTCAAATCAGTTGATTGAACTTTCGTTGGAAATGCATTTCTTACTTTCCAAACCACAATCGGTTCGTGATCCTGGTTCAACAAGGAGATCGTGATGTCTCTACGCTCAACGGTGTTCATCTGAATAGAATTCAACCATTCGTAATATTCGTTATCTCCCTGGAACATTCCTCTTTTCAAAGTGATGTTTGAGAACTTGTGAAGCCCCGGCATTTTGATTTTACTGTATTCCGGGCTTGCTCCCTGACGGTACTCAATGACTTCCACTTCTGAATCAAGTCCGGAGATCTCAGTGAAACCGATTTTTGTTCCTCCCCATTCTACTTGGAAGTGAAACTTGGATAATGGATATGTTGCCATAATTTTGTTTGTTTTTTGTTAATGATTAATAATTATGCCTGTTGCATCATGTGTGAGAAACGAAGGACGATGAATTCTGCAGGTCTTACTACTGCCATTCCTATTTCCACGATCATACGTCCGTTAAGCACATCGTCTGCTGTCATAGTGGATCCAAGACCGATTCTGACATAAAATGCCTGCTCCGGTTTAGCTCCGGCAAGCGCTCCGGCTTTCCATTGCAAAATCAGGAAGTTTTCGATCATCGCACGAACCTGCACCCAGGTGTTTGCATCATTAGCCTGGAAAACAAAACCTTCGGTTGCTTTTTTCACGGATTCTTCCACCATGTTGTAGAAACGGCGTACTGAAATATATTTCCATTCGGTGCTGTTGCCGTTCAAAGTGCGGGCCCCCCAAACCAGGGTTCCTTTTCCTGTAAACGGACGGATCGCATTGATGGATTTTCCTGATAGCGTGTCTACGTTCATACCATCCTGCAAGTCATTTGAAATGTTGTAGTTTGGTCCGATCACGTAATTCAGGCTGGTGTTTGCAGGAGCTTTCCACACACCTGATGTCGAGTCAACCCGTGCATAAACTCCGGCAACTGATGAGCTTGGAGGCAACAACACAGGAACCTGGCTGATGGAAGTAACAACACGGTTGTACAACGCATTGTTGCTGATCTTAACGGCATCTAGCGGCATAGTTGTAGTTACGGTTGAAAAAGGAGCTAATGCCAGTATTAAACTTGCAATGTAGCCACTTTGCAAAGTAGCAAGTGCCGTAGCAATATCCGGTGATCCGAGTGAGCCAATTGCACCGGTAATACCTGTAGCAACATCTCCGGGAGTATCGCTGGTAGTCAATGCATTCAATGCAGAGGTATCCGTTCCCATATCAGTAATTACAGCATCGGGATTGTTAAGAATCCAGTTGGCAATATTTGTACGAAGTGTACTTACCGTTCCGGTGTCTGCAGGTGGATTGTTGGCAATTACTTCATCTGCAATAGCAAGAATATTGTCCAGGGACGTAGTAAGAGCTGTAGAAACAGTAGTGATTTGCGCCATTTTTGCAACTGCATTATCTCTCTCCACAAGTGCATCATTGATACTAATACCGACTTGTGACGCCGCAGTTTCATAGCCTTCCATTTCCGTTTTATAACCGGCAAGCAATACCCGTGCACTGTTAACAGATGTCGCATTGATTTCTGTTACGTCACCGTCGTAATCAGCAGCTGTTGTTATGGAAACCTCCACGTCTCCATCCTGGTATTGGTAATCAACTGTTGTTTTCAGGTACGGATAGTACGCAGCACCGTATTTCACATAATCCGGATCGTTGGAAATCTTATTCCGCAATTCTGAGAAATCAGTTGTGGTATTCACAACGGTAAGATTGCTCATGCGGGTGTCGATAATCGTGAAACGGTCCTGTAATTTCTTGCACTGCATTAAAGCGTCATTGTACAATCCGTAAAGATCATCTGCCGATAGGCTGGTACCGTCCGGGAAAAGAAGCAATGTTGGTTCGTCTTCTTTCTCTACGGCTGTCAAACCTGTTTTAAGTGTTGTCGCAGAAGGTGGAGTTCCATAATCTCCAACCGAAACGATGTAACATGGACCACCTCCATTTGCAAAATACATTTGCATGGAATAAAACAGGAGGAAATCGCTGCGGTCTGCCGGAGGAAGGTCCGATTTGATCGAATTACCGGTTACGGATACCACAATACCCTGTTGATTTTGAGCCTTTCCGAACTGTGTTTGATACTCGAGCATGGAAGTAATCCTTACCGGAACAGGTAGGGCAGAAAGATCTGGTCTTAAAGGAGAACCATCTAATGCTAATGCTTTTTCCGTATACCCGATAAAGGCTGGAATTGCTGTTGCAACTTGTGCAACTGACGGTGGAAGTAAGTTGACTTCTTCCACGTAAACGCCTGGTGTATTTAATGTTAACGCCATTGTTTATTGTGTTTAGATATAAATTACTGAATAAAAATTTCCCGCTTCAATTTCTGTTTTTCTGACTTCCGGTGCGGGATAGTAGTACGGATTCAGATCGAAGACATAATCATTGGAGTTCATGTCCGGATTTTTGTTTCGAAGGGTTAGCTGTGAAGGATCAATTACGATGTATCCATTTTTTGTAAGGGGTTTGGGATTGGTTGTTTCTGCATAATAATCAGAGTTTTGAAAGTAATATTTCCAGGTAGTGCTTCGGTTGGCAAATTCCATCACGAAGGTGATCGGTTCCGCCGGAACTTTCCCGTTGTTATCAGTAATCTGATCAGGCGTGCCGTGCATTCTGAGTACCAATACTCCCAATAAACCGATGCGGTCTTCCTGGGAAACCTGCATCTTATCCAACACGCTTTTTGAAACCATATCATCCAGGCGATAAGCATTGGTAATGTATTCCGGGTCGTTTTCCTGGGCTGGTAAAACCGGAAGAACAGGAAAGCCGACTGGAGCACCTGCCGGTATGATATTCGAGAAAAAGAAAATTTCTTTCTTTTTCAATGTCAAATCCGTGTAAATCTCAAAAGCCGGATCTCCTATTTTTACCAGGAAATTCAATTCCAGGTTATTGTCAAGGGAAATAAAAGGCGTTGCAGGTTCATTGGTGATGGTAGGTTCGATCTGGGCCAAAACTTGTAAACCAACAGGATTTGTTCGCAATAACAATTTCTGGTTTTCCATGATACGGCGGGTTTGTGCCGTTGGGATCACTTGAAGAAAGCCGTTAAATGCATAGTTTTTGAACATTAATCGCTGCTGATCTGTTTCCATTCCCCTAAACGAGTCGGAACCACTGTTCAGATAATATTCGTGCAGCACCTGCACATCGGCAAGAGTCCTGTATTGTTGTGAATAGCTCATAATAAAGGTGTAAAATCAGATTGGATTGGTGACAATAATGTTCCCGGAGTTTTGAGTAATTTGTGGAGATTCGATTAATGTTTTTTCACGATCAATGACCACTAAGCTCATTTTGTAAAGTGCAGATGGCCGCTGTTTTCCGCCGAGTGTTCCCCAAATATAATTCAGGTTTTCAAAGGTAGGAGTATACAATTCCAGGGTATATCGGAAATCACCCATGGAACTCAAAATAGGATCGGAATGATCGAAATTGGTATTGGATTGAGTGAAAACACTTTTCCCCTGAAAGAATTCCAGTAAGCGCGAAAGATACTTCAAAGAGATGTCGTAACCGGTTTTGTTCGAACTGAATATAATGTAAAGATTCAGGTTGATTTTGTTGTTACGGTAAGCTACTTTGTTGTTCTCTACCCGGTTGTTCGGAAGATTCCGCATGGTAACTTCTTCATTCAGGTTGAGGAGTGTCAGTACCACTTTATCTGTCATTGGTTCTGTTGAATCTGATTCGTTCTCAATAAACGCAATGTTATCGAGTACAACATCTTCATTAAGTCCCTGGCTGGCCAGGTAGCTGTTCAATTCTCCAACCAAAATGTACAATGCTTCGTAAATCATGATAGTGTTGTTTGTGGTTCTTAATAGTGTTTAAATTGTTGATTTTTACTTGCTAAATGGCTGTAAAGAAGCCGAACGAGAGAAAGGAGGACTTTCGATGAACTTTTAGTTGGCAGGAAATAGCATTATCAAAGTGGTTCAATAAAGTAGGGTCGTTTTTCAATGATCGAAACACGACTTCTGTTAGTGAACAGTGTCTTTTTTAAGGTTTCAGTCTAACCAACATAGCACTAATCAATAAGTTCGAAACATTTCCAGTTGTGCTTTTGAAATGATCAATTATTGCCGGAAACACATGCAATCATCTGTCCCATACAGTTTCCAGTCTGTAAAAAACACATTCAAGACACATGCCCGAAAGTCCTATATTTCTCGTTCTTGCTATCGGCCTGCTTCTGCAGAAACAAGCGGAGGAATCAAATAAAACACACCTGAAAGATGATTCGTGCGGTGCGCTAGTGCAGATTATCTATCGATAATGTGTTCACTCGTTTTCCATTAAATGCGATAACAGTTTTCAGGCAGAAAAAATGTGGTGGACAATCTCGGAAGAGAATGAACATCAAATATTTAATGCCACTTACTTTCAAAGTTTGGAAAAACCAATTCTAAAAAAGTAAACTTATTTTGTTTATAGCTTCTGGAAAAGCTAAGTTAGTATGTTGAAAATAAAACTGGAAAGAAGACTGTGGTTAAGTCCGGTTTAAATATAAAAAGATTTTTTACTTAAATGCAACTTTTTATCTTTTTTTTTGAGTTAAATTGTATTTTTAATTTTATTCAAGTGAAAAACGTTCATTTGATGGAAATATTGTTTTCCTGAAGCAAATATAAGACGAGACGAACGTAAACTATTTATGTTCTACAAATGAAAAAAACTTTTTTGCAGTTAAGTCAAAATCACTTCCTTTATTTGGATTTTTAAGTTAAATTTAAAGTTGAATTCTCCTGTTGAATTCGTTATCACATAACTTCAATCACAAACTAAATTCACATGCTAAATAAATCAGCCATCACTTCTGTTGCTATCTGGGACCAACTGTTTATCTTTCTCAGCGAGATAGTTCATTATCGAATGAAAACTGTTCAATCTGATGATGCAGGTGAATTTCCGGATATTACATCTTTTCTTTCTCAGGAATCTTTGAGTAAAATACCTGATCAGGGTGTGCTTACCGAAATTGATCTGGTAGCCCTTACTCTGGCACTTTCTCCTTATATGATGCCCGAATTAATTCCCGATTTGTTATCAGCTTATTTGCCCCAGGGTAAAGAATGCCCGGAGATGGCGTTGATACGCGCTAAGGATCGTGAATTGTTTTTCCCTACCGGAGATACACTTCTTTACTTACTGGCAGGAAAAAATTTAGAAAGCAGAATGTACCTTCTAAAGTATTTTCAGCTTGATTCCGGACTTTTCAATTCCGGAATCCTTTCATTTGCTGAAGGATCTGCATTCGAACCCCGAATGAGCGGTAGATTGATTGTTGATGAAGAGTATGTAGATGTTATAACTACTGGTGAAGTGCAAAAACCACGAATGGGCACCGGTTTCCCTGCGCAGCTTATTAATACAAGTCTTGAATGGGAAAACCTTGTTTTACCGAAAAAAACATTGGATCAGATACTGGAAATTCAATCCTGGTTGAAATATCGGGATCAATTAATGAATGGATGGGGGCTTGCCGGGAAAATAAAACCCGGTTACAGGGTGCTTTTTTACGGTGCGCCAGGTACCGGAAAAACACTTACGGCAACACTCCTTGGGAAATATACAGAAAGAGATGTGTATCGGATTGATTTATCACAAGTCGTTTCCAAGTATATCGGTGAAACGGAAAAGAACCTCTCACGTTTGTTTGATAAAGCTGCGAATAAAGAATGGATCCTTTTCTTTGATGAGGCAGATGCCATATTCGGTAAACGCACAAATGTGAAAGATTCTCATGATAAATACGCAAACCAGGAAGTGTCTTATTTATTACAACGGATTGAGAACCATCCTGGATTGGTTATCCTGGCTTCCAATTTAAAAAGTAATCTCGATACGGCATTTACGCGCCGATTCCAGTCTATGATTGAGTATGATATGCCAGGAGCAACTGAACGGTTGTTACTTTGGAAAGACATCTTACCTGGAAATCTTTCTTTGCAAGAGGATGTTTCCATTGAGCAGATAGCCCGAACCTATAATCTGAGCGGAGCGAATATTGTTAATGTGGTTCAATTTGCCTGTTTGAAAACTGCTGAAGAAGGAATGAATGAGATCAGCCGGTCAAATCTCATCGAGGGAATTCGAAAAGAGTATGTGAAAGAAGGAAAGATGTTTGCATAAAACCGGTTAAGCTAAAAATTCACCCGCAGCTGCACTGTAATATCCGACTTTTTAAATCCTTTGATCTCTTCCGGACCGGAACTCAGAACTTTTCTGTTTGAGTACAAATAGGTTCCGTACCGGATCCACAGATCACAATGTCTCAGAAATGAAAAACGGATCAGGGCATAAGCTCTTGATCCCTGGTAATAATACGCCGGGATCGAAAAGACATACAAGGCATTGTTCTCAAAGGTGTAAATGCGTGTATCGTAACTGTCGGTATCGAATAGTGCATAGCGTAATGTTACGTCGAAGGGTAATCTCTTCGGTTTGAACAGCAAATCCTGGGTAAAGATCCAGCCGTCTTCCGCAGCGCTGCTTTTTCGATTGATAGTTACATATTCTACGCGGCTTTTCAGCGTAAAACTTTCCAATACCTTGTAGGATAAGTTCAATCGGTAATTGTTTTGGACCACATTCTCAATCGGAGTAATGCTTCCATCTGAGTTCCGGGAGTTTTTCTGACGAACCTGTTGCCGGAAACGGGCATACAATTCAAAGACTTTATTTGGCCTGTAGGTCGGCTGAACTAAAAATTCATATCCTTTAGAAGGCGCATCCACCTGGTATTTGATCCATGGAAATTTAAAGAAATCCACGTACGAGCTCACTGACCAGGCAGGTGCCAGTTTTACTTTGATCCCGGAAAACAAACCGCTTTCATTCTGGGTATTGCTTCCTTCGGAAAAACCGTTGTTGTAGAAAGAGTAGTAGCCTTTGGAATAATTGCGGTAAATAACCGAAACTGAAACGTTTGGATCAAGAATGGCCATCAAACCATGAAGCTGGGCAAATGATTTGGAATGCGTACTGTATGAAACTTCCCCGAAAAAGTTAAAGTTCCTGACTACAAAGTTGTAATCGCCGCTGATAGCCGTTGTGTTTTTCCCTCTGAAAGCATATAGGTTGTAAGGAACGGTATCTTTTAAAAGCGGCTGATTGTACTGTTGATTAACAACTGCAATTCCGGCATTGAATCGGGTAGAGTTGTAGCTGAGGTAATTCCCGATAACTTGTTCACTGAAACGGCTTTTCTTGGCAATTTCACTGTTGGTGCGGTGTAAACCGGATAAATCAATGGTAGTAACAAATTCCAGGTCGTCTGTCAGGGAATCGTTTATTCCCGAACCATCTACTTTTTTATTGCTGTAGAAAGTAAGCAGGTTCCATTTCTTGTAGCCAATCACTGCTGTGCCTCCGCGAAAGAATCGGTTTTCGTCTACGGAAGTATAAGGTCTTAAGAGATTGGCCGCTTTTTTGGAAGAAAAGATATCGGCACTTTTCCCGAAGGCATAACCGCTCCAGGTGTTCAATCCCTGGCCGATTTGAATTTGATAATCGCCCGCTGCAACTGCCCGGATGTATTTCCCGCCTTTATAAAATGCATGAAAGGAATAATAATCGAAGCCGTTTTTCTGCGAACCTTTGAAGAATTCCTCGCCCGGATCTTTTTCGGCAGTAAAACCCAGGCTGATATTCGTCCGATAAGTGTACCTGAAGCGCGTGTAGTACTTGTCCGGATTTCCACGGTAATAACTGTTCGAACTATTTAAAATAGAATCCGGAACGGCTGTGTATCCCTTTTTGTTTTCGGGAGTTCGCTGATAGCGCATAAACCATTCAATCTTACCATTTTTGACAGCTTCTTTAAAGGTGATGTGCATATTTTCCAAACGATCATCTACTTTCACAAAGGGACGAACCAATGAAATGGTATTCAAATCCCAGTATTTCAGTGATTGAAGCTCGTATATGCTAATGAACTTTCCGAATTGCTCCACATGAAGCAGCACATCGGTTATCTGGACTTCTGAAAGTAGGCCCAGCGAGCGCAATTCATCCGGATTGGTATTGTTCAGATTGATCGGATTGTCATAAAAGTAGTTGAGCTGATCAAAAATATTGGTTAAATCCAGTTCTTCCGATTCAGATTGCTCGGCAATGAACTCCACGCGCTGCTGGATAATTTCGTTTCTCTCCTGCCCGAAAAGACCGGAGTAAAAACCAATAAAAAGAATCAGTAAAGCGCTACTTTTTCTCATGTTCTTTGAATTGGTAGTTTAACCCGAAATTCGGAGACCATCCAAGTGTTTGATGATATTTTGATCCCAAATCAATGGAAAAGCCGGAAACTCTGTAACCAATCCCAAGGGCAAATTCCATAGGAGCACTTTGAGCCCCGAAACGAATGTAAAGCGCTTGTACCGGTTGATATTCAACAGCTCCTTTAAAGCAGATTTTGGTAATAATCTGTTTCTCAACTTCGGCAAAAATGGATACTTTTTTGGATGGTTTGTACTGACATCCGCCACGCATGACAGTCGCAAATCGGTCGCTGGTTGGATTGATCCGCTGCCTGCCGATATTCATCACTGAAACACCAATACTCCACTTCTCTGAAATTTTTGCCAGAATACCTGCTTCCACTGTTCCGCTGACAGTGGAGCCGTAATTTCCTCCAAGACGCAGGGTTTGAATATTTCCCTGAACTCCGGCTTGTAGAAAATCGGCAAATTTCATGCTGTATCCTACGCCTGCGCGGGTATTCCGGTATTGCTGATATCCATAAAACTGCCCGCCGACAGAAATTACTCCCACTTTTAGCGGAATTGCAACGGCTAATGCCTGCGTTTGAAGTTCTTTTGTCAGAAAGCGGGTTTCATAATAGGCTCCGAATGAAATGGTTTTGATAGAAGCTGCAGCACCCGGATTGTGGTGATAAGCCCAAACATCATCGAGGCACACACTGGTATTCGCCAATGAAACAGCCCTTGAACCAACCGGGTTCCATCCTTGTCCAAATGCGAAGTGGAAAGAATGTGTGAATAATAGTAGAAGTAGTAAAAGTCTTATCATGGTTTATTTTGAGAACAAGCGGTGTTTGAGCGGGATCTTTTGAAGAAAATAATCCTCTTTCATCAGAAAGAACCAATTATTTCCGGCATCCGATGAAATGGCGTACAATTCATACGCTTTATCGGACACATCTGATGAATCCTTTTGAATAGTGTATTTACGTTCAATCCAGTCGCCCTGATTTTTCATATCTCTGAATAATGGATTGTATAAATTAACGCCTTTTTCTTGAGTATTGCTAAAATGGCTTATAAAATTTGAATCTCCCAAAGAAGTATAATACCGAACAACGGCAGGATGACTCAAGCCCGCATATTCCAGCGTATTATTTGAATTGTATGCTTTTACGTATTTGCTTAGCTGCTTATTGAGCTTGTTTTCCTGCTCTGCAGATAGGGTGCAGGAGAAAGCAAGAAGAAGAACAAGCAGGAAGTTTGAAAGTTTTAGCACGAATTATCAGTTTTGTCTGCTACTAAAATTAATTTTTTTATTGAAAATAACGCAGGATTTCTTCTTCAGTCATTGGGATATAATTAAATGAGCACGAAATCATATCCTGAATACGCAGTTTTTCCGGGAACTGAACGGCATGAATAGTTTGGTGTTGAGGATTTCCCTGGGTAAGTGTTACTTCGATAAACAAGTCGGCACTTTCTATTTTGTAAAAGCGGGCAAAACCATCCAGTTTGCGGTATATAGGGAAAGTTGTTTCCATGGTTCAATGTGAAAAACGTAGGGGCGCGATTAATCGCGCCCCTACGTTTTATGTCGAATTGTAATTTTAGTTCACCTTAAAGACCACTCGTCTTCCTTTTGCAAGTTTCAGGTCGTCATCGTCACCTTCCTTGATCTCAGGACTTGGGACGTCACTTCCTTTACTTTCTGATTTCAATCTTCCGGCAGCAATTCCTTTGGATTGCAGGTATTCCTTAATAACCTGGTTACGCTTTGTATCCATGTCTGCATAGAAATCTTTCTTCTCAGCCAGCTTATCTTCCTCCTCGTTGTTGTGTCCGATTACGGTAATTGTCATATTCGGATTTTCAGTCAATACTTTTGCAACGATATCCAAAGCAGCTTTTGCCTGCGGAGTCAGGTATGTTTTACCAAATCCGAAATAAATTTCCTGTTTTTCGATACGATCCTTTGTCGACATTTTATCATTGTCAGCAACTTGTTTCATGTAAACAGTCGGAGAAAGCTCATTTTTGTCTTTATCAGCATCGTAACATTTACAGTCTTCGTTTGCATCCAGCATAGTTACAACTACATCATCGATGTAATAGTAAGCTGCCACGATTTGAGTGATTTTTGAATCTTTCGGTTTTTTGTTCGTTTCGTATTTCGTATCCTGGTCAGAAGTGAAATTACCGATTGTCAGGAATTTTTCACCTCCTTCAGCTTTGTACGAAGCACAAACTTTTTCCCAGTTGTAAGTAGCATTGAATACTTTGTTGTCCGGGTGCTGAATTTGAGTCTGATCAATCAAATGCACTTTTTGGTCTGTTCCGAATTCTTTTTTTGAAATATTCGCCCCGATTTGGTTGCAGGAATATTTAGAAGCTTCAGACATAGAAACATAGAAGGAGATACAATAGGTCACATCTTTTTTCAAAGGTGTTTTCAATTTGGTCATAATATATGTTCTTGGAAGCTTATTTCCGTAAGAAAAAGCAAAGATTCCGGCATAATTTTCACCTTCTTTTGCGTTTTCTTTTCCGTAAGCATTGTCAGGAGCACCTACATCAGGAATTTTAGAATCACTTAAAAAGTAATCAGCTCTTGCACCTGTAGGAGATTTCCATCCGGTTGCCAAATCAATTTGACCTAGTTTTTTAGGTTTTCCGGCATTGGACTCAAACCCGCCGTTATCTACCAGGTTATCTCCTGTTTGCGCTGATGCAATAAGTGGTAATCCAATTAAAGCAATGAATGCAAGTTGTTTTAGTTTCATACTATTTGGTTTCATAAGATTTTACAGTTTTAATGAATGTTTTAACCTTTTCTGGGTCGACATCCGGATAAACACCGTGGCCTAAGTTAACAATATGTCTTTTATTATTGCCGAACGAATTTAACATTTTTATCGTTTCAGCCTCAATACTTTGATGAGAACCGTATAAAGCACACGGGTCCAAATTGCCCTGAAGCGTTTTGGAATCGCCCACCAAAGATCTCATAACAGGAATATCCATGTTCCAATCGAGCCCAATTGTATTACAATCTAGTTTCGCTAAAGCAGGAATGGATGTGATAGCTCCTTTCGAAAATAAGGTAACGGGAACATCTTCAATAGCTGCTGCTATTTGAGATAAATAGGGAAGAGAGAAAGTGGCGTACTGCTCTGTTCCTAAAATTCCTGCCCATGAATCGAAAACTTGTATCATACTTGCTCCGGCTTTAACCTGTGCTTTTAAATAAGCGATTGTAACATCTGTGACGTGCTGTAACAATTGATGTGCCAAAGTAGGATTCGTATACAATAACTTCTTTGCCTCGCTGAATGTTTTTGATCCATGTCCTTCTACCATGTAACAGAGAATAGTCCATGGTGCGCCTGCAAATCCGATTACCGGAACACGTCCATTCAATTGTTTTACAGTTAGTTTGATTGCTTCAAGTACATAACCCAAACGATCTTCCACGTCAAAATCAAACTCCAGTCTTTTGGCATCTTCTTCCGAACGGATAGTATGCTCGAACCATGGTCCGCGCTTCTCAATCATTTGGTAAGGAACGTTCATAGCTTCCGGGATCACCAAAATATCTGAAAAGATAATGGCTGCATCTACATCCAGGATATCTACCGGTTGAATGGTTACTTCAGCCGCCAGTGCCGGATTCTCAACCAATTCTTTAAATCCGCTCACACTTTCGCGTACTGCGCGGTATTCCGGTAAAATTCTTCCAGCCTGACGCATTAACCAAACCGGGTAACGTTCAATATCTTCGCCTTTTGCAGCACGTAAGATTAAATCATTTTGCAAATTCATTGATGCAAAAATACATTTTTTTCACCGCTAAGGCGCAGAGGATGCTAATCAAAATTCAAACCTTTGCGCTCTTTGCTCCTTCGCTGAAGCTACGGCGTAAGCGTTCATTCTTTGCGGTTATACAACCTGACAGTCTTTATTTAAGCCCACTTGATTGGCGTTTTTCCGTTCTTTTCCAAAATCCCATTAATCGTTGAGAAAGGCTTGCTGCCGAAAAATCCGCGATATGCCGAAAGCGGTGAAGGGTGCGGAGCTTTCAGAATGAAATGCTTGTTCGCATCTACCCTCGAAGCTTTTGCCTGTGCCGGAGATCCCCACAACACAAAAATCACTCCTTCTAATTGATCATTGATAGTCTGGATCACATCATCGGTAAACTTTTCCCAGCCCTGGTTTGCATGAGAAAGCGGATGGCCTTCTCTTACGGTAAGGATTGAATTCAATAACAAAACGCCTTGTTGCGCCCAATGGTTCAAATCCCCATTCGGAGGTGCCGGAATCCCCAGATCGTCTTCCAGTTCCTTGAAAATGTTCTGAAGACTTTTAGGTAATGGCCGAACATGAACATCACAACTGAAACACAATCCGTGTGCATGACCGCGGGTAGGATAAGGGTCCTGTCCCAAAATCACCACTTTGAGCTGATCAAACGGACAACTGTCGAAAGCCCTGAAAATATGCTTTCCTTCCGGGAAGATCTGATTGGGAAAACGCTGATATTCCTCTTTGACAAAACCAGCCAATTTTTCAAAATAAGGAGCTTCAAACGATTGCTGAAGTACCTTTTTCCAAGATTGATCAATAGAAACTTTCATTCAGCTAAGATAATTAATCTGATTTTACTATGTTCGCGATCTGAAATCTAAATCGATGTATCTAACACGCTTTTTTACCACAACAATCCTCGGATTACTTATAGTAAACAACTCTTTTTCCCAGCAGGAACCGAGATCTGCGTTTTTCTGGAACCAATATATGCATACGAATCCAGCGATGACAGGAGCCATTTATCGTCATCATGCAAACGTGCAATGGCGCAACCAGTGGACAAAAACAAATGGTGCGCCAACGACTTTGTGGGCAAATTATGCTGCTAAAATTGATAAAATCAACAGTGGAATTGGCGTGAGTTATGAGTATCACGTGGTTGGTTTGAATAAATCGCATACAGCTTTGCTTTCTTATGCGTATCATATTCCGATCAAAAACATGTTTTTATCATTTGGAGCTTCTGCAGGGATAAAAACATTGAAAATTGAAGCCAGTCAGTTTCTTTTTTCTTCCCAAACTCCTGATCCGATGTTTCAGGATAGGCAGTTGAAACCAATTTTTCAATGTGATTTTGGGGTTGCTTTGCATGGGGAGAAATGGAATGTTGGTTTGAGTGCGACACAGTTGAACGGCGGAACATTCAAAGATTCTATTTTTCCATATAATGTAGAACCTCATTTTTGGTTTTTTGGAGATTATACATTCGACTTAGGGGAAAAGTGGAAATTAACACAGAGAATTCAATCCTATACAGATGGGCAGAAAATAGCTTCTACCATTGCATTAGTAGCATCAGTTAAAGATCGTTTGTGGTTTGGTGCCGCTAGTACAATTCCCGCAGGCGGAGGAAGATTTTCAGCAGGGCCTGTGATTGGTTACGACATTGTTGGGAAATTTCGAATAGGTTATGCTTACGAATATGTGTTCAATAACGGACCTTCGATTGGTAACGATGGAACCCACGAAATCATCCTTTCTTACCAGCTGAAATAATTCCAATTTTAGAATTTGCCGGTTGAAAATTCTGGAATTCGAGAATTCGCTTGTTTGCAAAGATGCGAACAGATTCAGACTTATGTTATTGATTTTAAATCGATTGATCTTTTATTTTAACAACTTGAAATCAGCAATTTTGCTTTTGAAAAACGAGAGCACGAAACTCCAATTCGGTATTCGTAATTCGTAATTCGGAATTAATCAAGTACCTTTGCGCCCAATAAACAGCAATCATGAGCAACGACGTAGAAATTGAAAAGCGCAGAACCTTTGGAATTATCTCGCATCCCGATGCAGGTAAAACAACTCTGACTGAAAAGCTTTTGCTTTTTGGTGGTGCCATTCAGTCTGCAGGTGCTGTGAAAAATAACAAGATTAAGAAGACGGCTACTTCCGATTTCATGGAAATTGAAAAGCAGCGTGGAATTTCCGTTGCAACGTCTGTGATGGCTTTTGAATATTCAGGGAAGCAGATCAATATCCTGGATACTCCCGGTCACAAGGATTTCGCGGAAGATACTTACCGAACTCTGACAGCAGTTGATAGCGTTATTTTGGTGATCGACTGTGCAAATGGAGTAGAGGAACAAACCAAGCGGCTGATGGAGGTTTGCCGCATGCGTAAAACGCCGGTAATCATCTTTATCAATAAAATGGACCGTGAGGGAAAAGATCCGTTCGAATTATTGGACGAATTGGAATCTTCGTTGGATATTAAAGTGCGCCCTTTGGCATGGCCGATCGGAATGGGTGACCGTTTTAAAGGAGTTTACAATATTTACGACAAGAATATCAATTTATTCGCGGCGAATAAAACAAAAATCTCTACAGATATCGTTTCACTTTCAGACATCAACTCTTCCGAGTTAGATGAATTGGTTGGAGAGAAGCCTGCTGCAGAATTGAGAGAAGAATTGGAAGTGATTGAAGGAGTTTACGATGCTTTTGATCGCGATACTTACCTTTCGGGCGATGTTGCCCCGGTATTTTTCGGGTCGGCAGTAAACAATTTCGGAGTAAAGGAATTACTCGATACTTTCGTGCGCGTTTCACCCTCTCCAAGAGGAAGAGATACCGATTTGAAACGAGTGGAGCCCTCTGATAAGAAATTCTCCGGATTCGTCTTCAAGATTCACGCAAACCTGGATCCGAAACACCGGGATC
The DNA here is from genome assembly GCA_965650365.1 of uncultured Fluviicola sp. GTDB lineage: Bacteria > Bacteroidota > Bacteroidia > Flavobacteriales_D > Crocinitomicaceae > Fluviicola. Next base: position 12,655 of record CBFGOJ010000005.1, on the reverse strand, counting down.
GGATTGCGTTTTTACGCATCGTTTCAGGAAAATTCGAAAGAAACACTTTCTACAACCACGTACGTTTAGAGAAGAAATTCAAATTCGCCAATCCAACCTCTTTCATGGCGCAGGATAAAAGCGTCATTGACGAAGCTTTCCCCGGTGATGTGATTGGGCTGTACGATACCGGAAACTTCAAAATCGGTGATACTTTAAGTGAAGGTGAAAACTTCATGTTTAAAGGAATTCCAAGTTTTTCTCCGGAAATGTTCCAGGAATTAGAAAATTTAGATCCGATGAAATCCAAGCAATTGGAAAAAGGAGTTACGCAGCTTATGGACGAAGGTGTTGCTCAAATGTTCATTCAGCAGCCCGGAAACAGAAAGATTATCGGAACTGTCGGACAACTTCAATTCGAAGTAATTGCTTACCGCTTGGAACACGAATACGGCGCTAAATGTCGATTTGTACCGAGAAATTATCACAAAGCCTGTTGGGTAACAACCGATAATGAAGATCAGTTAAACGACTTCAAACGTGCAAAATCCCAATATTTGGCAAAAGATAAAGACGATAATCTGGTGTTCCTTGCTGAAACATCCTTCCTGCTTCAAATGGCAGAGAAAGATTACCCGGATTTGACTTTCCACACAACCAGCGAATTTAAGTTAGAAGCAAAACACGCCTAGGTACGTGATGCATCACGTGCATATGTGATTTTAAACGCGTGCCATGTTTTACAATTCCGGCAATTCCTCCAGGAAAACATCCGGATTCTTGCACTCCACCATCACATGGTTTAATCCGTTTGTCATCCAGAAATAGGCTGCTTTACTTTTTTGAATGTAATTACTGGTTTGCAGAAAAACTTTTTCGTCCAGTGCTATTTCTGAAGCTTTGCATTCGATGATCAGTTTCGGATTTCCGAACGAATCAATAACTACAATGTCGCAACGCCTGTTCTGGCCGTTTATTTTCAATAAATGCTCGCTGTTGATGCGTTCAATCGGCGTTTTTTTATGATGGATGAGGTAGTGGATCACATGTTGCCGTACCCATTCTTCCGGAGTCAGCAGTAATTTCTTTCTCCGAATGACACACCAAACGAAAAAATCCTCCTTCTCTTTCGAAAGCTTTAATTGGGCAGACGGTAAATTCAACGAAGGATACGACATATTAAGTACAAAATTACGAATTACAAATTACCAATCAGGAATTTATAATGGCGGAAAATTTTCCGCCGTTGTAGTATTTCTACCAATAAAATAATTCCATAATTCGCAATTCATAATTCGTAATTCGTAATTTTGAAAGATGGATTACAAAGCACTTCTCAAAGACATTAAAAACGGCGAATTCAAGCCTTTATACGTGTTGCATGGTGAAGAGCCGTATTTCATTGATTTACTTTCGGATGCTATCAGCGAAAATGCCGTAGATGAATCCGAAAAAGATTTCAACCTGGCAGTTTATTACGGACGCGACATAGATGCTCTGACATTGATGAGTGAAGCCCGCAGTTTTCCATTTATGGGAACACGTAAAGTGGTCATCGTTCGGGAAGCACAGGACATGAAGGATATTTATGAACTGGAAAAGTTGCTGCCTAATTTGGTGGAAAGCAATATTTTGGTTCTGTGTCATAAATACAAAGCACTCGACGGAAAGCGTAAGTTCACCAAAGAAATTGCCAATGTCGGAGTGAATTTCAAATCGGAGAAAGTCAAAGATTACAACCTCACGGAATGGATTGCAACATACGTTCGTTCCGAAGGATATGAGATCACTTCCAAAGCTGCTGCTCTATTGGGTGAGTTTTTGGGGAATGATCTTTCTAGGATTGTCAACGAGCTCGATAAACTGGCAATCGTACTGGAAAAAGGAACAAAGATCTCGGATATTCACATCGAGGAGAACATTGGGATTTCGAAAGATTACAATGTTTTCGAATTGGTAAATGCCATTGCAATTAGGGATACCTTAAAAGCTTTCCAGATTGCTGATTACTTTGAGAAGAATCCGAAAGATCACTCGATTATTGTCGTTATTCCTTCTGTATTCAAATTATTCACCAACATGATGCGGGTACATTTCGCTCCGAACAAATCTCCGGATGCTATTGCTTCCTCTGTTGGTTTGCATCCGTTTGTAGCGAAAGAACTCATCCGCAATTGCCCGAATTTTCCGCCAAAGATCCTTGCGCGCAATGTGGAAATTCTGCATAATTACGACCTGAAAGCGAAAGGAGTAGGGAATAGTTCTACTTCAGACGGTCAGTTGTTAAAAGAAATGTTGGTCCAAATACTCAATTGATGAGACGCTTTTTTCTCCTCCAAATTCCCGATACGGAAACCTTTCACCTTCCTGAAGAAGAGTCCAAACACATTGTTCGGGTTTTGCGTTCAGAAGCGGGCGATCAGTTTTTGTTATTGAACGGTTCCGGATTAATTGTCACAGCTGAAATCGTAGACGCACATCCGAAAAAATGCCTGGTAAAAGTTGTTTCAAAAGAAGTGAAAAGCAGGTCCGTAAAAGGATTTCATTTGGCTATTGCTCCTACCAAAAACCTCGATCGTATGGAATGGATGGTGGAGAAGATCGTTGAGATTGGCGCATCCAAATTGACTTTCCTGAATTGTGAACGATCAGAACGCATTCAGTTGAAGCTGGACCGTTTGCAGCGTGTAGCTATTTCAGCTATGAAACAGGCACAGCATGATTTTTTACTGGAAATAGAAGAACTTCGTAACTTTTCCGATTTTGTAACCGCTAATCCGAATGGCGGAATTGCACACTGCCTGGAAGCAGAGAAAAAATCAGTGAGTGAATTGAACCATCATTCCTGCATTCTAATCGGTCCGGAAGGAGATTTCAGTGAAACCGAAATTGAACTTGCTTTGAAACACGGTTACGAAGCTGTACATTTGGGACAATCACGATTGAGAACAGAAACGGCCGGAATGGTTGCGTGTGTTCTTGCAATTAACAGTTAAACAGCATGAAAGCAGTCATCATAATCACCGCGCTTTTTTTGAGCAGTCTTGGATTTACCCAGGGAAGTTATCAAATTGCATTTCTAAAATACAGCGGTGGCGGTGATTATTACGCCAATCCCACGGCATTGCCGAATCTTGCCCAGTTTTGTAATTCCAATCTGGGAACCACTATTTCCAAGGAAGCGCCTTATGTAGAAGTTGGAAGCCCTGAATTGAGTTTGTATCCTTTTGTGCACATGACCGGACATGGAAATGTAGTGTTTTCATTGACCGAAGCTGAAAATTTACGCAATTACCTGTTGGGAGGTGGTTTTCTGCACATTGATGACAATTATGGGATGGATAAATTTATCCGTGAGGAACTGAAAAAGGTATTTCCCAATAATTCCCTGGTAGAATTACCGTATTCACATCCCATTTTTCACCAGAAATACGATTTTAACGGTTTGCCAAAAATCCATGAACACGATGGAAAACGCCCCCAGGCTTTTGGAATCATCATTGAAGGAAGACTGGTTTGTCTTTATACTTTCGAAACCGATTTAAGCGACGGCTGGGAAGATAAAGAGGTCCACAACGACTCCGAAGAAAAACGCAAGCAAGCGCTTCAAATGGGCGCAAACATTCTCATGTACGCATTCCTGGGTGGAATTCAGTGATTCTTCTCTTTAAGAATTCAATCCGCAGCAATCGGTCGCGACTGATCGGCTAAGGATCACGTTTTCATGTAATCCATGCTCATTCTGTTTTCTCATTCTGTCTGTTAACAGATGCTAAAACCTTTTTGCTTTTCATTCCTTTTCTATATATTCAACTCATTCACATCTAAAATAGAAAGTTATGAGTTGGTTATGGGCATTAATTATTGGGGGTGTAGCCGGTTGGTTAGCCGGAGCAATCATGGACAGTTCACGAGGTGGAATTTTATTCAACATTGTACTGGGAATCCTGGGAAGTTTTGTCGGAGTATGGTTATTTGGGTTACTGCATATTTTCCCTGCAGATAACATTTGGGGAATTCTCTTAACTTCCACTGTTGGAGCTGTCGTCATTATTGTAATAGCCCGCCTGATAACAGGTGGCAAAGTTTAATATAACTGTGGGGGTCCGCCGCGGCGGATCTGCCAAGAGCAAATTATCCGCTCGAAGCGGTACGATTTGAGTATAAAAAACGGGCGCCGATTCATCGACGCCCGTTTCTGTATATAGAAATGAATCACATTTTATTCGGAACCGCAATCCCTAACAAATTCATTGAACTCTTAATTACCTTCGCTACGTTCTGACTTACTGCCAAACGCAATGCTTTCTGTTTCTCATCTGTTTCGCTCAGGATCATCACGTTTTGATAGAATTGATTGAATAACTTCACCAACTCATACGTATAATTCGCTACAGCCGATGGAGAATGAGTCTTTGCAGCTTCTTCGATGGCAGCGGGATATAACGCCAATTGCTTAATAATTTCCTTTTCGGAAGCGCCAATTTCAGTATCTGTATCTAATTGGAAATTACTTGCTTTCGCCAATAGCGACTGAATACGAGCATGCGCGTATTGAATGAACGGACCTGTGTGTCCATTTAGTTCAATAGATTCCGCCGGATTGAACATCATGCGTTTCTTCGGGTCAACTTTCAGTAAGTAATACTTCAAACCACCCATACCAATCGTTTTGTACAAAGTCTCTCTTTCGGAATCGCTCATTCCGTCCAAATGTCCGCGTTCAGAAGTCATTTCTTTTGCGCTTTCAATCACTTCATCCATTAAATCGTCTGCATCAACAACAGTTCCTTCACGGGATTTCATTTTCCCGGATGGTAAATCTACCATTCCATAAGACAAGTGGAAGCATGATTTTGCCCAGGAATAACCCAATTTATCCAGGATCAGGAAAAGCACTTTGAAGTGATAATCCTGCTCATTACCTACGGTATAAATAATTCCGCTTAGTTCCGGGTAATCATTGAAACGATCAACAGCTGTTCCCAAATCCTGGGTCATGTAAACCGAAGTTCCGTCAGAACGCAGCAATAATTTGTGGTCCAATCCTTCGCCGGTAAGATCAATCCAAACCGAACCGTCTTCTTTTTTATAGAAAACGCCTTTGCTCAAACCTTCGTTTACGAGGTCTTTTCCAAGAATAAAGGTGTCGGACTCGTAGTACAAACGATCAAAATCAACGCCCATTTTTTCATAGGTTTTATTGAAACCGTCGTAAACCCAGCCATTCATGGTTGTCCAAAGCAGATATACTTCCGGATCTCTTCCTTCCCAGCGAACCAGTAAATTCTTTGCTTCACGCAGAATAGCTGTTTCGTTCTTAGCCAGTTCTTTGATCTTATCGTCTAGCCCTGCAATTGCTTTTTCATCTTTACCAGCTTTAGCATCCGTAAATTCGTGGTATTTGGCAATCGCTGTTTCAGAATATCCGTCAAATTTCCCGGAATTCCATTCTGCTATAATTTCTTTTGCTTCCGCATTGAAATGCTTGTCGAATTCCACATAGTATTTCCCAACCAGCTTATCGCCTTTCAAACCGGTGTTTTCCGGATTCTCACGTTCTCCTTTTGTATTGACCGGAGAAAACTTCTGCCAGGCAAGCATGCTTTTACAAATATGGATCCCGCGATCGTTGATGATTTGCGTTTTAACTACTTTATGACCGTATGCATCCAGGATTTGAGCTACAGAATATCCCAGGAAGTTATTGCGTAAGTGACCTAAATGCAATGGTTTATTCGTGTTTGGAGACGAATATTCTACCATGATCTCCGGTTTGGAGTTCTTTTCAGCCATTCCGAAAGCTGCATTGGAATGAATTTCACTTAATTGCTGCGCCCAATAACTATTCGGGAAACTTAGGTTTAAGAATCCGGCGATAATTGAATAATCACTGATACAGCGAATCTCATCCCTTAAAAAATCACCAATCACTTTTCCAATTTCCTGCGGAGCTTTGCCTGCAAGTTTCATCAAAGGAAACAATACCAAAGTGGTATCGCCTTCGAACTCTTTTTTCGTTTTTTGAAACTGAATCAGCGAGTCGGAACATTCGAAACCAAATAATTGATTGGATTTCTCTATAATTGCCGACTTGATTAAATCTTCCATTGGGACTTTTTATTTATTTATTAGATGTTCAAATGTTCAAATGTTCAAATGTTCAAATGTTCAAATGTTCAAATGTTCAAATTGAATTTTTTAAACCCTTTGAACCTTCGAAGCTCGCAACGCTTATGCTGATCGCGTGTCGCCATTAGCTTTAGCGATGGCACAAGCTTCAGCGAAGGCACAGAGCGAAGAAGCTTTGAACTTCTTTGAACTTTTAACCGTTTAATGCGGCAGTTACTTTTTCCAGCAAGCTGAATGCAGTTTCTGCCATTGTATTTGTTTTATTGTCCAGGCAAGGGTTTACTTCAACAAACTCGATGCAAACCGTTTTTGGATTCTGAGCCAGCAAAGTTAATATTTCTTCCGCTTCCTCCGGGAAAATCCCGTTACCAACAGGTGTTCCTGTTCCAAAAGAAGTGATTTCAGGATCCATTGAATCTACATCGAAAGAAACATAGATCATATCGCAGGAGGCTAATTGTTCCAAAACACGCTGAATGATGATTGAAGCACCTTCTTTGCGCACGGATTCTACTGTGTGATTGGTAATGTTGTTTTCTTCAATGAGTTGATTTTCCTCGTGTTCCGTATCGCGCACGCCAATAAATATCAAATCTGCAGGATTCAGCTTCACGGCATTTGTGTACTTATGTTTCAGATCTTTCCAAATGGAAGCAGTTTGCTCAGAAGGTGTATTTCGCTGGTATCTTAAATTGTCGTTACCAAGAGAAAGGCTCAATGGCATTCCATGGATATTTCCTGACGGAGTAGTGTAGGGTGAATGCAAATCTCCGTGAGCATCAATCCAAACAACTCCCAGTCTTTTCTCCGGAAAAGCAGCCTTGACCCCGGCAATTGTTCCAGCAGCAGAACCGTGATCTCCGGCAAGAATAAGCGGAAAAGATCCTTTGTTCAAAAGATCCTTTGTCTTTTCTGCAACAGCTTCAAAAACAAGTTTGAAACCCAAGAGGTTTTTAGCAAATTCGGTTTCGTTTTCACGATCAAGAAATCCATTGTAATCGGGCAAAGGATGAAGCGGGTAAATTCCGAAATAGGGATTATTTGCTTTTCTGGCCGCTGTCATAATAGCTCCCGGACCAAGAGATGCGCCCCTGGTTCCTGCTGCCAGTTCCGAGTTGTTTACAATGATTTCAATTTTCCGATGCATAACAGTTTGTTAATAGGGCAAAAATACATATTTGGTTTAGTCTGACTATTGCAAGTTATACATGGAACTGAAACCTTTTCAACAATTTGTCGTATTAAGTTCTTATTAAAGATCTTAATATGTTGGTAAAGCATTCATCCATTTTCCTTGGAATTTGCATTCTTCTGGTGTGTTCATGTACTCCTAAAAAGGAGGTGGTCAGCGAGGGGACTATCATTTATTCGGCAGATTACCCGAACCACAAGAAAAATATCTTCCTCTATAACATCCTGCCGAAAGAAGTTGAAATCAGCTTTAAGGATGGAATGGTCCGAAACGATATCAGTCGTGGAAATTTTCAAAATATTTTGTTGTTTGATTGTAACAAAAGTCAAATGGAGATTTATTTCCAATATGGCGAAGAAGCATTCAAAACGAAATTATCACCAAACGAGATTCGACAGATGTTAAATGATCAGGTGAATTATGAAATCCGATTTACGGATGAAACAGATACGCTGGTTGGTTTTAACGTTAAAAAAGCACTTGCTGTAAACAAGAAGGATGAAAAAGATGTGATCACACTTTGGTATACGGAAGAAATTGAGTTGAAGAACCCGAACTGGTACAATACGTTTAACGAAGTTCCGGGGGTCCTGCTTGCTTATTCGGTAGATCGTTTCGGGATTCGAATGGATTACAAGGCGGTGAAATTTACTCCGAAAGCAGATGAATCCAAAAAACAGTTGTTTACTTTGCCTGCAAAAGGCACTGCGATCAGTTATGACGAGTACAATGAAAAAATGAACAGTTTATTTGCAACATTTGAATAGTATGATCCGATTTATTTGTGTTCTCAGCATCACTTTTTTGACTGCGTTTTCTGCATTTTCTCAAAGACCCTTTTCCGGTATTCTGAAGTACAAGGCGAGTGTCATGGCTCCTGATACAAATAAAGTTTGGAAATCCTGGAACGTAACGCTTTATACCAACGACACCGTGGTGCGGGTAGAAACGGAAACCGAGCAGTTTGGAGTTCAGGTCTATATCCGCAATATGACTCTGAATAAAGCGTATCTGTTGTTGGAATTAGACGGGAACAAATATGCGATTCATACCGATTTGTCTAAGAAAAAAGATTCCATCCAAAAAGGGTATACGGTCACCAAAAAAATGGGGTCGAAAAAAATAGCCGGAATGAAAGGAAAAAAATACCTGGTGAAAGACGAAAATACGGAAGGTTATTACTGTTATTTCTCCAAAAAACTGGATAATAAATACCTGCAGGTTTACCCGGAGGTAAAAGGATTGGCGCTTGATTATTACATTCCTTCACAGGATGGCCTGATCCATTATGAATTGACGGAAAAAAAGGATGAAACCATCAATCGGGACCTGTTTGGAATCCCTTCGGATTATAAACGGATCAGCTTCGAAGAATTCATGAAAATCTTCTATTCGAATAATGAACAGTAGGTTGTTTATAGTTAAATGAAGGACTGTTAACCAAAGCGCTTTGATGTCGTTATCTTCGTAAGATACTTCGTGAAGAATGGCATTGGAAAACGAATACAGGCAAAAAAGCGAGCAATCAGCAGAAGAGAATACAAAGAAAGAGCCCAAAGGGAAGCCCGCGAAAGAACGCAAGCCTTCCGATAATGCTTTGTTGGAACGTCTCTCAAATCGCTTCGATAAAAAAAGATTCAAAACAATTCTGGGGATCGGAATGATCCTGTTCTCCTTTTTCACCTTTCTTTCCTGTTTTTCTTATTTCTTCACCTGGACTGCCGATCAGGATCGTGTTCTGGATGTTTCGCTATTCAGTTTTTTGTTTGACAGCAATCCTGAACCCGTGCAGAACTGGCTGGGTAAATTCGGTGCCTGGATGGCTCACTTGTTCATGTACCGCTGGTTTGGAGTTTCCTCTTTTGCAATTTCCTTCATTATTTTCCTGGTAGGTTTTAAATGGACCCTGAACGTACTTCTGCTTCCCATCAGACGTTCCCTTGCTGTGGCAGTTTTGTTCATGGTGTGGAGTTCTGTTTTCTTAGGTTATTTCGTTGAGCATATTGATTACTTGGGTGGAACCTTTGGCTTTGCAATTAATTCCTGGTTGAAATTAACTATTGGGAACTTCGGAAGTTTTGTTGCAATCGTAGCGTTGTTGTGGGTTGTTCTTGTAGTTCTGTTCAACGCAGATATTATGTCGTGGTGGAATCGTGCAAAAGGAGCCAAGGAATCATTCTTCGAAGATGATCAGCCGGTTACGGCGAATATGACAGATATTCATGTGGTAAATACGATTCGGGATGATCAGATTCGGGCAGAACAAGAAGCTGCTGAGGTGAACTTTGACGAAGAAGAGGATGAATCGTATGGTGATGGTGAGGAAGAAAGTTTCATTGTGATTCAAAATGGTGCTGAAAAGGAACCGGAATTGGAACCTGAACCCGACGACTACCAAGAGGTGGAAGCAATCTTGGAAGCAGAGGACGAAGACGACGAGGAAGAAGGTGATTTTAAAGTGAGTATTGCAAAAACGGATGCTACACTTTCTGATGATGAATTCAACTCCATCCGGCAAGAATACGGCGATTATGATCCAACTTTGGATCTTTCAGGTTACATGCTGCCTCCGATTGATTTGTTGAAAGAGTATGGAAACGGGCAAGTTTCAATCAACAAGCAAGAACTGGAGGATAACAAAAACAAAATTGTAGAAACACTTTCTCACTATAAAATTGATATTGCCAAAATCAAGGCAACGGTTGGTCCAACGGTAACATTGTATGAAATCGTTCCTGCTCCCGGAGTTCGTATTTCGAAGATCAAAAACCTGGAAGACGATATTGCATTGAGTTTATCTGCCCTGGGAATTCGTATTATCGCACCGATTCCAGGAAAAGGAACAATCGGTATTGAAGTTCCAAACAGCAGCCCGGATATGGTTTCCATGAAATCATTGATCGCGTCTGAGAAATTCCAGAATTCCGATTTCGAATTGCCGATCGTAATGGGGAAAACCATTACCAATGAAACCTACACCTTCGACTTAACGAAAGCGCCTCACTTATTGGTTGCCGGGGCTACAGGTCAGGGTAAATCCGTTGGATTGAACGCGATTCTTGTTTCTATTCTTTATAAGAAACATCCGTCGCAGGTTAAATTTGTACTCGTCGATCCTAAAAAAGTAGAGCTAACCCTTTATAACCGCATTGAGCGCCATTACTTAGCGAAACTTCCGGGAGAAGAAGATGCAATTATCACAGATACTTCGAAAGTTGTAAATACATTGAATTCCCTATGTATCGAAATGGATAATCGCTACGAGTTATTGAAAGTAGCAGAAGTACGTACCATTAAAGAATACAATGCAAAGTTCATCGCGCGTAAATTGAATCCGGAAAAAGGACACCGTTACCTTCCATACATCGTTGTTCTGATTGATGAGTTCGCCGATTTAATTATGACTGCAGGAAAAGAAGTGGAGCACCCGATAGCGCGTTTGGCGCAGTTGGCCCGTGCAATTGGAATTCACTTAATTGTTGCCACACAAAGACCTTCCGTGAACGTAATTACAGGTATGATCAAGGCGAACTTCCCGGCGCGTATTGCATTCCGTGTACTTTCCAAGATCGATTCACGAACCATTTTGGATTCTTCCGGAGCTGACCAATTGATTGGGCGCGGAGATATGTTGATTTCTCTTGGCCAGGATCTGATTCGAGTACAGTGTGGTTTTGCAGATACTCCGGAGGTAGAAGCGATCTGCAGGTTCATCGGGGAGCAGCGTGCTTATCCTGAGGCATTGATCCTTCCCGAATATGTTGGTGCAGACGGAGGAAATGATTCGGAAATAGATTTGGATGAAATTGATTCTATGTTTGCAGATGCAGCACGGATTGTGGTCATCAATAACCAGGGATCAGCATCACTCTTGCAGCGTAAATTGAAGCTGGGTTACAACCGGGCCGGACGAATTGTGGATCAATTGGAAGGATACGGCATTATCGGACCATTCCAGGGAAGTAAGGCCAGGGAAGTTCTTTTCAGCGATATCGAAAGCCTGGAAGAGTTCCTGCGTTCTAAAGGAATAAACTAAATGTTGAAAGGCGGCTAATAAAAGGCAAAGTCACTTTTCAAATTTCCCATTATCTAATTTCAATTTTAATTTTCAATTATGTAACAGTATTCTTGGCACAATTTCTGATATTTGCAGAGAAAAATGTGAAACATGAAATACTTACTTATTTGCTTGACTTTATTAGGGACCACTTTGGCTTACAGTCAGGATGCTAAAGCAGACGGAATTCTGGATAAAGTTTCAGCTAAAATAAAAGGACTGAAAACGTTCTATGTGGAATTTAGCGCAACTATCAAGAACAGCACCAACGGAACAAATACAAATATGTCCGGAAAAGGCTGGGTAAAAGGCGATAAATTTAGTGCTGTTTACGGAGAAACGACTTTGATTTCAAACGGCTTGAAAAAATGGTCTATTGTAAAAGAAGAGAAAACGGTGTACGAATCGGATGCTTCCGGTGATGATGAAGACGCAATCAATCCGAAAAAATTAATGACTATCTGGGAGTCAGGATTCAAAAGCAAGTACGAAAAAGAAGAGACATTGAACGGAGAAAAAGTTCACATGATCTATTTGTATCCTAAAAACCCGAAGAAAGCGAATTATCATACGATCATCGTGTATATTTCGAAAGATGATAATGAGGTGAAAAAGGCAATCCTGAAAGCAAATGATGGAACTGTTTCCACATTCACCATGACAAAATTCACTTTAAATCCTGCTATCGAAGACAGCAAGTTTGTATTTGACAAATCGAAGTACCCCGGGTACACGGTTGTGAAGGATTAATATCAAATTGATTATATGTAAAAAACGGCGACCATTATTGGTCGCCGTTTTTGGTTTAAATATGTAGGCACACAATGCATTGCGTGCCTACGAGATTCTTTTATTTAAAATTCATACAATTCAACCAACGCCTTCTTGAATCTTTCTGCAGGCAGGAATTGTTTTTCCAAGGCCACTGCAAACGGTACGGGAGTATCTAAGGATGCTACACGTTTCACAGGTGCATCCAATGTATCAAAACAATTTTCATTGATCAAAGCCACCAATTCACCACCAATTCCACCTGTCATACAATCTTCGTGCAGGACAATTACTTTTCCGGTGCTGCGAACAGCTTCATAAATGGTTTCCGTATCTAAGGGAAGCAAGGTTTTCAGGTCGACAATGTTTGCAGAAATCTCGGGATGAGCATCCAAAGCTTCCATTGCCCAGTGAACTCCTAATCCGTAAGTAATGATCGTTAAATCATCTCCTTTGCGCACATAACCTGCCTTACCGATTTCTGTTGTGTAATAATCGTCGTGAATATCTTCGCGAATACTTCT